>NZ_JAVDSR010000008.1:0-210770 GCF_031455455.1 Stenotrophomonas sp. 1337 | reverse complement strand
CGCTTCGCCCCAAACGTTGCTGCGCAACGTTCGGGCCCCTCCCTTCGCCGGCCTCTCCCCGCCCCTGTCGGGGCAGCCCCTCAACAGAGGGGCTTGTTCCTCCAGCTATGGCAGTAGATCCACGCCATGCGTGGATGCCTCGGCCCGGTCGCATCGACTACCCGCCCGTGGTCGAGCCTGTCGGCGCGCCCCGTCTTGGCGCCCTCACCTTTCGCTGAACAGCTGGTTCAAGGCCGCATAGCCCGGTGCGCCCTCGGGCATCGCCATCACACCGCCGAGAAAATCCGTGGTCGCCGCAGCCATCGCCGCCCATGCATGCATGAACAAGGCCGGGCCCGCGCTCAGCCGCCGCACACCGGCCTGCGACAGCGCAGCAAACGGCGCCATCCCCGGCAGCCACATCAGGTTGAGAGGCAGCGACACGCCGCCGGCAACCGCAGCAACCTCGTCCAGCGCGCGAAGCCCGGGCACGAAGCCGCCGTCGGCACCGGCACGTGCATAGGCCTGCAGCCGATCGATGCTCATCCTGACCGCCTCATCCTCTTCAGCCAGGCCGCGCAGATACACATCGGTGCGCGCATTGATGAACAGCGATCGTCCGCTCAGCGCCGAACGGATGGCTGTGATCTTGCCCACCAGCGCCGCAGGGCTGCCGGCACCGTCTTCGATGTTGATCCCTACCGCACCCGCCTCCACCAGGCGCAGCACCCGCTCAGCGACCGCATCGGGGACATCGCTGTAACCGTCCTCGATATCGACCGTGACCGGCAGCGAAGTCACACCAACAATTTCCGAAACCCGCTGCAGCAGCGCGGTATCCGGCAGCGCACCGCCATCGGCATAACCGCAGGACCACGCCATGGCAGCACTCGATGTTCCCACCGCGACAGCTCCCAGCTGCTGGACCAGGCGGGCGCCACCGGCATCCCATACGTTGGGCAGCACATAGAGACCAGCGCGTTGATGGAGTTGAACGAAGTTCTGGTGAACGTTGGACATGGAACCTCCTGATGACGGGGACCCGCAGTCTGCGTCCGGACCGGTTTCCGGGCTCGCCATATCCGGACATCAATGGTCCGGACCTCGCGCACAATGTGCCCGCCACCACGATGACAGTCATTCATGACACCCCGCCCCTACCGCTGCACCGACATCACCGCCTGCCTGTCGATCTTCGACAGCAACGTGCCCACCTACTTCGCACCCGCAGAGCGGGGTGACTTCGAGCGCTTCCTGCACGAACATGCCGTGCAGCGCGCCTTCCAGGTGATCGAGGTCGAGGGCCAGGTGGTGGCCTGCGGCGGCCTCTGGCACTGCGGCGATGGCAGCGCCAGCTTGTGCTGGGGCATGGTCGAACGAAGTCGCCACAGACAGGGGCTGGGACGCGCGCTGGCAGTGGCCCGCCTGCATCAGGCTGAAGCAGACCCATCGATCCAGCGCATCACGCTCAGCACCAGCCAGCACACGCAGGGCTTCTATGCCGGCCTCGGCTTCCAGGTGGTACGCGTGGTAGCCGATGGCCACGGTGCCGGAATCGACGCCGTGGAGATGCAGCGGGTGCTGTAACCCGGCTCTCGACGGATCCACGCATGGCGTGGATCCGTCGAAGACACGCGCTGGCTCAGAACCCGACGCGCAGGTTCAACTGGCCACCGATATCGTTGCGACCGTCGCCATGCTGGCCCTGCACGAACAGCGACAGCTGGCTGCTGCGTCCCAGGCCGACGGCCACACCGACCTGGCTGACCAGTGCGTTGCGCGCCATCACGGCACTGTAGGCATCGAACGCAGTGCCGCCGACGGCGAAGCTCTGCCGGCTGGCCACGTCGGTGTCACCGGACGCATGCTGCCAGCCCAGGCCGACCGTCAGCTGTGCCGGATAGCGCTCGCCGCTGCCCACATCCCAGCGGCCGCGTACGCCGACGGTGCTGACATTGAGCGTGTCCTTGCCGCCCTCCAGCACCAGCGCCGCGCTGCCGCCCTGCTCCACCGCGCGATCGCTGTCCACCCAGTGCTTGGTGAACTGCACATACGGTTGCAGTTGCGTCCTGCCATGGGTCCAGGTCCAGCTGCCTTCGATCTGGGCGATGGTGACATCCGAATCCTGGCGGCTGTGCAGCGTCTGTGCCAGCAGCGGCACTTCACGCGTGGTGCGCGTGCGGTAATCGCCGCGCGACACACTGCCACCGACCGCAAATCCGTTGTTCCACTCGCCCTGCGCATACAGTCCATAGGTGTTGCCACGCAGGCGTGCGCGCGACTGGCGATCGTACAGCCGCGTATCCAGCCGCTCGCTGCCCGCCGCCGCACCCAGCACCACATGCTCGCCGAGCTTCCAATCGACGCCGGCCATCAGTGCATTGCGGTTGGCACGGATCTCGTCACCGTTGCCATCGCCGTCCTGCTTGAACACCTTGCCGCTACCCGCCAGCCATGCCGAAGCACGCTCGCCACGCACCGTCGGCAACTCGCTGCCAAGACGCTGGCGGATGCCCTCTTCCAGGTAGTTGTCGTACAGCAGCACTGCACGGCTGGCTGCATGCACTTCACCGGAGAGCTGGTTGAACGCGTTGCGCGCGGTGGCGGTGTCGTAGGCCAGCAGCGTGTTGTACAGGCCCAGCGCCGCGCCGGTCTGCGGCAGGCTGTCCAGCGCCGATGCCACGCCCAGCTGGTTGCGGGTCTGCGCAGCCGTGACGAAGGCCGCTGTCTGCTTCACATCGATCTTCAGCTGCGCGGCATTCGCTGTGTAGACCGGGCTCAGTGAGAGGAACGCCGAGGTGGTGGTGGGAGGCACGAACTGCCCGCTGACGCCGCCGCCTGCGTTGATGATCGTGTACTGCTGGCCCTGCTGGTAGCTGGTGTTCGGGTCGATGGCATTGACCACCACCGATGCACCACCGATGTTCGCGCTGCCGCCCACCTGCACCACGTCACTGCCGGTAGCGCCCAGGTCGACCGACAGCGTGCTGCCCGGTGCCAGGGTCAGGTTGCCGCCCACGGTGATCGCGCCCGTACCGTTGCCGCCACTGCTGCCATTGCCCGGGCCGTTGCCCGGCGACAGCACACCGCCGCTGCTCACGGTGACGCCGCCAGCGCTGCCGCCGATGGTGCCGGTACCCGACAACGTGGTGCCGCTGCCGATGGTCCATTGGCCACCGACGGTGCCGGTGACATTCAGGCCACCACCGGTGACCTGACCGGTACCGGTGAATCCGCCACTGTTGCCGCCCAGGTTGAGCAGGCCAGGGCCGGCCTGCACGATGCTGCCCGCGCCACTGATGCTGCCACCCAGCGTGGTGGTGCTGCCGGTGTTGACCACCAGGCCACCGTTGTTGGTGATGTTGCCGGTGACCGCGCCGCTGGCGCCGCCGTTGCCGATCTGCACGGTACCGCCGGTGTTGATCGTGGTGCCACCGGTATAGGTGTTGTTGCCGGTAAGGACCAGCGTGCCGCTGCCGGCCTGGGTCAACCCGCCGCTGCCACTGACCACGCCACCAAGCGTGGTATTGCCGCCGACGTTGAACACCAGGCTGCCGTTGTTGCTGACGTTGCCGGTGATCGCACCCGTGGCGCCACCATTGCCCACCTGCAACGTACCGCCGGTGTTGATGGTGGTACCGCCGGTGTAGGTGTTGTTGCCGGTCAGGGTCAGCGTACCGGCACCGGCCTGGGTCAGACCGCCGCTGCCGCTGACCGCGCCCGCGAGCGTAGTGTTGCCACCCACGTTGAACACCAGGCTGCCGTTGTTGCCGACGTCGCCGATGATCGACCCCGTTGCACCACCATTGCCCACCTGCAGGGTGCCACCGGTATTGATGGTGGTGCCGCCGGTATAGGTATTGTTGCCGGTCAGCGTCAGCGTGCCGCTGCCGGCCTGGGTCAGGCCACCGCTGCCGCTGACGGTGCCACCGAGTGTCGTGTTGCCCGACAGGTTGACCACCAGTGCGCCGTTGTTGGTCACGTCGCCGACGATCGCACCGGTCGCGCCGCCATTGCCGATCTGCAAGGTGCTGCCACCGTTGATGGTGGTTCCACCGGTGTAGGTGTTGTTGCCGGTCAGGGTCAACGTGCCGGTGCCGGTCTGCACCAGGCCACCGCTTCCACCGATGGTGCCACCGAAGGTGGTGCTGGCATTGCTGCCGCCGGTGGTCAGGGTGGAACCGCCGAGCACCACGTTGCCGCTGGCAACACCGGCCAGGCCACCAATGGCCTGGTTGCCGGCCGCACTGATGTCCAGCGTTCCGGCGCCGGCCAGGTTCACCGTGCTGGCCGAGGACAGGCTGCCACCGGCGGCGACCGCCAGGGTGCCGCTGTTGATCGTCGTGGTGCCGGTGTAGCTGCTGGCGCCGCCCAGGGTCACCGTCGCCGCACCATCCTTGAGCAGGCTGCCACTGCCGGCGATGTCACCGTCCAGCGTCAGCGGCGTGCCCCCCAGCAGGGTCAACGTGCCGCTTGCCAGCTGCACGTTGTTGGCCAGGGTCAGCGGCACACTGCCGTCCAGCGTGGCGTCACCGCCTACGGTCAGCGTGCCGGTGCCCAGGGCACCACTGCTGCCCAGCGACAGACCACCGGCGTTGAGCGCCACTCCGCCACCGAAGGTGTTGCTGCCGGTGAGGCCGAGCACGCCGGCACCGTTCTTGACCAGGCCACCGGCGCCACTGATGTCCCCGGCAAAGGTGCTGTTGCCCGCTGCGTTGGTGGTCAGTGTGTTGCCGCCAAGGCTGATCGTGCTGCCGGCAACGCCGGACAATGTACCGATGGCCTGGTTGCCACCGCTGGAGATGTCAAAACCGGTACCGGCGTTGGCCAGGTTCACTGCGCCGGTTGCGGCCAGGCTGCCACCGGCGCCGATCGCCAGCGTGCCGGCGTTGATGGTGGTGCCGCCCGTGAAAGTGTTGGTGCCGGTCAATGTTTCGGTACCGGTGCCCTCCTTGATCAGTCCACCAGTGCCGCCGATCGAACCACTGAACACACCATTGGTGGCATCGCCGATGGTCAACGTGTTCGCGCCGAGGTTGACCGTGCCATTGCCGATCAGCGTGCCGAATACCTGCGTGCCGCTGCCGGCCGAAAGATCGAAGGTGGCACCCGTGGCCAGATTGACGATACCGCCTGCGCTGAGGCTGGCACCGGCACCGAGCGCGAGCGTGCCCGCGTTGATGTAGGTGCCGCCGGTATAGGTGTTGGTGCCGTTCAACGTGAGGGTAGCAACGCCGTCCTTGGTCAAGCTGCCGGCCCCCGACAGGTTGCCGTTGAGGGTGAGATCGTTGCTGCCAAGTACGGTCAGGCCCGCGTTGAGCACCACGTTGTTGGCCAAGGTCACCGCACTGCTGGAATCAAGCGTGGAAGCGCCCCCCACCGTCAACGTGCCGGTTCCCAGCGCAGCGTTGTTGCCCACCACCAGGCCGCCGGCATTGAGGGTGACGCCGCCACCAAACGTGCTGGCACCGTTGAGGGTCTGCACGCCGCTGCCATTCTTGACCAGCCCACCGCTGCCGGTCAGGGCACCGTTGAAGGTCGCGTCGGTGGTACCTCCCAGCGTCAGGCTGTTGCCCCCCAACGACACCGTGCTGCCGGCCACGCCCGCCAGCGAACCGACGCTCTGGTTGCCGCCGGCGGAGATGTCGAAGGTGCCGGTACCGGCCAGGTTCACCGCGCCGGTCGGCGACAGGCTGCCGCCCGCCCCGATCGCCAGCGTGCCGCTGTTGATGACCGTGCCGCCGGTGAAGGTGTTGCTGCCGGTCAGGGTGACCGTCGCCGCGCCGTTCTTGATCAGGCCACCATCGCCGATGACCGCCCCGCCCAGCGTCAATGCATTGCTGCCAAGCAGGTTGAGCGTGGCACCGGCCAGCAGGCCGATGTCGTTGCCGAGGTTCGCAGCGATGCTGCTGTCCAGTGATGCGTTGGCGCCCACGGTCAGCGCGCCGGTACCCAGCGCGGCATTGTTGCCCACCACCAGGCCGCCACCGTTGAGTGCCCCCCCGCCACCGAAGACGTTGGCGCCGCCCAACGTCTGGATGCCCGTACCGTTCTTGACCAGCCCGCCGGTCCCACCGATCACGCCATCGAAGGTCCCGTTGCCAACGCCGCCGAAGGTCAGCGTATTTCCGCCCAGCGCCACGGTGCTGCCAGCGACGCCGTTGAGCGCGCCGATGGTCTGGTTGCCAGCAGCGGAGATGTCGAAGCCGGTGCCCGGCGCGGAAAGCGTGACTGCACCGGTTGCCGCCAGGCTGCCACCGGCACCGATCGCCAGCGTTCCCGCATTGATCAGGGTGCCACCGGTGAAGGTGTTGGTACCGGTCAGCGTTTCAGTACCGGTCCCCTCCTTGATCAGGCCGCCGGTGCCGGCAATGGAGCCGCTGAAGACACCGTTGGTCGGTCCGCCGACAGTGATCGAGTTTGCGCCCAGGTTGACCGTGCCACTACCGGTCAGGGTGCCGAAGGTCTGGGCACCGTTGCCCGCGGAGAGATCCAGCGTAGCGCCGGTTGCCAGGTTGACGATGCCGCTGGCGGCCAGGCTTGCACCTGCTCCCAGGGCCAGCGTGCCGGCGTTGACGTTGGTGCCGCCGGTATAAGTGTTCACGCCGTTCAAGGTCAGCGTGGCAGCACCATTCTTGGTCAGGCTGCCGGTGCCGGAGATCACCCCGTTGAGCGTCAGCGCGTTGCTGCCCAGCACGGTCAGGCCGGCATTGAGGGCGATGTTGTTGACCAGTGTTGCCGCCAGGCTGGTGTCGAGGGTGGCCGCGCCACCCACGGTCAGCGCACCACTGCCCAGTGCCGCATCATTGCCGAGCAGCAGGCCACCGGCATTGAGGCTGACGCCGCCGCCGAAGGTGTTGGCAGCGGACAGCGTCTGCACGCCCGCGCCCACCTTGACCAGGCCACCGCCTCCGCTGATCACGCCATCGAACACCGCATCGGCTGCCGTACCAAAGGTCAGCGAGTTTCCTCCCAGCGCGACCGTCGAACCGACCACGCCATTCAACGCGCCGATGGTCTGGTTGCCGGTTGCCGCCGATAGGTCAAAGCCCGCGCCAGCGCCGCCGAGGGTGACGTCACCCCCGACAGCCAGGCTGCCGCCTGCGCCAAGCGCCAGGGTTCCGGCATTGATCGTGGTGCTGCCGGCGTAGGTGTTCGCATTGGCCAGGGTCAGTGTGGCTGCACCGTTCTTGACCAGTGCACCATTGCCGGACACCACGCCGCCGAGCGTCAGCGCATTGCTGCCCTGCAGGGCAAGCGTCGTGCCCGAGGCCAGGTTGATCGCGTTGCCTACGGTGTAGGCGGCGGCAGTATCCAGCGTTGCATTGCCGCCGACGTTGAGCGCACCCGTTCCCAGAGCGCCAGCGTTGCCCAACTGCAGGTTGCCGCCATTCAACGCCAGGCCGCCACTGAAGCCGTTGGCGTTGCCGAGGGTCAACGTACCAGCGCCGTTCTTGACCAGACTGCCGGTGCCGGAAATCACGCCATCGAGCGTGAGTGCGTTGCTGCCGATCAGCGTCAGTGCCGAGCCGGCGCCAAGGTTGACCGCATTGGTCAGGTCAAGCGCAATGCTGTTATCCAGGCTGGCGTTCGCAGCAACGTTCAGCGCACCGGTTCCCAGCGCTCCACTGTTGCCCAGCAACAGGCCGCCGCCCGCCAGGTTCAGGCCGCCACCGAAGGTATTGGCACCGTTGAGCGTCAACACCGTGGCGCCGTTCTTCGCCAGGCCACCGTCGCCGGACACCACGCCGCCCAGCGTGATGTTCTGGCTGCCGGGGAGCGTAAGAATCGCACCGGTACCCAAGGCCACGTTGTTGCTCAGGTTCAGCGCAACCGCCGCGTCCAGCGACACGTTGCCGCCGATGTTCAGCGCGCCGGTGCCGGCCGCCGCACTGCTGCCCAGCAGCACGCTGCCGGCATTGAGGTTGAGGCCACCACTGAAGCCATTGGTGCCGTTCAAGGTCAACAGCGAGGCGCCGTTCTTGGTCAGGCTGCCGACGCCGGAGATGTCGCCGGTCAGGGTGATGTTGTTGCTGCCGCCCAGGGTCAGTGCGGCACCGAGGTTGACCGCGTTGCCCAGGGTCAGCGCAGAGCTGCCGTCCAACGTCGCGGCACCGTTGACGCTGAGCGCGCCGGTGCCCAGTGCACCGCTGTTGCCCAGCAGCAGACCGCCAGCATTGAGCGCGACGCCGCCGGTGAAGGTGTTTGCGCCGGTCAACGTCTGTACGCCACTTCCGTTCTTTACCAGGCCTCCGCCGACGCCACTGATCACACCGGCGAAGACCTGGTCGGCCGCACTACCAAAGGTGAGCGTATTGCCGCCCAATGCCACGGTGGAACCTGCCACGCCGGACAGTGCACCGATGGTCTGGTTACCACCCAGGGAAAGATCCAGCGCCGCCCCAGCCCCCGACAGGCTGACCGCGCCAGTCGCGGCCAAGCTGCCACCACTGCCCAGCGCCACCGTGCCGGCAGCAACGTTCAAGCCACCGGTGAAGGTATTGGCGCCGTTGAGCGTCAGTGTCGAAGCCCCGCTCTTTATCAGGCCGCCACCACCGGAAATCGCACCGCCCAGTGTCAGCGCGTTGCCACCCAGCACGTTCAACGAGCCTGCCGCGCCGATGATCACGTCATTGCCCAGGGTCAGGGCTGAAGAGGTATCCAGCGTCGCAGCGTTGTTGATGTCCAGCAGGCCGGTACCGAGCGCACTGCTGTTGCCCAGCAGCAGGCCGCCACCGTTGACGACGAGGCCGCCACTGAACGTGTTGGTGCCGTTCAACGTGAGCAGAGATGCGCCGTTCTTGCCAAGGTTGCCGACGCCGGAGATCACCCCGTTCAACACCACGGGCTGGCCGCCCTGCAGCGCGAGCGAGCCACCGGCGCCGAGCGTGATGTCGTTGGCCAGGGTGAGCGCTGCGGTGGTGCCATCCAGCGTGACCTCGCCGCCCACGCTCAGCACACCCGTTCCCAATGCACCGTTGTTGCCGAGCAGCAGGCCGCCGCCATTCAGGGCAAAACCACCGGTCAAGCTGTTGCTGCCGGACAGTGTCTGCACTCCGGTACCGACCTTGACCAGGCCACCGGTAGTGCCAGTGAAGTTGCCGGCGAAGGAGGTATTGCCGAGACCGCCTAGAGCAAGTGTGCGAGTGCCCAGGCTGACCGTTCCACCAAGCCCGGACAGCGAGCCGACGGTCTGGTTGGCTGCGGCAGTGAGGTCCAGCGACGTGCCTGCCGTGAGCGAGATCGCAGCGGTCGGTGACAGGCTGCCACCTGCACCGAGCGCCAACGCGCCGCCCGCGATCGAGACATTGCCGGTAAGCGTGTTTGCACCGCCCAGGGTGAGCGTGCCGGCGCCGTTCTTCACCAGGTTGCCGGCACCAGACAGCGCACCGTTCAACGTCAACGCATTGGTGCCGACCAGATTCAGACTGCCACCACCGTTGACGACGATGTTGTTGGCGAGATTGAAGGCCCCGCTGGTATCCAGCGACGCGGCACCACCTACCGTCAGGTTGCCGCTGCCCAGCGCACCTGCGTTGCCCAGCAGCAATCCGCCAGCATTGAGGTTGACGCCACCACCGAACAGGTTCGCGCCGCCCAGCGTGACCACACCGGTGTTGGTCACGGTCAGGCCGCCAGCACCGGACAGCACACCACTCAAGCTGAAGGGGTTGGTGCCGCCCAACGTCAGTCTGCCAGTGTTGAGCGCAAAGGAATTTGCAAGCGTGAGCCCGCCCGCCGATGCCGCGATGGCGCCGCCGTTGACGTTGAAGGTACCGGTACCGAATGACGCCGCGTTGTTGAAGTTGACCAAGCCATCGTTGATCGTGGCACTGGTTCCGGTCCAGGCACCTTGCAGATTCCAGGTACCACTGTTGACGGTCAGGTTCTCGAATCCAGTGTAATTGCCCCAAACGAGGTTGGTCACCGTCCCGCCGGTACCCGCGCCCGGGCCCGAAGCGCTGTTCTGCAGCAGCAGGCGATCGCTGGCACCGGTACCGCCATCGACAATGCCGGCAGCGGCCAGATTCACGCCTACGGTGCCCAGAACGCCCGCAATGCCCGTTGCCAGCACGCCGCGGTTGACGCTTGAACCGGACACGGCGGTGAACGTGTTTCCCGTCGTCGTGGAGTTGCCCAGGTGCACGCTGCCGGTGATGCTGCCGGCGTTGATCACATGGTTGCCCGCTGTTGATCCGCCCAGACCTATGCGGCCGGTGATGCTGCCGCTGTTGGTGAGGTTGGTCTGCGCACCGCCGTAGCTGACGATGGCAGCGGCGTCGGCAGTGGTGAACAGCCCCGCCCCGAGGATGGACATGTCCACGGTGCCGTCATTGGTGATGTTGGTGACACCACCGGCAGCGTTCTGCGTGACCAGTGCCTGTCCACCAAACCCAAGAATCGAACCGATGTTGACCAGGCCCTTGATGCTGCCGCCCGCCTGGTTGTTGACGTTGATGGTATTGCCACCGGCAGTGTTGTTGCCCAGCACCATGCCTGCCGCCGCAAGGCTCAAGCCGCCGTTGATGGTGGGATCGATCGTGCCCTGGTTGTTCACCGTGATGCCGTTGCCGGACAGCGTCACCGCAGTGCCCCCCAGTACCGGCGGCACGCTCAGCACCGCGCCGGTGGCGATGTTCAGGGTCACGCCATTGGCGGTACTGGAAAGATTGTTCTGGTCCGTCGCGCCATCGCAGGTAATCACCGCACCGGCCGTGGTGCAGGCTGCAAACGCCGAGCCGCTGGCCAGTGTGGCCGCCAACGCCACTGCCAATCGCTGTAGTTTCATCCCGCGCCGTGTTGCCGTGATACCGCCTCCCGTCGGATTCTGGGTGATTTCCGAGGCCACCTGCATCACACCCAGGGCACGGTTGAAAACCAGACGGTAAATGCGGTTCATCGGTGAATCTCCATGATAATGACCGGTGGCACAGCAGGCAGGTTTTTTGGAGGTGATGTCGTCCTGCCCTGCTCCACTCGGGAACAAGACCTGCGGTATCAACCTTGAAAAACAGTCACACTTTCACGTGCAAGCGCTGCAGGAACTGCGCGCCGCTGCACGTCCGTCAGCGCGAAAACTCCCCGGTTTCGCTTGACGAATGGGCGCACTGTGCGGCCGTCAACGCCAGCACCACGTGAATCCGGCGCGTTATTTTCATGATGGCCGTCAAATAATCACGGCAGTCGTCACGACTTTGCCGAAAATGCATATTCTCTTGTTTCTGCAGAACGGGAATATCCATATTCCCGCCGCATTCGTAACCGGCCTCAGCTGCTGGAGAGTTTCATCAGAACCAGGCCGGCGACGATCAGTACCGCCGCGCCAATCCGCATCGGGCTGACCTGCTCGCCCAGGAACACGATGCCGACCACGAAAGCACCGACCGCGCCGATACCGGTCCAGATCGTATAGGCGGTGCCCAGCGGCAGGCTGCGCATGGCGACGGCCAACAGCCAGAAGCTGGCGATCATGCCGACGATGGTGATGACGGTGGGGGTGAGTTTGGTGAAGCCTTCAGACTGCTTCATCGACACGGCCCAGACGATTTCCAGCAGGCCGGCAAACAACAGATAGATCCAGGCCATGACAGCCCTCCTTTGGTAGGGCCAGGCCGTCCTGGTCATTGAATCCCGATGTGGGGGAGGTCGTTCCTCCTGGGACCGGATTCTAGCAACGGCGGCAGCCACCGGCCGACGCTGGGCGCACAGGGTTACATCGGATTCAGTGCATGAAGCTGGCATCAACGCACCTGCCTGCGCTAGAATGCGCGTCTGCCATCGGTAAGCCGATGTGCAGTCCGGCTGTGGTCTCCGGCGCACAATGCGCTGCTTCCCCTGATCCGTGAATCGGCCGCCTCCGGGCGGCCAACGTCTCTATGGTGGCCCCGTCGGCCCCTCGCGACGCTAGGTCGAAAACTCCGCCAGGGCCGGAAGGCAGCAACGGTATCGATCGACGCGGGCGCCGAGGTCAGCCGGCGGGGCCACCGCCTTTTCGGCGAAGCCCCGCTCCGGTAGATGCCAACCTTGGTTGGCGCCCTTCGCCGGGCATGCCCCGGCGCTACCGCGCCTCAGGCGTACCCTGATGGAACACCATCCGCCAGCCCGTTGAATGCTGACGCCACAGCGAGCTGCGCAGCACCCACCGCTGCGGCTGGTCATCGACGTGATAGCGACTGCGGTAACGCACCTGGGCCAAGCCCTCTGCCAGCATCCACACGGCGTACTGGTCCGACTCGATCACCACCTGCGCACGCTCCAGCGGGATCTCTTCCAGCGCGGCCTCACGGCCGTAGCACTGGCCGGAGCTGCCGATCTCGCTGAAATCCTCATCCAGCAATGCCGCCAGACGCTCATGGTCTGCGCGCACCTGCGGGCAATGCAGTGCGCGTTCCAACCCCTCCAGTTCGGCGGCCAGCGCCGGTGAAGCGGCGGCGCCAGCGCTGCTCACGGCGGATCCTGCGCCAGCACGTGCGGGGCGGTCGGCGCGGCCAGCACAACACACTGGCCCGGCTGTGCCACCCGGTGCCCGCGCGCGGCCAGGGCCTGGCCATCGGCCACGCTGGCGTAGTGGTACAGCATCATCCGTGCCTGCAGCTCGGCGCTGTACTCGCGCTCCAGGTCATCCACCCCGGTATGCGAAGGATTGCCGTGCAACCCGCAGTCGTGGGCGATCAGTTCGTTGTCACTGGCATAGCGCGCCAGCATTTCCGGAATCGGCCTGGTGTCGCCGCTCCAGGTCAGCGCGCCCTGCAGGCGCAGGCCATAGGCCGTCTCCGGCCAGTGGTGCCGCACGGGGAACACCTCCAGCCGCACACCCTCGTGCCAGAACGCATCGCCCACCACGATCAGCTGGAAGGCATCCCAGAAGTTGGCGCCGCCCTCGGCCAGCACGTTCGGGTAATCGCCGATGCGCTTGTGCAGCAGCGGCACCACCGTGGCCGGCACGTACAGGCGCACCTTGCCGCGCCGCTGCGCGCTGAAGAAGGTATCCACGAACAGCCGTTCGAAACCGGCCACGTGATCCAGGTGCACATGGGTAACGAACAGCGCCTGCGGCATATGCCCGTAATGGGCCTTGAAGGCAGTCAGGCCTTCGCCGCCGCAGTCGATGGTCAGCCACGGCCGGCCATCACGCTCGATCACCGACATCGGCGAACCCAGCTCGACCGCCGACGCATTGCCGACGCCGAGGAAACGCAACGACCAGTCCATCAGGTGCCCCGGTTCCAGGCCATGTCATAGGCGCGGCGCAGGCGCGCGTAGTCTTTTTCCACGTCTTCCACGCTGCGCTCACCGCGCAGCTTGATCAGCGAGCGCAGCAGGCGCTTGAGATTGCGCTCGCGCCAGGCAGTGGCCGGGATGCGGATCACCCCGCGATCGAAGTCGATCAGCCAGCCATGGCCGTTGCCATCGAACAGGATGTTGTGCGCATTGAGATCGGCATGGTCCAGCCCGGCACGGTGGAAGCGCGCGATCATCCGCCCGGTTTCCTCCCACGGCGCCCCGCGCCCGGCCACCAGTGCGCGGTCGGCCAGCGAGCGCACCCCTTCGATCCGTTCCATCAGGATCGCGGCGCGGTAGCGCAGGCCTTCACGCATGTAGAAGGCGGCAATCGGCCTGGGCACCGGCAGCTTCTTCTCGCGCAGCGCGCGCATCAACCGGAATTCGGCAAAGCTGCGGGTCCGGTCCGCCCCCCGCCAGATGTACTGGTCGTGGCTGATCCGGGCCGCCAGCCCCCCGCGCAGGTAGTGCCGCAGTACGCTGGCGCCGAACGGCGCATCCACGAACCAGGCGCTGCCACGGCCGCCCTCACCCACCGGCCGGGCCTTGCCGGCCCAGTGCTGTGGCGAGAACAGACCGATGTCGGCTTGCCGCAGCCGCTCGCGGTCGAACAGAATGGCCCCGATGCCGCGACCCTCGCGGCATGGCGTCAGCGCTTCATTGGCGTCGAATGCGACCATTCCTTTGAGTCTAACAACACATGGCATCAGCGTCCTCCTCCTTGTGTCTTCTGCGCCTGTCCGCTCTTGGCGATGTGACCCACGTAGTGCCGCTGGTGCGCACCCTGCAGGCCGCGCGCCCGGACACGCCGATCCACTGGATCATCGACAAGGTCGGGCAGAAGCTGCTCGATGGCCTGCCGGGCGTCACCTTCCACGCCTACGACAAGAAGACCGGCATGGCCGGAGTGAAGGAGCTGCGCAAGCAGTTGCCACCCGGGCGTTTCGAGGCCCTGCTGCAGATGCAGGTGGCGTTCCGCGCCAACGTGCTGTCCGCCTTCATTCCTGCCGAGCGCCGCATCGGTTACGACCGCAGCCGCTCCAAGGATCTGCACGGCCTCTTCATCAACGAACGCATCCCTGATCGCCCGGGCATCCATGTGCTCGATGCCATCGGCAGCTTCTGCGAGCCGCTGGGCCTGCGCCAGACCGATGTCAGCTGGGACCTGCCCGTGCCGCAGGCAGCCTATGACTGGGCCGCTGCGCAATGGCAGGACGATGGCCGGCCGGTGCTGATGATCTCGCCCTGCTCCAGCCACGTGCGCCGCAACTGGTACGCCGACCGCTATGCCGAGGTCGCCAACCATGCCGTCACGCGCGGTTGGCGGGTCGTGCTGTGCGGCGGCCGCAGCGAACTGGAGCGCAGCATGGCCGACGCCATCCAGGCCCAGCTGGATGTTCCGGCACTGGACCTGGTCGGCAAGGACACGCTCAAGCAGTTGCCGGCCCTGCTGGCCCGCGCCAATCTGGTGATGACCCCGGACTCTGGCCCGATGCACATTGCCAACGCAATGGGTACCAAGGTGCTGGGCCTGCATGCGGCCAGCAACCCGAACCGCAGCGGCCCGTATTCGGACCGCCGCTACTGCGCGGACCGCTACGACGACGCGGCGCGCAAGTATCTGGGCAAGCAGGCAGCCGACCTCAAGTGGGGCACCAAGATCGAATTCGACGACGTGATGGAACTGATCACCGTCGAGGACGGCATTGCCGCGTTCGAGCGTTACGTCGCCGACCATCTGGGGTGAGTGGCACGCCGGGCAGCTGAGCGCTGTCTACTGGGTGCGGACCTTGGTCCGCACCGTCCCGCAACCCGGGAGATCCATCCACGCATGGCGTGGATCTACTGCGTCGGGCCGCCCGGGATTACGCGCGCTGCGTGTAATCCTGGTAGGACTTCTCTTCCACGTACGCCGAACCCAGCGCCAGGTTGATCGCCTTCTTGATGCGTGCGCGTTCGTCGTTGCGCAGGTACACGCTGCGCGCCAGGTCGATGAACCCCTGATCGAACGCCTGCGCCTTGTCCTTCAGGCGGATGTCGTCCTCGATCTCCCACAGCTGCTCGTTGACCGACTTCAGCTCGGCGCGCAGCTTGGCGATGTCCTTCACTGCCGCCGGGTGCGCCATCCACGTGGTTTCCAGCGCGGACAGCTCCTTGCGTACGTTGGCCAGCTTGCCTTCGTCACTGATGCGCTCGGACTTGATCTGCAGGATCGAGATCTTGTCCAGCAGCTCGCCGAATGAAACGGGGACGAGGATTTCAGCGGTCATCGTGGCGGCTCCAGCAGGTGATGACGTACATGGTAACCCGCCGCACGCGAACAGCATCCACGCATGGCGTGGATCTACTGAAGCATCCGCAGGAAGGCCGGCAAAGGGAGGGGCCCGAACGTTGCATCGCAACGTTTGGGGCGACGCGCGAAGCGTCGTCGCATCCCCGCGCCAGATTAAAAAAGAAGGGCTGCCTTTCGGCAGCCCTTCTTTTTTAATCTGGCGGAGAGGGGGGGATTCGAACCCCCGAGGCGCTATAAACGCCTGCCTGATTTCGAGTCAGGTACATTCAACCGCTCTGCCACCTCTCCAGATGTTCCCCGGCGAACCGGGGACGCGCATCATACGAGGAAGCGCGGCTGACGACAAGTCATTGCGCCCAATGAAGTGAAATTTTCCTGACTGCATGGCTTGCCGGATGTCCGCTTGGCCGTGATGATGCCGTTCTCCCCGGCATTACCCCCTCGCCCAGCACCCACCATGATCGAATTCGGACATCTCACCCACCCCGGCCTGCGCCGCGAGCTCAATGAGGACACCTATTACGGTGACGGCGAGCTGGCCCTGTGGCTGGTAGCCGACGGCATGGGCGGGCACGCCTGCGGCGAGGTGGCCAGCGCACTGGCGCGCGAGACCATCGTGCGTGAGATCCGCCGTGGCGCGCCGTTGGCGCAGGCGATCCGCACCGCCGACGAAGAGATCATCCGCGCCTCGCGCCGGCGCAACGACAGCCTGCCGATGGGCACCACCGTGGTCGCTGCACGGGTGCAGGGCAACCGTTACGAAGTGGCCTGGGTCGGCGACAGCCGCGCCTATCTGTGGCGCGATGGCCAACTTGCCCAGCTCAGCCAGGACCACAGCGTGGTGCAGGAACTGGTCGCGCAGGGCAACCTGACCGCCGAGCAGGCGCGCGCCCATCCCCACCGCAACGTGGTCACCCAGGCACTGGGCGTCACCGACCCGGCACACCTGAACGTGGCGACCACCAGCGGCGAGCTGCGCCCGGGCATGCAGTTGCTGCTGTGCAGTGATGGCCTGACCGAGGAAGTGGATGACCGCGGCATCGCCCGCACCCTCGCCTTCGACGACGCCAGCGCGCAGGAATGCGTGGACAGCCTGGTCGCCTCCGCCCTCGACGGCGGCGGCTCGGACAACATCACCGTGATCCTGGTGCGCTGCCACTGATGCCGGCTGGAGGCAAGCCCCCTGAGTCAGGGGGCGGCCGCGAAGCGGCGGGGGTCTGGGTGCTGGTGAGACGGGGCCCACGATTTGCAGCGCAAATTGTGGGGCGCCAGCGCGATTGCGCTGGCGCGTCATCGGACAACATCACCGTGATCCTGGTGCGCTGCCACTGATCCACGCCATCCACGCATGGCGTGGATCTACAGTAGAGCCACGCCATGCGTGGCTGCATTTCACACGCATCACCACGCCATGCGTGGCTGCATTTCGCACGCCACCGCTGCGCCTACGCGCTCGCGGCTTCTTCCACCTTCGGGCCGTCCCACAACGCGTGGCCGGCCTTCTTGCGCAGCCGTTCCAGACGCGCCGCATGCGCTTCCTGCTCCGACGGCGTGGCCACCACGCGCGGCCGCGGCAGCAGCTTGGACGCATCGAACGCCTGCAACGCCGCAGCGCCACCGGCATCGTCATCGCCCAGCCCGAAGCCAATCTCCTCCTGGCCCGAGGTCAACGCGATGTACACATCACCCAGGATCTGCGCATCCAGCAGACCGCCATGCAGGGCCCGGTGCGAGTTGTCCACGCCCAGTCGCTTGCACAGGGCGTCGAGCGAGTTGCGCTGGCCCGGGAAGCGCTCGCGCGCCAGCGCCAAGGTATCGATCACCGTGCAGCGGTCGGTGATCTTCCCGTACTGCTCTCCCAACAGGGAAAGCTCATTGTCGAGAAAGCCCAGGTCGAACGCGGCGTTGTGGATGATCAGCTCGGCGCCATCGATGAAGGCCAGGAACTCCTCCACGACCTGCGCGAACTCCGGCTTGTCGGCGAGGAATTCCAGGGTCAGGCCGGTCACTTCCTGCGCACCCTGTTCGAATTCGCAGTCCGGCTTCAGGTACTGGTGATAGGTATTGCCGGTCGGGCGGCGCTTGAACAACTCGACGCAGCCGATTTCGACGACGCGGTTGCCCTTCTTCCACTCCAGGCCGGTGGTTTCGGTATCAAGGATGATCTGACGCATGGGCTCAGTTTACCGGGCTGCCGTCGCGGATCTGGATCGCGGCGTTGCGGGCCAGGGTATCCACGCGTTCATTGTCCGGGTCGCCGGAATGGCCTTTCACCCAGCGCCAGTCGATCTGGTGCCGCAGCGTGGCGGCCTGCAGGCGCTCCCACAGTTCACGGTTCTTCACCGGGTCACCGCCGGCGGTCTTCCAGTTCTTGCGGATCCAGCCCGGCAGCCACTGGGTCAGGCCCTGCCGTACGTACTGCGAATCGGTATAGAGGACGATCTCACAGGGCTCGGTCAACGACTCCAGCCCGGAAATGGCCGCCATCAGCTCCATCCGATTGTTGGTGGTATGCGCTTCGCCACCGCTCAGTTCGCGCTCGTGCCCCTTGTAGCGCAACAGCGCTGCCCAGCCACCGGGGCCGGGATTGCCGAGGCAGGAACCGTCGGTGTGGATTTCGATGGTTTTCAATACAACTCCAGATCAGGTAGCAACGGTGCCGTGCCAGCGCACGGGCAACGGGGTCGGCCCGGGCAGGGCCAGCGTGCGTTTTTCAGCGTGGAACAGGCAGGCCGCGCGCAGGGGGGCCCAGCCGCCGCGACGGCGGCTGCCGGCACCCTGCCACATCGGCCCCAGGTAACGCATGTCCTCGCATTCCAGCCCATGGCGCTCAAGCAGCTGGCGGATCCGCTGCGGCGTGCGCACCACCAGCCCGTGCTGGCGCCAGCGCGTGCGGAACGGGCTGAACGGGTTGAGGCTGGTCAGCCACAGATGGCCGCCGGGCATCAGCACGCGCTCGCATTCGTCCAGCAGATGGTCGGCATCGCCGACGGTCACATGCTGCAGCACGATGGCGTTGACACTCTCATTGGGCAGCGGCAACGGCAGTGCACAGCGGGTATCGCCGGCGTAACCACTGCCCTGGCGATGCAGGCGCAGACCCCGACCGCCCAGCTGCGCATCCGCCAGCCAGGCGGCGCTGGGGGCGATCCACAACCAGGGCCGGGTCGGCAGCAGCGACAGCTGCGGCAGCAGCAGCTGCCGTTCGAGCACGCGCAGGGCCTCCGCCGGTTCACTGTCGAACCACGGGGCCTGGCTCGCTTGACGGGTGCTCTGCAGCGCGGGCATGGTCCAATTCTATGCGACTGACTGCCCTGCCCGCATTTGCGGACAATTACATCTGGATGCTGATCGCCGACGACGGTGCTGCCGTGGTCGTCGATCCCGGCGACGCTGCGCCGGTACTGGCGCTGGCTGCCCGAGGCGTGCGCGTGGACACCATCCTGCTCACCCATCACCACGACGATCACATCGGCGGAGTACCGGCGCTGCAGGCGCGTTTCCCCGGGGTGCGCGTGGTCGCACCGGTCGACGAGCGCATCCCGATGGCCACCGAGCGGGTCGGTGAAGGTGAACGTGTTCAGGCACTGGGCCGGATGTTCCACGTACTATCCGTCCCCGGGCACACCCGCAGCCACATCGCGTTTCACACCGCTGAACAGCTTTTCAGCGGAGATTCGTTGTTCAGCCTGGGCTGTGGACGCCTGTTCGAAGGTACGCCGTCCCAGCTGCTGGCATCGATGCGCAAGCTGGGTGCCCTGCCCGCGCAACTGCTGCTGTGTTGCGCTCACGAGTACACCGTGTCAAATGCCGTCTTCGCGCGGCATGTCGACCCCGCCAACGCTGCCTTGTTGCAGCGCCAAGAGGAGGCTTTGGCCATGCGCCGCGATGACCGTTCCACCCTGCCAGTATCCCTGGCCGATGAAATTGCCTGCAATCCGTTCCTGCGTACCCACACGGCGCCCATCCGCGCGGCCGTGTCGGCGCACCTGGGACGCGAAGTCGTGGACGACGTCGACGTCATGGCCGGTCTCCGGCACTGGAAAGACGGCTTCCGCGCATGAGTCGCCGAAGTCTGCCGCTGGCCCTGGGTCTCGTCCTGGGGTTGGCCGGAACTGCCGGCGCACAATCGCTGGGCGCCGGCATCAGCCAGAACCTGACCGCCGCCTCGGCCCTGCCGCTGGATCCGTCAACGCTGCCGGCCGCATCGGTACGTAACGGCCAGGAGATCTTCTCCAGCTTCCGCGACGGCCTTGCAGAACCTACCTGTGACGCCGAAGCCACCAGCCCGCGCTGGCAGAAGCAGTTCGCCCATGCGCCTTCGCGGTTGGCCAACCAGGATGACGACGCGCTGGTGCTGTTCGGCTATGTGGTCGAAGAGCTGCGCAAAGCCAACCTGCCCACCGAATTCGCCCTGATTCCCTTCGTCGAAAGTGGCTACCGGCCCAATGCCCGCAACGGCAGCGGCCCGACCGGCCTGTGGCAGTTCATCGCCACCACGGCACGCAACCATCGCGTACCGATGAGCAACAACTACGACGGCCGACTGTCGGCAGTGGAGTCCACCCAGGCCGCCGTGCGCTACCTGAAGACCCTGCATGGCATGTTCGGCGGTGACTGGCGCCTGGCCACGATGGCCTACAACGCCGGTGAATACCGCGTGCTGCAGTCCATGCGCAAGGCCGGCATGAATGCGCAGAACGCCAAACCGGCCGGCCTGCCCGGGCTGTCGCCGGTCACCCATGCCTACGTCGAGAAGCTGCATGCCCTGGCCTGCGTGCTGGAAGACGTGGAAGACCAGCCGGGCGTGATGGCCTCGCTGGACCGCACCGTGCCGGTGCTGAAGGACCACACCCTGCCGGCGGGCACCAGCGTCCAGCAGTGGGCCGCCCAGCGCGCGCTGGACCCGGCGAAGATCGCCCGCCTGAATCCGGCACTGGCCGCCGGCAACCGCCCGTCGGGCACCGCCCGCGTACTGGCCCCGGTTTCGGCGTCCAACGCGGACGTTGCCGACATCACCAGCACGGCCGTTGCCACCGCAGTGGCCAGCACCGCCAGCGCCGCGCCGAGCCCGCAGGTGGCCAAGGTGGTCGCCTCGGCTGCCGATCGCCCGCGCAACCGTCGCCACACCGTTCGCAATGGCGAATCGGCATGGACCATCGCCCGCCGCTACGGCATGCCGGTAAAGGCGCTGTTGTCGCTGAACGGCTTGAGCGGCAGCAGCGTGCTGAAGCCAGGCGCGGTACTGCGCGTCGAAGACTGAGGTCGGTGCGGCGCTGACGCGCGGTTTCCGGCCAACGGCGAAGCCCCTCGCGGGTGGCGGCAGCAGCATTCATGAGTTGGGACGAGCGAGGTGGACCCACGGGGGACGCCGTGAACCCATCCTTGGGGGCTTGGCCGCGGCATCCATGCCGCGGACACCCCCGCGCGCCCACCCCGCCCGTCCCCTGGTGGTTTCCGGTGGCACCACCCACGGGTTGGAAGATGAAGAGCAGGAGCCGGTCGCTTCTGGTAGCGGCCGACCTTGGTCGGCACTCATCGCGCAGGTCACGGATCGATCAGGGTTGCGACAACAAAAAAGGCCCGGCAATGCCGGGCCTTTTCGTTCCTGCTCGCCGAAGGGCTTACAGGTTCGCTTCGGTGGTCTGGATCAAGAACTTCTTGCGCATCGCCTCGATGTAGGCCTTGGCCGCGGCCATGCCGTCGATCTGGCTCAGCTGGTCCTTCAGCTGCTTCTGCTGTTCGGCGGTCACTTCCTTGATGTCGCCCGGGTTGACCTTGTTCACCGCGAAGACCAGCGCATGGCCGTTGACGTCGACCTTGCCGTAGCTCGGCTTGCCCTCGGCAGGCAGCGGCGCACTGAAGATCGCACGGTTGATCTCCGGGGTCGGCACCGGCTGGCTGCGCGGCAGGCCCGGCATCGGGCTCAGCTGCAGCTTCTCGCTGGCAGCCAGCGACTGCAGGGTCGCGCCGGCCTTCAGCTTGGCCAGCAGGGCATCGGCGGCCTTGTCACCGGCCTGGCGCTGACGGTCGGCACGGATCGCGGCGATCACCTGCTCACGCGCCTTGTCCAGCGGCAGCGCCTGCTCCGGGGTATGCGCGGCAACGCGGATCACCACGCTGTGGTTGCTGCTGCCGCCCAGGGCGATCGGATCGCTGGCGGTACCGTCCTGCACCAGGACGTCGGAGAAGGCGGCACGCAGCACGGCCGGATCAGCGGCAATACCGGTGGCGGTGGTGCGCGTGATCGGGCCCAGCGTCTGCATCGACAGGCCGACCGCCTTGGCGGCCGCGGACAGGTCGCTCGGGCTCTTGTTGATGGCATCGACCAGGCGGCCCGCCAGATCGTTGAAGCCGCGCTCGCCGTCGGCCTTCAACTGCTCGGCAGCCAAGGTGTCGCGCACTTCTTCGAAGGACTTGCCCTGGCCGCCACGAACCGCTGCGACCTTGATGATGTGGTAACCGAAGTCGGTCTTGACCGGGCCGATCACCTCACCCGCCTTGGCACCAAACAGTGCATCTTCGAACGGCTTGACCATCGCGCCCCGCTCCACCCAGCCCAGGTCACCGCCCTGCGCCTTGGAGCCGGGATCTTCCGAGTTCGCCTTGGCCAGCGCGGCAAAGTCGGCACCTGCCGCCTTTGCTTCGACAGCCAGCTTGGCGGCCTTGGCTTCAGCACCGTCGCCGGTGATCAGGATGTGCGCCGCCTGGCGCTGTTCCGGCGTGGTGAACTTGGCCTTCTCATCTTCATAGCGCTTGCGCAGGGTCGCTTCATCGGCCGCAGTCGGCGCCGGCAGGTTGGCACCATTGAGCTCGACATATTCCAGCGACACCGATTCGGCCTGGCGGAAATCCTTGCCATGGCTGTCGTACCACTGCTTGATCTGCGCGTCGGTCACCGGCGCGGTATCCACCGGAACTTCCGGCAGCGCGGCCAGTTCCACATCGCGGGTCTCGCCCAGCAGCTTCAACAGACGCTCGGTCTCGGCCTGGGTGACAAAGCCGGAATTCTGCAGGCCCGACGGGATCACCGACTGCTGCAGGCTCTCACGCACCAGTTCCTGGAACTGGGTCGGCGTGCGCGGCGGATTGCCACCGGCCAGGGCCAGACGGTAATTGCTTTCGCTGAACTTGCCATCGGCGCCCAGGAAGCCCGGAATGGTGGTGATGTATTCGCGCACAGCGCCGTCGCCAATCACGACACCGGCCTGCTCACCGACCAGGCGCACGACCTGCTCGTCGATCAACTGGTCGAGCACGGCCAGCTTGTTCTCGGTGCTTTCGAACGCGCGCGGGTCGAAGTTCTCGCCCTGCTGCTGGCGTTCGCGCATGCGTTCCTGCTCGAAACGGGTGCGGAAGTCCTGTGCACTGATCTCATGGTGCTGCCACATCATGCGCACCGGCCACCAGGACGGTGCCGAGCGCCACCAGGTCGGCGGTGCCGAAACCTTGGCGACGTTCTGTGCGCCGACGCCACCGAGGTAGCTGTTGTCGATCACGAACAGGAACGGAATCATCAGCAGCCCCAGGATCACGGTGACGATCCAGCCTGAGGTCTTGTCGCGGAGTTTCTGCAGCATGGTGAGGAATCACAAGGCTTGATTGGCGAGCCCGGCAGTGTAACCCGCTTCGCGGCGTGGACCAAAAGCAGTGGCAGCAGGGCCTGGCGCCATCCCGCCCAGGCGATCTACAGGTTCGCGCGCATCGAATGATGGAAACGGCGCAAAGAAAAAGCCCCCGACTTGCGTCGAGGGCTCTTAGAGTTGGCGGAGCGGACGGGACTCGAACCCGCGACCTCCGGCGTGACAGGCCAGCATTCTAACCAGCTGAACTACCGCTCCGCGCTTGAAACTTTGCAGGCGCTCAGTATATCCGAAGACTTCCTGAAAACCTACCCCGCTGAACACTTTTTTCAAAGTTTTTTCACGAGGATTTAAGAGTTTTGCAATGGCGGAGCGGACGGGACTCGAACCCGCGACCTCCGGCGTGACAGGCCAGCATTCTAACCAGCTGAACTACCGCTCCGTATTGCAGACCTCTTTGTTTTCTCTACAACCGGTTGGTTGGAGAGAAAACAAGGCCCCCAGCTTTTCGGCCGGGGGCCTCGTTGAAAATGGCGGAGCGGACGGGACTCGAACCCGCGACCTCCGGCGTGACAGGCCAGCATTCTAACCAGCTGAACTACCGCTCCACATTTCAAACTTACCGCGGTGCTGTGGTGGGTGCTGAGGGTTTCGAACCCCCGACCCTCTCCGTGTAAAGGAGACGCTCTACCGCTGAGCTAAGCACCCCAGCGAGCCGCTTAGTTTACAGCATCCTTCAGGGCCTTACCAGCCTTGAACGACGGATTCTTCGAAGCAGCGATCTTGATGGTGTCGCCGGTCTTCGGGTTGCGGCCGGTGCGGGCAGCACGGTCGCGGACCTGGAAGGTACCGAAGCCAACCAGGGTGACCGCATCGCCGTCCTTCAGCGCCTTGGTGACGGCAGCAACGACGGCATCGACAGCGCGGCTGGACTCGGCCTTGGTCAGGTCGGCAGCTTCAGCAACGGCATCGATCAATTCGGTCTTGTTCATTCTTTACAACTCCTTTGGCGGTGGGTTCCGCGTATTCGACAGGGAAGCAACCGCACGACGTCTGCATGCGGTTGCCATGTGGAAACGGTTCGCCGAATTCAGTGAGCGCTGACTGCGATCACTCATTCGCGAGTGCTGCTTTTATACCAGCGGCCCTACCCCCACGCAAGCTGGAAAGCCAGCAACGACGCGGGTTTCAAGCATTTCGACAGGACGCATCAATGCTTGACGCGCGCGTTTCCACTCGGTTTGGCCTTGCTGCGCACCGTGACGCGCTGCGCACTCTTGCGCGTCTTCTTCAGTGCCAGCGGACGTTCCAGGGCCAGATCGAGCACTTCCTCGATGTACTTCACCGGCACGATCTCCAGGTCGCGGGTGACGTTGGCCGGAATGTCAGCAAGATCCTTGCGGTTCTCATCGGGGATGATCACCGTGCGGATTCCGCCGCGCAGGGCCGCCAGCAGCTTCTCCTTGAGGCCGCCGATCGCGGTGACGCGACCACGCAGGGTGATTTCGCCGGTCATCGCCACATCGGCGCGCACGGCGACCTTGGTCAGCATCGACACCAGCGAGGTCACCATTGCCGCACCGGCACTGGGGCCATCCTTCGGCGTCGCACCATCGGGTACATGCAGGTGCACGTCGTGCTTCTGCAGGAAGTCCGCATCGATGCCGAAGCGCTCGGCACGCGAACGCACCACCGACAACGCCGCCGACGCTGATTCCTTCATCACGTTGCCGAGCTGGCCGGTCAGGATCAGCTGGCCCTTGCCCGGTACCAGCGTCGATTCGATCTGCAGCAGATCGCCACCGACTTCGGTCCAGGCCAGGCCCGTGACCAGGCCGATCTCGTTCTCTTCTTCGGCACGGCCGAAGTCGAAGCGACGCACGCCCAGGTACTTGTCCAGGCTCTTGCTCGACACGCTCACCAGCGCCTTGGACTTGCGCGCGCCCTTCTTCGCCTTCGCCACCGGCTGCGGCCCACCCAGCGCGATTTCCTTCACCACCTTGCGGCAGATCTTGGCGATCTCGCGTTCCAGGTTGCGCACGCCGGATTCGCGCGTGTAGTAGCGCACGATGTCCTGGATGGCATCGCTGCCGATCTCCAGCTCTTCCGGCTTCAGGCCGTTGGCCTTGATCTGCTTGGGCGACAGGTAACGGGTGGCGATGTTGAGCTTCTCATCCTCGGTGTAACCGGGGATGCGGATCACTTCCATGCGGTCCAGCAGCGGGCCGGGGATGTTGAGCGAGTTGGAGGTCGCCACGAACATCACTTCGGACAGGTCCAGGTCCACTTCCAGGTAGTGGTCGTTGAACGCGTTGTTCTGCTCGGGATCGAGCACTTCCAGCAGCGCCGAGGACGGATCGCCACGGAAGTCCATCGACATCTTGTCGATCTCGTCCAGCACGAACAGCGGGTTCTTGCTGCCGACCTTGTTGAGGTTCTGCACGATGCGGCCCGGCATCGAACCGACATAGGTACGACGGTGGCCACGGATCTCGGCTTCATCGCGCACGCCGCCGAGCGACATGCGCACGAACTTGCGGTTGGTGGCCTTGGCGATGGACTGGCCCAGCGAGGTCTTGCCCACGCCCGGCGGCCCGACCAGGCACAGGATCGGACCCTTCATCTGCTTCACCCGCGACTGCACCGCCAGGTATTCAAGGATGCGTTCCTTGACCTTCTCCAGGCCGTAGTGATCGGCATCGAGGGTGTCCTGCGCGGCCTTCAGGTCCTTGCGCACCTTGCTGCGCTTCTTCCACGGCACGCCCAGCAGCCACTCCAGGTAGTTGCGCACGACCGCCGCTTCGGCAGACATCGGCGACATCTGCTTGAGCTTGTTGAGCTCGTTGCGCGCCTTGGCTTCCACCGGCTTGGGCATGCCCGCTTCGGCGATCTTGCGCGCCAGCTCTTCCAGTTCGCCCGGCGCATCGTCCAGGTCACCCAGTTCCTTCTGGATGGCCTTCATCTGTTCGTTGAGGTAGTACTCGCGCTGGCTCTTTTCCATCTGCGACTTCACGCGGCCGCGGATGCGCTTTTCCATCTGCTGCACGTCGATCTCGCCGTCGACCAGGCCGACCAGCATCTCCAGGCGTTCGCCCACGGCCAGCGTTTCCAGCAGGCGCTGCTTGTCCGACAACCGCACGCTGATATGGGCGGCGATGGTATCGGCCAGGCGTGTCGGCTCATCGATGCCGGCCAGGGTCTGCAGCAACTCCGGCGGCAGCTTGCGGTTGGTCTTGACGTACTGCTCGAACAGCGACATCAGCGAGCGGGCGATGGCCTCGATTTCGCGCGGCTCGCGTGCATCGACGGCCTCGATTTCCACGGCCTGGCCGTGCAGCGATCCATCGCGTTCGCTCACGCTGGTCACCTGCACGCGCGACAGGCCTTCGACCAGCACCTTGATGGTGCCGTCGGGCAGCTTCAGCAGCTGCAGCACCTGCGCCAGCGTGCCGACCTGGTAGAGGTCGGCGGCCTGCGGGTCATCGGTCTCGGCCGACTTCTGCGCCAGCAGCAGGATGCGCTTGTCTGCTTCCATCGCCTGTTCCAGCGCGTGCATGGACTTGTCGCGGCCGACGAACAGCGGGATGACCATGTGCGGGAATACCACTACGTCGCGCAGCGGCAGGACCGGCAGGTCGAGGGTCTCACTTGGGGAACGGGCCATGGGGGCTCCAGGGAAGGGGAAAACCGTCTCCGGGAGGGCATCTTCCGGAGACAAAAAAAGCCGATGGCCCCGTTATGGGGCCATCGGCTTTCAGATGCAAGACGTTCCGAGAAAATTCTTTCTATTCAACAAGTTGAAAGAATCATTCGGCGCCAGCGGCCTTCTGTTCAGGGACCGGCGGGGTCTGGTAGATCAGGTACGGCTCGGACTTGTGCTCGATCACCGATTCATCCACGACAACCTTGCTGACGTTTTCCTGCGACGGCAGGTCGTACATGGTGTCCAGCAGGACCGATTCGACGATGGTGCGCAGGCCGCGGGCGCCGGTCTTGCGCTTGAGCGCCTTCTTGGCGATGGCCGACAAGGCGTCCGGACGGAACTCCAGCTCGACGTTCTCCATCTCGAACAGCTTCTTGAACTGCTTGGTGATGGCGTTCTTCGGCTCGGTCAGGATGCGGATCAGGGCCGGCTCGTCCAGCTCCTCCAGGGTCGCGACCACCGGCAGGCGGCCCACGAACTCGGGAATCAGGCCGAACTTGATCAGGTCTTCCGGCTCGACTTCAGCCAGCACCTTGCCCACTTCCTGCTTGCGCTCGCTGCTCTTCACCTTGGCGCCGAAACCGATGCCACCGGCGTCGTTGGAGCGCTGCTGGATCACCTTGTCCAGGCCGGCAAACGCACCGCCGCAGATGAACAGGATGTTTTTGGTGTCCACCTGCAGGAATTCCTGCTGCGGATGCTTGCGCCCACCCTGCGGCGGAACGCTGGCAACGGTGCCTTCGATCAGCTTCAACAGGGCCTGCTGCACGCCTTCGCCGGACACATCGCGGGTGATCGACGGGTTCTCGCTCTTGCGCGAGATCTTGTCGATTTCATCGATGTAGACGATGCCCTGTTGTGCCTTCTCGACGTCGTAGTCGCACTTCTGCAGCAGCTTCTGGATGATGTTCTCCACGTCCTCGCCCACGTAACCGGCTTCGGTCAGCGTGGTGGCGTCGGCCATGGTGAACGGCACGTTGAGCAGGCGGGCCAGGGTCTCGGCCAGCAGGGTCTTGCCCGAACCGGTCGGACCGACCAGCAGGATGTTCGACTTCGCCAGCTCGACTTCGTCGTTCTTCTGGCGGCTCTCGATGCGCTTGTAGTGGTTGTACACGGCCACGGCCAGGGTCCGCTTGGCGCGGTTCTGTCCGATCACGTACTGGTCGAGCACCTCGAGGATCTCGCGCGGCTTGGGCAGCGAACTGCGCGCCGACTGCGCCTTTTCCTCAAGCTCCTCTCGGATGATGTCGTTGCACAGCTCCACGCACTCATCGCAGATGAACACGCTCGGACCGGCAATCAGCTTGCGCACTTCATGCTGGCTCTTGCCGCAGAAAGAGCAGTAGAGGATCTTGCCGGTGTCCGTGGAACGACCTTGGCGGTCTTCGCTCATGCTTCGCTTACCCAGTTACCCCACCCGCTGAACGGGGGTTCGATTCGAGAATAACACAGGGCCGGAGGGACATCAGTCCACCCGACCCTGCAGGAACGGGGCCTGCCATGGCCCCGTGAGTGCCGGTCAGCCGGCCTGGATCGACTCTTCCGGACGACGCTCCAGGACCTGGTCGACCAGGCCGTAGGCGACCGCATCGACCGCGCTCTTGAAGTTGTCGCGCTCGGTATCGCGCGCGATGGTCTCCAGCGACTGGCCGGTGTGCTTGGCCAGCACTTCGTTCAGGCGCGCACGCAGGGTCAGGATCTCGCGTGCGTGGATGTCGATGTCGGTGGCCTGGCCCTGGAAGCCACCCAGCGGCTGGTGGATCATCACCCGCGAGTTCGGCAGCGCATAGCGCTTGCCCGCCGCACCGGACGCCAGCAGCAGCGCGCCCATCGAGGCGGCCTGGCCAACGCAGATGGTGCTCACGTCCGGCTTGATGTACTGCATGGTGTCGTAGATCGCCATGCCGGCGGTGACCACGCCACCCGGCGAGTTGATGTAGATGCTGATGTCCTTTTCCGGGTTTTCCGCTTCCAGGAACAGCAGCTGCGCCACCACCACGTTGGCCATGTGATCGTCGATCGGGCCAACCAGGAAGATCAGGCGCTCCTTCAACAGGCGCGAATAGATGTCGTAGGCACGCTCGCCGCGGCTGGTCTGCTCGACCACCATGGGAACCATGTTCAGGGCTTTGGTTCGGTTGTCCATTTCGTGAGGTACCTATCTTGGGGGGAAACACCCCCGCGCCAGGGCTGGCGCGGGGTATCCGGCAATCCGCCAGCGATTACTGGCGGATCGCGTCCTGGAACGACAGCTTTTCTTCAGTGTGCTGGGCGCGCTCGGCGATCCAGTCGATCACCTGCTCTTCCATCACGCGGTTCTGCAGGCCAGACATCAGCTGGGGGTCGTTGCGGTACATCTCAATGACCTGTTCCGGCTCTTCGTAGGTCGAGGCGATCAGACGCATCGTTTCATTCAGACGCTTCGGCTCCAGGCGCAGGTCGTTGCTGCGGGCCACTTCGCCGACCACCAGGCCGACCAGCACGCGCTTGGCAGCAGCGTCCTTGAAGCCTTCGTGGGCGTCGGCCGGGATCTCGCCCGGGTTGCGGCCACTGCGGCGGATCTGCTCGACCTGCTGGGCCAGCATGGCACGGGCTTCGTTCTCGACCAGGCGCGGCGGCATTTCCACCGACGAATAGGCCGCGATCAGCTGCTCGCCGACTTCACGACGCAGGCGGTTCATCAGTGCGCCCTTCAGCTCACGCTCGAGGTTGGCGCGGATGTCGCTGCGGAACTGCTCGACGTCGCCACCCTTCACGCCGAAGCTCTTGATGAAGGCTTCATCGACGGCCGGCACGACCGGCTCGGACACGTCGCTGACCTTCACGGTGACCTGCACGGTCTTGCCCGCCAGCGCCGGCACGCGCCAGTCAGCCGGGAACTCGACGTCCAGGGTTTTCTCTTCGTCCTTGGCCATGCCGACCAGGCCCTGCTCGATGGTCTCGAACATCATGCCCTGGCCGAGCACGATGCTGCCCTTCTCGGTGCCTTCGGCCGGCAGGCGCTCGTCACCGGCCTGCGACCAGGTTTCCAGTGCGACCAGGTCGCCGTCCTGTGCGGCGCGGGTAACCGGAGACCAGCTGCGACGCTGCGTCTGCAGGTTCTCGATCATCTGGTCGATGTCGGCATCGGTGATTTCGGCGGTGTGGCGCACCACGGTCAGCTTGCTGACGTCGATGTCACCGAAGTCCGGCACCACTTCGACGGTGGCCACGAAGGAGAACTCACCCTCGTCACCCTTGTCGATGCGCGGGCTGCCGACGATGCGCAGGTCGTGCTCACGCACGGCGGCGTCGAAGGTTTCGCGCAGCAGGCCGTCCAGCGCCTCGCCACGGACCTGCGCGCCGAAGCGCTGCTCGATCACCTTGGCCGGTACTTTGCCCGGACGGAAACCCTTGATGCGGGTGGTGCGGGCGATTTCGCCCAGGCGGCCGTTGATGTGGCTCTGCAGACGGTCTTCCGGCAGCGAGAAGCTCAGGCGGCGTTCCAGGTTGCCGATGGTTTCGATCGAAGCTTGCATGTTGACTCCTGCCACCGGTGGCGCCCTGGCCCCCGGCTCGATGATGGATGAAACGGTTGTAAGGACACGACGTCGATGACGCGCCTGCTTGCCGCAGCCCTTTAGTTTCGCCCAATTCGGGCGGCGCCGCCAGCACGGCCGGGCGCAGGGGTTGACGCGGAATGCCCGACTGGGCGGGGGACGGGCCGGCCTGGTGCGAAAGGGGGGACTCGAACCCCCACGCCTTGCGGCACTGGAACCTAAATCCAGGGCGTCTACCAATTCCGCCACTTTCGCGTGGCCGGCTCAGATGTTCATTGTTGCAGGCGGGGGCGGAAAGCGGAAGGCCTCCACAAAACTGAACAGGGAAATTGCCCTTTGGAGTCGGCCTGGGCGCATCCCGCCCCAGGCCGATCCGGGTCAGCGGGCCGCCGGCGCGGGCTCGGGTGTTTCGCCCGCAGGGACGCCGGCCGCATCGTCACTGGGCGTTTCCAGCGTGGCGCCATCGGCGGAGCGCGTCATTTCAACCGCGCCAGCAGGCAGCGCCTCCCCTGTCGCCCCGGTCGACTGCGCGGCGTCGCGACCATCCACCGGCTGTGCAGCGACGTGGTCGACATCCGCAGATCGCTCGACCGTCCGCGCGTAGTCCGGTGCAGCGGCGGTGGCCGCCTCGTCCGCCCTGCAGCCTGACAGCGCGATCACCACCAGGCCGGACAGCATTACGCCCGTGCTCTTGTTGAACGTCATCGAAGCACTCCTCATGCATGCGCCTTCGGCGCGGAACACCTATTGGGAGCGATGCCGACAGCAACCGGTGAGAAGCAGCTCACAGCATTGAACATGCTGATGACGCATGTGACGCTGATTTCAGCCACGCTTCAGTAGAGCCAGGCGATGCGTGGATGAACCCATCAATGCCTGCGATATCCCCCCATGACGGGGATCTGCCGACGCTGCCGCAGGCAAGAAAAAAGCCACTTGGCGGACCAAGTGGCTTTCGTCTGGTGGGCTGTCAAGGATTCGAACCTTGGACCTATTGATTAAGAGTCAACTGCTCTACCAACTGAGCTAACAGCCCGAAATCGGGGGGCGAATTATGACCCGATCCGCGAGGGCGTTGCAAGCACTTTCTTCAACGTCGTTGAAACAAGCACTGCAACCAGCGATCCATCGCGAAGGGTTACATCTTGAAGAAAAAAGCCACCGGGCGGACCCGATGGCTTCTGTCTTGGTGGGCTGTCAAGGATTCGAACCTTGGACCTATTGATTAAGAGTCAACTGCTCTACCAACTGAGCTAACAGCCCTTGAAACTCAGGCGCACATTATAGCCGGCGACCTGTTTATTGCAATACCGTTTCGGCGATGCCGATGCGGTTGAATCAGTGGGGTGGCTGAGGGGATTCGAACCCCCGACCACCGGAATCACAATCCGGTACTCTAACCAACTGAGCTACAGCCACCACTGAAACTTTCGCTTCACCGCCAATGCTGCCGACGCTGACGCTTGATACGTTGCCCGAGGACTGTCACCGAAGTTCAGGTCCGCCGAAGCGAGTCCGACATTCTGGTGGAGTCTGCATGCTTTTGCAAGCACTTCTTCACATCCGCCAGCTACGTTCCGGTGTCGCGCCAATGGCGCGCCCGACAGGAATCGAACCTGTAACCGCCGGCTTAGAAGGCCGGTGCTCTATCCAGTTGAGCTACGGGCGCCCGAACCGGAACGGCGTCCAATCCGACGTGACGTGGGATTGGTCGGGGTAGAGGGATTCGAACCCCCGACATCCTGCTCCCAAAGCAGGCGCGCTACCAGACTGCGCTATACCCCGGTGTTGCAATCCCCTCGGGTGTGAACCCGGGGAGCTGACCATTGTGGCCAAGCGCCGTGCGAACTGTCAACGCGAAATGCCTGCCCTGCCCCGCCATGACCACAGCTTACTCAGTCATCGGCTATGCTCGCAGCCAGCGGCCGGATGGCCGAATCGCCCCCTTTCCGCACGGAGACCTCGCATGCGCAGCGGCAACCCGGCTCTTTCCGAGTCGACCTTCCTCGATCTGGCCAGTGGCTCGGTAGTAACCAGCCCCGACCAGGCCATGACCCTCAATGGCACCGTCAACAAGACCGGCCTCCTGCTGCTGTTGACCGTGCTGACCGCCGCCTTCGCCTGGAACCAGAGCGTGGACGACTATGACCAGGTGATGGCCGGCGCCAAGCTGTACGCCATGGGCGGTGCGATCGGCGGTCTGGTGCTGGCCCTCATCACCGTCTTCAAGAAGGAGTGGTCGCCCGTCACCGCGCCGATGTATGCGCTAGTCGAAGGCCTGTTCCTGGGTGCAATTTCCGCACTGTTCGAACTGCGCTTCCCGGGCATCGTTTTCCAGGCTGTGCTGCTGACCTTCGGCACCCTGTTCGCATTGCTGATCGCCTACCGTAGCGGCGTGATCAAAGCCACCGAGAACTTCAAGCTCGGCGTGGTCGCTGCCACAGGCGGCATCGCCCTGCTCTACCTGGCTTCGTTCGTGTTGTCGTTCTTCAACATCAACGTGCCGGTGATCCATGACGCCAGCTGGCTGGGCATCGCCTTCAGCCTGTTCGTGGTGGTCGTGGCCGCGCTGAACCTGGTGCTGGATTTCGACTTCATCGAAACCGGCGTGGCCCAGCGCGCGCCGAAGTACATGGAATGGTATGGCGCATTCGGCCTGATGGTGACCCTGGTCTGGCTGTATGTGGAGTTCCTGCGCCTGCTGTCGAAGATCCAGCAGCGCTGATCCAGTCCATGCCGTAAACGACAAGGCCGCGGTCCGTCGGGATCGCGGCCTTTTTTTGTAGCGTCGAGCACGCTCGACTCCCGCGGAAACACGCCCATGGCAGACCCCCTCCCTCCCCGCTTCCACAGCTATCGCCCGGCCGATGGCCATCGCCTGCCACACGATCCGTTCAACGCCATCATCGGCCCGCGCCCCATCGGCTGGATCTCCAGTCGTGATGCCGACAGCAATGTGAACCTGGCGCCCTACAGCTTCTTCAACGCGTTCAACTACACGCCGCCGATCATTGGTTTCAGCAGCCAGGGCCGCAAGGACTCGCTGCGCAACATCGAAGCCACCGGCGAGTTCGTCTGGAACCTCGCCACATTCGATCTGGCCCAGGCAATGAACGAAAGCTGCCGCGCAGTCGCGCCCGACGTGGACGAGTTCGTATTGGCCGGGCTGACGGCACTGGCCTCGGAGTTGGTTGCACCGCCGCGCGTTGCGCAGAGCCCGGTGAGCATGGAGTGCCGCTGCACGCAGATCGTGCGTCTGCGTGATGCGGCCGGTAACGACACCAATGGCTGGCTGGTACTGGGAGAAGTGGTCGCCGTGCATATCGATACGCGGTTGCTCGTCGACGGCATCTACGACACCGCAGCGAGCGACACCATCCTGCGCGGTGGCGGACCGGCCGACTACTTCCGGATCACCGCCGATCAACGCTTCCGCATGCTGCGACCCACCTGACCCCTCATCCCGCCGCCCCACGGGACAGCAGGATCGGCAGCGACGAGGCCAGCATGGCCACGCCGGAAGCGGTCAGCAGGCCGAGGACGATCTGCCGGAAACGCGCCTCACTGATACCGATATACAGCTTCGCCCCCAGCAGCGTGGGTACCAGCATCGCCGGCGCGACAATGGCGAAGTACGGCAGCATCTGCCGGGTGACCATGCCGGTACCGACATAGGTGGCCATGGTCACCGCCAGCATCGCCAGGTTGAAGTTCTGGATGACCGCGCGCTGCTCGTCCTTGCCGACGCCGCGCAGCGTGCTCCACAGGGTCGGCACCGGCCCGGCGAAGCCACCGATGCCACTGAGCACACCACCGGCCATGCCGGCCAGCGCGTCGCCGAACCGGCCGCCAACGGTGACCGGTGGCAACGAACGCGCCATCAGCATCACCGGGCACCACAGCGCCAGGAAACCTCCCAGCAGCGCCTTGAACCAGGCCATGTCCAGCTGCGGCAGCACCAGCACGCCAAGCGGAATGCCCGCCAGCCCACCGAGCACGAACGGCAGCAGCAGGCGCAGGTTGAAGCCACGGCGCACCGTGAGCACCGCCAGCAACTGGCCAACCAGCGCGCCGAACACCGACAGCGTCGCCGCAAGCCGGGGATCCAGCCCCCACGCCCAGAACGACATCGCGACCATGCCGAACGCGAATCCCGACAGCCCCTGTACGAACCCCGCGACGATCGCGCCCAGCGCGACCAGCAGATACACCGGCTCCATCCCCACTCCTCACCACTGCCGTGCGACTTACCCTGCCGCACCAGACGCTGCAGCGTAATGCGTGGCGAGATGATCGACCAGCGCGCGCACCTTCGGCGCCAGCGCACGCGCATGGGGATACAGCGCGAAATAGCAGCGCGTGCCACCGTGCCAGCTGGGCAGCACGCGGATCAAGCGGCCGGCGCGAAGATCTTCCTGCACCGTAAGCGCGGTGAACAGACTGATGCCCATGCCGGCCAGCACGGCCGCATACAGCGCCGGCGTGGCATCCACACGCAATCGTTGACCTGCTTCCACGCTGGCGATGGCAGCGCGCGGCCCGTGCAGCTGCCACGGCGTCATCGCCGCAACAGGGTTGAACCCCAACAAGGTGTGGTTCTGCAGGTCGGCCACCTGTCGAGGCAGTCCCTGCCGGGCGAGGTACGCCGGTGCCGCAACCAGGATGCGCGGGCATCGCGCCAGTTCACGGGCGACCAGCTGACTGTCAGGCAGGGACGGTGCGATGCGCAGGGCGAGGTCGAAGCCACCGCCGACCACATCGACGAGCTGATCGTCGGCCGACAGTTCCAGCGCCACCTGGCGATAGCGCGCCAGGAAGCCAGGCAGCCAATGCGGCAGCTCCTGGCTGGCGACCACCTGCGGCACGCTGACCCGCACGCGCCCGCTGGGCTGGGCCTGGCCGGCCCGCGCACGGTCATCGGCGGCCTCCAGCCGGTCAAGCAGCGCCACCGCCTCGCGGTAGTAGTCGCGTCCGGCCTCGGTCAACGACAGCCGCCGGCTGTTGCGATCCAGCAGCCGCACCTGCAGGTGCTCTTCAAGTTGACGCAGCTGCCGCGACATCGCCGAATGGGTGGTACCCAGCCGCTCGGCGGCGGCAGTGAAACTGCCGGCGTCGACGATCGCGCGCAGGGCTCGCAGGGCGGCGAAATGGTCCATCGGCAGCGCGCTCCAGTCGGCGGGGCCCGCAGGCTGCGGACCCCGCCAGCTTATCAAGTGCCGTTGCCTGCCTTGCGCACCGGCAGGGCCAGAATCGCCGAGGTGGTCATCACATCGCCAAAGGCATCCTCGATCTGCGCCAGCGACGCCTCATGCAATGCGCGATGGCCGATGGTCCCGCCATTGGCCAGATCCAGATCACGGCTGGCAGAGGCATCGGAAGCCACGATCACCCGGTAGCCGCGCGGCGCCGCCGCAGCATCGCGTGCAGCACCGGCAACGCAGGCATGGGTCTGCAGCCCGGTGACGATGAGGGTGTCGATACCGGCATCCTTCAGCACCTTGTCCAGTGCCGCTGCCGAGGCACCGGCGAACACGCTGACGTTGTCCTTCTGCACCACGGTCTCGCCCTTGCGCGGTTGCATGTCACGGTGGAATGCCGCGTTGACACTGCCTTCTGCAAACAGCGGCGCGCCTGCCGGCAGTACGTGCTGCACATGGATCACGCGGATGCCGTTGGCATCAGCGAAGTCGACCACGCGACGCGTCTGCCGCAGGGCCGCTACACCATCGGGAATGACCATGCGACCACCGGCGAAACCGGGCGCGGCGCTGGCGTCGAAGTACTCGTTCTGGAAGTCGATCACCAGCACGGCCGTCTTCGCTGCGTCGAGCGAGGTGGCAGCCGCAGCGCCGGCCATATGGCGGATGGTGGGGTGGACCGGCTCGGCGGCGACAACCGGGGCGGTGGCAGCCATGCCGATCAGGCCGGCCAGGCCGAAAGCAGTGAGGTTCATGGTCAAGCTCCTGTGCGGTGGAAAGTGGGCACAGGATGAGGAGCATTGAATGCACGAACCAGCCGCCGTTGAGCACACAATCTGTGCGGTTTTCGCACAGATCATTTTCCTTGCAGATGATGCCGCCATCCACGCATGGCGTGGATCTACTGGCCGGTGAAACGCAGCGGGGCGCCCGAAGGCGCCCCGCTGTGGATCCAATCGGAGTCGAGCCGCCGCTTACAGGCGGCTGGCGATCGCCTTGGCGAAGCCCATCGTGTTGCCGGTGCCGCCGAGGTCGCCGGTCAGCGAATCCTTGGCTTCCATCGTGGCGACGATGGCCTTGCGCAGGCGCTCGGCGTTTTCCGGCTGGCCGACGTGGTCCAGCATCTGTGCCGCTGCCAGCAGCAGGGCGCACGGATTGGCCTTGCCCTGGCCGGCGATGTCCGGCGCGGTGCCGTGCACGGCTTCGAAGATCGCCGCGTCCTTGCCGATGTTGGCGCCCGGGGCCAGGCCCAGGCCACCGACCAGACCGGCGCACAGGTCGGAAATGATGTCACCGAACAGGTTGGTGGTGACGATCACATCGAACTGTTCCGGACGCATCACCAGCTGCATGCAGCAGTTGTCGACGATCATTTCCTGGAACTCGATGTCCGGGTACTGCGCGGCGACTTCGCGCGCCACGGCCAGGAACAGGCCCGAGGTCGACTTGATGATGTTGGCCTTGTGCACGGCGGTGACCTTCTTGCGGCCGGTGCTCTTGGCCAGCTCGAAGGCGTAACGCACGATGCGCTCGGAGCCCTTGCGGGTGATGCGGGTGCCGGAGAAAGCGGTCTCGCCGTCGGCCGACACTTCCTGGCCTTCGGCCAGGTACGCACCTTCGGTGTTCTCACGAACGGTGATCAGGTCGACGTTGTCGAAACGCGACTTGGTGTTCGGGAAGGTGTGGGCCGGACGCACGTTGGCGTACAGGTCGAAGTGGCGGCGCAGGCTGACGTTGATCGAGGTGAAGCCGCCACCAACCGGGGTGGTCAGCGGGCTCTTCAGCGCGACCTTGTTGCGCGCGATCGATTCCAGGGTCACCGCCGGCATCAGATCGCCGTGCTTCTCCAGGGCCACCAGGCCGGCGTCGGCGTCTTCGTACTCCAGGCCAGTGTTGAGCTGGTCGAGCACGAACAGGGTGGCGTCCATGATTTCCGGGCCAATGCCGTCGCCGCGGATGACCGTAATTTTCTGCGTCATTGATCGATGTTCCGAACAGGGGGAAAAACGCCGTCCGGACGTGCCCGGAAACGCCGGCGCAAAGGAAGTTTCACCCGCAATTATGCCTGAGCCGGGGCCGAGGTCCCAAATAGACCATGGTCCCAGTCCCCGGCTCAGGCAGAATTGCCCGCGCATTCCTCCTAATCCCCGCGCCTTCGGCGCGCCCCCTTAACAACAAGGGGGCTCCTGCGCTGCGGGATCGCGGGGAGGCCCGGCGCATGCGTGGTAGTGCCGGCCGCTGGCCGGCAACCTCTGCCGATTTGGGTCCACCAGATGCCGGCCAGCGGCCGGCACTACCAGAGGGCCCGGTTCGCGGTAGCGGCCGGGCTCAGTGCTCGTGCGCTGCCGGGGCGGCGGCGCCACCTTCCAGCTGGTCGAGGAAGTCCACCGCGCGGCGCAGGTGCGGGATCACGATCGAGCCGCCGACCACCAGGCCTACCGAGAAGGTCTCGAAGAACTCCTCACGGGTGACGCCGGCGTCCTTGCACTGGGCCACGTGGTAGCTGATGCAGTCGTCGCAGCGCAGCACCATCGAGGCCACCAGGCCCAGCAGCTCCTTGGTCTTCACGTCAAGCGCGCCGGCCTGGTAGGTCTGCGTATCCAGCGCGAAGAAGCGGCGCACCACCTGGTTCGGCTCGCCCAGGATGCGTTCATTCATGCGCTTGCGGAAGTCGGTGAACTCGGCGATCCGGTCCTTGCTGCCGTCGTCGGCCGCGCTCATGCCTGGCCCTGCCCGGCCAGCAGCGGCTCGAGCTTGCCTTCACGATGCAGGGCCATCATGTCGTCGTAGCCGCCAACGTGGACGTCGCCCACGAAGATCTGCGGGACGCTGGTGCGGCGGGTCTTGGCCATCATCTTCTCGCGCTCGACCGGGTCCAGGTCGATGCGGACCTCGGTCCATTGCTGGCCCTTGCTCTTGAGGAAGTTCTTGGCGGCCACGCAGTACGGGCAGACGGCGGTGGAATAGATGGTGATGGCGGGGGTAGCGCCGGCGGACTGGGCTGTCACGGGAAACTCCACGATGGATCGACGGTCCATATATGGTACCGGTGCGCTGGAATTTCCACGCCACGCCCGCAACACTGTGGATTGATTAACGAATGGTTGCCCCCTGCCCTGCCACGCTGGGCCGACCCTGCCCGAGGACCGACCGCTTGCGACCCCTGCTGCTCACCGCTGCCCTGACCCTGGCCCTGGCCGCCCCGCTGGCGCAGGCCCAGGAGAAGCTGCCGGACATCGGCTCCTCGGCGGGCGAACTGCTGACCCCGGCCCGGCAGGCCGAGTACGGCGCGATGATGCTGCGCGAACTGCGCAACTATGGCTACCTGCTGGACGATCCCCTGGTCAACGACTGGCTGCAGACCATGGGCACCCGCCTCGGATCCAACAGTGACCAGCCACGCCAGCCCTACACGTTCTTCGTGATGAAAGACCGCCAGATCAATGCCTTCGCCACCCTCGGCGGCTATATCGGCGTCAATGCCGGCCTGGTGCTGACGGCCGAGCGCGAGGACGAGGTGGCGGCGGTGCTGTCGCACGAAATCGCCCACGTCACCCAGCAGCACGTGCTGCGCGGGGTCGAGCGCGCCCAGCGCGACCAGATCCCGATCCTGCTGGGGATGCTGGCGGCGGTGGTTGCCGCCCAGGCCAGCAACAGTTCGTCCTCGGGCAACGCGACCATGGCCGCGATCAGCTCGGGCATGGGCCTGATGCAGCAACGGCAGATCGACTACACCCGCTCCAACGAATCGGAGGCCGACCGGCTGGGCATCCGCACGCTGTCGCGCAGCGGCTACGACGTGGATGCGATGGCCGGCTTCTTCGAACGCATGTCCTCGGCGATGCGCGGCAACGATGGCGGCTACAGCGTTCCCGACTTCCTGCGCACCCACCCGGTCAACACCACCCGCATCAGCGAGGCCAAGGCCCGCGCCGAACAGATGAAGAAGGACACGGTGCTGCTGACCACGCGCACGCCCAGCGGCGAGCGCAAGGAACGAGTGGATCCCGCCGACCCGACCCTGGGCGATCCGCTGCTGCGCGGCATCAACCCGCTGCTGCCCGGCAGCGTGCTGCGGGTTCCGATCGGCCAGCTCAGCCGCGGCGCCAGTGGCGATTTCAACTGGGCCCGTGAGCGCCTGCGCGTGCTCAGCGCCGACAGCCCGGCCGACCTGCAACGCGAGTACACCGATCTTGCGCGCAGGCAGAAGGACGGTCTGGATGACGCCCAGCGCTATGGCCAGGCGCTGGCCACGATGCGCGGTGGCCGCAGCGGTGCCAGCCAGGCCCGACAGACCCTCACTGACCTGCTGAAGACCCACCCGGACAGCCTGTGGGTCGCCCTGGCCCTGGCCGAAGCGGAGTCGCGCACCGGCCAATCCACCCAGGCCAATGCGCGCTTCGAGCAGCTGCTGCACGAACACCCCAACAGCCGGCCGGTGGCCCTGACCTACGCCGAGATCCTGAACGAGCAGGGAGGCCAGGCCGCGGGCCAGCGCGCGCAGGCGATGCTGCGCCCCCTGCTGTCGCAAAGCGGTAACGATCCGGTCTTCCAGCAGCGCTACGCCCGCGCCAGTGAACTGGCCGGCGACAGTGTCCGCGCCAGCGAGGCCTATGCCGAGGCGGCGTTCCTGGGCGGGCGCCCGGAACAGGCCCTGATGCAGCTGCAGGCACTCAAGCGCAACCCCGCGCTGGACTATGTCGGTCGGGCCCGGGTGGATGCGCGGATCGAGTCGATCACGCCTACCGTGCTCGAGCTGCGCCGGCAGGGCGTGCAGGACCCGGATCTGGACCGCCGCTGAGTGCGGCATGACCGGCAGATGGCAGCAATGCCAGATGCCGGCCAGGCAGTCACAAACATGTCATCAAACCGTAGTCTACTGGCACCACTCCAGTAACTGAGCCCTACGGTGCCCTCGTGCAGAAACGCATCCTGATCGTCGATGACGAGCCCGCGATCCGCGAAATGGTCGCCTTCGCCCTTCGCAAGGGCGATTACGAACCTGTCCACGCCGGTGACGCCCGCGAGGCCCAGACCGCCATCGCCGACCGCGTCCCCGACCTGATCCTGCTCGACTGGATGCTGCCCGGCACCAGTGGCCTGGACCTGGCCCGGCGCTGGCGGAAGGAAACCCTCACCCGCGAAGTGCCGATCATCATGCTGACCGCGCGCGGCGAAGAGAACGACCGCGTCGGCGGCCTCGAAGCCGGTGTCGACGACTACGTGGTCAAGCCGTTCTCGGCGCGCGAACTGCTGGCGCGTATCCGCGCGGTCATGCGCCGCGCCCGCGACGATGACGAGGACGGCAGCGTGGCGGTGGGCGCGATCCGCATCGACGGTGCCGCCCATCGCGTGTTCGCCAACGACCAGCCGGTGCCGATCGGCCCGACCGAGTACCGCCTGCTGCACTTCTTCATGACCCACCCCGAGCGCGTGTATACCCGCGCGCAGTTGCTGGACCACGTGTGGGGCGGCAGCGTGTATGTGGAAGAACGCACCATCGACGTGCATATCCGCCGCCTGCGCAAGACGCTGGAACCGTTCAACGCCGAGAACATGGTGCAGACCGTGCGCGGCGCCGGTTACCGCTTCTCCACCGCAACCTGAGCCTCGTCGTGCCGGCGCCGTGCACCCCACGGTGCCGGCGTCGGCAACTCTGCTATAACTTCCGGTTCACCTGCGTGAACCGCCGCAACCCACGACGAGACCGCAATGCCCCGCCACATCCGCTCTGCCTGGTTGAAGACACTGGCCACCGTGGCCACCGTGTTGCTGTTGGCCGGTCTGGTCGGTTGGTTCACTGGCCACCTGTGGCTGTGCATCGCGCTGGCGGCACTGGCGACGCTGGTCTGGCACTACTGGCGGCTGCGCCGCGTGCTGCGCCGGCTGACCGCGCGCCAGCGCTGGGACACCGCCGCCGAAGGCACCGGCGTCTGGAACGAGCTGGACCGCCTGCTGTACCGCAACCAGGTCGAGATGCGCGTACGCAAGCGGCGACTGCTGGACATGCTGCGCAGCTATCGCGCTGCAGCGGCCGCGCTGCCCGACGCCGTGGTGGTGCTGGACCGCAACAGCCAGCGCGTGCAGTGGTTCAACGAAGCGGCCACGGCCCTGCTCGGCCTGCATCATCCGGGCGACTTGGGTGAGGCCTTGGTCGAACGCCTGCAGCCGATGCCGCTGGCCCACTGGCTGGCCGGTGGCCGCAATGCCGAACCGATCCTGGACGTGCCCTCGCCGGTCGATCCTGCGATCCGCCTGAACCTGCGCCTGATTCCCTATTCGTCCGACTACTGGCTGTTGATCGCCCGTGACGTCAGCAAGCTGCTGCGCCTGGAACAGGTACGCCGCGACTTCGTGGCCAACGTTTCACATGAGCTGCGCACCCCGCTCACCGTGGTCCACGGCTACCTGGACATGATGGACCCGGAGGACTTCCCGGGAACCGGACCGATGCTGGAGGAAATGCGCAAGCAGAGCCAGCGCATGGCCCAGCTGGTGGAGGACCTGCTGACCCTGTCGCGGCTGGAATCGCAGGAACACAGCGAGGCCGAGACGGTGGCCATGCAGCCCATGCTGGCCACCCTGCGCCGCGAAGCCGAAGCGCACAGCCAGGGCCGGCACCAGATCAGCATCGACGACCTGGCCGGCGTGGACCTGCAGGGCTCGACCAAGGAACTGCACAGCGCGTTCTCCAACCTGGTCACCAACGCGGTGCGCTACACCCCGGCCGGTGGCCGCATCGCGGTGGAGTTCCGCCGCGAGGGCGACGGCGTGGTGCTGGCGGTACGCGATACCGGCTACGGCATTCCGGCCACCCACCTGCCGCGCCTGACCGAACGCTTCTACCGCGTCTCCAGCAGCCGCTCGCGCGAAAGCGGCGGCACCGGCCTGGGCCTGTCGATCGTCAAGCACATTCTCGGTCTGCACCACGCACGCCTTGAAATCGACAGCGAGGTCGGCAAGGGCTCGGTGTTCGCCTGCCATTTCGATGCCGACCACGTGCGACCGCGTGAGTCCGCCCCCCTGACCTCCTTCGAAGAATGACGCCATGAGCAGCCTCGGATCCCTCCCCCTCCCCGTGAGCACGGACAGCGATCCGTTGCGCGACCCGGCGCTGTACATCAACCGCGAACTGTCGCAGCTGGATTTCAACTTCCGCGTGCTGGCGCAGGCGATGGATCCGCAGGTGCCGCTGCTGGAGCGCCTGCGCTTCATGTGCATCTCCTGCACCAACCTGGATGAATTCTTCGAGATCCGCGCCGCTGCGGTCCGTCATGCACAGGAGTTCGGCCTGCCGCCGGCGCCGGACGGCATGAGCCCGCAGGCCATTCTCAATGCCATCCACGAGCGCGCCGCCGAGCTGGTGGACCAGCAGTACCGCTGCTGGAACCAGACGCTGCGCCCGGCGCTGATGGAGGCCGGCATCGGCGTGCTCGGCCGCAACTCCTGGACCCATCGCCAGAAGCGCTGGCTGCGTGCCTATTTCCGCAACGAGATCATGCCGGTGCTGTCGCCGCTGGGCCTGGATCCGGTGCATCCGTTCCCGAAGATCCTCAACAAGTCGCTGAACATCGTGGTGGTGCTGAAGGGCACCGATGCGTTCGGCCGCAGCGGCCACCTGGCCATCGTGCGCGCACCGCGTTCGCTGCCGCGGATCATCCAGTTGCCGGAAAAACTCGGAGGCCCGCAGAATTTCGTGTTCCTGTCCTCGGTGCTGTCCACCTTCGTGGATGAGCTGTTCCCGGGGCTGGAAGTGCTGGGCGCCTATCAGTTCCGTGTCACCCGCAACTCCGAGCTGGTGGTGGATGAAGAGGAAGTGGAAAACCTGGCGCTGGCCCTGCGCGATGAGCTGGTGGACCGCGGCTACCGGCCTGCAGTGCGGCTGGAGATCGCCCACGACATGCCGCGCGACATCGTACGTACCCTGCTGCAGAACTTCGGCCTGACCGAGAACGCGGTGTACCGCATCGACGGACCGGTCAACCTCAACCGCATCATCCAGCTGTACGACCTGATCGCCCAGCCGGACCTGAAGTATCCGCCGATGACCCCGCGCACCCTGCGCGACAGCGACGGCATCTTCGAGACCGTGGCCCGCCAGGACCTGCTGCTGCACCACCCCTTCGACGCGTTCGCGGCGGTGCTCGACCTGATCCGCCAGGCCGCGCTCGATCCGAACGTGCTGGCGATCAAGCAGACCCTGTACCGCACCGGCAAGGACTCATTGATCGTCGATGCACTGATCCAGGCAGCACGCGCCGGCAAGGACGTGACCGTGGTGGTCGAGCTGCGCGCGCGCTTCGATGAAGAGGCCAACCTGGGCCTGGCCGATCGGCTGCAGGAAGCCGGCGTGCAGGTGGTGTACGGCGTGGTCGGCTACAAGACCCACGCCAAGATGCTGCTGATCGTGCGCCGCGAAGGCCGCAAGCTGCGCCGCTACGTGCACCTGGGCACCGGCAACTACCACAGCGGTACCGCGCGCGCGTACACCGACCTGAGCCTGATCACCGCCGATGCGGACATCGGCAACGACGTGCACCTGCTGTTCCAGCAGCTGTCCGGGCTGGCGTCGAAGATGAAGCTCAAGCGCCTGCTGCAGTCGCCCTTCACCCTGCACACCGGGATCCTGGCGAGGATCGAGCGCGAGACGCGCATCGCCGCCGCCGGGCGACCGGCGCGGATCATCGCCAAGATGAACGCCCTCAACGAAGCGCAGGTGATCCGTGCGCTGTACGCCGCCTCGCAGGCGGGTGTGCAGATCGACCTGATCATCCGTGGCGCCTGCACGCTGCGCCCGGGCGTACCGGGCGTGTCGGACAACATCCGCGTGCGCTCGATCGTCGGCCGTTTCCTGGAACACAGCCGGGTCTACTGGTTCGGCAACGACGGCGCACCGGAGCTGTACTGCGCCAGCGCCGACTGGCTGGAACGCAACCTGCTGCGCCGGGTGGAAACCTGCTTCCCGATCCTCGACCCGGCGCTGGCCAAGCGGGTGTACCGCGAAGTGCTGCAGAACTACCTGGACGACAACCTCAACGCCTGGGAGCTGGATGCCGAAGGCATCTACCACAAGCGCGCACCGGCCCACGACGAAGCCCCGCATTCGGCGCAGATGGCATTGATGCAGGGCCTCTGACCCGGTAGGTGGCCAGGTAGGTGCCAACCTTGGTTGGCACGTCTGGATTCATCCACGCATGGCGTGGATCTACCGTGTCGACCAAGGTCGACACCTACCAACAGCCGCGTGAACCTGTCGAAGGTCGACATATGCAGGCCCTTTGATCCGGTAGATGCCAACCTCGGTTGGCACGTTTGGATTCATCCACGCATGGCGTGGATCTACCGTGTCGACCAAGGTCGACATCCACCAACAGCCGCGTGAACCTGTCAAAGGTCGACATATGCAGGCCCTTTGATCCGATAGATGCCAACCTCGGTTGGCACGTTTGGATTCATCCACGCATGGCGTGGATCCACCGTGTTGACCAAGGTCGACACCCACCATGCGCAGGCCATGCCATTCCGACAGATCGCGAAAAACTGTCAAAGGCGGGGTGGGTCCGGTTGCGGGGGTGTCCGCGGCATGGATGCTGCGGTCAAGCCCCCATGGGTGAGGGCGCTTTGCTTGCGAAGCACTGCTTCGCAAGCGCCCGAACGCACAGCCGCCAGCGGCTGGGCCGGACCGCGGAGCGGGGTTTACGGCGTCCCCCGCAACCGGACCCACCCCGCCATCCCACAGGAAGCCAGCTGTTGCCGTTGCTGTTGCTGTTACGTTGAGGTTGCCGGCCTGCGGCCGGCACTACCGCTTCAGCGGGTGCAGGGCGCAGCCCTGCCGCACTCCCCCTCCAAAATGTGAAGGCCGCGCGGTGACGAGTTCACCGCCCCTTCGGCTAACATTCGCCCATGCCGCATACCACCACGACTCCGCCCGCATTGCAGGATGGCGACCTGCTGGCCGCCATCGACCTTGGCTCCAATAGTTTCCACATGGTCATCGCGCGTTACACGCTTGGCCAGCTGCGGGTGATCGACCGCCTGCGCGAAACCGTGCGCATGGCCGACGGCCTGGACGGCAAGGGCGGACTCTCCGCAGCAGCGCGACAGCGCGCGCTGGAGTGCCTGGCCCGCTTCGGCCAGCGCATCCGCAACGTCCCGCCGCATCGCGTGCGTGCACTGGCCACCAACACCGTGCGCCAGCTGCGCTCGCCGCAGGCGTTCCTGATGCCGGCCGAAACCGCGCTCGGGCACGCCATCGAAGTGGTCAGTGGCCGCGAGGAAGCGCGCCTGATCTACCTGGGCGTGGCCCATGCGCAACCGCCCAAGCCCGACCAGCATCGCCTGGTGATCGACATCGGCGGCGGCTCGACCGAGTTCATCATTGGCAAGGGCATGCAGACCCTGGAGCGCGAGAGCCTGCAGGCTGGTTGCATCGCCAGCACCCGTCGCTTCTTCCCGGGCGGCAAACTCAGCAAGAAGCGCTGGAAGGACGCACTGGCCGAGATTGGCCGGGAGTTCCAGCCTTTCGCCAGCAAATACCGCGCGCTGGGCTGGCAGGAAGCACTGGGGTCGTCTGGTACCCACAAGGCCATCAGCGAAATCTGCGCGACGATGAAGCTGAGCAAGGGTGCGATCACCGCCGAGGCGTTGCCGCAGCTCCGCGATGAGCTGTTGAAGGCCAAGAAGATCGACGACATCGTGCTGCCTGGCCTGTCCAGCGATCGCCGCCCGATCATCGCCGGCGGCATCCTGGTGCTGGAGGCCGCCTTCCAGGCGCTGGGCCTGCAGAAGCTGCTGGTCAGCAAGGCCGCGATGCGCGAGGGCATCCTCTATGACATCCTCGGCCGTGCCGGCGACAACGACCCGCGCGATGAATCGGTGGCCGCCCTCACCCATCGCTATGGCATCGATACGGTGCAGGCCGGCCGCGTGCAGGACACCGCGCTGTCGTTGCTGGAGCAGGTGCAGGAGCGCTGGAAGCTGGATGCCGATGACGCACGCATGCTCGGCTGGGCCGCACGCCTGCATGAGCTGGGGTTGATGATCGCCCACAGCGGTTACCACGTGCATGGCAGCTACGTGCTGGAAAACTCGGACATCGCCGGCTTCTCGCGGCAGGAACAGCAGATGCTGGCGACGCTGGTGCGCAATCACCGCCGCGGCATCAGCAAGACCGCCTTCGATGCCATTCCCGAACGCCTGCTGCTGACCGCACGGCGCCTGGCTGCCCTGCTGCGCCTGGCGGTCCTGCTCAACCGCGCGCATGAGGACGCACCGCTGCCGGTGCTGGAACTGACTGCCGACGACAGCCGCCTGTCGCTGATCGTGCCGCAGGACTTCATCGATGCGCGCCCGCTGCTGCGCGCCGACCTGATCGGCGAGACCGAGGGCATCGCTGGACTCGGCATCCAGTTCCGTCCGTTCGTGGTCTGAGCAGGCGACGGGACGCCGTCCGATCGCTGACCGGCGCCCGATTACATTTCGTTACAGTTCGCGCAATCGACCGCCAATTCCTGCTGCAACGCAGCAGTTGGCGGTGGCCGTGCCTGCCGCGTCTTCGCGTAAATTCCTGCTTTTGTTCATGTTTTGTGAAAACACGCGATGTGTAGCGACACAAACCGACATACGCTCTTTACATGGCATTAACCAACGAGACTACTATCGGGTCATCGGCTCGGTCCTGGACCTGTCGATTCCTTCGACGCCCACTTTGGCGTCCTTTGCACGACCCGAGAGAGAGAGCTCGTCATGACTTCACGCACCACCGCACTGGGGCAGGCCATCCGCTACGCCCTGGCAACCACTGCCACCCTGGCCGCCCTGCCGGCTTTCGCACAGAGCGGCAGCACTGCCTCGCCGACCAACCTGGACCGCATCGAGATCACCGGTTCGCGTATCCGCCAGGTCGACGTTGAAACCGCCCAGCCGGTGCTGGCGCTGAGCCGGATGGACATCGAGCGCCAGGGCTTCAGCTCGGTCTCGGACATCCTGCAGAACGTCACCGCGATGGGCACCCCGACCATCAGCCGCGCCAACGTGCTGACCGCCGGTGAGAATGCCGGTGGCACCTACGTGGACATGCGCGGCCTGGGCACCCAGCGCACGCTGGTACTGATCAACGGCAAGCGCCTGGGCATCAGCACCTCCGGCTACCAGGACCTGTCGGTCCTGCCGGTGTCGGCGATCGAGCGCGTGGAGATCCTGAAGGACGGCGCCTCGGCCATCTATGGTTCCGACGCCATGGCCGGCGTGGTCAACATCATCACCCGCAGCAATGTCAGCGGCGTGACCGCCAATGTCTACCACGGCCAGTTCAGCGAGGGGGACGGTGCCCGCGACCGCGTCGACGTGGTTGCCGGCTGGTCCAATGACCGCTTCTCGGCCACCCTGGCACTGGAGCACTCCGAGGAAAAGGCCGTCTGGGCACGTGACCGCGGCTTCAGCCGTTACAGCAACACCGACCGTCACCCGACCGAAGGTTGGACCACGACCAGCCAGTGGGGCCAGTTCACCGGCCTGCGTGGTCCCGGCTGTACGGTCGCGGCCGGCTGCGGCTACTCGCTCAACCGTGGCGCCGACCCGACCAAGCCCGGCAACTACCACCTGACCGATCCGGCCGCGTTCACCGGCGACACCAGCAACACCAACGAGCAGATGCACCTGAGCTATCCGATCAAGCGCGACTCGGTGTTCTTCTCCGGCCAGGCCAACATCACCGACAACGTCCGCTTCAAGACCGAGCTGGGCTACAACAAGCGCTCCTCGACCCGCGTCACCGCTGGTTACCCGCTGGCTTCCAACACGCTGGGCGCGACGGGTGCCGCAGGCAACATGTCCATCGACAGCTACTTCAACCCGTTCGGCAACAAGAACGGCTATGCGACGCCGACGTCGGTGGCGTGGAACCGCCGCACCTGGGAAATGCCGCGCGAAAGCACCAGCGAGCTGAAGACCTACCGCGCCGTCGCCGCTTTCGAAGGTACCTTCGATCTGGGCGAGCGCTACTTCGACTGGGAAGTGGGCTATCAGTACAGCAAGAACGAGCTGACCCAGCACACCACCGGCAACCTGCACAAGCAGCGTGTCATCGATGCAGTGGGCCCGTCCTACTTCAACAACGCCACCGGCAAGGTCGAGTGCGGCAGCGCTGCGGCTCCGAAGGCCAACTGCATGGTGTGGAACCCGCTGGTTCCCTACGGCGTGCAGAACCCGTATGGCCTGGACGGCAACCAGGCGCTGCAGGACTGGCTGTTCCCCGCCGAGAACGCCACGGGTGAAACCACGACCAAGAACTGGTTCGCCAACCTGAGTGGCAGCCTGCTCACCCTGCCGGCAGGCGACCTGGGCTTCGCATTCGGCCTGGAAAACCGCGAAGAGAACGGCAAGTTCATCCCTGATGCCTTGGCCCAGACCGGCGCGACCACCAACCTGGCCGCTGGCCCGACCGGCGGCTCGTACAAGGTGAAGGAAGCCTACCTGGAGTTGAACGTGCCGGTGCTGGCCGACCTGCCCGGCGCGCGTGAGCTGAGCTTCAACGCAGCTACCCGCTACTCCGACTACAACACCTTCGGCGACACCCTCAACAGCAAGTTCGGCTTCAAGTGGAAGCCGATCGACCAGCTGCTTGTGCGTGGCACCTGGGCGGAGGGCTTCCGCTCGCCGACCATCAACGATCTGTACGGCGGCGGCTCGCAGACCTTCCCGACCTTCAGCGATCCCTGCGACAGCGTGTACGGCTCGGCCCGTTCCAACAGCGCTGTGCGTGCACGCTGCGCCCAGGACATTGCCAACATCGATGCGTACCGCCAGCTGGACAGCACCAACAGGCCGACCAGCGGTTCGAGCGCGGCCAGCCCGGTGGCGTTCACCTCAGGCTCCAACCCGGATCTGCTGCCGGAAACCTCGACCAGCCGCACGCTGGGCGTGGTGTGGAGCCCCACCTTCATCAGCAACTTCAACGTGTCGCTGGACTGGTGGAAGATCCGCATCGACAACACCATCGTGTCCGACAGCTCGAACCAGATCCTGATCGACTGCTACGAGCAGAACATCGAGTCGCGTTGCGCGCGCTTCTCGCGTGATCCGGTCACCGGCATCGTCACCGGCCTGAAGTTCGGCAACCGCAATGCGGGCTTCGCCGAGACCGAAGGCTACGACATGGACGTCAGCTACCGTCTGGATACCGACTACGGCAAGCTGAGCACCTCGTGGTCGACCACCTACGTCAGCTCGAACATCTACCGTTCGTCCAATGACGTTGCCACCGTGCCGACCACCACCAACGGCATCGCGGTCAATACTGGCATCGGCTTCCGCGTCCGTTCCAACGCCACCATCGGTTGGGACTTCGAGAACTTCGGTGTGAGCTGGACCGCCCGCTACTACTCCGGTGTCAAGGAGCAGTGCCTGAGCCTGCCGAACCATCCGGACGAGTGCTCCGATCCGGGCGTGTACGCGCCTTGGTACAAGGGCGCCCGCAACTACAACGAACGTGGTTCGGTGACCTTCAACGACGTGCAGGTGCGCTACAAGCTGCCGTGGAACGCCACCGTCTCGGTGGGTGCCAACAACGTGTTCAACCGTCTCGGCCCGGTGATGTACACCAAGCCGAACTCGGTGTACTCCTACTCGGGCAGCTTCGACATCGGCCGCTTCGTGTACATGCAGTACAAGCAGAGCTTCTGATCCACGCGCTGTCGCAACACCACGACCACGGCCCTTCGGGGCCGTGGTTTTTTTGTGCCACTGAACTGCGCAGGCACCGCCTTGCCCGGTCGTCATCGCGTTGTCGCAAAGCGGTCATGTCGGCTACATCGCCAGGCCCGAGCATGCGTAAAACCGGAGGCCCGCCATGCGCTATGCCATCGTCACCGAAACCTACCCGCCGGAGATCAACGGCGTCGCACTGACCGTGCAGGGCCTGGAGCAGGGATTGCGCGCCGCTGGCCACGAGGTCGACCTGATCCGTCCGCGCCAGGTCAGCGAAGCACTGGATGCGGCGCCGGGCACCCTGCTGGTACCGGGCGCGGCCTTGCCGCGCTACCCTGGCCTGCGCTTCGGCCTGCCGGCACCGATCCGGCTGGGCCGGCACTGGCGACAGCAGCGCCCCGATGCGGTCTACGTGGCGACCGAAGGTCCGCTGGGCTGGTCGGCACTACGCACCGCGCGCCGCCTCGGCATTCCGGTGGCTACCGGATTCCACACCCGCTTCGACGAATACCTGCCCGACTATGGCGTGGCGTGGCTGCAGTCGGCGGCAATGCGCTGGATGCGCCGTTTCCACAACCAGGCCGACGCGACCCTGGTGCCCACCCGCGAACTGCAGGAATTCCTGACCGACCAGGGCTTCGAGCGCGTGCGCCTGCTCGCCCGTGCGGTCGACAGCCAGCAGTTCGACCCGTCACGCCGCGACCCGGCGCTGCGCGAGGAATGGGGTATCGATGGCACGGGCCTGGCGGCGATCTACGTTGGCCGCATCGCCGCCGAAAAGAACCTCGGCCTGGCGGTGAAGGCCTTCCGCAAGCTGCAGCAGGTGCGCCCGAAAGCGCGTTTCATCTGGGTCGGCGATGGCCCGGCGCGCGAGAAACTGGCGCATGAGAATCCCGACTTCATCTTCTGCGGCATCCAGCGCGGCGATGCCCTGGCCCGACACTTCGCCAGTGGCGATCTGTTCCTGTTCCCCAGCCGCAGCGAGACCTTCGGCAACGTGACCCTGGAAAGCATGGCAAGCGGCCTGGCCACGGTTGCTTTCGACTACGGCGCGGCCCGCGAGTACCTGCGCAACGGCGAGAACGGTGCCGCAGTGGATGACGACGAGCAGTTCGTGCAGGCAGCGGTGCAACTGGCTGCCGATGATGCCCAGCGCCGCGGGTTGGGCGGCAACGCGGCACGGGCGATGAAGCGGCTGCACCCGCAGCAGGTGGTGGCGGAGTTCGAAAGCCTGCTGGCGGAACTGGCCAGCGCGCGGAGGAGCGGACATGCGCACCACGCCGCTTGAGCTGCTGGCCGGTCGCGAAGCCCGGTTGTGCCGCCGCGCCAACCACTACTGCCGACGTCGCCGCGTGCGGCGCGTCTTTTCGATCATCAGCCGGCTCGGCGATGGCGTGTTCTGGTATGTGCTGATGGGCGCGCTGGTGCTCATCGATGGCTTCGACGGCCTGCGCGCATCAGTGCACATGGCCGCCACCGGCCTGGCCGCGCTGCTGCTGTACAAGGGTCTGAAACGCTGGACCCGGCGGCCACGGCCGTACGCGGCCGACCTGCGTATCCGTGCCTGGGTGGCGCCGCTGGATGAGTTCAGTTTCCCGTCCGGCCATACCCTGCACGCGGTGTCGTTCACCATCGTCGCGCTGGCCTACTATCCTTGGCTGGCGCCGCTGCTGGTGCCGTTCACCTTCGGCGTGGGCCTGTCGCGCGTAGTGCTGGGCCTGCACTACCCAAGCGACGTTCTGGCTGCCACCGGCATCGCTGCACTGCTGGCCTCGGCCAGCCTGGCCTGGCTGCCGTTGCCGGTGTGATGCCCTAGAATGTCCGCATGACCACGCTGTTCATCTCCGATCTGCATCTGGACCCCAGCCGTCCGGCCATCACCGACCTGTTCCTGCGCTTCCTGCGCGAGGAAGCGCCTGGCGCCGATGCGCTGTACATCCTCGGCGATCTGTTCGAAGCCTGGATCGGCGATGACACCCCCTCGGCCGCAGCCGACGCGGTGGCCGATGCGCTGAAGGTACTGTCCGACAGCGGCGTGCCGGTCTTCTTCATCCGCGGCAACCGTGACTTCCTGCTGGGCGAAGACTATGCCCGCCGCGCCGGCCTGCGCATCCTGCCGGACCCGTGCATGATCGAGCTGTACGGCCGCCCGGTGCTGCTGCAGCACGGTGACCTGCTGTGCACCGATGACATCCCCTACCAGCAGTTCCGTGCCCAGACGCGCGACCCGGTCTTCCAGGCGCAGTTCCTGTCGCAGCCGCTGGAAGCGCGTATCGCCTTCGCGCAGAAGGCGCGTGATGCCAGCCAGGCGCGCCAGTCGGAAATGAAGCAGGGCGACCGTGCGCAGTTCGAGACAGTCACCGACGTGGCCCCGGCCGAAGTGGAAGCCACTTACGTGCGCCATGGCGTGGACACGATGATCCATGGCCACACCCATCGCCCGGCGATCCACACCCTGCAGGCCGGCGGACGCAGCTGCACCCGCATCGTGCTGGGCGACTGGTACGAACAGGGTTCGGTGCTGCGCGTGGATGCCAACGGCTGGACCCTGGATACGCTCAGCCGCGCATGATGGATCGCAGGATGCCAACCAAGGTTGGCATCTACCAGAGCAGGTGCACGCGCCCTGGTAGACGCCGACCCTGGTCGGCGCCTGGACTCAGCGGAAGGCCGCGATGGTGGCCTTGGTATTGACCAGCACGCGCTGGTTGTCGGCACTGCTGGCGATGCCCATCGGCACGCCGTTGTAGCTGATGTTCGGATTGGACCAGTAGTTCAGCCGCGGGCAGCCGGCCGAGCAGTCATAGGCCATGATCGTGCGCCAGCGCGATCCGCTGGCCGGCTCATAACGATAGCCATGGCCATAGGCATACGGCGACGTGCTCGGATCACTGGCGATGTCGTGCCGTGCGCTCTGCAGGTGGCCGATTTCATGGGCGAACGAGTAGTAGCCGGTGGCGCAATCCCAGTACACCGCAGCAAACGCGGTCGATGCGGTGGAACCGATGCCCGACGCCAGTCCGCAGTAACTGGTGTTGTTGATCAGCAGTACGCCGACGTCGGCGGCGGTGTTGTTGCGGCTGGTGTGGATGCTGTCCATGTAGCCGTCGCTGGTGCCACGGAAGCGCGACAGGTCGGTGGTGAAATTGCCGGACTCGGTGTAGTTGGTGGTTTCATAACCGGCCAGCTGCAGGGTGAGGCCTACGTTGCTGTTGGTGTAACCCTGGTTGGATTCGGCAACCGCCAACTGCACCAACGACTGCATGTTGCCACCGTAGGCGGTCACTGCAGCGTTGGTTGCCACCACCAGCACGCGGATGGTCGCCGGGCTGCCTGAGGAGGCCTGCGCAGTGCCGAGGCGATCATTGGCAGGCATGGCGATCTTCGGCAACTGGTTGTAGTCGGCCGGATGATCGGCCGGCATCCGCGATTCATCCACCTCGACCAGCACGTGGCGATTGCCCAGCGGACGCAGACGATAGAGTTTGCCGTCCTTGCGGATCGAGCCGGTGAGGGTATTGCCCGAGCGCACCAGGATCAGCGAATTGCCCGGATCGTCCTGGCCATTGGACGTGGCCGCCTGCAGGCGATCGGACGGCGCGCGCAACTGGCCGTACCAGATGCTGCCACCATCGGGCAGCGCCTCGACCTTGCTGCGAACGGCCTGCACCTTCTGCCCGAGCAGCTCGAATTCCAGCTGCGTCTGCGCGGTGGCGGCAGCATCGACACGCACTTCCTGTACGGCGGCGGTGGACGGGGTGGCCAGCAATCGCCCCAGTGCCGGCTCGCTGGTGGCCGATGCACGGCTGAGCACGGTGACCGGCTCGAACAGCGGCGCCGCATGGGCGGCCGCCGCTACCGACAATCCCAACAACAGACCACCTGTCGCTTTACCTATCGATCTGGACATCATCTTGTCGCTCCTTGAAGTGAAGTGGACAGCGTTGATGCAGCACGACCCGGGGTGCCGGGTCCGGCAATCAGGCCTGCGCAGGGCGTGTGAATTCAATAGACGAGAGGAATGGAAATCGCGATCTGTGATCGACCGCATCTGCGTTCAGTCAGGTCAAAAGCGTCAGTACACTTCGCCAACACACGGCTTTCGCGCTACCGTGACGTGGCCACGACAGGGGATGCACATGGCGCCAGCGCAGCACAGCGGTGACACGACGGCTGATCCGGGCCTGCTGCGGATCGGCCTGTTCTTCGATGGCACCCGCAACAACGCCCACAACCTGGCGCAGGGCCACCGGCAGGTGCCGCGACCGCGCCCCGCCCTGCTCCGCGCCGATGATGATTCGACCTACCAGAGCCGGTTGACCAGCAGCTACGACAACGGCGCCACCAACATCGCGCGCCTGCATCAGTTGTATCCGGACAGCCGGCGCACGCCCGGCAGTACACCTTCGCTGGCGATCTACGTGGAAGGCGTCGGCACCCGCGATGATGCCGAGGACGACCTGATCGGCCTGGCCTTCGGTATCGGCGCCAGTGGCGTGCAGGCGAAGGTGCAGCGTGCGTTGCAGGTGCTGCTGCCGGCGGCACTGACGGCTCTTGCGTCGCAGTGGCGCGCCCCCCTGCACAGCGTGCAGCTGGATCTGTTCGGCTACTCGCGCGGCGCGGCCTCCGCGCGTGATGTGGCCAACCATCTGCGCGGATGGGACGGCGCGCGCTGGCGGCAGCTGCTGCAGCAGGCGGGGCTTTCATGCAGCGCCGATTTCGCCCTGCCGCGGCCGATCTTGCGCTTCATCGGCCTGTTCGACACGGTGGTCGCCGTCAATGGCGGCCGCGCCGACGAACACCCCCGCATCGCCCTGCCCGCAGGCATCGCCGAGGCCGTGCTGCAGCTCAGTGCGCGCGACGAGCATCGCCAGCACTATGCGCTGACCACGGTGGCACCAGCCCATCCCGAAATCGCACTACCCGGCGTGCACGCCAACATCGGTGGTGGCTACGACCAGGTGGAAGAAGGGCCCAAGCTGCTCAGCCGGCCGCGGCGGCAGCAACTGCGCCGGCCTGGCGTGGAGGACTACCAGACACCACCCCTGACACTGCTGCAGGCGACCACCGCGTACGCTGAAGCACAGGCCGACGCCGAACGCTGGCGGCAGCAGCTGGGGTTGAACCCGAAGGAAGTGTGGGTCGATGTCTGGCACCAGTGGCAGCAGCAGCGACGCGCGGGCAGCCGCAGCGTACTGATGTCGCCGGTGCTGTACGTCACCGCTGCGGTGGTGCTGCACCGGCGCATCGATTGGCGCTACCAGCTGGTTGCGCTGCAGGTGATGCAGCAGCACGCCATCGCTGCCGGCGTGACCTGGACTACCGACGCGGCCAAGGTGGCGGGTTGGGAACTGCCCAGCGCGCTGCAGCCGATCGCGCGCCGCCTGATTGCCGGCCAGCCGTTGACCCCGACGCAGGAAGCGTTGCTGCGCCGCCGTTACCTGATGCAGTCCGCACACTGGAATTTCGATGCGCTGGGCGATACCGCCCTGACCTACACCGCCGACGCCGGTGTCAGCGAGCTGCCGTATCGCCCTGGGCCGGGGCTGTTCTACATCAACCGGCCGACGGTGGATGGCAGACGCGTGGTGTTGCCGAACGGGTGAACGGGTGAACGGGTGAACGTCATCCACGCATGGCGTGGATCTACTGCAAGCGCGTATGGCGTGGATGTGGACCGGCCGACGCCGGTCAACCCGCCTGTTCGACCAGGCTGGCGAGCTCATCCGCATCGAACCCGGCCAGCAGGCGGGCCTCGATATTGAACGGCCCGTGCAGGTAGCCACCGGCATACTCGACCAGCAGTTCCTTGAAACGCGCTCGTGGCTCGACGCCGGCGCGCTCGCAGTACCAGCGGAACCAGCGCGAACCGGCAGCAACATGTGCAACCTCCTCGCGCAGGATCACCTCCAGCACGTCGGCGGTTTCGCCATCGCCGACGTTGCGCAGCTTGTCGATCATGCCCGGCGTCACGTCCAGCCCGCGCGCTTCCAGCACGCGCGGCACCAGCGCCATGCGCGCCAGGCCGTCGTGCGCAGTCTTCTCGCACATTTCCCACAGGCCGTTGTGCGCAGGGAAATCGGCGTACTCATGGCGATGTGCCAGCAGACGCTCGCGCAGCAGCATGAAGTGGCGCGATTCGTCGTCGGCGCAGCTCACCCAGTCGGCATGGAACGCAGCTGGCAGACCGCGGAAGCGATACACCGCGTCCCAGGCCAGGTCGATCGCATTGAGCTCGATATGGGCAATGGCATGGATGAACGCCGCACGCCCTTCCACCCCGCCCAGGCCGCGCCGGGGCACTTCACGCGGATGCACCATCACCAGCTGCGGCGGCCGGCCCGGCATGCGGATCGGATCGGCCGGCGGAGCATCGGCCGGTACGTTCAAGCGGCCGGCGCGGAACGCGGCAGCGTAGGCCTGGGTCAGTGCGACCTTGCGCAGCGGATCGGCTTCGGCCAGGCACTGCTGCGCGGCGCGCAGCAGATTGCCGCCGACGTCAGGCACGTCGATCACCGCATGGACCTCAGGCGCGGCGCTTGTGCTTGGCGTCGTCCGAACGCAGCTGCTGGATGCGTTCGAAGTAGCCCGGCTCGATGCCCGTCGGGTAATGGCCGTTGAAGCACGAGGAATCGAAGTTGCGCAGCGCCGGATTGCCCTCGCTCACCGCCGCTTCCATGTCTTCGATGTCCTGGTAGATCAGCCAGTCACAGCCCAGGTGCGCTTCGATTTCCTCGATGCTGCGGTTGTGCGCGACCAGCTCTTCAGCGGCCGGCATGTCGATGCCGTAGATGTTGGGGTAACGCACCGGCGGCGCGGCGCTGGCCAGGTAGACCTTGCGTGCGCCGGCGTCACGCGCCATCTGCACGATCTGCTGGCTGGTGGTGCCGCGCACGATCGAGTCGTCCACCAGCAGCACCACGCGGTTGCGGAATTCCAGGTGGATCGGGTTGAGCTTGCGGCGCACCGACTTCACCCGTTCGCCCTGGCCCGGCATGATGAACGTGCGGCCGATGTAACGGTTCTTGATGAAGCCTTCGCGGTACTTCACCCCGAGCACGTTGGAGATCTCCAGCGCGGCATCGCGCGAGGTGTCCGGGATCGGGATGATGGTGTCGATGTCGTGGTCCGGGCGCAGGCGCAGGATCTTCTCGCCCAGCTTGATGCCCATGCGCATGCGCGCCTTGTGCACCGACACGTTGTCGATCATCGAATCGGGGCGTGCGAAATACACGTACTCGAAGATGCACGGCGTGTGTTCGGCCGGCTCGGCGCAGATTTCCGAGAACAACTCGCCGCGCGCGGTGATCACCAGTGCTTCGCCCGGCTGCACGTCGCGCACGCGCTGGAAGCCCAGCACGTCCAGCGCGGCCGACTCGGAGGCAACAATGTATTCGTCACCCTCGGCATGGCTGCGCTTGCCCAGCACCAGCGGGCGGATGCCATGCGGATCGCGGAAAGCGACCAGGCCCAGGCCCAGCACCACGCTCACCACCGCATAGCCGCCCTTGCAGCGGCGGTGCACGCCGGCAACCGCGCGGATGGCGGCTTCCGGGCTGAGCTGGCGCTGCTGTTCCAGTTCGTAGGCGAACACGTTCAACAGCACTTCGCTGTCCGAATCGGTATTGACGTTGCGGCGGTCCTGCTCGAACACCTGCTGGCGCAGGTCCTCGGTGTTGATCAGGTTGCCGTTGTGGGCCAGCGCGATGCCGTACGGCGAATTGACGTAGAACGGCTGTGCCTCGTCCATGCCTTCCGAACCGGCGGTCGGATAGCGCACATGGGCGATGCCGACGCTGCCTTCCAGGGTGGACATGGTGCGTGCATCGAAGACATCGCGGACCAGGCCGGTGGCCTTCTGCACCCGCAGGCGGCTGCCGTTGACGGTGGCGATGCCCGCCGCGTCCTGGCCGCGATGCTGGAGGACGGTCAAGCCGTCATACAACTGCCCGGCGACGTTCTGGTTGCCGACGATTCCGACGATGCCACACATGATGCGAGGTCTCCGCTGGGCTGTGCCCAGTTACAAGGAAGGTGGCCGTGCCTGGCCAGAGTTGTCGCCGCGTCTGCGGTCGACATTGGCCGGGTCGTCCGGCTCGATGCTGCCCGGTAGTGCTGGGGCGTCCGGGCGCACTTCGGCCGGATCGTATGCCTCGCCCTGTTCCGCCTTCGCAGGCCGCAGCCATCCGCTGCCCGCCACTATCTGACCGAGTACGCCATTATCGCCTGTCGCCCCCGGCTTGCCCACTCCGGCGCCGGCGCTCTTGCCCAGCTCCATTAACGCAGATGGGGACAGCGCGTCCATCGGCAAGGCCTTGGGCAGCAGGTCGGTGCCCGGCACCTGCCACTGCGGCAGCTTGCTGTTCATCCAGGCCACGGCCGGGTTCAGCACCGGGCGCAGCGCCGAGCCGCGCCAGGAGGGTTCGGCGGTAAGCGGAGTGAAGCCGGCCAGCAACAGCAGCACGGCCGCGATCAGCCCGCCACGCACGGCACCGAGGACCCCGCCCAGCAGGCGGTCCAGGCTGCCCAGCATGTTGCGGTGGACGATGGCCTTGATGACCATGCCGATCACGGCGACCACGACCATCACGCCGATGCCGACGCTGAGGTAGCCGCCGATGAAATGCTCGCCGCCGGGCGCAGCCGGTGCGGCCCACCAGCGTGCGGCGTCATTGCCGAAGGCGAAGGCCGCCCAGGCGGCCACCAGCCACGATACGGTGCCGATGACGATGCCCACGAAGCCGCGCAGCAACCCAAGCAGGGTGGAGGCGGCGATCACGATCAGCAGCACCACGTCGATCATGGCGCCCCGCTCCTTCGGCGGCGCTGGCAACGGGGCTGCGTACAGGTCATGGGTGCGGTCGCACCATGCCGGCCACGCCGACCTTGGCGGCGACCTGCGCCTTCAACTGTTCAGCATCGGCTCGGTTGGCGACCGGTCCGACACGGACACGGTGCAGGCTGCCCTTTTCGGTACGAACCTGCTCAACAAAGGCGCTGAAGCCTGCCGCGCGCACCTTGTCGCGCAGGGCGTTGGCATCGTTGGCCTGGCCGAAGGCGCCGAGCTGTACGGCAAAACCCACTCCGCTGGCGGCCGGTGCGGCCGGCGTGCTCGGCGGCGTGGCCGGCTTGCTGGCGGTCGCTTCGGGCTTGGGCTCGGGCTTCGGTTCCGGCTTGGCCACCGACTTGACCGGCTCCGGCTTGGCGGCCGGCGGCGCTGCTGCGGTCGGCGTACTCGGCGGCAGGCTTTCACTGCGCACCGGGTTGCCGGTCGCCGACGGCGTGGCCGCCGCGACGGGAGTACTGGCGCTCGGCGCGGGCGTCGGCGTGCTTGCCACCGGTGCGCTGGTGGAGGGTTTCGCATCGAGCGTGATGACTTCTGCCTTCACGTCGGCACGCACCTTCACCGCCTGCAGCCGGGCCGCTTCGGCCTGGGCACGGTCGGCATACGGCCCAACGCGAACGCGCCAGGCCGGGCGGCCGTTGATCGATGCGGTCTCGATGAAGCCCGGAAGCTGCGAACGCTTGAGGTAGGCGATCACCGCATCGGCGTCGGCCTGGCTGCCGTAGGCGCCGAACGTCACCGCGTAGTTACCGGCGGCGACGGCTGGCGAAGTGTCCACGGTCGGCGGTGTTGCCGGGGCGGCAGCCTCCTCGACGGGACGGGCCTGGCCACTCTGCAACCCGGTGGCGCCACCGGCCGGTGCGACCAGCGGCAGTTCACGGGTTTCAAACTGGCCATCGGCCGGCGCATCGGGCGCGGAGATCGGCACAGAAGCGACACCGCTGTCCGGGGCCGGGCCCTTGACGAGCATCGGCAGGAAAATGACGGCCAAGGCCACCAGGACGATGGCACCAATCAGACGCTGTTTCAGGGGCGTATCCACGTAGGGCAGGCGGCAGGCTGGACGTTGCGGTCGATTATACGGGTGCGCGACCGCACGGCGTCGGTAATGGCTGAACGGCGGTCAGGCGTGGACCTGCAGCCATTGCAGCGCAGCGGCGGCGGTATGGAAGGAACCGAATACCAGCACCCGGTCGCCGCGCTCGGCGCGGGCCAGCACCTGCGCCATCGCCTGTTCGACCGTGCCGGCCAGCGCCGCAGTGGCTGCCGCGGTATCTGCCAGCCGTGCCTGCAGTTCCGCCGCACTCTGCCCACGCGCGCCATCCAGCCCGGCCAGGGTCCAGTCGCTCACCACCTCCTGCAGGGCCTGCACCACGCCCACGGCGTCCTTGTCCTGCAGCGCGGCGTATACCGCCAGGGTGCGCCCGGGGGATGCCTCGGCCTTCAGCGCGCGCGCCAGCTGGCCGGCTGCCTGCGGGTTGTGGCCGACATCGACGCGAACCTGCACGCCATCGCGCTCGAACGCCTGCAGGCGCCCGGCGATGCGCGCCGCTGCCACGCCTGCGGCCCATGCCGCGCGCGGCACCGGCCTGTCCAGCGCGCGCAGCGCCGCGATCGCCGCACCGGCGTTGGCCAGCTGGATCGGCCCGGCCAGCGTCGGCGTCGGCAGTTCCAGGCGGGTGCCGACATCGCGCCAGCGCCAACGCTGCGCGTCGATCGGTTCGTAGAAATAGTCGCTGCCGCCGCGGATCGCATTGGCACCCACCAGGTAGGCGCGCGCCAGCACGCTCGACGGCGGATCGGTCTCGCCCAGGATCACCGGCTTCCAGCCGCGGATGATGCCGGCCTTCTCGGCACCGATGGCCTCGCGGTCCTCGCCCAGCCATTCGGCGTGATCGATGTCCACGGTGGTGATCACCGCCACGTCGGCGTCGACGATGTTGACCGCATCCAGGCGGCCACCGAGGCCCACTTCCAGCACGGCCAGATCAAGATCGGCATCGGCGAACAACTGCAGCGCGGCCAGCGTTCCGTACTCGAAGTAGGTCAGCGTCACATCACCGCGCGCTGCCTCGACCGTGTTGAACGCGGCCACCAGTGCGGCGTCATCGACATCCTGGCCATCGATGCGCACGCGCTCGTTGTAGCGCAGCAGGTGCGGCGAGGTGTACGCGCCGACCTTCCAGCCCGCAGCACGCGCGATGGCCTCGATGAAGGCGACGGTGGAACCCTTGCCGTTGGTACCACCGACCACGATGGTGTGCCTGGCAGGCGTGCCCAGGCCCATCGCGGTGGCCACGGTGCGCACGCGCTCCAGTCCCATGTCGATGCTGGCTGGATGCTGGCGTTCAATGTAGTCCAGCCATTCGGCCAGAGTGGTCGGGGTGTTCTTCACGGCAAGGCTTCCAACAGGTGCAGGTGGTTCAGGGCAGAAGATTCAGAGTGCGCGGTGCTTGGCTTCACCGAAGAACGGCGTGTGGTGGGCGCAGTCGTTCAGGCGCACCACTTCCAGGCTGTCCAGGTCGGCGCCTTCAAGCAGGTTGAGCGTGGTCGGTGCCTGGCGGAAGGTCCACAGCCGCGACAACGGCAGGCCCAGCACCTTGCACAGGATCACCCGGTTTACTGCATCGTGGGCGACCACCAGCAGGGTGTCGTGTTCGCCAAGGCCTTCGGCGGCGCGGGCCAGGCCGCGCCAGCTGCGCTCCAGCACCAGGCGCAGCGATTCGCCACCGGGCATCAGCACGGTGTCCGGTTCATTGCGCCACGCCTGCAGGCGCGACGGGTCTTTTTCGTTGATTTCGCTGGCCAGCAGGCCTTCCCACTCACCGTGGGCGATTTCCTGCAGCTCCGGCTCGGTCAGCAGCATGTCGGCGCGTGCAGCACCCAGGGCCAGTTGCGCGGTGCGTTGGGCGCGTGATAGCGGCGAGGCCACCGCGCGGGTGATGTCCACCGAAGCCAGGCGGGCGCCAAGCGCCTGGGCCTGGGCCTCACCGATGGGCGAAAGCGGGATGTCGATCTGGCCCTGGTAGCGGCCTTCGGCGTTCCACGGCGTTTCGCCGTGACGGGCAAGCAGGATGCGCATGCGAACAAGGGGTCCTTGGGGGAGGAGTTCCGGCGCATTGTTCACATCCTGTGAAGTGCGCGGAACAGGGATGATACCTGTTCGGCGGACCCGGCCGGTCGGGGCATGAAAAAACCCCGCGACAGACGTCGCGGGGTTTCAGAAACTCCGGCTATCTGGTCGAGGTTGCCGGCCAGCGGCCGGCACTACCGCAACCGGTTCATTTCGCCAGGTTCAGTTCCTTCAGCAGCTGCGGCGCCGGCGCCACTTCCTGCATGATCCACTGCATGTAGCGGCTGTCGACGGCGATCATGCGGGTCATCACCGGGTCGAACACCCAGTTGGAACTGACCGATTCCCAGTTGCCGTCGAAGGCCAGGCCGACCAGCTTGCCGTTGGCATCGAGCACCGGCGAACCGGAGTTGCCGCCGGTGATGTCCAGGTTGGACAGGAAGTTCACCGGTACCGAACCGATCCGCTTGTCTTCCAGACCGCCGTAACGCTTGGCCTTGACCGCATCGAGCAGGGCCTTCGGCGAGTCGAACGGATCCTCACCGGTTTCCTTCGCCGCCACACCTTCCAGGGTGGTGAACGGGGTGTACTTCACGCCGTCCTTGCCATAGCCCATCACGTTGCCGAAGGTGATGCGCAGCGACAGGTTGGCATCGGGATAGACGAACTCGCCCTGGCTCTTCTTGTAGTCGGCCACGGCCTGCAGGTACAGCGGACGAGCGGTCAGCGATTCGCCCTCGCGGATCTTCTTCTGCTCTTCCTGCTTCAGCAGCGCCGGCATGACGGCCACCGCGTACTGGATGGCCGGATCATTGCTGGCTTCAAACGCAACGCGATCGGCCTTGAACCACTTCAGGCGGTTGTCCAGGCTGCCCAGTCCGGTGCCGCCCAGCTTGGTCACCAGCGACTTCACCGCAGTGGCATCGCTGCCGGCCAACCACGTGTTCAGCACCTCGTTGTCGCGCTGGGCGGCTGGCAGGGCCACGTACTGGTCCAGCCAGTAGGTCTGCAGCTGCTGGTCCATCTTCGCCACGTAGCGGCGATCCATCTGCTTCAGGCTGCCCTCGATGGTGGTCAGGTCGCGGTCCTGGTAACCCGCTTCGCGCTCGGCGTCGGGCTTGCTGCGCTCGATCGACAGGCGGTACAGGGTGATGGCCGCGCCCACCGCGGAGGTGTTGTTGAACTGGCCGACGAACAGGTCGCGCTCGCGCGTCGACTTGCTGGTATCCAGGTGCTGCAGCAGCTGCGCGTGTGCAGCCAGTGCCGGCTTGCCGGCAGCGCCCTGCTTCTTCAGCCAGGCCAGCACCGCCGCTTCTTCGGCCTGCTTCTGGCCGGCGGCATCGATGCGCTTGAAGCCTTCCAGCTGGCCCAGGTAGTTCTTGGCCACGTTGTTCATGCTGGCCGCGGTGGCGGCGTACTTCACCTTGACGTCGGCGTCGGCCTTGCCGGCGTCGGCGATCATCTTCAGCACCGCGTTGTAGTGGCGCGCGATGGTCGGGTAGGTGAAGCTGGCGGTCTCGTTGAACTCGCCGGCCAGCGCGTAGCGGTTGGTGCGGCCCGGGTAGCCGGCCACCATCACGAAGTCGTCGGCGCCCAGCGGCGTATCGGCGAACTTCAGGAAGTGCTTGGGCTGGTAGGGCACGTTGTCGGCCGAGAACGCGGCCGGCTTGCCGTCCTTGCCGACGTAGGCACGGTAGAACGAGAAATCACCGGTGTGGCGCGGCCACATCCAGTTGTCAACGTCACCGCCGAACTTGCCGACGCTGCCCGGAGGTGCATAGACCAGGCGCACGTCCTTGATTTCCATGTTGCGGAACAGGCGGTAGGTGTTGCCGCCGGAGAACGAGTACAGGCGGCAGCGGAAGCCGGCATCGGCTTCACACGCGGCGACCTGGGCCTTGTCGAAAGCGTCCAGCGCACGGCTGCGGGCCAGCGGGTCCTTGCCGGCGCCGGCGATGGCCGCCTTGGCCTGGGCAGTGACGTCGGTGATCTGGTCGAGCACGAACACGCGGGCGTTCGGGCCGGCACTCAGTTCATCGCTGAGCTTGGGCGCGTTGAAGCCGTCCTTGATCAGGTTCTTCTGTGCGGTCGAGTTCAGCTGGATCGCACCATAGGCACAGTGGTGGTTGGTGACCACCAGGCCCTGCGGGGAGACGAAGCTGGCGGTGCAGCCGCCCAGCGCGACAACCGCGCCCATCGGGTCGCCGGTCAGGTTGGCCAGCTGTTCCGGGGACAGCTTGAGGCCGGCCTTCTGCAGCGGGCCGGCGATTTCCGGCAGCTGCTGCGGCACCCACATGCCTTCAGCGGCATGGGCGACCTGGACCAGCCCAAGGCTGGCGACGACGGAGAATGCAAGCAGGTTCGAGCGCATGGAGCGGCCCCTGGTAGTGGAACCCTCGATTGTAGCCCGCCGCCCTGCCCCGGCCCGAACCCCGGAAGTCATGGCCCCCGGCCCGCCGGGCATGGCCCGGCGCTACCCGCGCGATTTGCCGGTAGCGCCGGGCATGGCCCGGCGAACGCAGTGGCGCTGTTCGAAACGCCCGCCTGCGCACAGCTTTCGTTCCACCACTGCACCCGCAGCGCAACATGGGAAATCCGCGTGGCGCCCTATAATCCGCGCTTTCCCCCTGATGAGTTCCACCCCAATGGCGCAGCAAACGATGAAGGCCCTGGTCAAGCGCGAAGCGGCCAAGGGCATCTGGATGGAAGAGGTTCCGGTGCCGACCCCGGGCCCCAACCAGGTCCTGATCAAGCTGGAAAAGACCGCGATCTGCGGCACCGACCTGCATATCTACCTGTGGGACGAATGGAGCCAGCGCACGATCAAGCCGGGCCTGACCATCGGCCATGAGTTCGTCGGCCGCATCGCGCAGATCGGCCCGGGCGTAACCGGCTACGAGATCGGCCAGCGCGTGTCGGCCGAAGGCCACATCGTCTGCGGCCACTGCCGCAACTGCCGAGGCGGTCGTCAGCACCTGTGCCCGAACACCGTCGGCATCGGCGTCAACGTCAACGGCGCGTTCGCCGAATACATGGTGATGCCGGCCAGCAACCTGTGGCCGATCCCCGACCAGATCCCCTCCGAGCTGGCCGCCTTCTTCGACCCGTACGGCAATGCCGCGCACTGCGCGCTGGAATTCAACGTCATCGGCGAAGACGTGCTGATCACCGGCGCCGGCCCGATCGGCATCATCGCGGCGGGCATCTGCAAGCACATCGGTGCACGCAACGTGGTGGTGACCGACGTCAACGACTTCCGCCTGAAGCTGGCCGCCGACATGGGCGCCACCCGGGTGGTCAACGTCGCCAACACGTCGCTGAAGGACGTGATGAAGGAACTGCACATGGAGGGCTTCGACGTGGGCCTGGAAATGAGCGGCAACCCGCGCGCGTTCAACGACATGCTCGACTGCATGTACCACGGCGGCAAGATCGCCATGCTCGGCATCATGCCCAAGGGCGCCGGCTGCGACTGGGACAAGATCATCTTCAAGGGCCTGACCGTGCAGGGCATCTACGGCCGCAAGATGTACGAGACCTGGTACAAGATGACCCAGCTGGTGCTGTCCGGCTTCCCGCTCGGCAAGGTGATGACCCACCAGCTGCCGATCGACGACTTCCAGAAGGGCTTCGACCTGATGGAAGAAGGCAAGGCCGGCAAGGTGGTCCTCAGCTGGAATTGACCCTTCGGGTCAATTCCCCCGCAGGTTTCCTTATCCCCGCGCCGTCGGCGCGCCCCCTTGAACAACAAGGGGGCTCTCCCCCAGATGGGATCAAGAACGCTGCGGAATCGAAAAAGGCGCCCAATGGCGCCTTTTTCTTTGGTGTTGCCGGCCAGCGGCCGGCACTACCGGTAACGCCTGCGGCGTTACTTGCCTACGGCCACGCTCAGCATCACCCGGCTGTGGGCCAGCTTGCCGGAGTTGTCGCGGCCGTTGCCATCGGTGCCGTAGTAACCCAGGCCGACATTGAACAGGCCGAACTGGCGGGCGACGCCGACGTTCCAGTCGGTGTAGTCCTTGGCGATACCGTCCTCGAAGGTGCTGCGGCCGACGTTGGCGTTGAGCGTGAAGTCCTTCGGCAGGCCCCAGCTGCCACCCAGGCCGAAGTACCAGCCGTCGGTGCTGCTGTTCCACACATCGTTGCTGTAGGCCACCGTCAGCTTGTAGGTGTCGTCCAGCGTGGTGGTGGTGATCAGCTCGTTGTAGTTCTGGTGGCTGGCCTTGAGGTAGGTGTAACGGTTCAACAGCACGTCGAAGTTGACGCGCTCGGTCACGTCCACGCCGTAGCCGATAAGGTAGTCGACCTCGGTATTCGGATCGCCCGGACCGAAGTCCACGCCCGAACCCCAGACACCGGCATACAGGCCAACCGGGCTGGTGTAGGTGAAGCCGGCCTGCAGGGTCGGATCCTCATCGGTCTGCGACACACCACGGAACAGGTAGTCCGAGACGGCGGTGACGTTCCAGCTGTACGGAGATTCGTTGTCCTGGGCGCTGGCGGCGAACGGCGCGAGGGTCAGGGCGGCGGCAATGGCGAGGCAGGCACGGGCGTGCTTCATGAGCGTCTCCGGTGGGGTCGGTGGCGTGGAAGGCGGGGATCTGCAGCGGGCGCAGCAACCGGAGCCAGACAGCCCCGGTTCACGAATTTTTAACCCGTTTACTATTGCGATGCAACATGTGCCGGCCATGGCGGTGCCCCATCCGGCCCGGTCCGCAGCCGTCGATGCCCGGTAGAATCAGCGGTTTCCCCGTGCTGAGCCGTGCCCACGCCATGACCGACTCCTCCGCCCTGACCCGCCACTATGCTGAGGAACTGGACGCCATCCGCGCCCAGGGCCTGTTCAAGTCCGAGCGGATCATCACCAGCCCGCAGTCCGCCGAGATCACCCTGGAAGACGGCCGAAAGGTGCTGAACTTCTGTGCCAACAACTACCTCGGCCTGGCCGACCATCCTGACCTGATCCAGGCCGCGAAGGACGCGCTGGACAGCCACGGTTTCGGCATGGCGTCGGTGCGCTTCATCTGCGGCACCCAGGACCTGCACAAGCAGCTGGAGAAGCAGATCGCCGACTTCTTCGGCAAGCAGGACACCATCCTGTACGCGGCCTGCTTCGACGCCAACGGCGGCCTGTTCGAACCGCTGCTGGGCGAGAACGACGCGATCATTTCCGATGCACTGAACCATGCCTCAATCATCGACGGCGTGCGCCTGTGCAAGGCCAAGCGCTTCCGCTACGCCAACTGCGACATGGCCGATCTGGAAGCGCAGCTGCAGGCCGCCGATGCGGCCGGCTGCAAGACCAAGCTGATCACCACCGACGGCGTGTTCTCGATGGACGGCTTCATCGCGCCGCTGGACGAGATCACCGCGCTGGCGAAGAGGTACAACGCGCTGGTCCACATCGACGAATGCCATGCCACCGGCTTCCTCGGCGCGACGGGCCGCGGCTCGGCCGAGGTCAAGGGCGTGCTGGAGAAGATCGACATCATCACCGGCACCCTGGGCAAGGCCATGGGCGGCGCGCTGGGTGGCTTCACCTGCGCCAGCGCCGAAGTGATCGAGCTGCTGCGCCAGCGCTCGCGCCCGTACCTGTTCTCCAACTCGCTGCCGCCGCACGTGGTCGCCGCCGGCATCAAGGCGTTCGAGATGCTGGCCGCGGCCGATGACCTGCGCAGCACCCTGGCCGCCAACACCACCTACTTCCGCGAGAAGATGACCGCTGCCGGCTTTGACGTGAAGCCCGGCGTGCATCCGATCAGCCCGGTGATGCTGTACGACGCACCGCTGGCGCAGAAATTCGCCGAGCGGCTGCTGGAAGAAGGCATCTATGCGATCGGCTTCTTCTTCCCGGTGGTGCCCAAGGGCCAGGCCCGCATCCGCACCCAGATCAGTGCCGCGCACAGCCGCGAGCACCTGGACCGCGCGATCGATGCATTCACCCGCATCGGTGTCGAGCTGGGCGTGATCAAGGGCTGATCACCCACGGATAACGCCGGGCCATGCCCGGCGGTTTCCCGAAAGCCGCGCCATGCGCTCGCCGGGCACGGCCCGGCGCTACCCATCAGGGCGTGCCGACCAAGGTCGGCACCTGCCAGGCCTTACTTCTTCTTTTTCTTCTTGTCCTTGGGCTCGTCCTTGCTGGCGACCACCACCGGCTTGGCGGCAGCGTCCTGCCCGTTGCCCTTGGCAACGCGGATGCCATTGGCTTTCATCCAGGCATCGAACTGGTCGGCGGTCATCTTCTGGTCGCCGTTGCTCATCATGAAGCGATAGCTGCCGCGGCCATCCAGCTCCGGGGTCTTTACTTCAACCACCGGGGTTTCGGCGGGGTGATCGGCCTTGGCCGCCTTCTTGTGGCCGCCGCAGGCCGTCAACAGCACGATCGGCAACAACAGGCTGGCACAGCGCAGGGTTTGCTTGAGGGTCGGGTGATACATGGCAGGCTCCGTTCTGGACATTCGACAACCAGGCGCCCCCTACGCCTGGAACGGTGGCCGGCAAGCGCCGGCCGTGGGCATCACTCAGCCCGGTGCAGCGGCCCCCAGCCGCTGCTGGTCGCTGACCTCCAGCGCCCGCCACTGGCCCTTGCCGAGATCGCCGAGCGTGAGCTCTCCGATCGCAACGCGGACCAGGCGCAGCACCTGCAGGTCGAAGGCCGCCAGCAGGCGACGGATATGGCGGTTGCGGCCCTCCTCGAGGACCACCTCCAGCCAGGCGGTCTTGTCGCCGCTGCGCAGCACGCGCACGGCCAAGGCAAGCAGGAACTCGCCCTCGTCTTCGACACCGGCGCGCAGCGCGGCCAGGGTGTCCTCGTCGGGCAGGCGATCCACCTGCACGTGGTAGGTCTTGTGCGGGCCGGTCTGCGGATCAGTCAGGCGCGCAGCCCACTGCGGATCATTGCTGAACAGCAACAGGCCTTCACTGGCCTTGTCCAGGCGACCGACCGGCGCGATCCACGGCAGGCCGGCACCATCGAAGCAGCGGTACACGGTGTCGCGGCCACGCTCATCCTGCACGGTGGTGACCACCCCGCGCGGTTTGTTGAGCATCAGGTACAGACGTTGCGGTGCGCCCATCGGCTGGCCGTCGACCTCGATCGGTGGCGCCGGGCTGGCAATCGGGAATTCCGGATCACGGACGATGCGCCCGGCGACACGAACGCGGCCATCAGCGATCCAGCGCGCGGCCTCGCTGCGCGAGCACACACCCGCCTTGGACAGCACGCGCGCCAGGCCATGGCGCACGCCAGCGGAAACCGCAGGGGGATTCGCACGCCCACGCGCAGCGTGGGAGCGGGCAGCGGGGGCGGCAGGTGGGCGGCGCGTGCGCAAGCCTCTGCTCCCCGCCGCGCTTACTTCTTGTCGACCGGCTTGGTCTCAGCCGGCACTTCGGCTGCGGCCGGGGTGGCTGCCGGAACCGGACGCGCCTTGACCACGCGTACGCCGCGCGCCTTCATCCAGGCGTCGAACTCTTCGGCGGTCATGCGCTTGCCGTTCTGGCTCATGTCAAAGCGCCACGGCGTGTTGTCGAACTCGGTCTGCGGCTTGTACGCGGCCGGATCATTCGGCTTCACCGCCGGCGCACTCGGAATCGCCTTGGCGATGTTCTGGCAGCCATCGATGCGCAAGCGCTGCAGCACCTGGTCCAGCGACTGCGACGGATCGTAGCTGCTGCCCAGCACGCCGCTGGACATGCCCAGCTGGCTGCTGCGGATGTACAGCTCGTCGGCCACCGGGGCGACGGCCGTGGCCGGCAACGGCAGCGGCGAAGCGCTGGTGTTGACCGAGCAATCGACCGCAGCGTGAGCAGCAGGAACCAGGGCCAGCGCCAGAACGGCAGCCGATGCAGAGCGCAGCATGAGGGCATCCACGAAAGGAAGTGACGCGGCGAGTTTAGCAATGCCGCGTCATCTTTCAAGCGCCACTTTCAATGAATACGGCAACTCATTGGTTTAATAAGCAAATTGCCGACGAACGGTCACCATTCCAGCGCTGATTCATCATTGCGGACCGCACAAACAACAAGACCCGGCCGAAGCCGGGTCCTGCTGTGTCTTACTGGCAGAGCGTCAGAACTTAGTTCTGGACGTTCAGCTCGGTACGACGGTTCTTGGCGCGACCTTCCGGATTGTCCGAACCATCCGGGTTGGTGTTCGGCGCAATCGGACGGCTCTCGCCGTAGCCGATCGGACCGGCCAGACGGCCAGCGTCGACGCCGTTCTTGGTCAGGTAGTTGTACACCGCGGTAGCACGACGCTCCGACAGCTTCTGGTTGTAAGCGTCGGTACCCTTCGAGTCGGTGTGACCGGCAACTTCAACGCGCAGATCCGGGTAACGCTTCAGGATCTCGGTGGCTTCGCTCAGGATGGCCACAGCGTCCGGACGCAGGTTCGACTTGTCGAAGTCGAAGTTCACGCCCTTCAGGTCGATCGAGACCGGCACCGGGCAACCGTCCGGACCGATGGTCTGACCCGGCTGCGAGTTCGGGCACTTGTCGTCGCAGTTGTTGACGCCGTCACCGTCGTCATCCAGGTCGGCGCAGCTCGGGGCAACCGGAGCCGGAGCCGGAGCAGCAGCCACCGGGGCCGGGCCCAGCGGAATCACGACGCCGACCGAAGCCAGCACGTCGCCGAACCAGCTTTCGTCGCGCGCGGCGATGCTCTGGTCGTCGAAGTCAGCGCGGTAGGCCACTTCGGCGCGGACAGCAACGCGCTTGTCGAAGGTGGTCTGCAGGCCGACGCCGAGCTTGGCAGCCAGGTTGCCGTCCTTGCGCTCACGCGGACCGTTGGTGTCCAGAGCCGGGTACTCTTCTTCCGACTTCTGGTAGCCCAGGCCGCCCACGATGTAGGGGTTCCAGCCGCGGCCTTCCTTGATGAAGTGGCGACGCAGATCGAACGACACGCCGTACTGCGACCAGTTCTGATCCTGGTTGGCGTCGAAGTTCGGGTTCTGGTAGTTCAGCTCACCATCCAGCGACCAGTTCGGGCTGATGAACTTGCCCAGACCCAGGGTCACGAACGGAGCGTCGTTGGTCAGGCGGTCGTTGTCCTGGAAGTTGAAGCCGGCCGAACCGGTCAGGTACCAGCGGTCATCGAACTCCTGCGCCGACGCAGCCTGGGCGAAAGCCAGACCGCCCAGCAGCGCGGCAGTAAGGATCTTCTTGTTCATTGAGTACAGCTCCTATTTCGGGGGTATGAAACCGGTAGAGGCATGGGCCAGCACTACTGCGTCGATGTTCAGACAGCCGATTCAGCACGCCACCGCCGCGAACATTATGCTCAGGCGGGTGAAGGTCATGTTAACAGTCCCGTAACATGTGAAGCGCCGCGCACGACCGGCCACCGGTCCGACGTTGAAACCCTATACAGGATGATGAAAATCCGCAAGACCCACGCACCACAAGGGTTTGGAAGGGTTTAACGGCCAGATGCGTCAGATTTGGCGCGGGTTATCCCAAAGCGGTTCAGCGCGCGCCCATCGAGGTGAGGAACCTTATGATGCAGACAGGAACCGAGCTGGAGCTGCAATGAAAGCCGTCGCCCTGTGCCGTGACTCCGCCCCTACCCTGCGCGACCTGGTGTTGCCACCGCCGCAGCCGCCGCGTGGCCGTGACCTGCTGATCCGTGTCGAAGCACTTTCCGTCAATCCCGTCGACGGGAAGCTGCGTGCAGCCACGCCGGCCGCGTCGCTGGATACCCCGCGCATTCTCGGCTGGGACGCGGCAGGGGTGGTCGAAGCGATGGGCGAGGAGGCCAGCCTGTTCGCCTCCGGTGACGAGGTCTACTACGCAGGAGATGTCACCCGCCCTGGCTGCAATGCGCAGTACCAGCTGGTGGATGAGCGGCTGGTGGCACGCAAACCGACCACCCTCGATTTCGCCGAAGCGGCCGCGCTGCCACTGACCACCCTTACTGCCTGGGAACTGCTGTTCCAGCGCATGCCCCTGCAGCTTGATGATCGCCGCCACGCCGGCCAGCGCCTGCTGGTGATCGGTGGTGCCGGCGGCGTCGGCTCGATGGCGATCCAGCTGGCCCACCACGCGGGGTTTGAGGTCATTGCCACCGCCTCGCGTGAAGCCTCGATCGACTGGTGCCGGCGGATGGGCGCCCAGCATGTCATCGACCATCGCCAGCCCCTGTTGCCGCAGCTGCAGGCGCTTGGCGTCGACGAAGTGCAGGTGGCACTCAACCTGGCCGACACCGATCACTACTGGGACGAACTTGGCCAGCTGCTGGCACCACAGGGACATGTAGGCCTGATCGTGGAACCCCGCGGCCCGCTGCGCATCGGCGATCCCTACAAGGCCAAGTGCATCGGCATCCATTGGGAATTCATGTTCGCCCGCGCGCGCTTTGCCACCGCCGACCGCATTGAGCAGCACCGCATCCTCAACCGCGCCGCCAGCATGATCGACGCGGGCCAGTTGCGCGGCACGCTGAGCGAAGTGCTGGGCCCGATCAATGCGGCCAACCTGGATGCCGCGCATCAACGTCTGGCCGGCGGCCGCACCATCGGCAAGCTGGCGCTGGCCGGCTGGGACGACTGATTCACCCCCACAGCCTGTCGCAGTGGATTGGCCGGCATCTGTATCTATTGAACGGCCTGTTTCGGGGATAGGGTGGAAACAGATCCTCCTCCCCCCGAGCCTGTCATGCCCACCGCCCTGCCCCTGCGCCTGCTGCAACTGATCATCGGCCTGTTCCTTTACGGCTTCGGCGCCGCGCTGATGATCCGCGCCGCCATCGGTGTCGCGCCGTGGGACGTGCTGTCGCAGGGCATCGCCGCGCAAACGCCGTTGTCGTTCGGCCTGGCCACCAACGTGATCGGCGCGCTGGTACTGCTGCTGTGGTGGCCGCTGCGGCAGAAGCCAGGTGTCGGTACCGTGCTCAACGTGATGCTGATCGGTCCTTCGGCGCAGTTCGGACTGTGGCTGCTGCCCCCGGCCGTCGGTCTCGGCTGGCAGGTGGCGATGTTCTGCGCCGGCATGCTGCTGGTGGCGCTGGCCACCGGCCTGTACATCGGCGCCAAGCTCGGCCCTGGCCCGCGCGATGGCCTGATGACCGGACTGCACGCGCGCACCGGCTGGCCAATCTGGAAGGTGCGCAGCCTGATCGAAGGCAGCGTGCTGCTGCTGGGGTGGTGGCTGGGCGGCAATGTCGGCGTCGGCACGCTCGCCTTCGCGTTGCTGATCGGACCGTTGTGCGGGGTCACGCTTGGCTGGTTCGGGATCGGCCGCGCACCGGTAGTGCCGGCCGCTGGCCGGCAACCGCAATCGCCCTGAGCTGACCGGTAGGCCGGGCATGGCCCGGCGCCACCGAGCGAGGCAGCCCTTGCCCCGGGCGCCGTTTCGCGGCACCCTTCGCGCCTCCGTACGCAAGCGTATCGACATGTCGCCAGCCAACGAAAGCGCCTACCCCCACCTGTTCGCCCCGCTGGACCTGGGCTTCACCCAGCTGCGCAACCGGGTGCTGATGGGCTCGATGCACACCGGCCTGGAGGACCGCGCGCGCGACTTCCCGCGCCTGGCCGCCTACTTCGCAGAGCGCGCCGAGGGTGGCGTCGGCCTGATCGTCACCGGTGGTTTCGCGCCGAACGTGGTCGGCTGGCTCAAGCCGTTCGGCGGCAAGCTGTCCTGGCCTTGGGAAGTGCGCCCGCATCGGCAGTTGACCGCCGCCGCGCACCAGCACGGCGCGAAGATCTGCCTGCAGCTGCTGCATGCCGGGCGCTACGCCTATCACCCGCTGTCGGTAGCGCCGTCGAAGCTGAAGGCGCCGATCAATCCGTTCACCCCGCGCGCCTTGTCGGCCAGCGGCGTCGAGCGGCACATCGCCGACTATGCACGCAGCGCGAAGCTGGCCCGCGAAGCCGGCTACGACGGCGTGGAAGTGATGGGCTCGGAGGGTTACCTCATCAACGAGTTCATCGCCCCGCGCACCAACAAGCGCGATGACCGCTGGGGCGGTGATGCCGCACAGCGCATGCGCTTTGCGGTGGAGATCGTGCGCCGCATCCGCGAGGCCTGCGGCCCGGATTTCATCATCATCTACCGCCTGTCGCTGGTCGACCTGGTCGAAGACGGCAGCAACTGGGAAGAGATCGTGCAGCAGGCCCAAGCCATCGAGGCCGCCGGTGCGACGATCCTCAATTCCGGCATCGGCTGGCATGAAGCGCGCATTCCGACCATTGCCACGTCGGTACCGCGTGGCGCATTCGCCGCGGTCACCGCCAAGCTCAAGCCGCATGTGTCATTGCCGCTGGTGGCGACCAACCGCATCAACATGCCCGAGGTCGCCGAACGCATCCTCGCCGATGGCGGTGCCGACATGGTGTCCTTGGCACGCCCGCTGCTGGCCGACCCGCAGTGGCCGAACAAGGCCCGCGCCGGCCGCGCCGAAGCCATCAACACCTGCATCGCCTGCAACCAGGCCTGCCTGGACCACGTGTTCGAAAACAAGCTGGCCAGTTGCCTGGTCAACCCGCGTGCCGCCCACGAGACCGAGCTGGTCTACACCCCGACCACCGCACCGAAGCGGGTGGCCGTGGTCGGCGCCGGCCCGGCCGGCCTGGCCTGCGCTACGGTCGCTGCCGAACGCGGCCACCAGGTCACCCTGTTCGACGCCAGCGAGGAGATCGGTGGCCAGTTCAACGTGGCCAAGCGCATTCCCGGCAAGGAAGAGTTCCACGAGACCCTGCGCTACTTCCGCCACAAGCTGGGCGAGACAGGCGTGCAGCTGCGCCTGGGCACCCGTGCCGACGCGGCCAGCCTGGCCGGCTTCGACGAGGTCGTACTGGCCACCGGCATCCTGCCGCGCAAGGTCGACTTCCCCGGTGCCGACCACGCCAAGGTGGTCAACTACCTGGATGTGCTGCTGGGCCGGGTCGAGGTCGGTGGCAGCGCCGCCATCATCGGCGCCGGTGGCATCGGCTTCGATGTCGGCGAGTTCCTTGCCCATGACGGCCCCTCGCCATCGCTGGACCCGCAACGCTGGATGGCCGAATGGGGCGTGGATGCCACCTTCGAGGCCCGCGGTGCACTGGCCCGCCCGGCCGTGGAGGCGTCGCCGCGCAGGCTGTGGCTGCTGCAGCGCAGTGCCGGAAAGCCCGGTGCACGCCTGGGCAAGACCACCGGCTGGATCCACCGCGCCACGCTGAAGGCCAAGGGCGTGCGCATGCTGGGTGGTGTCGAGTACCTCGGCGTGGACGATGCGGGCCTGCGCATCCGCGTGGACGGCAGCGAACAGCTGCTGCCGGTCGACCACGTGGTGATCTGTGCCGGCCAGGAACCGCAGCGCGCGCTGCAGGCCGAACTGCAGGCAGCAGGCATCGCCTCTCACCTGATCGGTGGTGCAGACGTGGCCGCCGAACTCGATGCAAAACGTGCGATCGATCAGGGCAGCCGGCTCGCCGCCGCGCTCTGATGAGCACCTGAATGGGGGCCGGAATGTGATTTCCGTCACCGGCCCCCAAGCTGAATGTCAAGCCGGACGATTCAGGATGCGTTCGGCAATGCCCCCCTACCTTGCGCCGACTTTCTGCTCACCAGCCAGTTTCCGGTGAGCCGGTGCGGACCCCGCCGATCGATCCACGATCGTGTTCTTGGGGCCGCCCACGGGGCAGCCCCGATGGCCGCCTCCCCATGACGCCAAGTCGTACCCCGCCTCCAGCAGCCTGCGCTGCCGGAACCGCCAGGTGCGTCCCACACGGAGCAAGGAGTTATATGAAACTGGCCTGGATTCTCTGGCTGTCGCAGTTGCTGCCGCAGCCGGCCGCTGATTCATTGTGTTTGAGCACCACCGTTTACCTGGAAGCCCGCGACCAGACCCTGCGTGGCCAGCAGGCCGTGGCCGAGGTCGCCCTGCGTCGCCTCGACAGTGGCCTGTGGGGCGACTCGATGTGCCAGGTGGTGACCGCGCGCAAGCAGTTCGCCCCCACCATCGTCTCCCCCGGCACCCAGCTGGGCAACGATGCGGCGTGGAGTGAAGCGATGGACGTGGCCTTCGACGCCGAGCGCAACTGGGCGCTGCCAGCCGGCGAGCGCCGCGAGATCGTGCCTGGCGCCAGCCACTTCGCTGCGCTGGCCATCGCCAGCCCGAACTGGCGCAACGCCTACCAGGTGGCCACCATCGGCGATCACACCTTCTACAAAGTGCAGAACCTCAAGCCCCGGCAGTCGTAACGATCCGTTGCCGGTGGCAGCGTTGCCGCGTGCGGCTGGGCTCTGGGATAGTGGTGGTTTCCCGCCACACCCCGCCTGGAGTTCCCATGAAGCTGTACAGCAAGCCCGGTGCCTGTTCCACCGCCGACCACATCGCCCTGCAGTGGACCGGCCAGCCGTTCGAGGTCGAACTGCTGAACAAGGACACCCTGAAGGGTCCGGAATTCCTCAAGATCAATCCGGCCGGCGCGGTACCGGCGATCGTCGATGGCGACTTCGTGCTGGTGCAGAACGCGGCGATCATGGGCTACATCGCCGACAGCTACCCGCAGGCCGGTCTCGGCGGCGATGGCACCCCGCGCCAGCGCGCTGAAGCCACCCGCTGGCTGGCCTTCGTCAACTCCGACGTGCACCCGGCGTTCTCGCCGCTGTTCGCGCCGGGCAAGTTCATCGCCGATGAAGGCCAGTACGACGCGATCCGCGCCGCCGCGCACAAGCGCCTGCGCGCCCTGTTCGAGACCGCCGACAGGCAGCTGGCCGACAAGCCGTGGCTGGCCGGCTTCCGCAGCTTCGCCGATCCCTACTTCTACATCACCCTGCGCTGGGCGGCCGGCACCAAGGTCGACTTGTCGGGCCTGGACAACCTGGCCGCCTACAAGGCGCGCATGGATGCCGATCCGGGCGTGCAGGCGGTGCTGAAGGCCGAAGGCCTGGCCTGACGGAACCGGGGTCGGATCCGTCTGCGCAGCAGGCGGCTCCGACCCCATTGGTGCCATCGGCGCGGTCAGCCGATTTCGCGGATCACTTCGCCCTTCGCATCGCGCAGGAACGTCGGCACCACTTCAACCTGCAACGTACTCGACACCGGGTAGGTCCCGCGTTGCGGCCGCACGCCATGCCAAGCCTGCAACGCCGCCTCATCCAGTATCCAGCGCACGCTGTCGTCCTCGACCGCGACCGCGCCATCGGTGGCCGGCATGAACTCCCATTGCCGTTCGCGGCTGACCAGCGTCAGTGCCTTGCCGTGGCGCAGGCGCAGTGGCAGCAGCTCACCCACACTGCCGACCTGCCCGGCCCCCAGCACCAGCGTGGTGATACCCGCCGTCTGCCGCCAGTCCAGCGTCTCGATGAACAACATGCCGGTACTGGATCCCTCACGCTCGCTGCCGGCCTCCACCCGCGCGGCCAGCGCCGGATCGTCCAGCAGATTGCCGCGATGCAGATCGGTGATCCACAGCGGCATCGCGTCCTCAAGCACCTGCAGGACACCGCGCGTGGACCAGCGCTTGATCGCGTCCATTTCCTCGTCGGTCAACCCCACCACCTGCAGGAACTGCAAATGTCCATTGGCGGTGTCGCGCGGTGGCAACTGCGGATCGGCAACGAATGCCAGATGGCAGAGACGGGTGTCGGTCTCCAACGCGATCGGGCCATTGGCGTTGAGGTGGTGGCCATCCTCGAACACATTGCCGCTGCTGAACACATAGCGCGCCAGATTCTGCAGCAGGTTCATCGGCCACGCAGGCGGCGTGCTGCCTGCATCCTCCCCCTTGTCCGCAGCCAGGCGGAACGTCAGCTCGAAACCATAGCCACTGGTGGCCGCATCACTGCTCTCTTTTGCATACAGTTCTGACAGACCGTAGGTGACGTAGTGCCAATGCGGAACCGGTGATTCGGCCCAGTAGACGCTGATGCCGTCGAGCGGATCCTGGCCACCCAGCGTGTACGGCAGCGCGGTACCGAAGTGACGCGGCTCCTGGCCGGCGTACAGCGGTGCCAGCGCGGCATTGATCGCATCCCAACCGGGGGTATCGGTGTCGTCCTGCATGCGGGGCTCCTGGGCGGAAAAAGAGCGGACCACTTTACCCCGCGCGTCAGCCGGGCACGACCTCGGCAGTGACCGGTGCCATCGAGATCTGGATCTCCTGCCACCAGCGCTGGGCCAGCGCCGGGCTGCGTGCCTTGCCGATCGCGGCGATCATTTCCGGGCACAGTTTTTCCAGGGCGACCGCGTCGGTACAGCGCTCGATCTTCAACTGCATGAAGTAGCCTTTCAGGCCCAGATGGCGGCGCACGGCATCGCTCATCGCGTCGTACAACTGCTGGTACAGCGCCGGATCCTGCTCACGGCCGCTGCACAGCCCGCGCTGCGGCACAGGTTCGGCCCTGCCGCCGACCACTTCGATCAGGCCCAGTGCAGCCAGCTGCTGCAGCGCATCCGGCGGCGCGCGCAGTCCTTCGAACAAGCCGCGCAGTTCGCTTTCATCACGCTGGCCGTCAACCATCAACAGGATCGAACGCAGCGACGCCGGCAGGCGCCGGGCACGATCTTCGATTTCCTGGCGGCCAGCGGCCGTCTTGGCATGCAGCAGTGCCATAGCTCCCCCTTCGCACGATGCGATACGCATGCACGCCCTTGCGGGCACGCCCCCCTGTTCGCCATCCCCGGGTGGCACGCGCGTTCCCGGGCGCGTGCCGCGTGTTGCAGGTCGATGACAGGCGGAGCTTAGCGCATGTCCTGGCAGGCCTGGGTAGCGCCAGGCCATCCCTGGCGGCTTTTCCGCGCTTTGCGCTCGCCGGGCATGGCCCGGCGCTACCACCCCGATCAGCGTCCCAGCGCGCGGCGGATCTCTTCCAGCGCGCCCGGGTCGTCCAGCGTCGACAGGTCGCCGGGGTCGCGCTGCTCGGCCAATGCCTGCAGCGAGCGACGCAGCAGCTTGCCCGAACGGGTCTTGGGCAGCGCGTTGACCACATGGATGTGCGCCGGTCGCGCCACCGCACCCAGCGAGGTGGTCACCGTGGCCATCATCTCGGCCACCACTGCGGCCGGGTCTTCGCCATCGAGCCCCTGCTTGAGGGTGACGAACACCAGCGGCACCTGCCCCTTCAATTCGTCCTTCACCCCGATCACCGCTGCCTCGGCCACGCGCGGGTGACTGGAGATGGCCTCTTCGATCTCACGCGTGCCCAGACGGTGCCCGGCCACGTTGATCACATCGTCGGTGCGGCCGAGGATGAAGGTATAGCCATCGTCATCGCGGATGGCCCAGTCCAGCGAGCTGTACAGCAGTTCCTTGAAGTGGCTGAAGTAGCTCTGCAGGAAGCGGCTGTCGTCATTCCAGACCGTGCTCATGCAGCCCGGCGGCAACGGCGGCGTCATCACCAGCACACCCTTCTGCCCGGCAGCCACCTCTTCACCGGTGTTCTCGTCGATCACCTTCATCCGGTAGCCGAGATTGGGGAACCCGGGCGAGCCGAACCGCACTGGCTTCATGTCCAGCCCAGGCAGCAGGGTCAATGCCGGCCAACCGGTTTCGGTCTGCCAGTAGTTGTCGATGATCGGCTTGCCCAGCGCGTCGCTGATCCAGTGCGCGGTCGGCTCGTCCAGCGGCTCGCCGGCCAGGAACAGATACTTCAGCGCATCCAGGTCGTGGCGGTGGATGAAATCGGCATCGTGCTTCTTCAGCACGCGGATCGCCGTCGGCGAAGAGAACATCGTGCGCACGTTGTACTGCTCGCACAGCGCCCACCAGATGCCCGGATCGGGGTTGGTCGGCAGCCCTTCGTACAGCAGCGAGGTGCAGCCGCCGATCAGCGGGCCATACACGTTGTAGGAATGGCCCACGGCCCAGCCGACATCGGAGGTGGAAAACATCACCTGTCCCGGCTTGCAGTCGAACACGGTCTGCATCGACTGTGCCATCGCCACCGCATAGCCACCGACATCGCGCTGCACGCCCTTCGGCTTGCCGGTGGTGCCGGAGGTATACAGCAGGTAGCTGGGCTCGCTCGATTCCAGCCATTGCACCGGCACATCGGTCTGCCCGATCTGCGCACGCAGGGTGGCGTACTCGACGTCGCGCCCTTCGATGCGTGGCTCGGCCGGGTCCAGCCCGCGCGAAACGATCAGCACGTGCGGCGGCGGACTGCTGGCTTCGGCGCAGGCGGCATCGACCATCGCCTTGTACGGAATGAGCTTGCCGCCACGCATGCCGGCATCGGCAGCGATCAGCAGCTTCGGCTTGGCATCGTCGATGCGCAGCGCGAGGTTGTGCGCAGCGAAGCCACCGAACACCACCGAGTGCACCGCACCGATACGTGCACAGGCAAGCATGGCGAACACGGCCTCGGCCATGTTCGGCATGTAGATCACCACGCGGTCGCCGTGGCCGACGCCAAGATGCTTCAGCACGGCGGCGAAGTCGTTCACTTCGCGATACAGCTGGCGATAGGTGATTTCGCGGGTGCTGTTGGTTTCGGTGGAGATGGCGACCAGTGCGAGCTGGTCCGCGCGGTCGGCCAGATGCCGGTCGACGGCGTTGTAGCAGAGGTTGGTTTCACCACCCACGAACCAGCGCCGGAACGGCGGGTTGCTGTAGTCGAGCACCTGTTGCGGCGGCGTGTGCCAATGGATGCGCTTGGCTTCCTCGCCCCAGAATGCCTCCGGCTCGTCGATCGAACGGCGGTAGGTTTCCTCGTAGTTCATGACGCAGCCCTCCCAGACAAAGTCATGGCTTCGAGCATAGTCCGGCGCTGGCGCGTGGGCCGCCCTACCTTGGTAGGGGGTGTGTTGCCGGCAGGGCTGCGCCCTGCACCCGCAGAAGCAACGGCAACCGCAACCGCAACCGCAACAGCAAGCATTCCTTGGGATGGCGGGGTGGGTCCGATTGCGGGGGACGCCGTGAATACGTCCATGTAGGCTCGGTCGCGCCATCCATGGCGCTCACGCCCCCGCAACCGGACCCACCCCGCCTTCGACAATTTCCCGCTGCTGTTGGGCTGCTGTTGGTAGCTGTCGACCTTGGTCGACACGTAGATCCACGCCATGCGTGGATGCTTTTCGATGAATTGTCGAAATATTCGATTCCGATGGATTTGATCCATCGCAAAGCGTGGATAGACCATCCGTCACCGAAGATTTGTCGAAGGCGGGGTGGGTCCGGTTGCGGGGGTGTCCGCGGCATGGATGCCGCGGCCAAGCCCCCAGGGATGGGTTTACGGCGTCCCCCGCAACGGGACCCGCCCCGCCATCCCACGGAACCCCGCTGTTGCTGTTGCTGTTGCTGTTGCCGTTGCTGTTGCTGTTGCCGTTGCTGTTGCCGTTGCTGTTGCCGTTGCTGTTGCTGCTGAGGTTGCCGGCCAGCGGCCGGCGCTACCGCGGGTACAGGGTGAAGGGCGCAGCCCTGCCGAACACCCTACCCTTCTAGAACGGAGTCGCAGACTCGAACGCGAGCGCCTCGCCCGTCACCGGGTGAGTGAACTGCAGCTTCCGCGCATGCAGGCACACGCGCTGCGCGGCCTCTGCGCCATACAGCACGTCGCCGACGATCGGATGACCCAGGCTGGCCATGTGCAGGCGCAGCTGATGGCTGCGGCCGGTGACCGGTTCCAGTTCAACGCGCGTGCGTTGCGCCTCGGTGTCACGCGACAGTACCCGCCATCGGGTCAGTGCCGGCTTGCCGCGTTCGTGGTCGACCATCTGCTTGGGCCGGTTCGGCCAGTCGACGATCAGCGGCAGGTCCACTTCACCGGCATCACCTTCCAGCAGTCCCTGCACGATGGCTTCATAACGCTTGCCCACCTGGCGCTTCTCGAACTGCATCGACAGCGCTACCTGCATGTCCTTGCCGCGCGCGTGCAGCAGCAGGCCAGAGGTGACCTGGTCCAGGCGATGCACGGTCAGCGCATCGGCATACACCGCCTGCAGCCGTGCGACCACGCAGTCCTGGTTCTCCGCCGAGCGGCCGGGCACGGACAGCAGGCCGGCCGGCTTCTCGGCCACCAGCAGCGCGTCGTCGATGTAATGCAGAAGGATCATGTCGTTGCCAGGTACTCCATACGAAAACGGGGAAGCCGAAGCCTCCCCGTTTCCTGCGTACCGGCCAACAGCCGGTACCTACCCTGATGGAAAGGTGCCGGCAGGGTGCCGGCACCGACCGCATCAACCCAGCAGGTGGGCGACGCCGGCGCGCTCTTCTTCCAGCTCGGCCAGGGTCTTGTCGATGTACTTCTGGCTGAAGTCGTCGACCGGCAGATCCTTGACCAGGGTGTACTCGCCGTTCTCGGTGGTGACCGCGAAGCCGAAGATCACGCCTTCCGGAATGCCGTAGGAACCGTCGGACGGCACGCCCATGGTGACCCACTTGCCGTTGCTGCCCAGCACCCAGTCACGCACGTGGTCGATCGCTGCGTTGGCCGCCGAAGCTGCCGAGGACGAGCCGCGGGCTTCGATGATCGCCGCGCCGCGCTTGCCGACGGTCGGGATGAAGGTGTTGGCATTCCACTCCTGGTCGTTGATCGCATCGGCGATCGACGCACCATCGGCGGTGGCGAAACGGTAGTCCGGGTACATGGTCGGGCTGTGGTTGCCCCACACCACCAACTTCTCCATGCCGGCGACCGGCTTGCCGAGCTTGGTCGACAGCTGGCTCAGCGCACGGTTGTGGTCCAGGCGCAGCATGGCGGTGAAGTTGCGCGGGTTCAGGTCCGGCGCCGACTTCATGGCGATGTAGGCGTTGGTGTTGGCCGGGTTGCCGACCACCAGCACCTTCACGTCACGCTTGGCGACCTTGTTCAGTGCGGCGCCCTGGGCGGTGAAGATCTTCGCGTTTTCCAGCAGCAGATCCTTGCGCTCCATGCCCGGGCCGCGCGGACGTGCGCCGACCAGCAGGGCGATGTCGGCGTCCTTGAAGGCGACTTCAGCGTCGTCGGTACCGACCATGCCGGCCAGCAGCGGGAACGCGCAGTCTTCCAGCTCCATCATCACGCCCTTCAGGGCGGCCTGGGCCTTGTCGACCGGCAGCTCCAGCAGCTGCAGGATGACCGGCTGGTCCTTGCCCAGCATTTCACCGGAGGCGATACGGAACAGCAGGGCGTAGCCGATCTGGCCGGCGGCGCCGGTCACGGCAACACGAACAGGTGCTTTCATGGGGATTTCCTCTGCTAAGAAGCTAAGTAGCGTTGTGGGAGATGGCCGCGCGGGCGGGGACAGGCCTGGCGGGGCGGCCGCAACATGGAAACGGCCCCCTCTGCAGGGGGCCGTCCGGGTATTGGATCAGGCGGCGAGGATCTTGTTCCACTCACCCACGCGCTCTGCCTGGGCGGCGAGCACGGCGTCGGTGTCGCCTTCCAGGGTGATCGAATGGATCACGTCGCCCTGCTTGACCGAATCAACGATCGCCTGGCCTTCCAGGACCTGGCCGAACACGGTGTGCTTGCCGTCCAGCCAATCGGTCTTGATGTGGGTGATGAAGAACTGGCTGCCATTGGTGTTCGGGCCGGCGTTGGCCATCGACAGCGAGCCGATCTGGTGCTTCACACCATTCTTCTCGTCTTCGAACTTGTAGCCCGGGCCGCCGGTGCCACGACCCTGCGGGCAGCCGCCCTGGATCATGAAATCGGGGATCACGCGGTGGAAGATCAGGCCGTCATAGAAGCCGCGCTTGACCAGGTTCACGAAGTTGGCGACCGTCAGCGGCGCCTTGTCGGCGAACAGCTCGACCTTGATCGGGCCCTGGGTGGTGTCGAAAGTGGCGATGAGGGACATGCAGATCCTTGGGATGCGGGGTGTGTAATCAGCCCCATAAGGATACACCTCCCCCGTGGCATGGGCGGCTTCGACCATGTGCGCAGGCAGGGTCTTCAGCCTGCGGACGGGCAGCGCCAGGGGCAGGCTGAATGGGGGCCTCACCAATCCTGAAATCCAGGTTTTCGCCAATCGTCAAGTTCGACGTATAATGTTGGACTTCTTTTTCCAAATCCGGCGCCGACTGGCCCCCTTTCGTATGTCCATCGAAAACCTTCGCAACATCGCCATCGTCGCTCACGTCGACCATGGCAAGACCACCCTGGTCGACCAGCTGCTGAAGCAGTCCGGCACCCTGTCCGAGCGTACCGTCCTCGCCGAGCGCGTGATGGACAGCAACGACCAGGAAAAGGAACGCGGCATCACCATCCTGGCCAAGAACACCGCCATCACCTGGGAAGACAAGAAGACCGGTATCAAGAACCGGATCAACATCGTCGACACCCCCGGACACGCCGACTTCGGCGGCGAGGTCGAGCGCGTGCTGTCGATGGTCGACACCGTGCTGATCCTGGTCGACGCGATGGACGGCCCGATGCCGCAGACCCGCTTCGTCACCCAGAAGGCCTTCGCGATGGGCTTCAAGCCGATCGTCGTGGTCAACAAGGTCGACCGTCCGGGCTCGCGTCCGGAGTGGGTGATCGACCAGGTCTTCGACCTGTTCGACAAGCTCGGCGCCACCAATGAGCAGCTGGACTTCCCGATCGTCTACGCCTCGGCCCTGAACGGCTACGCCGGCCTGGAAGACACCGTGCGCGACGGCGACATGACCCCGCTGTACGAAGCGATCATGCAGCACGCGCCGAAGCCGGAAGTGGACCCGGAAGGTCCGTTCCAGATGCGCATCAGCCAGCTGGACTACAACAACTTCGTGGGCGTGATCGGCATCGGCCGCATCCAGCGCGGCACCCTGAAGAAGAACATGCAGGTCGCGGTGATCGACCGTGAAGGCAAGAAGCGCAACGGCAAGGTCGCCCAGGTGCTGGGCTTCCTGGGCCTGGAGCGCATCGAGCAGGACACCGCCGAAGCCGGTGACATCGTCGCCATCTCCGGTATTCCGGAGCTGACCATCTCCGACACCCTGTGCCACCCGGAAACCCCGGAAGCCCTGCCGGCACTGACCGTCGACGAGCCGACCATCTCGATGACCTTCCAGGTCAACAACTCGCCGTTCGCCGGCAACAAGGACCTGTCCGGTGGCAAGTTCCTGACCAGCCGCCAGATCAAGGACCGCCTGGACCGCGAGCAGGTCCACAACGTGGCCCTGAAGGTCGAACAGCTGGAAGACGCCGACAAGTTCCTGGTCTCCGGCCGTGGCGAACTGCACCTGTCGGTGCTGATCGAGAACATGCGTCGTGAAGGCTACGAGCTGGCCGTGTCGCGCCCGGAAGTGATCATCAAGCAGATCGACGGCCAGGCCATGGAGCCGATCGAGCAGCTGGTGGTGGACATCGAAGAAGTCCACCAGGGCGGCGTGATGGAAAAGCTGGGCACCCGCAAGGGCCAGCTGAAGAACATGGAATCGGACGGCAAGGGCCGTGTCCGCCTGGAATACCAGATCCCGGCCCGTGGCCTGATCGGCTTCCAGAACGAGTTCAAGACCCTCACCCAGGGCTCGGGCCTGCTGTTCCACGTGTTCGACCATTACGGTCCGAAGGAACAGGGCGCCATCGCCAAGCGCATCAACGGTGTGATGATCGCCAATGCGCCGGGCACCACCCCCGCGTACTCGCTGGGCCCGCTGCAGGAACGCGGCAAGCTGTTCGCTGCTGAAGGCGACAACGTGTATGAAGGTCAGCTGGTCGGCATCCACTCCAAGGACAACGACCTGACCGTCAACGCGATCAAGACCAAGCCGCTGACCAACATGCGCGCTTCGGGCAAGGACGATGCGATCCAGCTGACCCCGGCGATCAAGTACTCGCTGGAACAGGCCCTGGACTTCATCGAAGACGACGAGCTGGTCGAGATCACCCCGAAGGAGATCCGTCTGCGCAAGAAGTTCCTGACCGAAAGCGACCGCAAGAAGAACTCGCGCGGCGGCTGATCCAGCGAACCGTGAGCCAGAACGGCTACAACCCGGATCCACACCGGCATCCGGGCCTCCATGTCATCGCCTTGCTCGAAGCGAGCAAGGCGATGCTGGCGTTGTTGGCGGCCACCGGGCTGGAAATCCTCGGCCCGCAGCCGCTTCGCGACGGCGTCAATGCCCTGATCCGGCGTTTCAGCCTGGACCCGGATCACGGCACCCTGCCCTCGCTGTTGAATGCAATCAGTCCCGACGCGGTGCACCTGGCTGCGGCGGCGATGATCGGCTACGGCCTGCTGCACCTGGTCGAGGCCTGGGGCCTCTGGAAAGCCAAGGCATGGGCTTCCTGGCTGGGCTGCCTGACCGCCTCCATCTATCTGCCCTTCGATATCTACGCGATCGTCCGCCATCCCGGCTGGGCCTCGTGGACGGTGCTGGCGATCAACCTGATCGTCGTCTACGTGCTGGCGCGCGACCTGCGCAAGCGCCGTCGCTGAGCAGCCGCTACACTGGGGATCGGAGCCGTCGAAGCTGCCCCATGCGCCTGTCCTTGCCGCCCCTCCTGTCCTTCCTGATCACCGCGTTGCCTGCGGGGCTCGCTGCTGGCTGCAGCCCGGCCGCGTCCACCGCGCATGCCGGTGAACCCGGCAACAGCTCTATGCCTTTCCCCTACGCCGAGACCGAAGTTTCCGACCTGCAGGCGCGGATGGTCGCCGGTGAGCTCGACAGCGTCACCCTGACCGGCGCCTACCTCAAGCGCATCGCTGCCCTGGACCGCACCGGGCCACGCCTGCGCGCGGTGATCGAACTCAACCCCGATGCCCTCAAGGAAGCCGCACAGCGCGACCAGGAGCGCCGTGCCGGCCGCCTGCGCGGCCCCCTGCATGGCATCCCGATCCTGCTGAAGGACAACATCAACGCCGCACCGATGGCCACCAGTGCCGGCTCGCTGGCCCTGCAGGGCTTCCGCCCCGGCGATGCCTACCTGGTCCGCCGCCTGCGCGAAGCGGGCGCAGTGGTGCTGGGCAAGACCAACCTCAGCGAGTGGGCCAACTTCCGCGGCAACGACTCCATCTCCGGCTGGAGCGCGCGCGGCGGACAGACCCGCAATCCCTACCGCCTCAGTCATTCCCCCTGCGGCTCCAGCAGCGGCAGCGCGGTGGCCGTGGCCGCCAACCTGGCCAGCGTGGCCATCGGCACTGAAACCGATGGCAGCATCGTCTGCCCCGCAGCGATCAACGGCGTGGTCGGCCTGAAACCAACCGTCGGCCTGGTCAGCCGCGAAGGCATCATCCCGATCTCCTTCAGCCAGGACACCGCAGGCCCGATGACCCGCAGCGTCGCCGACGCCGCCGCCGTGCTGACCGCCATCGCTGGCCGCGATGACGCCGATCCCGCCACTGCGACCATGCCCGGCCGCGCAGTCTACGACTACACCGCACGGCTGGATCCGCAGGGCCTGCGCGGCAAGCGCATCGGCCTGCTGCAGACACCATTGCTGAAATATCGCGGGATGCCACCGCTGGTTGAACAGGCTGTCGCTGAACTGCGCCGCGCCGGCGCCGTGGTGGTGCCGGTGGAACTACCCAACCAGGGCGCCTGGGCCGATGCCGAGCGCATCGTGCTGCTGTACGAATTCAAGGCGGGTCTGGAGCGCTACCTCAACACCTACCAGGCGCCACTGCGCAGCCTGGCCGGGCTGATCGCCTTCAACGAGGCGCACAAAGGCCAGGAACTGGGGCTGTTCGGCCAGGAGCTGCTGCTGGAAGCCCAGGCGACTCCAGGCCTGGGCGATCCCGTCTACATCCGCGCGCGCAGCGATGCGCGGCGACTGGCGGGCCCGGAAGGCATCGACGCCGTGCTGGCATCGCAGAAGCTGGATGCGCTGGTCGCACCGACGACCGGTGTGGCCTGGCCCCTGAGCAGCACCGGCGATGACTTCCCCGGCGAGAGCTACAGCGTCGCCGCCGTCGCCGGCTACCCCAGCCTGAGCGTGCCGATGGGCCAGATCGATGGCCTGCCGGCGGGGCTGTTGTTCATGGGCACGGCCTGGAGCGAGCCGAAGTTGATCGAGATGGCCTACGCGTATGAGCAGCGCACGCGCGCCCGGCGCCCACCGCACTTCGATACCGATACCTTGATCGAATCCGGCGACCCCTGATCCAATGGATGGTAGCGCCGGGCCGTGCCCGGCAAGCGCAGCGGCACTCTGCAATCCGCCGGGCATGGCCCGGCGCTACCATTCCGGGCGCGGCTCCGCCGGCGCGATGGCCGCCTCACCATCCTCCGCACCGGGTGAACGCACATCGGCGCTGCCTGCACGCCGCATCCGCGGCATATCCAGCTCATCGTCCCGCTGCAGGCGCGCGCGCACCTGCGGCAACGATTGCGGATGTTCGCGTGCGAGGAAATCCAGCATGCGTTCGCGAACCAGGCAGCGCAGGTCGAATGCATCACCGGAACTGCGCGCGCTGACCAGCAGCCGCACCTGGATCGCGCGCTCGCTGGTCTCGGTCACCTGCGTCACGCACACCCGTCCATCCCACAGCGGCTGGCCTTGGCAGATGCGTTCCAGCTCGGCACGTATCGCCGCGATCGGCGCACGGTAGTCCAGCCACAGGAACGCCGTACCGAGCAGGTCGGCACTGCGTCGTGTCCAGTTCTGGAACGGGTGCTCGATGAACCAGGTCAGCGGTACCACCATCCGCCGCTCATCCCAGATGCGCACTACCACGTAGCTGCTGCCGATCTCTTCGATGCGCCCCCATTCGCCCTCGACGATCACCACGTCATCGAGTCGGATCGGCTGGGTCACCGCGATCTGCAGGCCGGCGATCAGATTGCCGAACACCGGTTTGGCGGCGATACCCGCCACTAGGCCGATCAGGCCCGCCGACGCCAACAGTGCGGTGCCGATCTTCTGCACCATCGGGAAGGTCAGCAGTACCAGCGAAGCACCGAGCACGATGATGCCGCCCATCAGCACGCGGCTGAGCACTCGCGTCTGGGTCTGGATGCGGCGCGCTTCAAGGTTGTCCGACACATCGATCGGGTGGCTGCGCAGGATCGCCCGCTCACCCGCCGCAACGCCGCGCACCAGCAACCAGATGAAGCAGGCGGTCAGGGCGATGTGCAGCACGCGCAGCAGTTGATCGAGCGTGTGTTCCGGCAATGGCGTGGCCTGCAGCGCCGGCACCAGCAACAGCAGGGGCAGTGCAAGGGCCAGCGGCGGTCCGATCACCCGGCCGATGCGCGCACGGCGCCGGTCACGCCCGCGCAGGCGGCGGTACAGGGCCAGTACGGCCCAAGCCCCCAGGCCGCCAACCACCAGGGCGCTGCCGATCGGCCACAGGTACTGCTGCAGCTGTTGCCAGACCACCATGCATCCTCGCTGTAAACACCGAGCTACAGCGTGGCCCATGCACCATGAGCACAATGTCAGTCGTTCGTAAGCAGAATGTAGGCGGGGGTGTTCGGCAGGGCTGCGCCCTGCACCCACGGTAGTGCCGGCCGCTGGCCGGCAACCTCAACAGCAACAGCAAAAGCCTGCATTCCTTGGGATGGCGGGAGAGGACAGATGGCGGGGGACGCTGCAAGTACGTCCATGTAAGCTCGGTCGCGCCATCCATGGCGCTCACGCCCCCGCCATCTGCCCCCTCCCCGCCTTCGACAATTTCCCGCGATCTGTCGGAATGTCATGGCCTGCTCTTGGTGGGTGTCGACCTTGGTCGACACGTAGATCCACGCCATGCGTGGATGCTCTTCGATCAATTGTCGAAATATTCGATTTCGATTGGATTTGATCCAAGCGAAGCACAGATGGACCAACAGCCACCGGAAATCTGTCAGAGGTGGGGCGGTGTCGGATTGCGGGGTGTCAGCCGCATGGATGCGGCTGCCAAGCCTACAGGGACGTACTTGCGGCGTCCCCGCACTCCGACACCGCCCCGCCAACCCACGGATAGCCCGCTTTTGACGTTGACGTTGCTCTGGCCTCGGCAGGTGCAGGGCGCAGCCCTGCCAAAAAAATCCCTACCGCACTTGCTCCTGCTTGCGCACGATCGCCATCGCGATCTCCAACGACTGCTCGTAGTTCAATCGCGGGTCGACGGTCGAACGATAGGCGCGCTCCAGGTCACGCTCGGTCAGTTCGCGCGCACCACCGGTGCATTCGGTCACATCCTCACCGGTCAGCTCCAGATGCACGCCACCCAGACGGGTGCCTGCGGCCGCATGCAGGTCGAAGGACATCTCGACCTCGCCGCGCACGTTGTCGAAGCGCCGCGTCTTGAAGCCGTTGGCGGTGCTTTCGGTATTGCCGTGCATCGCATCGCACACCCACAGCACGCGACGACCATCGCGCTTGACCGCATCCAGCAACGGCGGCAGCTTCTGCGCGATCTGCGCCGCGCCCATGCGGTGAATGAAGCTCAGGCGGCCCGGCTCGTCATCCGGGTTGAGCACATCGATCAGCCGCAGCAACTGGTCCGGCGTCACCGACGGGCCCACCTTGATCGCGATCGGATTGCGCACGCCGCGCAGGTACTCCACGTGCGCGCCATCCAGCGCGGCGGTACGCATGCCGATCCACGGATAGTGCGTGCTCAGGTTCAACCAGCCCTGCTGGCGCGGCACCTGCCGGGTCAGCGCCTGCTCGTAGGGCAGCAGCAGCGCTTCATGCGAGGTGTAGAAATCGATGCGGTTGAGGTTGTGCACACGGGCCCCGGCCAGGGTCTCCATGAAGTGCACGGCATCACCGATCGAGGCCACCATCTTCTGGTACTCGGCGGCCAACGGCGAATGGCTCACCCATTCCAGGTTCCAGTATTCGGGATGGTGCAGATCGGCGAAGCCACCATCGATCAGCGCCCGCACGAAGTTCATCGTCATCGCCGAATGCGCGTGGGCCTGCAGCATCCGCTTCGGGTCGGGCAGACGCGCCGCCTCGGTGAAGGCCGGCGCATTGATCACATCGCCGCGGTAGCTGGGCAGGGTCACGCCGTCGCGGGTCTCGGTATCGGCCGAGCGCGGCTTGGCGTACTGGCCGGCAAAACGGCCGACGCGGATCACCGGCTGGCGCAGGCCGTGCACCAGCACCAGGCTCATCTGCAGCAGCACCTTCAACCGGTTGGAGATCGTGCCCGATTCGCAGTCGCTGAAATTCTCCGCGCAGTCGCCGCCCTGCAACAGGAAACGCTTGCCTTCCTGGGCGTCGGCCAGCTGCTGCTTCAGCGCCAGGATCTCCCACGAGGTCACCAGCGGCGGCAGCCGCTTCAGCTCGTGCAGCGCGGCATCCAGTGCCACCGGATCGGGATAGGTCGGCATCTGCAGCGCGGTCTTGCCCCGCCAGCTCTCCGGTGACCAAGCGGCGCCAGCAGCGATGGCGGCAGGATCGGGGGCGGGCGGAACGGCGGACAGGCTCATTACGGACATCCGGGGTGGGGGGCGGTCATGGTCGCAGAGCCAGCCGCTGGCGCAAAGGGCCGGGCCCGGTCATGACTGCCTGAACGGTGTGGAAAGGGGCCGTGTGATCGGCCAGAAACGGCATGGTCGCCATCGCCGGACAGGCGCATGATCGGCACGCAGTTGTTACGGAGTAACACTCCCTCATGGACCGGCCCCCTCCCCCTCCCCTGCCCATTTCCCATGAAGCCCTCCCTGCTCACCACCGCCATCACCTTCGCCCTGATCCTCACCAGCCAACCCGTGCTTGCCGCCGACACTGATGCCAGCGCGGCTGCGGTCAAGGACCTCGACGTAGTCACCATCAGTGCTCAGCTCGACCAGGCCCGCAACGCCCTGTCACCGGACATCGGCAGCAGCCAGTACCAGATCACCGCCGAGGACATCCAGAAGCAGCCGCTGGGCGCCTCCGCCCCGCTCAGCCAGGTGCTGCTGCAGGCCCCGGGCGTGGTCCAGGACTCCTACGGCGGCGTGCACGTGCGCGGCGACCACGCCAACCTGCAGTACCGCATCAACGGCGTACTGCTGCCCGAATCGATCTCCGGCTTCGGCCAGACCCTGGATGCCCGCACCATCAAGAGCATCCGCCTGATGGATGGTGCGCTGCCGGCGCAGTTCGGTGAACGCACCGCCGCGGTGGTCGATATCACCACCCGCAGTGGCGCCGAGCTGGGCAACGGCGGCAGCGCTGGCATCACCGCCGGTTCGTTCGGCAAGGTCAACCCGAACGCCTCCTGGTGGGGCAACCAGGGCCGCTGGAGCTGGTTCCTGACCGGCAACTACGACCAGAACGAGGTCGGGCTGGAGAACCCCACCAGCGCACGCAGGCCGCTGCATGACGACACCCACCAGGGGAAGGCCTTTGCCGACCTGACCTATCTGGTCAACGACAGCACCCGCCTGAGCGTGTTCGCCGGCTTTGCCAACAACCGCTTCCAGATCCCGGTCAACCCGGGGCAGACCCCGCAGTTCGGCTACCTGGACACCACCACCTTCAATTCCAGCCAGTTGGACGAAACCCAGCGCGAGACCACCCGCTTCGGCATGCTGGTGCTGCAGGGCACGCTTGGCCAGACCGCGTACCAGCTCTCGGCCGGCCAGCGCTACAGCGATGTGGCCTTCAATCCGGACATCGTGGGCGACCTGGTGTTCAGCGGCGTCGCCTCGCAGGTCCGGCGCAGCAACCGCGCCAACACCCTGCAGGCCGATTTCTCCACCCCCCTGGGCGATAACCACACCCTGCGTTATGGCCTGTATGGCAACTACGAACACGCCGCCGCCAACAACAGCAGCTGGGTCTTCCCGGTCGACGCCGATGGGCGGCAGACGAGCACCACGCCGCAGCTGATCCCGGACCGCAATGCCTTCCACGCCAGCACCGCAGCCTTGTACGTGCAGGACGAGTGGCGGATCGGCGATGACTGGACCGTCAACTACGGCCTGCGCGGCGACCGCTTCAAGGCCTTCGGTCACACCGAGGGCCAGCTCAGCCCACGTCTGGGCGTGGTCTGGAACGCCAGCGACAGCACCACCGTGCACGCCGGCTATTCGCGCTACTTCACCCCGCCCGCCAGCGAACTGGTTGCCGGCAGCGATCTTGCCCTGTTCGATGGCACCAGCAACCAGCAACCCGCCAATGGCAGCAACACGCCGTTGTCCGAGCGCAGTGACTACTACGATATCGGCGTGTCACAGCAGGTCGGCGACCACCTCACCCTCGGCCTGGATGCCTACGACCGACGCGTGCACCGCCTGCAGGACGAAGGCCAGTTCGGCGCCGCCTACATCTATTCCACCTTCAACTATCGCCGCGGCCACATCCATGGTCTGGAGTTCAGCGCCGACTACAGCAACGGGCCGATCAGCGCGTACTTCAACGCGGCCTACAGCAAGGCCATGGGCACCCAGGTCATCACCAGCCAGTACAACCTCGATCCGGATGCACTGGCCTACGTGCAACAGAACTGGATCCATCTGGACCACGACCAGAAGCTGACGTCTTCCGGCGGCGTCAGCTATGCGTTCGCTGGCCACAATCGGATCGGTGCGAACTACGTGTACGGCAGCGGCCTGCGTTCGGACATCGAGGGCGTGCCCAATGGCGGCGAATTACCGTCGTACCTGCAGGTCAATCTCAGCGCCGCGCATGACTTCAACGCCGACAGCGGTCATCCGCTGCATGTGCAACTGGCGGTGATCAACGCGCTGGATCGCAGCTACCAGCTGCGCAATGGCGGAGGCATCGGCGTGTTCGCACCGCAATGGGGACCACGTCGCGGCGCCTATCTGAGCCTGCAGCAGGATTTTTGAGGTAGCGCCGACTGCCGGCCAGCGGCCGGCACTACCGGAAAACAGTAGAGCCACGCCATGCGTGGCTCCGGACTGGCTCAGTGCTTGACCTTGCGCAGCGACACCACCAGCGCCCACAGCGCCAGCAGCACGAACCACACGCCCGACCACATCGGCATGGTCAGACCAAGGAACGTCCAGTCGATGTTGCCGCAGTTGCCGGTGCCGGTCAGCACGGTGCGGAACACTTCCAGCGGCCCCATGGTCTCGCGCAGGAAGGCCAGCGGCGGGCCACAGGTCGCCCCCATTTCCGGCGGCAGCATCTGCACGTAGACATGGCGCGCGGCGATGCCCACGCCCACGGCGGCAGCGATGAACGCGAGGATGCCGTAGGTCGCCCGCCCCGGACGGTTGGACGGCCCATGCAGGGCGCCGATCAGGAACAGCAGGCCCAGGGCCGCGAACGCCAGGCGCTGGAAGATGCACAGCGGACACGGTTCCAGCCCCATCTTCAGCTGCAGGAAAATCGCGTAGCCCAGCAGGCCCGCGCAGATCAGGAAGCCCAACAGGAACTGGGCGCGGAAAGGCCAGCGCAGAGGATTCATCGGCAACGCTCGTGTAGTACGGACCGCAAGCGTAACCGAGAGTGCGCGCCGTTCGAACCGCCACAACGTCGCGCCCGTCGGAACACGCCGGCGCGCGCACCGCAACATGCGGGATCATCCACGCCCGGCGTGGATCTCCATCCGTCGCCCAGAAACGGAAAAACCCGGCACGAGGCCGGGTTCTTCACCGAATGACGGGTGTCGCGCGTCGATTACTCTTCGACGGCTTCAGCCACGACCGGACGGTCAACCAGCTCAACGTAGGCCATCGGCGCGTTGTCGCCGGCGCGGAAGCCGCACTTCAGCAGGCGCAGGTAACCGCCCGGACGGTTCGCGTAGCGCGGGCCCAGGATGGTGAACAGGTTGCCGACGGCTTCGTTGTCGCGCAGGCGGGCAAAGGCCAGACGACGGTTGGCGACGGAGTCGACCTTGGCCAGGGTGATCAGCGGCTCGGCGACGCGGCGCAGTTCCTTGGCCTTCGGCAGGGTGGTCTTGATCAGCTCGTGCTTGAACAGCGAGGCGGCCATGTTCTTGAACATCGCTTCGCGGTGGGCGCTGGTACGGCTGAACTTACGGCCGGATTTCTGGTGACGCATGGTGATATTCCTTGGTTAATGATGTGGCTTTGCGGATCGTTGTCGCCTTCCTGGCGCTGCTGCTCGGACTGCGGTTGGTCCTGGCCATCCGTCCTGGACGACCTGCCCGCGAACCTTCGTTCGTCGTGGCGGTATTGCCTTGGTGCAATGGCCCCGTCGTTGCCGACGGGGCCATGCGGTCTTGCAGAAAGGCGGTATCAGCCCAGCATGCCGTGGCTGGCGACGCCGGCCGGCGGCCAGTTCTCCAGCTTCATGCCGAGCGACAGGCCACGCTGGGCCAGCACTTCCTTGATCTCGGTGAGCGACTTCTTACCCAGGTTCGGGGTCTTCAGCAGCTCGACTTCGGTCTTCTGGATCAGATCGCCGATGTAGTAGATGCTCTCGGCCTTCAGGCAGTTGGCCGAACGCACGGTCAGCTCCAGATCGTCGATCGGGCGCAGCAGCACCGGATCCACGCCGTTGTTGGCCGGCTTCGCCGCACCGCGGTCGCGATGGGTGAAGTCACCGAACACCGACAGCTGATCGCTGAGGATGTCGGCAGCGGTACGCACTGCTTCTTCGGCGTCGATGGTGCCGTTGGTCTCGATATCGATGACCAGCTTGTCCAGGTCGGTGCGCTGTTCGACACGAGCCGCTTCCACGGCATAGGCGACACGGCGGACCGGCGAGAACGAGGCATCCAGGACCAGACGGCCGATGGCACGGGTTTCTTCGTCCGGACGACGACGCGCAGCTGCCGGCTGATAGCCGAAACCACGCTCGATCTTCAGACGCATGTTCACTGCCGTGTCCTTGGTCAGGTGGCAGATCACGTGGTCGCCGTTCAAGATCTCCACATTGTGGTCGACCTTGATGTCGGCAGCGGTGACAACGCCCGGACCCTGCTTGGACAGGGACAGAGTCGCGTTGTCGCCGGAGTGCATACGGATGGCCACGTCCTTCAGGTTCAGCAGGACTTCCAGCACGTCCTCCTGCAGACCTTCGACCGTGGTGTACTCATGCAACACGCCGTCGATTTCGACTTCCGTGATGGCGAAGCCCGGGATGGACGACAGCAGCACGCGACGCAGGGCATTACCCAGCGTATGCCCGTAACCCCGCTCCAAAGGTTCGATAACGACCTTTGCACGGGTGTCGGTAATGCGTTCGATCTGCGGACCGCGAGGACGCAGAACCTGGTTGGCGGTAACCGTCATGTTGCGGGTTCTCCTAGTGAACCCCCGGCCGTCGCCGGGGGCTCTCCAATGTGAATTACTTCGAATACAGCTCGACGATCAGCGCTTCGTTGATGTCCGCAGGCAGATCCGAACGATCCGGAACAGCCTTGAAGATGCCGGAGAACTTGCCGGAATCCACTTCAACCCACGACGGGCTCAGGTCATGCTGGGCGGCGACGGTCAGGGCTTCCTGGACGCGCAGCTGCTTGGCAGCCTTTTCAGACAGGGCGATGGCGTCGCCAGCCTTGACCTGGTACGAGGCCAGGTTGACCGACTTGCCATTCACGGTGACGCCGCGGTGCGACACCAGCTGACGGGCAGCCGGACGGGTCACGGCGAAGCCCATGCGGTAGACAACGTTGTCCAGGCGGGTTTCCAGCAGCTGCAGGAGGTTCTCGCCGGTGTTGCCCTTCTTGGTCGAGGCCTTCTTGTAGTAGTTGCGGAACTGACGCTCCAGCAGACCGTAGATACGCTTGACCTTCTGCTTTTCACGCAGCTGGGTAGCGTAGTCGGACAGCTTGCCCTTGCGGGCAGTGGCGCCATGCTGGCCGGGCTTCTGCTCCAACTTGCACTTGGAGTCCAGCGCACGCGCCGGGCTCTTCAGGGACAGGTCGGCGCCTTCGCGACGGGCGAGCTTACAGGTAGGACCGATATAACGAGCCATTTCTTATCGCTCCCTTTAGACGCGACGCTTCTTCGGCGGACGGCACCCGTTGTGCGGGATAGGCGTCACGTCGATGATGTTGGTGATCTTGTAGCCGACGTTGTTCAACGAACGCACGGCCGACTCACGGCCCGGACCCGGACCCTTGATGCGGACTTCCAGCGACTTCACGCCGTAGTCCAGCGCAGCACGACCGGCCTTTTCGGCAGCCACCTGGGCTGCGAACGGGGTCGACTTGCGCGAACCGCGGAAGCCAGCGCCACCGGAGGTCGCCCACGACAGAGCGTTGCCCTGACGGTCGGTGATGGTCACGATGGTGTTGTTGAACGAAGCGTGGACGTGGGCAACGCCGTCGGTGACGACGCGCTTGATCTTCTTCTTGGTCTTAGCAGCAGGCTTAGCCATTTATATGTCCCTTACTTCCTGATCGCCTTGCGCGGGCCCTTGCGGGTGCGGGCGTTGGTACGGGTGCGCTGGCCACGCAGCGGCAGACCGCGACGGTGACGCAGGCCGCGGTAGCAGCCCAGGTCCATCAGGCGCTTGATCGCGATACCGATTTCACGGCGCAGATCGCCTTCCACGATGTACTTGCCGACTTCGGCGCGCAGGCGCTCGATTTCCGGCTCCGACAGATCGCGGATCTTGGTGGTCGAAGTGACGCCTGCGACTTCGCAGACCTTCTTCGAACGGGTACGGCCGATGCCGTAAATGCTTTGCAACCCGACCCAGACATGCTTCTGGGCTGGCAGGTTGACGCCTGCAATACGCGCCATGACGCGGTTCTCCAGCTGAGTGATGGCCGACAGCGCGCTCAAGGCACGCCGATCCGGCAGGATGGATCAAAAAAGTGAACCAGTGATACTAACAAGGTTCCGGTTTACTTGGAAGCCCGTGAAACCAGAGGTTTCATGAACCCGGCCCGGGGAGTGTGCCCAGGCTCCGGCGCCGGATGGGGTTGGACCTGGAGTTGCCTCCCGGGCCGCCCGCGCTACTCCAGCGCGGGACCACCTCATCACACCCCCACCCGGAACCGCTGCGGGGGCCGCCCTTCGTTTGTGTGGCCAGAGTCCGCGAAGCGGAGGACCATCACGTCAGGAAGACGAAAGTATAACAGGCTAATCAGCCGCGAGCAAAACCGCCGCGGTTGCCGCCCTTCAGGTTGGCCTTCTTCAGCAGGCTCTCGTACTGGTGGGACATCAGGTGCGCCTGCACCTGGGCGATGAAGTCCATCACCACCACCACCACGATCAACAGCGAAGTACCGCCGAAGTAGAACGAGGCGTTCAGCTGCGTGCGCATCAGTTCCGGCAGCAGGCAGACGATCACCAGGTAAGCCGAACCGGCAGCCGTCAGTCGGGTCAGCACGCCGTCGATGTAGTCGGCGGTGGCCTTGCCCGGACGGATACCCGGAATCAGCGCGCCCGACTTCTTCAGGTTGTCGGCGGTTTCCTGCGAGTTGAACACCAGCGCGGTATAGAAGAACGCGAAACCGGTGATCAGCGCAGCGAACACGATCATGTGCAGCGGCTCGCCCGGACCCAGGGCATTGGCGACCTTCTGCAGGGTCTGGCCAAAGGTGCTCTGGTTGGCAGCCTGGCCGGACCACATGGCCAGGGTGGCCGGGAAGGCCAGCAGGCTCGAGGCGAAGATCGCGGGGATGACGCCGGCCATGTTCAGCTTCAGCGGCAGGAACGAGGTCTGGTTCATGTACGCGTTGCGACCGCCCTGGCGGCGCGCGTAGTTCACCGTGATCCGGCGCTGGCCGCGTTCGACGAACACCACGAAGAAGGTGAAGGCGAGCACGACGATGGCGATCAGCAGCAGCTGGATGAACTGGATGTTGCCGTCGCGGTAGGCGTCGAAGGTGTGGATGACCGCACCCGGCAGGCCCGCCACGATACCGGCGAAGATGATCAGCGAGACGCCGTTGCCGATGCCACGCTCGGTCACCTGCTCACCAACCCACATCAGGAACATGGTGCCGGCGGTCAGTGCGACCACGGCAGTGAGCACGAAGCCCATGCCCGGCATGTACACGACCGGTGCACCGGTCGGCGACACCTGGCCCTGCAGCGCCAGCGCGATCGAACCGCCCTGCACCACTGCGAGCAGCACAGCGCCGATGCGCGAATACTGGGTGATCTTGCGGCGGCCGGACTCACCTTCCTTCTGCATCGCCTTCAAGGCGGGGAAGATGTGCACAGCCAGCTGCATCACGATCGATGCCGAGATATACGGCATCACGTTCAGCGCGAAAATGCTGAAACGGTGCAGGGCGCCGCCCGAGAACATGTTGAACATGTCCACGATGCCGCCGCCCTGCTGTTGCATCATGGCAAGCATGGCATCGGGATTGACGCCCGGCACCGGCACGTAGCAGCCGATGCGATAGACGATCAAAGCCCCGACGACGAACAGCAAACGTTGGCGAAGTTCAGTGAACTTGCCCATTCCGCCCGCGAGGTTACCGATGCCAGCTTGCGCCATGATTCTCTTACTCCGTTACGCTGCCGCCGGCAGCTTCGATCGCAGCCTTGGCACCGGCCGTGGCAGCAACACCCTTCAGGGTGAACGCCTTGGTCACTTCGCCCTTGACGACGACCTTGGCCTTCTTGGCAGTGCTCGGGACCAGCTTGGCAGCACGCAGGACAGCGAAGTCGATCTCGCCGGCCGGCAGCTTGTCCAGCTGGTACAGCAGCACTTCAGCAGTGTCCTTGGCGATCGGCGAACGGAAGCCGATCTTCGGCAGACGACGCTGCATGGGGGTCTGGCCGCCTTCGAAGCCAGCCTTGATCTTGCCGCCACCCTTACGGGCAAACGAACCCTTGTGGCCGCGGCCGCAGGTCTTGCCCAGGCCGGAGCCGATACCGCGACCGACGCGGGTACGCTCTTTACGAGCGCCCGGTGCCGGGCTCAATTCATTCAGATGCATGGTCATTGGATTATTCCTCAACCTTGACGAGGTAGTGGACCTTGTTGATCAGACCGCGAACCTGCGGGCTGTCCTTCAGTTCACGCACATCGTTGAGCTTGCCCAGACCCAGCGCACGCACCGACAGGCGATGACGCGCCTGGGCACCACGCAGGCCGCGAACCAGACGGACCTTGACGGTCTTGTTGGTTTCATTAGCCATGGTTGAGATCCTCCACCTTCTTGCCGCGCTTGGCCGCGATGCGAGCCGGCGACTGCGCTGCAGTCAGGCCCTTCACGGTGGCACGCACCAGGTTGATCGGGTTGCGCGAACCGGTGGCCTTGGCCAGCACGTTCTTCACGCCCACTGCTTCCAGCACGGCGCGCATGGCACCACCGGCAATGACGCCGGTACCTTCGGAAGCCGGCTGCATGAACACGCGCGCTGCGCCGTGACCATCCTTGATGGTGTGCCACAGGGTGCCGTTGTTCAGATCGACGGTGACCTGGTTCTTGCGAGCCTGCTCCATCGACTTCTGGATGGCGACCGGCACTTCGCGTGCCTTGCCATAACCGAAACCGACCTTGCCTTCGCCGTCGCCGACAACAGTCAGGGCGGTGAAGGTGAACTGACGGCCACCCTTGACGGTCTTGCTGACGCGATTGACCGCGACCAGCTTTTCGATCATGCCGTCATCGACTTTCTCTTCGCGGTTACGGTCGCGATCGCGACCCCGCTGCTGACGTTCTTCTGCCATGTTTATTCCTTGGTTGTTGGGTTATGTACGGCTCGAGGCCGCTTATGGTTGTGGAGTGGTGCGTTGTTGCGGTGGGCCGCTGCAGAAGAGCGGCGCCGCCCAGCCTCACTCAGGCTGGCGAGCAGGCGGGCATGGGGACCGGAGTCCCCTGCCCTGATCCCTTAGAACTGCAGGCCGGCTTCGCGGGCAGCGTCAGCCAGGGCCTTGATGCGGCCGTGGTAACGGTAACCCGAACGATCGAAGGCAACCTTCTCGACGCCGGCGGCCTTGGCACGCTCAGCGACGATGCGGCCAACCTTGGCGGCGGCATCGGCGTTCTTGCCGTTCTTCAGGCCTTCCTTGATGTCGGCCTGGGTGGTGTTGGCGGCAGCCAGCACCTTCGAGCCGTCAGCGGTGAAGACCTGTGCATACAGGTGCTGGCCGGTGCGCAGCACCGACAGGCGGGCCACACCGAGCACACGGATGTGGGCACGGGTCGACTTGGCGCGACGCAGGCGGGCGATGTTCTTGTTCATGATCTTTTTCCCTGGAAAGCGGAAGGTCCTAATTAGGCCTTCTTGGCTTCCTTGCGAATGATGACTTCGTCGGAGTACTTCACGCCCTTGCCCTTGTACGGCTCCGGCTTGCGGAACGCACGGATCTTGGCGGCAGCTTCACCGACGGCCTGCTTGTCAGCGCCCTGCACCAGGATTTCAGTCTGGGTCGGGGTGGTGATGGTGATGCCTTCCGGCGCCACGAACACGATCGGGTGCGAGTAACCCAGCGACAGGCTGAGGTCCTTGCCCTGCATCGCGGCACGGTAACCCACGCCGACCAGCTCAAGCTTGCGCTCGAAGCCTTCGGAAACACCCTTGACCATGTTGGACAGGATGGCGCGGACGGTACCGGTCAGCGGGATCAGCTCCACGTTGTCGGTGCTCAGGGTGGCAACGCCGTTTTCGACATTGATGTTGATGCCAGCCGGCTTGGCCAGCGACAGGGTGCCCTTCGGGCCCTTGGCGATGACGCTGTCGTTCTGGACGTTCAGTTCAACCTTACCCAGGTCGATCGGCTTCTTGGCTACACGGGACATGGTCTACTCCTTTCGCCTTAGGCCACGAAGCACAGGACTTCGCCGCCGACGCCCAACTGGCGCGCCTGCGCATCAGTCATGATGCCCTTGGAAGTGGAAATGATGGAAATGCCCAGGCCGTTCATGACCTTCGGCAGTTCGCTCTTGCCGCGGTACTGGCGCAGGCCCGAACGCGAGAAGCGCTTCAGGGTCGCGATGACCGGCTTGCCTTCGAAATACTTCAGCACGATTTCCAGCTCGGACTTGTTGTTCTCGAGCGCGGTCACGCGCAGGTCGGCGATGTAACCCTCGTCCTTCAGGACCTGGGCGATCGCAACCTTGATCTTGGACGACGGGGCTTTCACCGTCTGCTTGCCAACCGCTGCCGCATTCTTGATGCGGACCAGCAGGTCGGCGATGGGATCAGTCATGCTCATATGAGTACCTTTGAGTGCACCGATATCCGCTTTCGCGAAAATCTGTTGTCTCCTGGAAACGGGCCAGGCCCCCTACCCCTACGCATTGCGCAGAGCAAGACGCGGGAGTATACGCCAAAAGAGCCCGACTTGCGTCGGGCTCTTCGGTTTTTTGCAGAGGGAAAGCTGAACGCATCCCCTCCCCGGCTGCGAAGCCCCCCGGGGGAAGCCCTCGCTGGCAGGACCGGCTGGGGTTACCAGCTGGCCTTGCGCAGGCCCGGAACGTCGCCACGCATGGTGGCTTCACGCAGCTTGTTGCGACCCAGGCCGAACTTGCTGTACACGCCACGCGGGCGGCCGGACAGTTCGCAACGGTTGCGATGGCGGCTCGGCGACGAATCGCGCGGCAGCTTCGACAACTTGGTGGCGGCCTCGATCTTCTCTTCGTAGCTCGCGTCCGGGGAGGACACGATCTTCTTCAGAGCAGCACGCTTGACAGCGAACTTTTCAGCCAGCTTCTTCCGCTTGATGTCGCGGTTGACCATGGAGGTCTTTGCCATTTCGGTTTCCTCGACGAATCAGTTACGGAACGGGAACTTGAACGCTGCCAGCAGCGCCTTCGCTTCCGCGTCGGTCTTCGCAGTGGTGGTGATGGCGATATCCATACCGCGGATCGCGTCGACAGCGTCGAAGTCGATTTCCGGGAAGATGATCTGTTCCTTCACACCCATGTTGAAGTTGCCGCGACCGTCGAAGGAACGACCGGAAACACCACGGAAGTCGCGCACGCGCGGCAGCGAGATGTTGATCAGGCGGTCCAGGAACTCGTACATCTTGTGGCGACGCAGCGTGGTCTTGCAGCCGATCGGCCAACCATCACGGATCTTGAACGATGCCACCGAGATACGCGACTTGGTGACGATCGGCTTCTGGCCCGAGATCTTGGTCATGTCGCCAACGGCGTTTTCCAGGATCTTCTTGTTGGTGGCCGCTTCGCCGACACCCATGTTCAGGGTGACTTTGACCAGCTTCGGCACCTGCATGGAATTGGTGTAACCGAACTGCTTCATCAGCGCCGGCACCACTTCTTCCTTGTAAAACTTTTCGAGACGGGAAGTCATCTTCTCATTCCTCAGGCGTCGAGCGCCTCACCGCTGGAGCGGAACACACGCAGTTTGCGTCCATCCTCCAGCACCTTGAAGCCAACGCGCTCGCCCTTGCCCGAAGCCGGGTTCAGCACATTCACGTTGGAGATATGGATCGACGCTTCACGCTCGACCACGCCGCCGGCAACACCTGCCTGCGGGTTCGGCTTGGTGTGGCGCTTGACGATGTTCACGTTGGCGACGACCAGACGGTCGCCATCGACGCGGACGACTTCGCCCTGCTTACCCTTGTCCTTGCCGGCGTTGACGACAACCTGGTCGCCCTTCTTGATACGGTTAGCCATGATTATCTCCTGTCGCTCACAGCACTTCGGGAGCGAGCGAGACGATCTTCATGAACTTCTCCGAACGAAGTTCACGAGTCACCGGCCCGAAGATACGGGTCCCGATCGGCTCCTGCTTGTTGTTAAGCAGAACGGCGGCGTTGCCGTCGAAGCGGATCAGCGAGCCGTCGGCGCGACGCACACCCTTGCGGGTACGCACCACGACGGCGTCATACACTTCACCCTTCTTGACCTTGCCGCGCGGAATCGCATCCTTCACGGTGACCTTGATGATGTCGCCGATGCCGGCGTAACGGCGCTTGGAACCACCCAGCACCTTGAAGCACATCACTCGCTTGGCACCAGAATTGTCGGCGACGTCAAGGTAGCTCTGCATCTGGATCATGATTCAGACTCCTTATTCAGCCGCACGCGTGATGACTTCCACCACGCGCCAGTTCTTGGTCTTGGACATCGGAGCAATCTCGGTCACGCGGACGACATCGCCTTCCTTGCAGGCGTTGTCGGCATCGTGGGCGTGCAGCTTCGTCGAGCGCTTGATGTACTTGCCGTACAGTGCGTGCTTGACCTGACGCTCGACCAGGACGGTAACCGTCTTGTCCATCTTGTTGCTGACGACACGGCCTTCGACCGTGCGCAGCGCTTTGTTTTCAGTATTGTCGCTCATAGCGGCCATCCTTACTTCGTGCTGCCGAGCAGGGTCTTGACGCGAGCAATTTCGCGACGCACCCGGCGGATGTCGTGTGTCTTCGGCAGCTGGCCGGTGACCTGCTGCATACGGACAGAGAACTGTTCCTTACGCAGGTCGATCAGGTGGGCCTTGAGGTCGTCAGCCGACTTTTCACGGAGAGTTTTGATATCCATCAGCGCACCGTCCGGGTCACGAAAGTGGTGGTGACCGAGAGCTTGGCAGCGGCCAGGCGGAACGCCTCGCGTGCCACTTCCTCGGTAACACCCTCGATTTCATAGATCATGCGGCCGGGCTGGATCTGGGCCACCCAGTATTCCACGTTGCCCTTACCCGAACCCATTCGAACTTCGATGGGCTTCTTGGTGATGGGCTTGTCGGGGAACACTCGGATCCACATCTTGCCGCCGCGCTTCACGTAGCGGCTGATCGAACGGCGAGCCGCTTCGATCTGACGCGCGGTCAGCTGACCGTGGGCGGTTGCCTTCAGGCCGTACTCGCCAAAGCTGACAGCGTTTGCGCTCCAGCTGAGGCCTTCGTTACGGCCCTTGTGCACCTTGCGGTACTTGGTTCGCTTGGGTTGCAACATTGTCGTTACCTCGCTTCACGAGCCGGGCGCTGACGGTCACCGCGGTCGCCGCGATCATGACGATCGTTGCGCGACGGGGTGTCGTCCTGCTTTTCCTGGCCAACCTGGGAGAAATCGAAGACCTCGCCCTTGTAGATCCAGACCTTGATGCCGATGATGCCGTAGGTCGTCTTGGCTTCAGCGAAGCCGTAGTCGATGTCGGCACGCAGCGTGTGCAGCGGCACGCGGCCTTCGCGGTACCACTCCGAACGGGCGATTTCTGCACCGTTGAGGCGGCCACCGACGTTGACCTTGATGCCCAGGGCACCCAGGCGCATCGCGTTGCCGACCGAGCGCTTCATTGCGCGGCGGAACATGATGCGACGCTCCAGCTGCTGCGCGATCGATTCGGCAACCAGCTGTGCGTCCAGCTCGGGCTTGCGCACTTCGGTGACGTTGATGTGCGCCGGGACGCCCATCATCTCGCTCACTTCCTTGCGCAGCTTCTCGATGTCCTCACCGCGCTTGCCGATCACCACGCCCGGACGGGCGGTGTGGATCGTCACGCGAGCGGTCTTTGCCGGACGCTCGATCAGGATCTTGCTGATGCCGGCCTGCGCCAGCTTCTTGCGCAGCATTTCGCGCACTTTCAGGTCGGCTGCCAGGTAACCAGCGAACTCGGCCTTGTTGGCGTACCACTTGGAGTTCCAGTCCTTGGAAATGCCGAGGCGGATACCAATCGGATGAACTTTATGACCCATGGTCTTTTCCTTATCCGCTTACTTGGCGGCGCCCACAACCACAGTGATGTGGCTGGTGCGCTTGAGGATGCGGGTACCGCGGCCTTTCGCCCGCGCCATGAAACGCTTCAGGGTCGGACCTTCATCTACCATGATGGTCTGAACCTTCAGCTCGTCGACGTCGGCGCCCTGGTTGTTCTCGGCATTTGCAATAGCCGACTCCACCACCTTCTTGATCAGGTGGGCAGCCTTCTTGTCCGAGAACTTCAGCAGGTTGACGGCACGCTCGGCCGGCAGACCGCGCACCTGGTCAGCGACCAGACGTGCCTTCTGCGGGGAGATGCGCGCGGTGCGCAGGATGGCTTTCGCTTCCATTGTCATCTCTCCTTACTTGCCCGACTTCTTGTCACCACCGTGACCCTTGAAGGTCCGGGTGATGGCAAATTCGCCGAGCTTGTGGCCGACCATGTTCTCGTTGACGAGAACCGGGATGTGGTTCTTGCCGTTATGCACGGCAATGGTGACGCCTACCATGTCAGGCAGGATCATCGAACGACGCGACCAGGTCTTGATCGGACGCTTGCTACCCGCAGCGGCAGCCACCTTAGCAACCAGGTGGTGATCGACAAACGGGCCCTTCTTGAGTGAACGTGCCATGGTCGATTAGCCCCTACGATCGCGGACGATGAACTGCTGAGTGCGCTTGTTATGGCGCGTCTTGTAACCCTTGGTCGGAACACCCCACGGGGTGACCGGATGCGGGTTACCCTGGCCGGCCTTCGCCTCACCACCACCGTGCGGGTGGTCAACCGGGTTCATGGCAGCACCACGAACGGTCGGGCGGACGCCGCGCCAGCGCTTGGCACCGGCCTTGCCCAGCTTTTCCAGGCTGTGCTCGTCGTTGCCGACTTCGCCGATGGTCGCGCAGCACTCAACCGGAACCTTGCGCATCTCACCCGAGCGCAGGCGCAGGGTGGCGTAGATGCCTTCACGAGCAACCAGCTGCACGGCAGCACCTGCAGCGCGAGCGATCTGAGCGCCCTTGCCCGGCTTCAGCTCGATGCAGTGGATGGTGGTACCGACCGGGATGTTGCGCAGCGGCAGGGTGTTGCCCGCCTTGATCGGAGCATCCGAACCAGCGATCACCTGATCACCAGCCTTCAGACCCTTCGGGGCGATGATGTAGCGACGCTCGCCGTCGACGTAGCACAGCAGGGCGATGTGCGCGGTGCGGTTCGGATCGTATTCGATGCGTTCCACGCGCGCCGGGATGCCCAGCTTGTTGCGCTTGAAGTCAATCAGGCGGTAGTGCTGCTTGTGGCCACCACCGACGTGACGCACGGTGATGCGGCCGTGGTGGTTACGACCACCGGAACGGCTCTGCGACTCGACCAGCGGAGCGTGCGGAGCGCCCTTGTGCAGGTCGGGAGTAACCACGCGCACGGCCGAACGGCGACCGGGAGAAGTGGGCTTGAATTTCATCAATGGCATGGGATGTACCTCAGGCCTTGGCCGTTACATCGATCGACTGGCCGTCGGCCAGGCGAACGTACGCCTTGCGCCAATCGCCGCGGCGGCCAGCACGGTTACGGAAGGACTTGTTCTTGCCCTTGACGTTGACCACGTTGACTGCTTCGACCTTGACGTCGAACAGCTGCTCAACCGCGGCCTTTACATCGGCCTTGGTGGCTTCGTTCGAAATTTCGAAGACGTACTGATTGGAGAGTTCCTGCAGGCGCGCGGTCTTTTCGGAGACACGCGGGGCGAGCAGCACGCTGAAGATTTTTTCGTTGCTGTTCATGCCAGCCACTCCTCGACCTTCTTGACCGCGTCAGCGGTGATGACGACCGTGTCGGCACCGACCAGCGACACCGGATCCAGGCCCTGGACGTCACGCACTTCCACGTAGGGAATGTTGCGAGCCGACAGGTACAGGTGCTCGGAGGCTTCTTCAGTGACGATCAGCGGGCGCTTGCCCACTTCCAGGCCGGCCAGCTTGGCGATCAGAGCCTTCGTGTTGGTCGCTTCGACATCGAAGGACTCCACGATGGTCAGACGGCCCTGACGGTTCAGCTCGGACAGGATCGCGCACATGGCGGCACGGTACTGCTTACGATTGACCTTCTGCTCGAAGCTGCGCGGCTTTGCCGCGAAGGTGACACCGCCGCCGACGAAGATCGGAGCCGTCAGTGCGCCATGACGCGCGCCGCCGCCCTTCTGCTTCTTCGACTTCTTGGTGGTACCTGCCACTTCGGAGCGAGTCTTCTGCGCCTTGGTGCCGGCGCGACCGGCGTTGCGGTAAGCAACGACGACCTGGTGAACCAGATCTTCGCTGAAATCGCGACCGAACACGGCGTCGGAGACCGAGACCTTGTTATTGCTACCCGTGATAACGAGTTCCATCGTCATCTCTCCTTATGCCTTGCTCGCCGGACGGACGATCACGTCGCCACCCGCCGCGCCCGGAACGGCGCCGCGAACCGCGATCAGACCGCGTTCGACGTCGACCTTGACAACTTCCAGGTTCTGGGTGCTCTGCTGCACGGCACCCATGTGACCGGACATCTTCTTACCCGGGAACACGCGGCCGGGCGTCTGGCGCTGACCCAGCGAACCCGGCGCGCGATGCGACAGCGAGTTGCCGTGGGTAGCGTCACCCATACGGAAGTTGTAGCGCTTGATGGTGCCCTGGAAGCCCTTACCCTTGGTGACACCCTGGACGTCGACGATCTGGCCGACTTCAAAGATGTCCGCCTTGACTTCGCCACCCACGGCGAAATCGCCGAGCTGGGCGTCTTCAACGCGGAATTCCCACAGGCCACGGCCCGCTTCCACTTTCGCCTTGGCGAAGTGGCCGGCTTCCGGCTTGTTGACCAGGGCAGCGCGACGCGCACCGACGGTCACCTGCACGGCGCTGTAGCCGTCAGTTTCGACGGTCTTGATCTGCGCGATGCGGTTGGGGGTTGCTTCGATCAGGGTCACCGGGATGGAACGGCCATCTTCGGTGAACACGCGGCTCATGCCAGCCTTGCGGCCCACGAAGCCCAACGAATACTTCTTCGTCATGGTCGTAGTCCTCAGGTCAGCTTGATCTGAACGTCGACGCCGGCAGCCAGTTCGAGCTTCATCAGCGCGTCCACGGTCTTGTCATTCGGGTCAACGATATCGAGCACGCGCTTGTGCGTGCGGGTCTCGTACTGGTCACGCGCGTCCTTGTCGACGTGCGGGGAGACGAGGATGGTGTAACGCTCGATCTTGGTCGGCAGCGGGATCGGGCCACGCACTTGCGCGCCGGTCCGCTTCGCCGTCTCAACGATCTCGCTGGCCGAACGGTCGATCAGACGATGATCGAACGCTTTCAGCCGGATCCGGATCTTTTGGTCCGCCATGGCGGTAGGTTCCTTCGATAAAAGAGCGACAGACAAAGCCTCTGGGTTGCTTTGCCCCATGAAATCCCTGAATACAGACGGCCCGCATTCCCGCAGGCCGACAAGGTCAATCCGTAGACCCCAAATGCATAGGCAGACCCATGAAACCGGCCTGCCCAGACGGAGAAGCATAATGGCACGCAAGGCAGCTGTCAACAGTCTCCTGTTGACGCCGCCTGAATGGCATTGACCCTTCCTGGTCCGGGGAACACAAGGCACATCCTGTGCCTACTTTCCCGTTTGATACGCCCCGATGCCCTACCCAGGCAACATCGGGGCGCAGAGTCTAGCAGATTACTCGAGGATGTTGGCAACCACGCCAGCACCGACGGTACGGCCACCTTCGCGGATGGCGAAGCGCAGGCCGGCGTCCATGGCGACCGGGTTGATCAGGGTGACAACCATCTTCACGTTGTCGCCCGGCATCACCATCTCGACGCCTTCCGGCAGCTCGACCGCACCGGTGATGTCGGTGGTACGGAAGTAGAACTGCGGACGGTAGCCCTTGAAGAACGGGGTGTGACGGCCGCCTTCGTCCTTCGACAGCACGTACACTTCGGCGTCGAACTTGGTGTGCGGCTTGATCGAACCCGGCTTGGCCAGAACCTGCCCACGCTCGACGTCGTCACGCTTGGTGCCGCGCAGCAGCAGACCGGCGTTGTCGCCTGCCTGACCCTGGTCCAGCAGCTTGCGGAACATTTCCACGCCGGTCACGGTGGTCTTCTGCACCGGACGGATGCCGACGATTTCGATTTCTTCGCCGACCTTGATCACGCCGCGCTCGATACGACCGGTCACCACGGTGCCGCGGCCCGAGATCGAGAACACGTCTTCGACCGGCATCAGGAACGCCTTGTCGACGTCACGCTCCGGGGTCGGGATCCAGGTGTCCAGCGCCTCGACCAGCTTGATGACGGCCGGCACGCCGATGTCGCTCTGGTCGCCTTCCAGCGCCAGACGGGCCGAACCCGAGATGATCGGGGTGTCGTCGCCCGGGAAGTCATACTTGCTCAGCAGCTCGCGGACTTCCATTTCGACCAGTTCCAGCAGCTCGGCATCGTCAACCATGTCGGCCTTGTTCAGGAACACGACGATGTACGGCACGCCGACCTGACGCGACAGCAGGATGTGCTCGCGGGTCTGCGGCATCGGGCCGTCAGCAGCCGAGCACACCAGGATCGCGCCGTCCATCTGGGCAGCACCGGTGATCATGTTCTTGACGTAGTCAGCATGGCCCGGGCAATCGACGTGGGCGTAGTGACGAACGGTGGATTCGTACTCGACGTGCGCGGTCGAGATCGTGATGCCACGCGCCTTTTCTTCCGGCGCGGCGTCGATCGCGGAGTAATCCTTGAACTCGCCACCGAAGCGCTCGGCACCGATCTTGGTCAGTGCGGCGGTCAGCGTGGTCTTGCCATGATCGACGTGACCGATGGTGCCGACGTTGACGTGCGGCTTGGTGCGCTCGAACTTACCCTTTGCCATTTCGTTCTACCTTTTAGTTCGTAAGTGGTTTGGAGGACCTGAGCGTTACGCTCAGGACTTCTTCATGACTTCGTCGGCGATGTTGTTCGGCGCCGGCTCGTAGTGGTCAAATTCCATCGTGAAGGTGGCGCGGCCCTGGGTCTGCGAACGCAGCGAGGTCGCGTAGCCAAACATTTCGCCCAGCGGGATCATCGCGTTGATGATGCTGGCCGAACCGTCACCGGTGGTATCAGAACCCTGCAGAACGCCGCGACGACGGCTCACGTCGCCCATCACGTCACCCTGGTAATCCTCCGGGGTCACGATCTCGACCTTCATGATCGGCTCCAGCAGGACCGGCTTGGCCTTGCGGAAGCCTTCCTTGAAGGCCATCGAGGAAGCGAGCTTGAACGCCATTTCCGAGGAGTCGACGTCGTGGTACGAGCCGAACACCAGCTTCACCTTGACGTCCACGACCGGGAAGCCAGCCAGCGGACCGTTGGTGATGGTTTCGCGCAGACCCTTTTCAATCGACGGAATGAATTCCTTCGGAATCACGCCACCGGTGATGTCGTTGATGAACAGGAAGTCGTCCTTGATACCCGCGGCGATCTTCGGATCTGCACGATCGGCATCGGTGATCGGCGACAGCTCGATCACGACGTGACCGTACTGACCCTTACCACCGGACTGCTTGGCGTGCTTGTAGTCCGACTTCACGTCCGACAGGGTGATCGTTTCGCGGTAAGCCACCTGCGGCTTGCCGACGTTGGCTTCAACGTTGAACTCGCGCTTCATGCGGTCAACGATGATGTCCAGGTGCAGCTCGCCCATGCCCGAGATGATGGTCTGGCCGGATTCTTCGTCGGTCTTGACGCGGAACGACGGATCTTCCTGGGCCAGACGACCCAGTGCCAGACCCATCTTTTCCTGGTCGGACTTGGTCTTCGGCTCGACGGCCATCGAGATGACCGGCTCCGGGAACACCATGCGCTCGAGGATGATCGGCTGATCCATGGAGCACAGGGTGTCACCGGTGGTGGTGTCCTTCAGGCCCACGGCGGCGGCGATGTCGCCTGCCAGCACTTCCTTGATTTCTTCACGGTTGTTGGAGTGCATCTGCAGGATACGGCCGATGCGCTCCTTCTTGCCCTTCACCGAGTTCAGCAGCTGGTCGCCTGCATTCAACGTGCCCGAGTAGACACGGAAGAAGGTCAGCGCGCCGACGAACGGGTCGGTGATGATCTTGAAGGCCAGGGCCGAGAAGGGAGCCTTGTCGTCAGACTTGCGGCTCATTTCCTTGGTTTCATCGTCAACGTCGGTACCGGTCACGTCCGGCACGTCGATCGGCGACGGCAGCAGCTGGATCACGCCGTCCAGCATGGCCTGCACGCCCTTGTTCTTGAACGCCGAGCCGCAGTACATCGGCACGATGTCGGTCGCCAGGGTGCGCACGCGCAGGGCTTCGATGATCTCGGCCTCGGTCAGCTCATCGCCGCCCAGGTACTTGTCCATCAGCTCTTCGCTGGCTTCGGCAGCCGCTTCGATCATGAAGGTACGGGCTTCGGTCGCTTCAGCCAGCAGGTCGGCCGGCACATCGCTGTACTCGAACTTCATGCCCTGCGAAGCCTCATCCCAATGGATGGCCTTCATCTTCAGCAGATCGACGACGCCCTTGAAGCCTTCCTCAGCGCCGATCGGCAGCTGCATCGGAACGGCCTTGGCACCCAGCTTCGCCTTCAGCTGGCCGACGACCTTGGTGAAGTTGGCGCCGGTGCGGTCCATCTTGTTGACGAACGCGATGCGCGGCACCTTGTAACGGTTGGCCTGGCGCCACACGGTTTCCGACTGCGGCTGCACGCCACCGACGGCACACAGCACGAAGACGGCACCGTCGAGCACGCGCAGCGAGCGCTCCACTTCGATGGTGAAGTCGACGTGCCCGGGGGTGTCGATGATGTTGAAGCGGTGCTCCGGCAGGGACTTGTCCATGCCCTTCCAGAACGCGGTGGTCGCAGCGGACTGGATCGTGATGCCACGCTCCTGCTCCTGCTCCATCCAGTCCATGGTGGCGGCGCCGTCATGCACTTCACCGATCTTGTGGCTCTTGCCGGTGTAGAACAGGATGCGCTCGGACGTGGTGGTCTTGCCGGCATCGATGTGGGCCATGATGCCGAAATTGCGGTAACGCTCGATGGGAGTGGAACGGGCCACGGGGAGCCTCTCAGATTTCTTGGATTTCGGATGGCCGAACGCCGCCTTTCGGCGGCCTTCGGATTGGCGCAGCCCTTCTGGGGCCGCGAGGCAGCACCGAGATGGTGCTGCCCTGCCTGTTTTACAAGGCCGTCAAACTCACCAGCGGTAGTGGGCGAATGCCTTGTTGGCTTCGGCCATGCGGTGGGTTTCTTCGCGCTTCTTGATGGCGCCGCCACGGTTTTCCGAGGCGTCGATCAGTTCAGCGGCCAGCTTCTTCGGCATGGTGTTCTCACCACGCTTGCGCGCGGAGTCGATCAGCCAACGCATGGCCAGAGCCATCTTGCGCGAGGCGCGCACTTCGACCGGCACCTGGTAGGTGGCACCACCGACGCGGCGGGACTTGACTTCGACCGACGGAGCCACGTTTTCCAGAGCCTTCTGAACCAGCTCGACGGAATTCGGGTTCTTCTCACCGATCACGTCCATGGCGCCATAGACGATCTTTTCAGCGACCGACTTCTTGCCGCTCAGCATCACCATGTTGATGAAACGGGCGATGGTTTCGCTTCCGTGCTTCGGATCCGGCAGGACTGCGCGCTGCGGCGTATTACCTTTACGAGACATGTGTGCTTTCCCTTAGCTCTTCGGACGCTTGGCGCCGTACTTGGAACGGCCCTGGCGACGCTTGGCAACGCCGGAGGCGTCGAGCGAACCACGAACGGTGTGGTAACGCACACCCGGCAGATCCTTGACGCGACCGCCACGGATCAGGACCACGGAGTGCTCCTGCAGGTTGTGGCCTTCACCGCCGATGTAGGAAATCACTTCTTCCTGGTTGGTCAGGCGAACCTTGGCAACCTTGCGAAGGGCCGAGTTCGGCTTCTTCGGAGTAGTGGTGTAAACGCGCGTGCAGACGCCACGGCGCTGGGGGCACTTTTCGAGAGCCGGCGAGGCGCTCTTATAAGTGGTTGCCTGCCGCGGCTTGCGGACAAGCTGATTGATCGTCGCCATCAGTATGTTCTTCTGAGAGAGGCCGAAAAAAACCGGCCATGAATGCGGATATGTGCGAGCAGGCGAAAAACCGGCCTGCTGAGACAGACGATTGTAGCAACCTGGCGAAAACGCGGTCAAATGCGCACGCGCCAAGCCAGCCCTGATCCAGGGCCGTTACAGGGGAGCCTTCTCCATGCCCCCCGTTCAGGTTGTCGCCCGACCCATCGCTGGGCCGGGGCGGCATCCTACCTCATCGACGGCGAACAGACCAGCGGCCTGGGCCCTCGAATGCAGATCCCGCCGAAGCGGGTCCTGCGTGATACGTGTCCGGCACGGAGCCGGACCATGAAGCAGGGACCGGCCGATGGCCGCCCCCTGCCCGATCGAGGTCCGGCCTGAGCCGGACCGGCCGATCAATCCTCGGCCTGCTCGGCGTCGGTCGACTCCACCACCACTTCCGGTGCTGCCACGGCCACGGCGGCTGCAGCTGCCGGGGTGCCGGCCAGGGTCTGCATTTCCGAGTCCGTCAGCCCGCTCGCATTGCGGCGGCGGTTGGCGTGGTAGGTCAGACCGGTACCGGCCGGAATCAGACGGCCGACGATCACGTTTTCCTTCAGGCCGCGCAGGTTGTCCTTGGTGCCGCGGACGGCAGCCTCGGTCAGCACGCGGGTGGTTTCCTGGAAGGAAGCAGCCGAGATGAACGATTCGGTAGCCAGCGATGCCTTGGTGATGCCCAGCAGGACCGGATCGAAGCGAGCAATCAGCTCGTTGCGGGTGGTCAGGCGTGCATTTTCCTCGATGACGCGCTGGCGCTCGACCTGTTCGCCGTTCAGGAACTTGCTGCTGCCCTGATCGGTGATCTCGACCTTGCGCAGCATCTGGCGGGTGATCACCTCGATGTGCTTGTCGTTGATCTTCACGCCCTGCAGGCGGTACACGTCCTGGATTTCCTTGACCAGGTAGGCGGCCAGCGGCTCGACGCCCAGCAGACGCAGGATGTCCTGCGGGCTCGGCTCGCCGTCGACGATGGTTTCGCCCTTGGTCACGTGCTCACCTTCGAACACGATGACCTGACGGTACTTCGGAATCAGCTCTTCGTGCTCCGAACCATCGGTGTCCTTGATGATCAGGCGCTGCTTGCCCTTGGTGTCCTTGCCGAAGCTGATGATGCCCGAACGCTCGGCCAGCACTGCCGGATCCTTCGGCTTGCGGGCTTCGAACAGATCGGCCACGCGCGGCAGACCACCGGTGATGTCGCGGGTCTTCGACGCTTCCTGCGGGATCTTGGCAACCACGTCACCCACGCCGACGGCAGCGCCGTCCTGCAGGTTGACGATCGAGCGCGGCGGCAGCAGGTACTGCGCCGGCAGGTCGGTGCCCGGAATCGACAGGTCGTTGCCCTTGCCATCGACGATGCGGACGATCGGGCGCAGATCCTTCGCCTGGGCGCCGCGGCGCTTCGGGTCGGTGATTTCGCGCGACGCCAGGCCGGTCAGTTCATCGGTCTTCTCGATGACGGTAATGCCGTCGACGAAGTCGATGAAGCGGATGAAACCGGCCACTTCCGAAACGATCGGATGGTTATGCGGATCCCAGTTGGCCACGGTCTGGCCAGCCTTGACCGCATCACCGTCCTTGGAGGTGATGGTCGCACCGTACGGCAGCTTGTAACGCTCACGCTCACGGCCGTGCGCATCGAGCACCGACATTTCACCCGAGCGCGACACCGCGACCAGCGAGCCGTTGGCATGGGCAACCGACTTGAGGTTGCTGAACTTGACCGAGCCGGTGGTCTTGACGGTGATGTTGTCGACCGCAGCAGCTCGCGATGCCGCACCACCGATGTGGAACGTACGCATCGTCAGCTGGGTACCCGGCTCACCGATGGACTGCGCGGCGATGACGCCGACCGCTTCACCGATGTTGACCAGGTGGCCACGGGCCAGATCGCGGCCGTAGCAGCGAGCGCAGACGCCGAAGGCCGATTCGCAGGAGATCGTCGAGCGGACCTTGATGGTCTGCACGCTGGCCTCTTCAAGCTTGGCGACCCAGGCTTCGTCGAGCAGGGTGTTGCGGGTGACGATCGGATCTTCGTCGTTGCCCGGCAGGAACACGTCCTCGGCAACCACGCGACCCAGCACGCGATCCTTCAACGGCTCGACCACGTCGCCGCCTTCAACGATCGGGGTCATGATCAGGCCTTCGGTGGTACCGCAGTCCACCTCGGTGATCACCACGTCCTGCGCCACGTCGACCAGACGACGGGTCAGGTAACCCGAGTTCGCGGTCTTCAGCGCGGTATCGGCCAGACCCTTACGGGCACCGTGGGTGGAGTTGAAGTACTCCTGCACGTTCAGGCCTTCGCGGAAGTTCGCCTTGATGGGCGTCTCGATGATCGAGCCATCGGGACGGGCCATCAGGCCACGCATGCCGGCCAGCTGACGGATCTGCGCCTGGCTGCCTCGTGCACCGGAGTCGGCCATGATGTACAGGGAGTTCATCGACTTCTGGTCGATGGTCTCGCCCTTGGCATTGATGACCTTCTCGGTACCGATGGTGTCCATCATCGCCTTGGCGATGCGCTCATTGGTGCGCGACCAGATGTCGACCACCTTGTTGTAGCGCTCGCCGGCGGTGACCAGGCCCGACTGGTACTGCTCCTGGATTTCCAGCACTTCGGCTTCGGCCTCGGTGAGGATGCCCTTCTTCTCGTCCGGGATCAGCATGTCGTCGATGCCGATCGAAACGCCGGCGCGGGTCGCGTAGGCGAAGCCGGTGTACATCAGCTTGTCGGCGAACACGACCGTGTCCTTCAGACCCAGCTGGCGGTAGCTGGAGTTGATCAGGCGGCTGATGTTCTTCTTGGTCAGCTCGGTGTTGGCCAGCGCGAACGGCAGGCCTTCCGGCAGGATTTCAGCCAGCAGGGCGCGACCGATGGTGGTATCCACGATCGAGGTCTTGCTCTGCTTGTTGCCTTCCTCGTCGGTCACCACCTCGGTGATGCGGACCTTGACGCGCGCGTGCAGTTCCACCACGCGGTTGTCGTAGGCGCGCTTGACTTCGGCGATGTTGGCGAAGGCCATGCCCTCGCCCTTCTTGTTTTCCAGCGAGCGGGTCATGTAGTACAGACCCAGCACGACGTCCTGCGACGGCACGATGATCGGCTCGCCGTTGGCCGGCGACAGGATGTTGTTGGTGGACATCATCAGCGCACGCGCTTCCAGCTGGGCTTCCAGCGAAAGCGGCACGTGGACGGCCATCTGGTCACCGTCGAAGTCGGCGTTGAACGCGGTGCAGACCAGCGGGTGCAGCTGGATGGCCTTGCCTTCGATCAGGACCGGCTCGAAGGCCTGGATGCCCAGACGGTGCAGGGTCGGCGCACGGTTCAGCATCACCGGATGCTCGCGGATGACCTCTTCCAGGATGTCCCAGACTTCGGCTTCTTCGCGCTCGACCAGCTTCTTGGCGGCCTTGATGGTGGTGGCCAGGCCACGACGCTGCAGCTTGGCGAACACGAACGGCTTGAACAGTTCGAGCGCCATCTTCTTCGGCAGGCCGCACTGGTGCAGGCGCAGGTACGGACCGACCACGATGACCGAACGGCCCGAGTAGTCGACGCGCTTGCCAAGCAGGTTCTGGCGGAAACGACCCTGCTTGCCCTTGATCATGTCGGCCAGCGACTTCAGCGGGCGCTTGTTGGTGCCGGTGATGGCACGGCCGCGACGGCCGTTGTCCAGCAGCGCATCGACCGATTCCTGCAGCATGCGCTTTTCATTGCGCACGATGATGTCCGGCGCGCTCAGTTCGAGCAGGCGGCGCAGGCGGTTGTTGCGGTTGATGACACGGCGGTACAGGTCGTTCAGATCGGAGGTCGCGAAGCGGCCACCATCCAGCGGAACCAGCGGACGCAGGTCCGGCGGCAGCACCGGCAGGACGGTCATGACCATCCACTCCGGACGGTTGCCCGATTCCAGGAAGGCTTCGATCAGCTTGATGCGCTTGGTCAGTCGCTTCAGCTTGGTTTCCGAACCGGTGCTGGCGATCTCTTCGCGCAGGCGGGTCATTTCCGACTGCAGGTCGATGGTGCGCAGCAGTTCGTACACGGCCTCGGCGCCCATGGCAGCGTCGAAGTCGTCGCCATGCTCCTGGCGGGCCTGCAGGTACTGTTCTTCGGTCAGCAGCTGGCGGCGCTCCAGGGCGGTCAGGCCCGGCTCGGTCACCACGTAGGCTTCGAAGTACAGCACGCGCTCGATATCGCGCAGGGTCATGTCCAGCATCAGGCCGATGCGCGACGGCAGCGACTTCAGGAACCAGATGTGCGCGACCGGCGAGGCCAGGTCGATGTGGCCCATGCGCTCGCGACGCACCTTGGCCAGGGTCACTTCGGTGCCGCACTTCTCGCAGACCACGCCGCGGTGCTTCATGCGCTTGTACTTGCCGCACAGGCACTCGTAGTCCTTGACCGGTCCGAAGATGGCGGCGCAGAACAGGCCGTCACGTTCCGGCTTGAAGGTACGGTAGTTGATGGTTTCCGGCTTCTTCACTTCGCCGAAGGACCACGAACGGATCAGGTCCGGCGAAGCCAGCGCGATCTTGATCGCGTCGAAGTCCAGCGTCTGGCGCTGCTGGTTGAAGAGGTTGAGCAGGTCTTTCATGGTGTTCTCCAGAAGGAGGAATGCTGTGTCGATGGGCTTTCAGTTCACTGCCAGCGGCGCGGCGGCGGTGGCCGCCGCGCCGGCATGGATCAGTTGTCTTCCAGTTCCATGTTGATGGCCAGCGAGCGGATTTCCTTCACCAGGACGTTGAAGGATTCCGGCATGCCCGCGACCATCTCGTGCTCACCGTCGACGATGTTCTTGTACATCTGGTTGCGGCCCTGCACGTCATCGGACTTCACCGTCAGCATTTCCTGCAGGGTGTAGGCCGCGCCGTAGGCTTCCAGCGCCCAGACTTCCATTTCACCGAAGCGCTGGCCGCCGAACTGCGCCTTGCCGCCCAGCGGCTGCTGGGTGACGAGCGAGTACGGGCCGGTCGAACGGGCGTGCATCTTGTCGTCGACCAGGTGGTTCAGCTTCAGGTAGTGCATGTAGCCAACGGTGGTGTGGCGATCGAAGGCTTCACCGGTGCGGCCGTCATACAGCTGGGTCTGGCCACTGCTCGGCAGGTCGGCCAGTTCCAGCATGCGCTTGATTTCCGCTTCGGTGGCACCGTCGAACACCGGCGTTGCCATCGGCACGCCGTCGAACAGGTTGCGGGCCAGGCGCAGCAGTTCCTCGTCGCTGAACTGCGACAGGTCGACACGGTTGGCCACGTTGGTGTCATCGTGGTTGTAGATGTCGTCCAGGAACTTGCGCAGGTCGGCGACCGCGGCCTGGGCTTCCAGCATTGCCTGGATCTTGCGACCCAGACCCTTGGCTGCCCAGCCCAGGTGCACTTCCAGGATCTGCCCGATGTTCATACGCGACGGCACGCCCAGCGGGTTCAGCACGATGTCCACGGTTTCGCCCGAGGCCATGTACGGCATGTCCTCGACCGGCACCACGTTGGACACCACACCCTTGTTGCCGTGGCGGCCTGCCATCTTGTCGCCCGGCTGGATGCGGCGCTTCACTGCCAGGAACACCTTGACCATCTTCAGCACGCCCGGGGCGAGGTCGTCGCCAGCGGTGATCTTGCCGCGCTTGTCGGCGAAGCGACGCTCGAATTCCTTCTCGTGCGCCTGGATCTGCTTCTGTGCGCGCTCGATGGCTTCGGCGGCGTCCTCGTCCTTCATGCGCAGCACGAACCAGTCGGCCTTCTTCAGGCCATCCAGGTAGGCGTCGGAGATGACGTCGCCCTTCTTCAGGCCGGCGCCACCGTTGACCACCTTGCCGACGATCTGCGAACGCAGACGGGCATAGATGGCTGCTTCCAGGATGCGGAACTGGTCGTCGAAGTCCTTCTTGACGCGCTTGATTTCAGATTCTTCGATCTGACGGGCGCGCTTGTCCTTCTCGATGCCGTCGCGGGTGAAGACCTGCACGTCGATGACGGTGCCGTCCATGCCCGGGGGCACGCGCAGCGAGCTGTCCTTCACGTCCGAAGCCTTCTCGCCGAAGATCGCGCGCAGCAGCTTCTCTTCCGGGGTCAGCTGGCTTTCGCCCTTCGGGGTGACCTTGCCGACCATGATGTCGCCGGCGCGGACTTCGGCACCGATGTACACCACGCCGCTTTCGTCCAGGCGGTTCAGCGCCTGCTCGGAAACGTTCGGGATGTCGGCCGAGATTTCCTCCGGCCCCAGCTTGGTGTCACGCGCAACGCAGGTCAGCTCTTCGATGTGGATCGTGGTGTAGCGATCCTCTTCCACCACGCGCTCGGAGAGCAGGATGGAGTCTTCGAAGTTGTAGCCGTTCCACGGCATGAAGGCGATCAGCATGTTCTGGCCCAGGGCCAGTTCACCGATGTCGGTGGACGGACCATCGGCCAGCACGTCGCCACGCGCCACCACGTTGCCCACTTCCACCAGCGGACGCTGGTTGATGCAGGTGTTCTGGTTGGAGCGGGTGTACTTGATCAGGTTGTAGATGTCCACGCCGGCGTCGGACGCGTCGGTGATCTCGGCTTCGTTGACCTTGACCACGATGCGGGCGGCGTCGATCTGCACGATCTCACCACCACGACGGGCGTTCACGGTCACGCCCGAGTCACGCGCCACGGCGCGCTCGATGCCGGTACCGACCAGCGGCTTCTGCGCACGCAGGGTCGGCACGGCCTGACGCTGCATGTTGGCGCCCATCAGTGCGCGGTTGGCGTCATCGTGCTCCAGGAACGGAACCAGCGCGGCCGCGATCGACACGGTCTGCATCGGCGAGACGTCCATGAAGTGGACTTCCGCCGGCGGCTTCAGCAGCGATTCGCCCTGGTAACGGCAGGGGACGAACTGCTCGGTCAGCACGCTGTTGGCATCGGTCAGGGCGTTGGCCTGGGCGATGACGTACTCGTTTTCTTCGATGGCCGACAGGAACTCGACTTCGTCGAAGACCTTGCCGTCCACGACCTTGCGGTACGGGGTCTCGAGGAAACCGTACTGGTTGGTGCGGGCGTACACGGCCAGCGAGTTGATCAGGCCGATGTTCGGGCCTTCCGGCGTTTCGATGGTGCAGACGCGGCCGTAATGGGTCGGGTGCACGTCGCGCACTTCGAAGCCGGCGCGCTCACGGGTCAGGCCGCCCGGGCCCAGGGCCGAGACGCGACGCTTGTGCGTGACTTCCGACAGCGGGTTGTTCTGATCCATGAACTGCGACAGCTGCGAGGAGCCGAAGAATTCCTTGATCGCCGCAGCCACCGGCTTGGCGTTGATCAGCTCCTGCGGGGTCAGGCCTTCCGACTCGGCCATCGACAGGCGTTCCTTGACCGCGCGCTCGACGCGGACCAGGCCCACGCGGAACACGTTCTCGGCCATTTCACCGACCGAACGCACGCGACGGTTGCCCAGGTGATCGATGTCATCGACCACGCCGCGACCGTTGCGGATCTCGGTCAGGACCTTGATCACGTCCAGGATGTCCGAGCTGTCGCCGTGGGCGGCAACCAGGCGCTTGGACTCTTCGTCGTTGCGCTCGCCGTAGTACTTGCGGTCGTACAGCACGGCTTCGCCAGTGGTTTCCTTGCGGCCCACGCGACGGTTGAACTTCATGCGGCCGACTGCGGACAGGTCGTAGCGCTCGAAGGTGAAGAACAGGTTGTGGAACAGGTTCTGCGCGGCATCCTTGGTCGGCGGCTCGCCCGGACGCATCATGCGGTAGATCTCGACCAGGGCTTCCAGCTGGGTCTTGGTCGGATCGATGCGCAGGGTGTTGGACAGGTACGGGCCACGATCCAGGTCGTTCACCCACAGGGTGCCCACGGCATCGACGCCGGCCTTGCGGAAGGCCTGCAGCTGTTCGTCGGTGATTTCGTCGTTGGCCTGGGCCAGCAGTTCGCCGGTCGAGGCATCGACCACGTCGTGCGACAGGATGCGGCCGACGATGTAGTCGTCCGGCACGGCCAGGGCGGCGATGCCCGAGGCTTCCAGCTGCTTGATGTGGCGCGCGGTGATGCGCTTGCCGGCTTCCACGATGACCTTGTCGCCGTCGGCGAGGTCGAAGCCCAGGGTTTCGCCGCGCAGGCGCTCGGGCACCAGCTCCAGCTGGACGCCTTCATCCGGGTTGATGTGGAAGGTGTTGATCTCGAAGAACTCGGCCAGCATCTCTTCGTTGCTGTAGCCAAGCGCACGCAGCAGGATCGACACCGGCAGCTTGCGGCGACGGTCGATACGGGTGAACAGCGCGTCCTTCGGGTCGAACTCGAAGTCCAGCCAGGAGCCGCGGTAAGGAATGATGCGGGCGCTGTACAGCAGCTTGCCCGAGCTGTGGGTCTTGCCACGGTCGTGGTCGAAGAACACGCCCGGCGAGCGGTGCAGCTGCGAGACGATGACGCGCTCGGTGCCGTTGACGATGAAGGTGCCGTTGTCGGTCATCAGCGGGATTTCGCCGAGGTAGACCTCCTGCTCCTTCACGTACTTGATGGCCTTGGTCGACGACTCGCGGTCGTAGATCACCAGGCGCACGGTCACGCGCAGCGGCGCACCGTAGCTCATGCCACGCTGACGGCACTCACGCTCGTCGAAGACCGGATCGCCCAGCTTGTAGCCGACGTATTCCAGGGCAGCATTGCCGCTGTAGCTGGCGATCGGGAAGACCGACTTCAGTGCAGCGTGCAGGCCGTGGTCCGTGCGCTTGGCCGGATCGACGTTCTCCTGCAGGAATTCACGGTAGGAATCCACCTGGATGGCGAGCAGGAACGGCACTTCGAGAATCGAACGCTGCTTGCCGAAATCCTTGCGGATACGCTTTTTCTCGGTGAACGAATAGGACGTCATGAGGTCTTCCACCTTGTTGTGCGAGTCGTGCGCCCACGACCCGAAGGGAACTTGAAATTGTCAGTTGGAAGTCGCTGGTATTGCCGGCACCAGCACGCCTTCTCCCGCTACTTCCAACTGCCAACTCGTCTGCATCCACTCCCCCGCCGCCGCGCGTTGCGCTGGCCGGCCAGGGTTTGACCGCAGCCCGTGTTGGGCTTTTTCACCGTATTTCCGTAGAACCGCGCCACGATTGGCCGGGCCTACAACAACGACCAAAGGCCGGGGGCTTACGCCCCCAGCCTTGGCTGCATCGCCGGATTTCGATGGCGACGCAATGGAAGTGCTTACTTGACTTCGACAGTCGCGCCAGCAGCTTCCAGGTCCTTCTTCATCTTCTCGGCTTCGTCCTTCGAAGCGTTGTCCTTCAGGACGCCGCCGGCTTCGGCCAGGTCCTTCGCTTCCTTCAGGCCCAGGCCGGTGATGGCGCGGACGGCCTTGATGACTTCGACCTTCTTGTCGCCAGCGGTCTTCAGGGTGACGACGAATTCGGTCTGCTCTTCAACGACGGCAGCCGGGCCAGCCACAGCAGCGGCGACCGGAGCAGCGGCGGAGACGCCGAACTTCTCTTCGATGGCCTTGACCAGCTCCATCACTTCCATCAGGGACTTCTCGGCGATGGCGTCGACGATCTGTTCGTTGGTAAGGGACATGATAATTACCTTTGGATGTTTTTCTGGATTGAGGTTCCGTCAGGAACCACGATTAGTCGAAACTCAGGCGGTCTCGGCGGCCGGTTCAGCAGCGTCGGCGGCGACGTCGCCACCATTCTGCTTGTCGCCGATTGCCTTGATGGCGCGGGCGAACATCGTGACCGGCTCGGTCAGGACGCGTGCCAGCATTGCCAGGGCCTGGTCGCGGGTCGGCAGCGAGGCCAACACGTCGACATGGCTTGCCGGGAACACTTCACCACCGATTGCGACGACCTTGGCCTTAAGCTTGTCGTTGCCCTTGGCGGCATCCTTGATCAGGCGACCGGCAGCACCGGGCTCCTCGAGCGAGAACGCGTACAGCAGCGGACCAACCATCTGGTCCTGTGCGACTGCGAACTCGGTGCCTTCAACGGCACGCGACGCCAGGGTGTTCTTGACAACTTTCAAGAAAACGCCGGTTTCACGAGCCTGCTTACGCATCGCGGTCATCTGAGCGACCGTGGTGCCAGCGTATTCGGCTGCGATCAAGGAGTGGGCCTTGGCGGCGATGTCTGCCAGCTCCGCGACTACTTCTTGCTTCTGGGACAGATTGAGAGCCATTGCACTCCTCCGATTGAACTCCGCTTACGGCTCCTGCCGTGTGCGGTCCTGTGCGGCATCCGTCCTGGACGCCGGGAACATCGGAATGATGTTCCGGGGGGTGGGCCGTTCTAGACCTGGAGTGGGCCAACCTGGGTAACCCCAGACGTGCGTGAACCAGAAAAACTCCAGAAGGGCACCATCTACGCAGGGTGATTCCTGGGAATCGATTAAGCGTTCGTGACTGCTCCGGCGGCGACTCCCTGCCAAATCGAGCTTCCGTGCCCGTCGCCGGCATGCCACGACCGCACCTGCGGTCTTTGACGGCTACCACCGGCGATGGGTTGCCGGCGATGCCTTCAAATGTCACGGTCGCGGGGCCCGAGGGACCCGCGACCGCTTGAAACGATTACTTCAGGCTCAGCGACGACTGGTCGACGGTGACGCCCGGGCCCATCGTCGAGCTGACCGAAACCTTCTGCAGGTAGGTGCCCTTCGAGGTGGCCGGCTTGGCCTTGATCAGGTCCAGCAGCAGCGCGGTCAGGTTCGACTTCAGCGCGTCTTCGGCGAAGTCGGCCTTGCCGATGGTGCAGTGGATGATGCCGGCCTTGTCGGTGCGGTAACGCACCTGACCCGACTTGGCATTCTTCACAGCCTCACCCGGGTTCGGGGAGACGGTGCCGACCTTCGGGTTCGGCATCAGGCCGCGCGGGCCCAGCACGGTACCCAGCTTACCGACAACGCGCATTGCGTCCGGGGTCGCGATCACGACGTCGTAGTTCAGATCGCCGGCCTGCATCTTCTCGGCCAGGTCGTCCATACCGACGGCTTCGGCGCCAGCAGCCAGGGCTTCATCAGCCTTGGCACCGGCCGGAGCGAAGACAGCGACGCGGACCGACTTGCCGGTACCAGCCGGCAGCACGGTGGAGCCACGGACCTGCTGGTCGGACTTCTTCGCGTCGACGCCCAGGCGCACGGCAACGTCGATCGACTCGACGAACTTGGCCTTGGTGGCGGTCTTCAGGATGTTGATTGCGTCCTCGAAGGCGTATGCCTTGCCCGGAACGATAGCGGCCTTGATGGCCTTCTCACGCTTGGTCTGTGCCATCTTCTTAACCCTCCACCACGAGGCCCATGGAACGGGCAGAGCCAGCGATGGTACGCACGGCGGCGTCCAGGTCGGCGGCAGTCAGATCCGGTTCCTTCGCCTTGGCGATCTCTTCCAGCTGCTTACGGGTGACCTTGCCGACCTTCTCGGTGTTCGGGCGCTTGGAGCCCGACGAGATGCCAGCGGCCTTCTTCAGCAGGGTGGTGGCCGGAGTGCTCTTGGTGATGAAGGTGAACGTACGGTCCGAATAGGCCGTGATGATCACCGGAACCGGCAGACCCGGCTCGAGCTTCTGCGTGGCGGCATTGAAGGCCTTGCAGAATTCCATGATGTTCAGGCCGCGCTGACCCAGCGCAGGACCGACCGGCGGCGAGGGGTTGGCCTGACCGGCCTTCACCTGCAGCTTGATATAACCGACAACTTTCTTTGCCATGTGAGTACTCTCCGGGTGCTAGCGCCTTGCGACAACAGGCTCCCCATCGGACCGGGAATCACGCGTCCCGGCATCGCGTTTTGAAATCATGCCGAAGGCCACCTTTCGGTGGCCTCGTCCCGCCAGCTTCCCAACGGGAGCCGCGCAGCATATCAGGTTTTTTCTTCACATGCCTGAAGCGGCATATGAATGCAGATCAGACGGCCTTTTCGACCTGACCGAACTCAAGCTCGACCGGGGTGGCGCGACCGAAGATCAACACCGAGACGCGCAGACGGCTCTTCTCGTAATTGACCTCTTCGACGACACCATTGAAGTCGTTGAACGGACCCTCGGTGACGCGAACCATCTGGCCCGGCTCGAACAGCACCTTCGGACGCGGCTTCTCGACGCCTTCCTGGACACGGTTCAGGATCGCCTCGGCCTCGGAGTCGGCGATCGGCAGCGGACGATCGGCGGTTCCGCCGATGAAGCCCATGACGCGCGGGGTTTCCTTGACCAGATGCCAGCTTTCGTTGTCGATGCGCGGAATACCGGCTTCTTCGTGGGTCTCGATCTGGACCAGCACGTAACCCGGGAAGAACTTGCGCTCGGAACGGCGCTTCTGGCCGGCGCGCATTTCGATCACTTCCTCGGTCGGAACCAGGACGTCGCCGAAGCGCTCTTCCATGCCGTCACGGACGATGCGATCGCGCAGTGCCTGCGCCACCGACTTCTCGAAGCCCGAATAGGCGTGAACGACGTACCAACGCTTCATGCATTTCTCCTTAGCGGCTCAGGAACCACTGAGTCAGTTTCTGGATGAAGAAGTCGAACCCGCCCAGCAGCAAGCTGAGAATCAGGACGACGACAATCACCACCCAGGTCATGCGAATGGCTTCCTGGCGGGTCGGCCAGACCACTTTACGCAGTTCAAAGCGCGACTCGGAGAGGAATTCGCGGGTGTCGCGCCCCTTGCCGGTCAGCATGAACACGCCGATACCGCCAACCAGGCCGACCACGACCGCCAACGCACGCAGCTGACCCGCCCACGCGCCCAGCTGGGCAGCGCGACCGGAGTCGGCGGAGAACCAGAACCAGACGAACAGACCTGCCAGCACCAGCAACGATGCGAGGACGTACTTGACGATATCCCCGCCTTGCGCGGAGGTGTCCTTGGAATGTTCGATCTTGCTATTCATCAGGCTGTGTCTGCTTTAGCGGCAGGGCCGCTCGGTAAGGTGGGCAGATGGCACGCCAGGAGGGACTCGAACCCCCAACCTGCGGTTTTGGAGACCGCTGCTCTGCCAATTGAGCTACTGGCGTACGTAGAAAACTTGCCTTCCCTTAGACGGCGAAGGCGGACCGAGGTTCCCGGCCCGCCACTCGCCAGACCGGCAGCGCTATGCGACCGCCGGCATGCAGGCTTACTCGAGGATGTTGGCAACCACGCCAGCACCGACGGTACGGCCACCTTCGCGGATGGCGAAGCGCAGGCCGGCGTCCATGGCGACCGGGTTGATCAGGGTGACAACCATCTTCACGTTGTCGCCCGGCATCACCATCTCGACGCCTTCCGGCAGCTCGACCGCACCGGTGATGTCGGTGGTACGGAAGTAGAACTGCGGACGGTAGCCCTTGAAGAACGGGGTGTGACGGCCGCCTTCGTCCTTCGACAGCACGTACACTTCGGCATCGAACTTGGTGTGCGGCTTGATCGAACCCGGCTTGGCCAGAACCTGGCCACGCTCGACGTCGTCACGCTTGGTGCCGCGCAGCAGCAGACCGGCGTTGTCGCCTGCCTGACCCTGGTCCAGCAGCTTGCGGAACATTTCCACGCCGGTCACGGTGGTCTTCTGCACCGGACGGATGCCGACGATTTCGATTTCTTCGCCGACCTTGATCACGCCGCGCTCGATACGACCGGTCACCACGGTGCCGCGGCCCGAGATCGAGAACACGTCTTCGACCGGCATCAGGAACGCCTTGTCGACGTCACGCTCCGGGGTCGGGATCCAGGTGTCCAGCGCCTCGACCAGCTTGATGACGGCCGGCACGCCGATGTCGCTCTGGTCGCCTTCCAGCGCCAGACGGGCCGAACCCGAGATGATCGGGGTGTCGTCGCCCGGGAAGTCGTACTTGCTCAGCAGCTCGCGGACTTCCATTTCGACCAGTTCCAGCAGCTCGGCATCGTCAACCATGTCGGCCTTGTTCAGGAACACGACGATGTACGGCACGCCGACCTGACGCGACAGCAGGATGTGCTCGCGGGTCTGCGGCATCGGGCCGTCAGCGGCCGAGCACACCAGGATCGCGCCGTCCATCTGGGCAGCACCGGTGATCATGTTCTTGACGTAGTCAGCATGGCCCGGGCAATCGACGTGGGCGTAGTGACGAACGGTGGATTCGTATTCGACGTGCGCGGTCGAGATCGTGATGCCACGTGCCTTTTCTTCCGGCGCAGCGTCGATCGCGGAGTAATCCTTGAACTCGCCACCAAAGCGCTCGGCACCGATCTTGGTCAGTGCGGCGGTCAGCGTGGTCTTGCCGTGGTCGACGTGACCGATGGTGCCGACATTGACGTGCGGCTTGGTGCGCTCGAACTTACCCTTGGCCATGGCTGCTTATCTCGAATTCGTCTGGTGTGGTGCTGAAGATGGTGCTCACAAAAGGAATCGAACCTTCGACCTCTTCCTTACCAAGGAAGTGCTCTACCGACTGAGCTATGTGAGCGAGTTTTGCATTATGGCATGAACTCGATAATATTCAAAGTTCATTCAATGGAGCGGGAGACGGGAATCGAACCCGCACCATCAGCTTGGAAGGCTGAGGTTCTACCATTGAACTACTCCCGCACCGGGAATGTGCCACAACGTGAAGCTGGTGGAGGGAGGTGGATTCGAACCACCGAAGGCGTAAGCCAGCAGATTTACAGTCTGCCCCCGTTGGCCGCTTGGGTATCCCTCCTTACCACCCCATGCCGTGCCGCCGAAGCGTTGCGGTGTGTGGTGGTGAGCCCGCAATTCTGGAGATGAAGCAGGGGTCTGTCAACGCTTTTTTTCACTTTTTTTCACGCGCGTCGCAAACCCCTTGATACGCAAGGGTCTGCTCAAGGCAGCGCGATTGGCTCGTCGGCAAAGATGGCCACATGGGCAACGCCATCGGCCCCGATCCAGCCCCGATACATGCCCTGGGTGTTGAACGGCGCTGCCGCTTTTCCATCTGCAGAGAGCACGATCGCCCCGCCGTCGCCGCCCATCTGCGGAATCGCGTCGTTGATCACGCCCTTGCCCGCCTGTTCCGGCGACTGACCGAGGTAGCGCATGCGCGCGCAGATCTCATGGGCTGCCGCGGTACGGATGTAGTACTCGCCCCAACCGGTACCCGACACCGCACAGCGCGCATCGGCCCAGGTGCCGGCACCGATGATCGGCGAATCGCCGACACGTCCATAGCGCTTGTTAGTCATGCCGCCAGTGGAGGTGCCTGCAGCAAGATGCCCCTGTGCATCCAGGGCGACCGCACCGACCGTGCCGAAGTGCTTTGCGGTTTCCAGGTCGGCATGCGCCTGCCCGCTCGCTTCTTCCTTCAATGCACGCTGCAGCTGCTGCCAGCGCTTGTCGGTGCGGAAGTAGGAGGGGTCGACCAGGGTCACGCCCTGCTCGGTGGCGAAGGCTTCGGCGCCCTGCCCCACCATCATCACGTGCCTGGACTTCTGCATCACCGCCTGCGCGAGGAGGATCGGGTTGCGCACGCGCTGCACGCCGGCCACTGCTCCGGCCGCCTGGGTGGCACCGTCCATCACCGCCGCGTCCAGTTCATTGCGGCCTTCGTGGGTGAACACCGCGCCCTTGCCCGCGTTGAAGGTCGGATCATCCTCGAGCACGGTGATGGCCGCGGTCACCGCCGCCAGTGCCGGACGCCCGGCTGCAAGTTCGGCATGGCCCTTCAGCAATGCCGCCTTCAGCGCAGCGCGCGCGGCCTGTTCTTCTGCCGCGGAGAGATCCTTGCGCTCCACCCCGGCACCGCCGTGGATGACCAGCAGCGGTGATGCGGTGGGTGCGGCCTGGGCCAGCAGTGGCAGGGACAACAGCGCGGACAGCGCCAGGCGCAGTTTCATGGAAGCAGATCTCCAGCAGGACAAGGATTGGATTGCACGGTAGCGTCGGGCCATGCCCGGTGGAAGGCACAGCGCGGCGGCATCCGCCGGGCATGGCCCGGCGCTACCGGATCATTGGCGGACGACTTCAATCTCGCCATCGCTGATTTCAGCCAAAGCCTGGTAGGCCGCGTCGGCCTGCAGGTCGTCCAGGCGCATGCGACTGCCGCTGGCAACCACGGTGACCGGCACCGCATGGAAGCGCAGCGGTTCGCCTTCCACCAGCCGGTCGGCATCGCGTCCGGGGCTGACCACCCAGACCTTGCCTTCGCCGTCGGCACTGTAGACCTGGGCCTGGCCGTCAGGCTCCACGCACAGGGCCGTGTCTTCGTCGACGCCGATGCCGACCATGTCCGGGTCACCGCTGTCATGCGCGGCGCGGGCCACGAACACGATCAAGCGGCCGAGACGGTCGCGCTTGTCGAAGTGGGTGTCGGTGACCACCCGCTGCAGGTAGGGCAACTGCAGGAAGCCGCGGTCCAGGGTCACCGCCTCGCCCATCGGGTCGGCCATGGCGCTGGCCGAATCGATGCTGCCGCCATCCAGCGCGCCATAGGCGTAGCCGCCGAGGATGGCCAGCCCGGCGCTGGTGCCGGCAATCGGCTTGCCGGCGCGCACGTGGGCATTCAGCGCGCGATTGAGCGCGGTGCCTTTCCAGTAGCGGATGTAGCGGGACTGATCGCCGCCGGCGATGAAGATCGCATCGGCCGCGGCCACGACCCGCAGCACGGCCGGGTCATCGGCGCCGCGGCGGTTGTCGAACACCAGGGTCTGCACGGCGGTGGTGCCGCCAATCTCCCGGTACAGACGGTCCTGCAGCTCATCGGTGCCGGAGGCGCGCAGGATCAGCACACGGCCATTGCCGGCCTGGCGCAGCCACCACTGGAAGGCTTCAGGCACCCATTCGCCACCGCCCATCAGCATCATCGCGGGGGCTCGCGGGCCAGGCCGCGGTGCATCCAGATCGCCCACTTCGTAGTAGGCGAAGCCCGGGTCCATCAGTTCCTGTGCCGCCGCTGGCGATGACCAGAAGAGCGCGGACAGCAGCAAGGCGATGAGCGGGCCACGCAGCCCGTAGCGAAGGCGTCGCATTTTGATCTCCCTGAACAAAAACGACCTGCAACCGTTTTCACTCTTTGCCAGACATATCCCCAGTAGTCAAGGACATGAAAAAGGCGTTAAATGCGCGCGCCCATTCCTGAAATGTGAATGGGGGACAGGGCCCCTCCTCTGTGGGCCGGCATTACTTCCGAGAATTTCTCATGCGTAGACAGGCGATGGCGTGGTCGATCCAGCTGGCGTTGATGGGCGTTGCTGCTTCGGCGGCGGCACAGACTCCCGCTTCCTCTTCGGTACAACAGCTGGATGCGGTGCAGGTGACCGGCTCACGCATCCCGCGCGCCCAGGTGGAAGGACCGGCGCCGATCACTGTCATCAACGCAGAGCAGATCCGCTCCAGCGGCTTCACCACCGTGCCGGACGTGCTGCGCGCGATGACCCAGAACGGCGGTGAGACGCAGAGCCAGCAGTCCTCCGGAGGGGCCGATTTCTCGCCGGGTGCGCAGCAGGTCGACCTGCGCGGGTTGGGGCCGAACCACACCCTGGTGCTGGTCAACGGCCGTCGCATCGCCGACTTCCCGATGCCGTTCAAGGGCCGCAGCAACTTCACCGATGTGTCCAACATTCCGCTGGGCATGATCGACCGCATTGAAGTGCTGACCGGCAGCGCGTCGGCGATCTACGGCTCGGATGCAATCGCCGGCGTGGTCAATTTCATCCTGAAGAAGAAGGCCGATGGCACCACCATCGACATGCGCATGGGCACCACCACCGAAGGCGGTGGTGAGTCGTTCGACATGAGCCTGTCCAGCGGCTTCAGCAGCGGCAACTTCAACGCGGTGTACAGCGTCGAACTGCAGTCGCAGACGCCGCTGTGGGCCTACGACCGCGACATCCAGGACTCGACGCAGGACGGCCCGACCGAAGGCGCGCGCATCGCCCGTCGTTCCTACCTGCGCACCGATTACAACGATGACTACCTGGACCCGGGCGCGGCGACCTGCGAGGCGTTGGCCGGGCAGAACCAGGGCAGCACCTACCGCGCGTTCCGTCCGCGCTACGGCTACTACTGCGGCAGCGACAGCGCGATCGGCTACGGCACCATCCTCAGCAAGCGCCGCGGCGCCAACGGCTATGCCTCGCTCAGCTACGACTTCGACAACGGCCAGCAGTGGTTCGCCGACGTGCAGCTGGGCTACCACACGATGTCGCTGATGCGCGATGTCACCAAGTGGGGCCGCATGGCCGCCGACGGCGATGAGTCGGGCTACTTCAACAATGAAGCCACCGGCGAGATCGAGTTCTGGCAGCGCCAGTTCTCGCCCGAGGAAATGGGCGGGCTGGACAATGCGATGGTGCGCAGCACGCAGAAGACCTTCAGCGTGACCACCGGCTTCAAGGGCAACCTGACCGGCAACTGGGACTACGAAGCAGCACTGAGCCATTCGCAGTACCAGTCGCGGATCAGCTGGGCGCAGATCATCGCGTCCAAGGCCAACGACCTGTTCCTGGGCCCGCAGCTGGGCGAGGACGAGGACGGCTTCCCGATCTACAACGCCGATCCGTCGCGCCTGTACCGGCCGCTGACCCGTGCCGAGTACGATTCGATCGCCGCACGCACCACCTATACGCCGAAGTCGCGCACCGAGACGGCTGCGTTGACCCTGACCAATGGGTCGCTGTTCACCCTGCCCGGCGGCGATGCCGGCTTTGCCGCGACGGTGGAAGTGGGCCAGCAGGCCTACGCGCTCAACCCGGACCCGCTGGCGACCGGCTATTACTACTACAGCTGGAAGGATTCGGACGGCAAGGGCTCGCGCAACCGCTGGGCGACTGCCGCCGAGCTGCGCATGCCGCTGCATGAGACGGTCAACCTGAGCGTGGCCGGCCGTTACGACCAGTATCGCTATTCGGGCCACACCATCGGCAAGGCGACCTGGAGCGGCGGCCTGGAATGGCGCCCGATCGACACGCTGCTGGTGCGCGGCTCGTACGGCACCGCGTTCCGTGCGCCGGACCTGCACTATGTGTTCGCCGGCCCGGGCAACGACGAGACCAGCGCGGAAGATCTGTACAACTGCCGCGCCGACGCCGCCGATGATTGCGCCGATTACGAGCGCAACGTGATCCGCAGCCGCAGTGGCAACCGCGAGCTGGAACCGGAAACCAGCACCTCCTGGAGCGCGGGCTTCGTGTGGTCGCCGGCCACCGGCCTGGACCTGTCGGCCGACTGGTTCAACATCGACATGCGCGACCAGGTGCAGGACATGGACGTGCGTACGATCCTGGCCAGCGAAGCGAACTGCCGGCTGGGCAGCGCCGACATCGGCTCGCCGACCTGCGTGGATGCCCTGGCCCGCATCACCCGCACCGCCGACGGCCGTCTGTACGGTGTGCACGTCAATCCGATCAACGTGGCGCGCGAGTCCACCTCCGGCATCGACGTCGGCCTGCGCTACCGCCTGCAGACCGGCATCGGCGACTTCATCTTCAATGGCACCCACACCTGGGTGAAGAAGCATGATTTCCAGCGCTATGCCGGTGATGTGACCGAAGACCAGTTCGCGATCAACAGCGGCTTCGATATTCCCCGCACCAAGACCAGCGTCAGCGTGACCTGGGAAAAGGACGCCTGGTCGGCCACCGTGTACGGCTCGCGCCTGGGCAAGCTGCCGACCTCGGACAGCTACGACCAGGTGTTCGACGAGGAAAGCGGCGACAGCCCGTGGATCAAGGCGACCTACCGCTACAACGCTTCGCTGCAGTACCGCTTCGACGATCACTCGCGGTTGTCGCTGTCGGTGGTCAATGTGTTCAACAAGATGCCGCCGAAGGACAAGACCTATACGGCGTACCCGTACTACGACGTGTCCTGGTTCGACAGCGTCGGCCGAACCATCAACCTGCAGTACACCCACAAGTTCGGCGGCAGCGCGCTGTAAGGACGCCCTGCTGGTGGCTCGCCACAGACCCCCGCTTCGGCGGGGGTCTTTTTTTGACCGCCTGCCGCTGCCCCAGCCTGAACGGTTCCCCGCCGGCGGCGGCCCCCACGGCGTGCGCGCCGCTTTTTAGGACATGGCTGATTCCGGGCGGGTGACCGTCCTCCCTAGGATCGGTGCATGTTCCGATTCCCTCGCCCTTCCCTGCCCCTGGTCGCACCGCCGACCACCGCTTCGGTGCTGCTGCGCTGGCTGACGGTGTGCGTGTTCCTGTGCCTGGCTGCCGCCACCGGCTTCTACCTGCTGACCGCGTTGACCGAAGATATCTCCAGCCACCGCCGCGACATGAATGCCGCCGCGTACAGGGCGCAGATCTACTTCGACCAGCGTGAGGCCCTGCTGCGCTATCTGGGCGATTCGGTGGTGGTGGGTGATCCGTCGGCGCCGTCCAGCGAGGGCGTACGCCAGCTGCCGTTGGACGGGCCGGGTGGAAAGCCGGGCCAGCGCCTGCTGCTGTCGCCGCGCGCAGAACACACGCTGCAGACCCTGCAGACCCATCTGCTGCTGGTCGACGCGCAGGGAACGCATTGGCTGGCCGGCGGCCAGGCCGACGTGGACATCGCCGGCCTGCCCACGCTGCACGTACTGCGGCAGCGCAGCGGCACGCTTGCCGGTACCGACCCGGTGTACTGGCTGCGCGCGGGCGACGCCGGGGTCGCTCTGGCACAACCGGTACAGGCCGGACCGCAACCGGGCCAGTGGTTGATGCTGCTGCTGGACAGTGCGGCCGCCTCGGACATGATCGATGGCCAGGGCATCGGCGGCTACGCCCTGCTGGACCGCGACGGGCAGCCCGCCCTGTCGAGCCTGGCTCCGCGCCTGGACAGCGCAGGCTGGAAAGCACTGCAGCAGCGCCAGGACGACAGTTTCGGCGTGCTCTGGAGCACAGGCCTGCCACGCGGCGTGGCCTTGGTGAAGGGCGTAGGCAATGACGGCTGGCGGCTGGTCTATCACCTGCCTCCACGCCTGCTGCTCGGCGACATGGCGACCTCGCTGCTGATCAGCAGTGCGTTGCTGCTGCTGGCGGGCATCGCGCTGCGCCTGCTGCGGCATCGCGTCGACCGCCAGTTGATCCAGCCGGCCCTGCTGCAGCACCGGCGCCTGCTGGAAAGCCTGGATTTCAGTTCCACGGTGATCGACCTGGCGCCGGTCGGCATCTGTGTCCTGCGCCGCAGCGACCGCCAGCTGCTGCTGTCCAACCAGCTGCTGCGCGACTGGCTGGGCGAGGAAGGCACGGACAGCGATTGGCAGGCACCGTGGCGCGGGCATGCCGGCGAACGCGGTCGCGGGCTGGAGTTCACCGCACGCGACGGTCGCCAGCTGCAGGTGCTGCATGCGGCCTGCCGTTACCAGGATGACGACGTGCTGCTGTGCGTGTTCCATGACATCTCACGCCATCGCCAGGCGCAGGCGGCGCTGTCCTCGGCGCGGCAGGCAGCCGACGCCGCCAACCAGGCCAAGAGCGCGTTCCTGGCGACCATGAGCCATGAGATCCGCACGCCGCTGTACGGGGTGCTTGGCACGCTGGAGCTGCTCGGCCGCACGCCCCTGGATGCGCGCCAGTCGCAGTACCTGCGCACCATCGAGAGTTCCTCGTCGGTGCTGCTGCAACTGATCAGCGACGTGCTGGATGTGTCCAAGATCGAGTCGGGCCAGCTGAGCCTGGAGCCGGCATCGTTCTCGCCGCGCGAGCTGACCGAGAGCGTGCTGCGCAGCTTCGCCGCTGCGGCGACGCGCAAGGGCCTGCAGGTACTGGTCTGCACCGATCCCCGGTTGCCGACACGGGTGCTCGGTGATGCCGACCGGATCCGCCAGGTGCTCGGCAACCTGCTCAGCAATGCCATCAAGTTCACCGAGCATGGCCGGGTGGTGCTGCGCGTACGACTGGTGCAGCGCGAAGGCGAGTCGAGCGTGCTGGCCTGGCAGGTCACCGATACCGGCGTGGGCATCGCCACCGAGGAACAGGCACGCCTGTTCGAGCCCTTCCGTCAGGTCCGTGGCGCTGCCAGTGCGCAGGGCACCGGGCTGGGCCTGTCGATCAGCGACCGCCTGGTGCGCTTGATGAGTGGCGAACTGCGCGTGGTCAGCGAGCCGGGACTGGGCAGCAGTTTCACCGTGCGCCTGCCCTTGCCGGTGCTGGCGGCGACCGAGGATGGCCCCGCGTTGCTGGCCGAACCGCCGGTCTACGTGCGCGGCCGCGATCGCGAGCTGGTCGACAGTGCCTGTGGCTGGCTGCGCCGCTGGGGTGCCAATGCGCAGCCGCTGCAGGGCGATCCTGCCCTGCTCGACCACGCCGGCGCGATCCTGATGGATGGCGAGGCGGAACAGCCGTTGGCCTGGCAGGGACCGCGGGTGTTGGCCTCGATCGATGGTGGCGACCAACCGGCGCCTGCCGCCGATGGCGCGCTGCTGGTCACCCTGCATGGCATGTCCTCGATCGCCTTGGCGGTGGCACGCCAGCAGCGCCAATGCGCAACGCTGCCGACCGCAGCGCGCGATGTGCAGCCAGGTCCGCTGGGACTGCGGGTGCTGGCCGTGGAAGACAATCCCATCAACCGGGTGATCCTGGCCGAACAGCTGCAGGCCCTGGGCTGCGAGGTGGAGCTTGCGCAGGATGGTGTCGAGGCGTTGCAGCTGTGCCAGGCCCATGACTTCGACCTGGTGGTCACCGACATCAACATGCCGCGCATGGACGGCCACACCCTGGCGCGCCGGCTGCGGGCGGAGGGCGTTCTGCTGCCGGTGATCGGCGCCACCGCCAACGCTACCGCCGAGGAGCGCGAGCGCTGCCTGGCCAGTGGCATGCAGGGCTATCTGAGCAAACCCATCGACATCGCACGCCTGCGTCAGGCGCTTTCCGCCGTTCGCCAAGGAGATCCTGCATGACCCGCCGTGTCCTGATCCTGGAAGACCAGCCGTTCCAACGCGGCTATCTCGTCAATCTGTTCAGCGCGCGTGCCGGCGTGCAGGTCGACGCCTGCGAAGACGTCGATGCGGCTATCGCCCTGTGTGCCTGCCAGGCCTATGACCTGGTGGTGAGCGATCTGTTGATGCCCGGCCAGGATGGCATCCAGTTCATCCAGGCACTGGCCGCGCAGCCGCGTCCGCCTCGGCTTGCCGTGGTCAGCGCAGCCTCGCGGCGGATGATGAGTTCGGCACGGTTGATGGCTGAATCACTGGGCCTGGACGTGGTCGGCCTGTTGGCCAAGCCGGTCGCCGCCAGCGATGTCGATGCGCTGCTCGATGCACTGGCGCAGACCCGGCCAGCCGTACGCACCAGCCCGGCTGCACTGACTCCCGAGCCGGACGCGGTGCAGCTGCGGCAGGCGCTGGCCGACGGCAGCCTGACTGCCTGGTTCCAGCCGAAGAAATCGTTGCAGTCCGGGCGCGTGGTTGCCGCCGAAGCACTGGTGCGCTGGCGCCATCCGCAGCTCGGAACACTGGCGCCTGGAAGCTTCCTGCCGGCACTGTGCCGCCATGGCCTGGAGGGCGAACTGCTGCGCGCGATGCTCACCGCCAGCATCCAGGCGCAGGCGCGCTGGCGCTCCCAGGGATTCCGCGTGCCGGTATCGATCAACCTGCCGCCGCATCTGCTGGAGCAGTCCGATCTACCCGATGAGCTGCTGGCATTGACCCTGGCCGCCGGCGGCAACCCGGCTGACCTGTGCTTCGAACTGATGGAGAACAGCACCACCCGCCACGTGAGCGACTTCTATGCAGGCGCGTGCCGGTTGCGGATGAAGGGGTTCGGCCTGGCCCAGGACGACTTCGGCCAAGGCCTGAGCTCGGTGCACAACCTGGTCAACACCCCCTTCACCGAGGTCAAGATCGATCGGGCGCTGGTCAGCGGCTGCGCGCGCGATCCCGCCCTGCACCTGACCTTGACCACCGTGATCGCGCTGGCCAACCAGCTCGGCCTGACCATCGTTGCCGAGGGCGTGGAGAGCGATGCCGATCTGGCCGCGCTGCGCCAGCTCGGCTGCAACCAGGTGCAGGGCTTCCTGATTTCGCAGGCGCTGCCCTCGGACGACTTCACCCGACTGCTGGACGAAGATGCTCCGGATGAGGGCGCGCGCGGCAGCCGTGCAGCATCGCGCTGACAGTCGAGGCTGAAAGGCTTCACAATCCCATCAAGAGTCATTGACGATCCTCTCTGCGCGGCGGTACCGGCCGTGCCCCGGGCCCTTCGGGCCGCCATCGACCGCCTACTGCTCCGAGACCTGCCCATGCCGGCCGAGGCCGCTCCCGTACGCCGACTCGCCCGCCGCTCCCTGCGCGTACATGCCCTGCTGATTGGCGTGGTGGTGCTGGCAACCCTGCAGGCCGGCCTGCTGCTGTCCACCGGCAGCCAGCTGTTCAACGAAGAACAGAGCAAGATCCGCTATCACTTCCGTCGCCTGGACGGCACGCTGCAGGAACAGGACCGCTTCCTGCGGCAATGGCGCCTGCATGACGTGGGCAGTCGCGGGCAATCAGTGGACGAATCCGCCTCGCGTGCGCCGCCCAGCCCCTTGTTCGCCAGTTTCGCCCGGATCGGTGCCGACAGCGGCGCTTCGGCACAGGCAGCGGACGAACTGGGCGACCGCTTCCTGCGCTTCTACGGCGCCTTCTGGGCGGCCTCCCGGTTTCCGCCTCCGCAATGCCTGCTGGTCGATGGCCAGGGCCGCCGTGGCCTGCTTGCGCCGATCCAGACAACGCGTGGTGATCCGGGCCAGAGCAGCCCGCATCACCTGCATCCGGCACTGGCCGCCATCCACCAGGTCCTGCGCGAACGTCCAGCGCTGCGCCGCGGCAGCGTGGTCTGGACACCGGTGGCCTGGCGCGAAGGCCAGACCCGGCTGCTTGCCATCGCGCACGCGCCGCAGGATGCCCGCCTGTGGGGCGAGAACGAGGACGAGTCACTGGCCGCCGTGGCCTGCCTGCTGGATCCCGGCCGCGTCGATGACTACCGCCAGGTGATGGGTACGCCGGTGTTCGAACGGATGTCACTGTTCGATGGCAACGGCCGCCTGCTGCTCGGTGATGCCAGCGATGCCAGCCGCGCCGCTACGTCCTGGCGCGCGGGACTGGACGGCCTGCTGTTCCGCATGCGCAGCGAACACGGCTGGCTGGCGGTGTATCACGTGGGCTGGCAACAGGTGTTCCAGCACCCGCGCGGGCCGCTGCTGGGCAGCATGGTGGTGGCACTGCTGCTGGCCACCGGTGGCGTGCTGATCCTGCGTGCCTACCGGCGTTCGGTGATCGAACCACTGCGCCGCAACCATGCGCGGTTGCTGGAAAGCGAAGCCTTCAGCCGCACCATCCTCGACAACGCACCGATCGGATTGTGCCTGCTGCGTCGCACCGATGGCCGCGTGCTGCTGGACAACGCGCTGGCGCGTCAGTGGTTGGGGGAAGACCACGACGAGGGTGGCTGGCACGGGCCCTGGCGACGCAGTGTGCTCGCCGCCGGCGGCACTGCCACGGGCGACGGCCTGGCCTACACCACGCCGGACAACCGCCACCTGCTGATCACCGCCACGCCCGCGCGCTATCGCGGCGAACCGGCTGTGCTGTGCCTGTTCATCGATCTCAGCAGCCAGCACGAGGCCGAGCAGGTGCTGCAGCAGGCACGGCGCGCGGCCGACCAAGCCAACCGCGCCAAAAGCCAGTTCCTGGCCACCATGAGCCATGAGATACGCACCCCGCTGTACGGCGTGCTCGGCACGCTGGAGCTGCTTGGCCTGACCCCGCTGGATGCGCGCCAGCAGGACTACCTGGACACGATCCAACGCTCGTCATCGACATTGATGCAGCTGATCAGCGACATCCTGGATGTCAGCAAGGCCGAGGCCGACCAGCTGAGCCTGGAACCCGGCGCGTTCGATCCGGTGCGGTTGACCGAGGACGCACTGGACTCCTACGCCGCAGCCGCCGCACACAAGGGCCTGCAGTTCTACGCCTGCATCGATCCGGACGTGCCGGCTGCGGTCAACGGTGATGCCGCGCGCATCCGCCAGATCCTCAACAACCTGATCAGCAATGCGCTGAAGTTCACCGACAGCGGTCGGGTCGTGGTGCGCCTGGGTGCACAGCACGTCGACGATCGCAGCTGGCTGCGCTGGCAGGTGGCCGATACCGGCATCGGCATCGCCAGCGAGCACCAGGCACATCTGTTCGAACCCTTCTTCCAGGCCAACCCGGGCACCGATGCCATGCGTGGCACCGGACTGGGCCTGGCGATCTGTGCACACCTGACCGCGATGATGGACGGCCACCTGCGGGTGGTCAGCGAAAGCGGCCTGGGCAGCAGTTTCTCGGTCGAGCTGCCGCTGCCTGAGGCAACGCCCGACCCACTGCAGGCGGCTTCACCGCAGTTGCCGGCAGGGCTGCCGGTGCAGGTTCGCGGCAGCTTTCGCGAGTTTGCACAATCGATATGCGATCGGCTGCAGCAGCGTGGCGCACAGGCCAGCGTGCACCGCGACGATGCGCCGGCGCTTGTCGACCCTGGCACGGTGATGCTCGACCTTGTGCTGGACGAGGGGGCGCCTGCGTGGAGTGGACCGCAGGTGGTGGCCTGCCGCGAAGGCGGAATGCAGCCGCAACAGGTGCAGGGACATTGGCAGGTCGGCGTGCATCGCCTGGATGCGATCGTGATGGCGCTGGCGGCTGCGGCCGGGCGAGCGCTGCCCGCCGAGGTCAACGGGCGTCTGCCCGCGACACGCAGGTTCGGTGGGCTGCAGGTACTGGTCGCCGAAGACAACCCGATCAACCAGGCGATCCTGCGTGACCAGCTGGAGCAGCTCGGCTGCCACGCCGTGGTCGCCAGCGACGGCAATGAGGCCCTGCGCTATTGGCCGCAGCGTCCTTTTGCCCTGGTGTTGACCGACCTCAACATGCCGGGACTGGACGGTTACGGTCTGGCCCGTGCATTGCGCGCGCGTGGGGTTGGCGTACCGATCCATGGCGCAACCGCCAACGCCGACCCGGCCGAACGGCAACGCTGCCACGAGGCAGGGATGCAGGGGGTGCTGGTCAAGCCGATCACCCTGGCAGCACTGCAGCGCCTGCTGACCCAGGTTGCGGCCGGGCCGCACAGCGAACCCAGCGACGACGATGCCGATGCTCCGCTGCAGGTTCCGGAAAAAATGCAGGCGTTGTTCGTGCAGACCATGCAGGCCGACCTGGACAGCCTGCAGCGGGCGATCGGCGATGCCTCGCCCGAACGCGTGGCACAGGTGCTGCACCGCATCCGCGGCGCACTGGTGATCGTCGGCGCACCGGCACTGGTGGCACACGGCCAGCAGATCGAACAACAGATCGGCGACGGCGACACGCTGCCTGCGCTGGCCGGGGCGCTCGACCATTTCCAACGGCGCCTGCAGCGGCTGCTGGAACCATTGACGCACGTCGCCGCCCCCTCACCTTCCCGCAACCCGACACTGCCATGACCACCCGCATCCTCATCGCTGACGACCACCCGATCGTGCTTGCCGGCATCCGCGATGTCCTGGCCGGCGAACTGGACCTGGACGTGGTCGGCGAGGCCGCCGATCCGGCGACTCTGATCGAGTTGATGACGAGCACCCAGCCCCATGCGGTGATCACCGATTACAGCATGCCCGGTGGTGACAGCTTCGGCGATGGCATCAAGCTGATCTCGTTCCTGCGCCGCAGCTTCCCGGACACGCATGTACTGGTATTGACGATGGTCTCCAACCCTTCGCTGGTGGCGGCCATGTATGCCGCTGGCGCGGGCGGCGTGGTGCTCAAGAGCCACGGCCTGGGCAGCCTGGTGCAGGCGCTGCGCACGGTGCTGGCCGACCGCATCTATCGCCCGCCCGGACTGATGCCGGTTGCCGCGGCGGAACCGGCCGATGCCGCGGTGGTGCTGGCGCGTCTTTCTCCACGGGAACTGGAAGTGATCCGCCTGTTCACCGGCGGCATGAGCGTGGGCGTCATCGCCCGCCAACTGCAGCGCAGCGCGAAGACGGTCAGCACCCAGAAGATCAGCGCGATGCGCAAACTGGGCGTGGACAGCGACCAGGCGCTGATCGAGTACTGCCTGCAGGCCTCGTTGTTCGCCTGAGGCGTCCACAACGCTGAACCGTGCCCGGCCCATGCGCCGGGCACGACGTGCTTTAGGAAACGCCTGATTCCATAGGACAGGGCTGATTTCTAGTCTGGATGCATCCCGCCACGGTGACGACGTCCCATCGTCATCGCGTTACCGGCGGGAGGGAAACCGGATGGCGCCTGCAGCGGCCATCGCACGCGGTTTCCACAGCGACGCGGCCCTGCCGCGCCAGATCGCGCAGCCGCGCTGCGCCCTGCCACAGGAATCCAACAGCATGAACGCCTCTCCCCCACGGCGCCGCCGTGCGCCCGCCTGCGCGCGCGTGGCGCGCCTTCCCTTGATTCCCAGCCTGCTGGCCAGCGCCTTGTGGGCCGCCCTGCCCGTGCATGCGGCCGAACTGCAGGGGCCGTTGAAGGTTGCCGATGGTGGCAGCCTGCAGCTGGAGGCCGACGACACCCTGCAGCACAGTGCAGGCGGCTACGCGCTGGAGGCCAATGGTGTTGGCAGCAGCATTACGGTCAACGGCAGCTGGATCTCGAGCACCGGCGGCGGCAGCGGCATCCTTGCCAGCGCCGGTGGCAGCGTCCTGCTCGAGGGCGGCATCCTGCAGGTCGGCAGCGGCAGCACCACCGTCGGCTATGCGCTGAACGCCAGCGGTGCGGGTAGCGTGATCCGCGCCAACAACCTGGTCATCAATGCCTTCCGCAATGGCTCCGGCTACGGCACGGTCAATGCCACCGGTGGCGGCAAGGTGTGGTTGAACGGTGGCCGTGTCAGCAGCGGCGGGCACGCGCTGTACTCCACTGGGCGTGGCAGCGAACTGCACGTGACCGGTACGGAGATCAACAACGGTGCCAACAGCGCAGTGTACGCCGAGGGTGGCGCGCTGCTGTCGCTGGAATCGCTGAAGATGACCTTCGACGAAGCCAGCAGCGGCTACAGCGGCCGTCTGTCCTCCGGCGGCAGCGGCAGCGTGCTGTCGCTGCGCGACGTGGACGTGGTCAACGGCTACTTCGACATCGACAACGGTGGCACGCTGCAGATCGTGGGTGGCAGTGCCAGCAGCAGCGGCAGCAGCATCCGCCTGCTCGGCAACAGTGGCAACCGCGTGTACTCCACCGCCGATATCACCGGCGGCCGTTTCGAGACCGTCGGCGGCTACGGCGTCAACGTCAACAGCTGGGCCAAGCTGACCACCAACGGTGCCCACTTCACCGTGCGCGACGGCTATTCCGGCATCTGGCTGTCCGGCGCGGACTCGCTGGCCGACCTCACCGATACCACGCTCAGCACCTATGGCGACAACGGCTACGGCCATGGCGTGGACGTCTGGGGTGGTACCGCCACGATCACCGGCGGCAGCATCGATACCCACGGCGATGGTGTCTACGGCCTGCGTGCCTCGGGCAGCAATCCGCCGACGCCCTACTCGCGCATCCGCGCCAAGAACCTGGACATCACCACCCATGGCACCGGCGGTGGCGGCGTCTTCCTTGGCGGCAGCACGGCCGATGCGCAGCTGGACGGAGGCTCGATCACCACACTGGGTGCATCCTCGTTCGGCATCGTGCAGATGAACACGGCCAAGCTCACCGCCGACAACCTGAGCATCCATGCGCAGGGCACGAATTCGGGTGTCTATCGCTCCTACATCACCGTGTTCGGGCCGTATTGGGACCGCTTGGTGTTCAACAACAGCACCCTGCAGACCCAGGACGGCCCCGCGTTGTGGCTGCAGGGCAGCAACCACGAGCTCACGCTCAACAACACCGATGTCGTCGCGCGCCAGCAAGACAACCTCGACGGTGGCCGCCTGCTGCGGGTGAGCGATACGGTGTTCACCGATGGAAGTTCAGTCGCCACCGCAGATATTCTGTTCACTGCCGACAACAGCCGCCTGACCGGCGATGTGGCGGTCGACAGTGCCACCGCCAACGTGCAGATGACGCTGCGCAACGGCACCGTGTTCAACGGCGCGCTGCGCAACGATTCGGGCTACCAGGTCGCGCAGCTGGCGATGGATGGCAGCAGCCAATGGAACGTGCGTTCCAGTTCCAGCGTCGGTTCGCTGGACCATGCCGGCACCATCGCCTTCGTCGCCCCCACCACCGGCGACTTCAAGACCCTGACCGTCACCGGCGACTATGTCGGCAACGATGGCCACTGGCTGTTCAATCGCGCGCTGGGCGACGATGCCTCGCTGGGTGACCAGCTGGTGATCCAGGGCAACAGCAGTGGCACCGCCTCCGTCAGCGTGCGCAACGCAGGGGGCGCCGGTGCCCTGACCAGCGAAGGCATCCGCCTGATCAGCGTGGGCGGCCAGTCCGATGCGCAGTTCTCGCTGCAGGGACGCGCGGTGGCCGGCGCTTACGACTACTTCCTGTACAAGGGCGGCATCTCCACCCCGGATGACGGCAACTGGTACCTGCGCTCGGAATACGTCCCGCCGGTCGACCCGCCGGAACCGCCCGATCCGCCGATTGATCCGCCGACTCCGCCGATCGATCCGCCTGCTCCGCCGATCGATCCGCCGGTAGTTCCGCCGGTCGATCCGCCACTGCCGCCGGCACCGCCGCGCGTGGAGCGTCCGGAGCCTGCGGTATACATGGCCAACCAGAGCAGTGCGCTGGGCATGTTCCGGCACAGCCTGTACGACCGCAGCGGTGATCCTGCCGAGGCGACCGGTGGTGGCAGCGACGCCATTGCTTGGGCACAGGTGCGCAGCAGCGCGCCCGGCAGCCGCGGCCACCAGGTGAATGTGGACAGCGAGCTCAACAGCATGCTGCTGGGCATCGGTCGTCGCTTCGAAGCCAATGCCGGCGGCCAGCTGCAGGCAGGTGTGATGGCCGGCCATGGCCGGGCACGCAATGACAGTCGCTCGCAGGTGACCGGTTACACCGCGCACGGTGTGGTCAACGGCACCAGCCTGGGCCTGTATGCGACCTGGTTGCAGGACGCGCGGATGGAGCACGGTGCGTATGTGGACGGCTGGCTGCAGTACGGGCGTTTCCGCAACAGCGTGCAGGGCGAAGGGCTGCAGAAGGAGCACTATCGTTCGCACAGCTGGACCGGTTCGGCCGAGGCAGGCTATGTGCTGCCCGTGCAGCGTACGGCCCAGCGCGGTGTCTACCTGGAGCCACAGCTGCAGGTGATCCACAGCCGCTACGACGCCGACCGCGTGGTCGAGGCCAACGGCACGGTGGTTGAAGGACGCGACAAGGACAGCACCACCACGCGTGTGGGACTGCGCCTGTACACGCGTTCGCTGACGCAGCGCCAGGGGCAGGTACAGCCGTTCGTCGCGGTGAACTGGTGGTCCGGTGGCAACGACGCGACCATCGCCGTGGACGGAGAACGCCTGCGCCGGCAGTTGCCGCGTGACATCTACGAAGCCAAGGCCGGCGTGCAGGTGAATCTGTCGGGCGGCTGGCGCGGCTGGGGTGAGATCAGCCACCAGACCGGTGGCATGGGCTTCCGCGATACCAGCGGCCAGCTGGGCGTCTCTTACCGCTGGTAAGCGCCGCGACGGGTGATCCCAGCGAGGGGTCCGGCGATGCGTCGTCGGACCCCTTGTTGTTTTCCACACCACGCGTGGAAATCGATGGGGGTTGGATGTGGACAAGTGGCCATGAGCCACGCACGACAAGCGTTTTCGGCTCTGGTCATTTTTTATCCAATCAATCCACCGCGCCCGCAGGTGCATGTTTTCCACACAGCAGGTGGAAAGCGCTGCGGACTTGATGTGGACAACCCGGCTTGAACGTTATGCCGCAAGCGTTTCAGGGTGTGGCTGTTTTTTGTCCAGCAGCCTCAGCGGTTTTCCACACGCCACGTGGAAAGCCGTGGGGGTTTGGTGTGGACAAGTAGCTGCGAGCCCTGCACGGCAAGCGTTTCAAGGCGTGGTGAATTTCTGTCCAAGGCCACCGGCAGCACTGCGCTGGCGCTTCCGCAGCAGAAGCGCGCAGCGGTCCTGCTCGTGCACCCCTTCTGACAGGCGCCCGATACAACAAGACCCCGCATTGCGGGGTCCCGTGGACAATCACTGCGCTGCGTCGTCGATCAGACGTTGAAGCGGAAATGCAGGATGTCACCTTCCTGCACGCGGTATTCCTTGCCTTCCAGGCGCAGGCGACCGGCTTCCTTCGCACCGGCTTCGCCCCTGTACTTGATGAAGTCGTCATACGCGATGGTTTCGGCGCGGATGAAGCCCTTCTCGAAGTCGGTATGGATGACCGCGGCAGCCTGCGGCGCGGTGGCGCCCTTGCGCACGGTCCACGCGCGGACTTCCTTTACACCGGCAGTGAAGTAGGTCTGCAGGCCGAGCAGGCTGTAGGCCGCGTTGATCACACGGTTCAGGCCAGGCTCGGTCAGGCCAAGGTCGGCCAGGAAGGTATCGCGGTCTTCGTCATCCAGCTGCGACAGCTCTTCTTCGATCGCCGCCGACACCGGTACCACCTGCGCGCCTTCTTCGGCGGCACGGGCGCGCACGGCGTCCAGGTGCGGGTTGTTCTCGAAACCGTCTTCCAGCACGTTGGCGATGTACATCACCGGCTTCAGGGTCAGCAGGAACAGATCGCGCACCAGCGCCTTCTCTTCCTCGTCCAGGCCCGCCGAACGGCCGGCCTTGCCATCGGCCAGCGCGGCCTGCAGCTTGGCCAGCACCGGCTTGCGTGCCGCTGCGTCCTTGTCACCGCCCTTGGCCGCACGCTCGGCGCGGTTCAGTGCCTTCTCGACGCTGTCCAGGTCTGCCAGGGCCAGTTCGGTATCGATGGTGTCGATGTCCGAGATCGGGTCGACCTTGTTGTTGACGTGGATGACGTCAGCGTTCTCGAAGCAGCGCACCACATGGGTGATCGCATCCACTTCGCGGATGTGGGCCAGGAACTTGTTGCCCAGGCCTTCGCCACTGGCCGCACCGGCCACCAGGCCGGCGATGTCGACGAACTCCACCGCGGTCGGGATGACCTTCTGCGGGTTGATGATCGCCGCCAGCTCGTTCAGGCGCGGATCCGGCACCGGCACGATGCCGACGTTGGGCTCGATGGTGCAGAACGGGAAGTTCGCCGCGGCGATGCCCGCCTTGGTCAGCGCGTTGAACAGGGTCGACTTGCCGACGTTGGGCAGGCCGACGATGCCGCATTTGATACCCATGGGTGACAGCTCTCTGGGGTGAAAGTGATTGGTGAAACAGCGCACGCGCCGCTTGGCCAATCCATCTCGGTGTCGTCGATCAACATCTGTGCCAACCAAGGTTGGCACCTACCGGGGCCGGTTGGCACCCGTTGCCGGCCAGCGGCCGGCACTACCGGTTATTTCGGGGTGTGCAGCCGCTTCATCGCTTCGCTGAAATCGCCCTGCACCGCCAACGGCAGCACGTCGATCGCATCGTCGATGGCGCGGGAGATCAGTACTTCATCGTCCTTGGAGGGGCGTCCCAGCACCCAGCCCACCACGCGGTCCTTGTGTCCGGGATGGCCGATGCCCACGCGCAGGCGATGGAACCTGCCGTGGCCGAGCAACCGGATGGTGTCACGCAGGCCGTTCTGGCCACCGTGTCCACCGTCGAACTTCAACCGCGCCACGCCGGGCGCCAGGTCCAGTTCGTCGTGGGCCAGCAGGGTGTCCTCCGGCTCGATCTTCCAGAACCGCTGTGCGGCGGTGACCGACTTGCCGCTGAGGTTCATGAAGGTGGCCGGCTTGAGCAGCCACACGGTCTGTCCGGCAATGTCGACCTTGGCGGTCTCGCCAAACAACTTGCTGTCCACGTTCCATCGTGCACCGGCTTTTTCAGCCAGGGCCTCAACGAAATGAAACCCGGCATTGTGCCGGGTCCGGGCGTGCTCCGATCCGGGGTTGCCCAGACCGACGATCAGTCGCAATCCTGCCATCGTTCCATCCAGATACGGCGCCTGCCCCGAAGGACAGGCGCCGCGGGGTATTACTCGGCCGCTGCTTCTTCAGCGTCGGCAGCATCCTGCTTGCCGTGCTTGGCAGTGACGATGGCGTCGTCGTGGTCCTTGCCCAGCGCCAGCGCCGGGATTTCCACGCCCTTCGGCAGCTTGATGTCCGACAGGTACACAACGTCGCCAGCCTTCAGCTCGCCCAGGTCGACTTCGATCGACTCCGGCAGGTCCTTCGGCAGGCAGCTGATGGCCACTTCCTTCAGTTCGTGGGCGACCACGACGTCGGCAGCCTTGCCAGCCGGCGAGGTGTCTTCGTTGATGAAGTGCAGCGGAACCGAAGCGGTCAGCTTCTCGTTCTCGTTCACGCGCAGGAAGTCCAGGTGCATGATCAGCTGCTTGTACGGATGGCGCTGCATGTCACGCAGCAGCACCTTCTGCACCTGGCCGTCCAGGTTCAGGTCCAGGATCGAGGCATAGAACCACTCGTTCTGCTGGGCCAGCCAGATTTCGTTGTGGTCCAGGCTGATGGCGACCGGTTCGGCGTTGCCGCCGTACACGATCGCCGGGATCACACCAGCGGTACGCAGGCGGCGGCTCGCACCCTTACGCTGCAGTTCACGCTTGGTGACCTTGATTTCATGGGTCTTCGACATTTTCGACTACTCGGTTGTTGCCTTGCCTTGCGGCTTGGCGGTTGAAGGCACTTCCGCGACCAGAAGCGCCCGGTGTGTCCCTGCCGTTGCCGGCGGGGACGAAAAAAATCAATCCACGTACAGCGAGCTGACCGACTCGCCGAAGGCGATGCGGCGCATCGTTTCGGCCAGCATTTCCGCCACGCTCAGCTGGCGGATCTTGCTGCACACCCGCGCGGCGTCCTTCAGCGGGATGGTGTCGGTCACCACCAGCTCATCGAGCTGGGAATTGGTGATGTTGTCCACCGCCGGGCCCGACAGCACCGCGTGGGTGCAGTAGGCGGCGACCTTCAGCGCACCGCGCGCCTTCAGGGCAGCAGCAGCGGCGCACAGGGTGCCGGCGGTGTCGACGATGTCATCGACCATCACGCAGGTCTTGCCTTCGACGTCACCGATGATGTTCATCACGGTGGAGACGTTGGCGCGCGGACGGCGCTTGTCGATGATCGCCAGGTCGGCGTCATCCAGGCGCTTGGCCACTGCACGGGCGCGGACCACGCCGCCCACGTCCGGCGACACCACGATCAGGTTCTCGGTGCCGTAGGCGCGCCAGATGTCGGCCAGCAGCAGCGGAGAGGCATACACGTTGTCGACCGGAATATCGAAGAAGCCCTGGATCTGGTCGGCGTGCAGGTCGACGGTCAGCACGCGATCAGCGCCGGCGGTGCTGAACATCTTCGCCGCCAGCTTGGCGGTGATCGGCACGCGCGAGGAACGCATGCGGCGATCCTGGCGCGAGTAGCCGAAGTACGGCACCACGGCGGTCACGCTGGCCACCGATGCGCGCTTGAGCGCGTCGATCAGCACCAGCAGTTCCATCAGGTTTTCCGCGCTCGGCGCCGAGGTCGGCTGGATCACGAACACGTCCTGCTTGCGGACGTTCTCTTCGATTTCCACCTGCACTTCACCATCGGAGAAGTGCGAGACCAGCGCCTTGCCCGGGCGGACTCCCAGTTCCTTGCAGATGTTCTGCGCCAGACGTTTGTTGGCGTTGCCGGAAAAGACCAGCAGGTTCGGGGACTCTTGCATCATGATTGTCTCGGGCGGGGACGAGTGGCGGGGATCCGGTAGCGGCAAGGACCACGTCGGCCCCTGCTGCTGACAACACCGCGGCTGTTCCCACGTCCCGCGCAGGTGATGCGCTGGAAGGCGCGGACGCAGCCGCATTGGCAGGGGCGGGAGGATTCGAACCTCCGAATGCCAGGATCAAAACCTGGTGCCTTGGGCCTCTTGGCGACGCCCCTGCATTGATGAATCAGTGTTGCTCGAGTGCATCCAGCAGTGGCGAACGTGCAACGCCCGCAGCCACCCTTGCCCGCAACTCCTTCGACAACTTCGCTCGTCCCTGCTCGGCGGCAGCCTGCGAATCGAACTCGACGAAACAACCACTTCCCGAACCGGTCAGTCGTGCCGTGCCGATGTCGCTCAACGCAGCAAGCACCGCCTCGACGGCAGGCTCACGGCGGCGCAGCACCGGTTCGAACACGTTCCCGACCAGCAAGCCGGAAGCGAAGTCCTCTATTTTCGCCTGTGGACTGTCGCGCGTCAAATCCGGATCTGCGAACAGCAGCGGGGTCGGCACATGAACGCCCGGATCAACGACCACATACCAGGCCTGCGGCAGGGTGATCGGCTGCAGCCGCTCGCCTACCCCCTCGGCCCAGGCGTTGTGGCCACGCACGAATACCGGCACATCGGCGCCGAGGCGCAAGCCCAGCGCCGCCAGCGTATTTTCGTCCAGCCCCGCGCCCCAGAGCCGGTTCAGCGCCACCAGCACGGTGGCCGCATCGGACGAACCGCCGCCGAAACCGCCGCCCGCAGGAACGTGCTTTTCGACGACGATATCGACACCTTTCTCGACATTCGCCACCTCTTTAAGCAATCGCGCTGCGCGAACCGCCAGATCATCCGCCTCCGCGACACCGGCCAGGCCATCGCCCTGCCGCCGCACCTGGCCGTCTTCACGCAGGCGCAGGCCGATCCGGTCGCCCCAGTCGAGCAGGCGGAACACGGTCTGCAGCTCGTGGTAGCCATCGGCACGGCGGCCGGTGATATGCAGGAACAGGTTCAGCTTGGCCGGGGCCGGCCACCAGGACCAGCCCGCGTCATCCACCCGCGCGTTCATGGCGCGCCTTGCCCCCACTGGTCGACCAGCAGGCGCACCTTGGCGTCACCATTGACCGCCTCGACCCTGCGCGGCAGGGCCGGACGCCCGGCTTCGGCCGGATACCAGTCCAGATACTGGATCACCCACCCCATCTGCTGCATGCGCCGCGGACGGCCATCAGCATCACGCTCGATCTTTTCCGGCCCAGCGCTGTCGCCGGCGACCAGACCGCGTACCCAGTCCGGCAGCTGGTTGACCGGGATGTCCCAGCCGGTGGCTTCCAGCAACAGGGCCTGCGCGTCTTCACCGTCTCGCGGACCACCGGCCAGTCCTTCCAGACGGCCGGCTTCATGATGGCTATCACCGCTCAACTTCCAGCTCTGGCGGGTGACCGGCGCGCTCAGTTCGACGACATAGCGTTGGCCTTCCTGTTTCCAGTCGATGCGGCCGCTGCCACCATCCTTGCCCTTGCTGACCGCCACCCGGCCCTGGAAATTCCACTCCGACGCCGATCGCAGCGCGTCCACGCGTGCGGCCTCGGCGGCGGTCGCTTCGGCGGAAACGGTGGTGACCACGGCCGGCGCCGGCGTTTTCTGCCGGCCAACGGTGGTACAGGCACTCAGGGCCAGGGTCACGGCCACCAGCAGCAACGGCCGGATCGTGGAAACGCTCATGGATTGAATTTCTCGCGGGCGCGCAGCAGCGCGCGGTTTTCAGGGTCAAGCCTGGCCGCTTCCTCGAAGAAGTGACGGGCTTCATCGTGTTTGCCCAGCACCCACAGCACCTCGCCTACGTGGGCGGCGATTTCCGGGTCCTTGGCCAGCGTCCAGGCGCGGCGCAGCTGTACCAGCGCGTCGGCGTTGCGCCCCAGCCGATACAGCACCCAGCCATAACTGTCGACGATGGCGGCGTTGTCCGGTTCGGCCACGCGCGCGCGGTCGATCAGTTCGAGCGCTTCCTGGTAACGGCCAGTACGGTCGGCCAGGGTGTAGCCCAGTGCGTTCAATGCCGGCACGTTCTCCGGCTCGGTCACCAGGATCTTGCGCAGGTCGGCCTCGGCACGGGCGATGTCATCGCGGCGCTCCCAGGCCAGCGCACGGGCATACAACAGGCCGTTTTCGTCCGGATACGCGGCCAGGCCACGGGCCAGTGCGTCGATCTCGCCGGGAAGGTCGTCGGCGCGCTGGCGCAGCTCGGCTTCCAGCAGATACGCATCGCGCCGCACATCGTCATCCACGCTGGCATCGGACTGGATGGCATGCACTTCATCCAGCGCCAGCGACTGCCGGCCCGCCAGACCCTGCGCATTGGCCGCGCGCAGGCGCGCTTCATTGAGCTCATCGCCGCCAGGAACGCTGTGATACCAGTTGACCGCCTCCGGGTAGCGCTTGAGGTACTCGGCGATCTTGCCCAGCAACAGGCGCTGCGCCGGGTCCGGCTTGGCCGCCTGCCGAGACAGTTCGTTGTACAGATTGGACAGCGCGGCCTTGTCGCCCTGCTTGGCCAGCAGCGAAGCGCGCATGCCCCACGTCTGCACATCCTGGGGACCGACCGCCAGCACGCGCTCGGCCGCTGCCGGCTGGCCGAGGCTGTCATAGGCGATGGCCACCGCGTTGCGCAGATCCGGGTCCTGACGGGTCTTCGGCTCCACCCCATGCAGCAGCGACAGCGCCTGGTCGGTCTGGCCGGCCTGCTGCAGCTGGCTGGCGCGCAGCAACGCCACGCGTGGCTCCTCGGGGAAGCGCTTGACCACCTCATCGATCATGCGCCGTGCCAGCTCGGGCTTCTCCATGCGCAGCGCAAGGCGTCCAAACTCCTGCCAGGCCTCGATCTTCTGGGGAATGGCGTTGGCATCGACCAGCTCACCCAGCACCTGGGCCGGCACGGCCGGATCGCGGCCACCGCCGATCAAGGCGCCCAGGGCGAACTTCCAGCCCTCATCCCCCGGGTCCTGCAACAAGGCCTGAAGCTCGCTGCGCGCAGCCTTCACATCGCCCTGGCGCATCGCCAGCGCACCGGCGGCGCTGCGCATCGCCAATGAGCGCGGCGCACGCTGCTGCCACAGGGCCAGGCCCTTGGCCGCGGCGCCATCTTCGTTGGCCAGCATGGCGATACGGGTCGCCCGCTCGGCCAGGCCGGCGTCGCCGTCGGTCTGCTGGGCCGCCTGCAGGTACCAGCGCGCGGCCTCGGCCAGCTTGCCGGCCTGCAGGGCGAACTCGCCGGCCAGCACCGGCTCCAGCGCCGGTTCCTCAGTCACCGCAGGCCGTGCAGGCGCCTTGGCGGGCACCGCCGCCAGGGCCTGCGCACAGGCCAGAGACAGCAGCAGAACACTGGGGATGCGAATCAATGCGGGCATCGTCGGCATCGGGGCCTTAAAATGTCGTCCAATGGCCAGCAGCTTATCGCAAGCAACTGAACAATGACCCTGTGGGTGCTCGGACTGAATCACCAGACCGCACCGGTGGAACTGCGCGAACGCGCAGCCTTCGCCGGTGACGCGTTGCCGCGCGCGCTCGGTTCGCTGCGCGATACCCCGCAGATCGCCGAGGCGGTGCTGCTGTCCACCTGCAACCGCACCGAGCTGTATGCCGTGGCCGAGTCCGCGCAGGCGCTGGACCAGTGGCTGCAGAGCCAGGCCGGCGACCTGCAGGGCTACCTGTACCAGCACGCCGATGCCGATGCCGTGCGCCACCTGTTCCGGGTGGCGACGGGGCTGGATTCAATGGTGCTGGGTGAGCCGCAGATCCTGGGCCAGGTGAAGGACGCCTGGTCGACCGCGCGCGACCACGGCCTGCTCGGCCAACGCCTGGACCGCCTGTTCCAGCAGACGTTCTCGGTGGCCAAGCGCGCGCGTACCGATACCCAGGTCGGTGCCAATCCGGTATCGGTGGCCTCGGCAGCGGTGCGCCTGGCGCAGAACGCATTTGCACGCCTTGACGATTCCACCGTGCTGCTGGTCGGCGCCGGCGAGACCATCGAACTGGCCGCACGCCACCTCAGCGAAGGCAAGGTGCGGCGGCTGCTGATCGCCAACCGCACCCTCGCCCATGCGCAGGAACTGGCCAGCCGCCATGGCGGTGTGGCGCTGCCGCTGACCGAACTTGAGCGTCACCTGGCCGAGGCCGATGTGGTGTTCTCGGCCACCGCCGCCCGCGAACCGGTGATCCACCGTGCTGCAGTGGCCAACGCCCTGCGTGCGCGCCGGCACAAGCCGATGCTGCTGTTCGACCTGGCCGTGCCGCGCGACATCGAGGCCGACGTTGCCAGTCTCAACGATGCGTTCCTGTATACCGTGGACGACCTCGAGCGCGCGGTGGAAGACAACCGCCGCAGCCGCCGCGAGGCGGCCGCCGAAGCGGAGACGATCATCGACCTGCAGGTCTCGCGCTTCGTCGAAACCCTGCAGGCCAGTGCCCACCAGGCACCGCTGCGGCAACTGCGCGCCTTCGGCGAGGCCACCCGTGCCGAACTGCTGGAGCGCGCGCGCCAGCAGCTGGCCAACGGCAAGCCGGCCGACGAAGTGCTGGAACTGCTTGCCCATGGATTGACCAACCGCCTGCTGCACCCGCCGACCGCCGCCCTGCGCGCGGCCGCGCTCAGCGGCGACGCCGACCTGACCCGCGCCGCCGAGCGCCTGTTCCCGGCTGCGCCGGGTTACCACCACCCACCTGTGAGAACCGATGACGCCGACCCTGCGCCGTAAGTTGGAAGCGCTGGCCGAGCGCCGCGAAGAACTGGAACGTCTGCTCGCCGAACCGGAGGTGGTCGCCAACAACGCGCGCTTCCGCGATCTTTCGCGTGAGTTTTCCCAGCTCGAACCGATCGCCACCGCGCTGGCCGATGAAGTGCGTGCCAAGGCCGACCTGGCTGCGGCCGAAAGCATGCGCACCGATCCGGACCTGCGCGAACTGGCCGACGAGGAGATCGCCGCCGCCCAGGCCCGCCTGCAGGAACTGGAGCAGGAACTGGCGCTGCTGCTGGTGCCGCGCGACCCGCGCGATGAAGGCAACCTGTTCCTGGAAGTGCGCGCCGGCACCGGCGGCGACGAGGCGGCGATCTTCGCTGGCGACCTGTTCCGCATGTATGCCCGCTACGCCGAGCGACAGGGCTGGAAGGTCGAGATCGAATCGGACAACCCCGGCGAACATGGCGGCTACAAGGAAGTGGTGGCGCGCGTGGTCGGCCGTGGCGCGTTCTCGCGCCTGAAATTCGAATCGGGCACCCACCGCGTGCAGCGCGTGCCGGCCACCGAATCGCAGGGCCGCATCCACACCTCGGCGGCCACCGTGGCGATCATCCCGGAAGCCGACGAAGTCGATGAGATCGTCATCAACCCGGCTGACCTGAGGATTGATACCTACCGCTCCTCCGGCGCCGGTGGCCAGCACGTCAACAAGACCGAATCGGCGATCCGCATCACCCACGTGCCCAGCGGCGTGGTGGTGGAGTGCCAGACCGAACGCAGCCAGCATGCCAACCGGGACAAGGCGATGAAACGCCTGAAGGCGCAGCTGCTGGATGCCGAGCGCCAGCGCCACGACGCGGCGCAGGCAGAATCACGGCGCCTGCAGGTCGGCAGCGGCGACCGCAGCCAGCGCATCCGTACCTACAACTTCCCGCAGGGCCGGATCACCGACCACCGCGTGGAAGGGCTGACCCTGTACGACCTGCCCAACGTACTGGCCGGCGATCTCGATCCGCTGCTGCAGCGATTGAGCCACGAGCACCAGGTCGACGCCCTGGCCCAGCTTTCGGCGGGCTGACCAGCATGTCGGCCTGGCAGCAGCGGCAGCAACTGCAGCAGGCGATCACGCGCCAGCCCGGCGACTTCGTCGCCTGGGTGATGCTGGCCGACCTGGAACTGGAAGCCGGCGACATCGCGGCCGGCGAGCAGGCCGCGCGGCGCGCGCTGCAGCTGCGGCCCAATCATCCTGAAGCGCTTGCCCGGCTCGGCCGGGTGGCATGGATGGCAGGAGCGCATGCCGATGCCGCTACGCTGCTGGGCCAGGCCTCGGCGCTGGCACCGGAGCACCCGGGCATCGCGTTGTGGCTGGGGCACGCGCTGGAAGATGCCAACGATGCCGAAGGTGCATCAGCGGCCTATCGCCGCGCACATGCACTGATGCCCGACGAGCCGTATATCGCCGCGCAGCGCCTCGCCTGGCAGCGTCGCCTGTGCGATTGGCAGGACGTGGATGCGCTGGCCGATCAGGTGCGCGGTGCACTGGTGTCCGGCCAGGGCGTAGTGGAACCCTTCGCGTTTCTCAGCGAAGACGCCAGCGCGGCCGAACAGCTGGCCTGCGCGCGTGCACGCGCCGCCGCGGTGGCGGCATCGGTGCGGCCACTGCCGCCGGCGAAGCTGCGCGAACGAGGCCCACTTCGCGTGGGCTTCCTTTCCAACGGCTTCGGCGCCCATCCCACCGGATTGCTGACGGTGGCGCTGCTGGAGCAGATGAGCCGCGACCCGGCCCTGCAACTGCATCTGTTCGCGCTCAACGCGGACGATGGCAGCCGCATCCGCCAACGCCTGCAGGCCGCCACCCGGCTGCATGACGTGGTGGGATTGCGCCACGCCGATACGGCCGCGCGCATCCGTGCACCGGGCATCGACCTGCTGCTGGACCTGCGCGGCTGGGGCGGTGGCGGCACGCCGGAAGTACTGGCGATGCGCCCTGCCCCGCTGCAGTTGAACTGGCTGGCCTACCCCGGCACCTCCGGTGCATCGTGGCTGGATGCAGTGATCGCTGACGACTTCGCGCTGCCATCCTCGCTGGAACCGCACTACAGCGAACGCGTGCTGCGCCTGCCGCGCGCGTTCCAGCCCTCCGACAACACCCGCGTGCTGGAACCGGCGCCGGACCGTGCGGCGTGTGGGCTGCCCGCGCAGGGCACGGTGTTCTGCTGCTTCAACAACAGTTACAAACTCAACCCGCGCAGCATGGGCCGTGCGTTCGCGGTGCTGCAGGCAGTACCTGGCAGCGTGCTGTGGCTGCTGTCCGGCCCCGGCCAGGCCGATGCAAGGCTGCGTTCCGCCGCGAAGGCTGCAGGACTGGATCCGGCGCGCCTGGTGTTCATGGCCAAGCTGCCGCATCCCCAGTATCTGGCCCGCTATCAGCTGGCCGACCTGTTCCTGGATACGAACCCGTACAACGCGCACACCACCGCATCGGATGCACTGTGGGCCGGCTGCCCGGTGCTGACCTGCCCCGGCGCTACCTTCGCCGCGCGCGTGGCCGGCAGCCTCAACCATCATCTGGGGCTGGAGCACATGAACGTCGCCGACGATGCGGTCTTCGTCGCCACCGCCAGTGCACTCGGCAACGACCCGGCCGCCCTGGCTGCCCTGCGTGCCGAACTGGCGCAGGCACGCGAGCGCAGCGGCCTGTTCGACATGACGGCCTTCGCGCGCGATCTGTCCTCACTGCTTCAGCAGCTGGCCCGCGAACAGGGCTGGCAGGGCCTCGACACGCCCTGACATCGCCCTGCGCTACGCTCGAGCTTCCCTCCCGCGTGGCATGACGATGGCCAAGCTCAAGCGCAAGGAATACGACGAACTGCTGCAGCCGCTGCAGCTGGAACTGACGGCGATGGCACGCTGGGTGCAGCACAGCGGGCAACGCCTGCTGGTGCTGTTCGAAGGACGCGATACCGCCGGCAAGGGCGGTGCGATCCAGGCCATCAGCCAGCACCTCAACCCACGCCAATGCAGGGTGGTGGCGTTGCCCAAGCCCACCGACCGCGAAGCCACGCAATGGTATTTCCAGCGCTACGCCACGCATCTGCCGGCCGCCGGCGAGATCGTGCTGATGGACCGCAGCTGGTACAACCGCGCGGGCGTGGAACGGGTGATGGGCTACTGCAGCGAGACCGAGTACCAGCAGTTCCTGCATCAGGCACCGGTGTTCGAACAGCTGCTGGTGGATGACGGCATCCTGCTGTTCAAGTACTGGCTGTGCGTGGACCAGGAGCAGCAGGAGAAGCGTTTCGCCGAACGCCATCTTGATCCGTTGAAGGGGTGGAAGCTGTCGCCGGTGGACCTGAAGTCGCGCAGCAAGTACAGCGCATACACCGAAGCGCGCGAGGCGATGCTGCGCGCGACCCATCGCGACGGTGCGCCGTGGACGCTGGTGGATTTCAACGACCAGCGGCTGGGTCGCCTGACTCTGGTCCGCAATCTGCTGGACCGGCTGCCGGACACACGGGTGGATGCGCCCTTGCCGGAGCTGCCGAAACTGAAGGGCAAGCTGCATCGCGAGCACTACGACGTGCTGAAGCCGATCGAGGATTTTCCGGTCGAAGAATAGGGTGGGTCGGCAGGGCTGCGCCCTGCACCTGCAGAGGCTTCAAGCAACGGCCGAAGCAACAGCAAAAGCGGCATTGCGTGGGATGGCGGGGCGGTGTCGGAGTGCGGGGACGCCGCAAGTACGTCCTTGTAGGCTTGGCAGCCGCATCCATGCGGCTGACACCCCGCAATCCGACACCGCCCCACCTTCGACAGATTTCCGGTGGCTGATGGATTCACGCCATGCGTGAATGTATGTCCATCGAAATCGAATATTTCGACAATTGAACGAAGAGCATCCACGCATGGCGTGGATCTACGTGTCGACCAAGGTCGACACCCACCAAGAGCAGGCCATGTCATTCCGGCAGGTCGCCAGAAACTGTCGAAGGCGGGGTGGGTCCGGTTGCGGGGGCGTGAGCCGCATGGATGCGGCGACCGAGCCTACAGGGACGTATTTACGGCGTCCCCCGCAACCGGACCCACCCCGCCTCCCCACAGGAAACCCGCTTTGGCCTTGGCTGTTGCTGTCGAGGTTGCCGGCCAGCGGCCGGCACTACCGCTTCGGTGGGTGCAGGGCGCAGCCCTGCCCCTCCCCTTATTTGGCAGCAGCAATCTGCTTTTCGATGTCCGCCGCGGTGACCGGGCCCAGGAAGCTGTGGGCCAGCTTGCCCTGCGGGTCGATCAGATGGGTCAGCGGCAGGCCACGCGGGGTGGCGAAGTCGACCGGCGGGTCGAACGGATCGACGACCACGATCGGGTAGGTCACCGGATGCTTGGTCAGGAACGCCTGCATCTCCGGCGTCTCGATGTCCTCGTAGGCCAGGCCAACCACTTCGATGTTGCTGCGCATGGCATGCAACGCCGACAGCTCGGGCATTTCCTTGCGGCAGGGCGCGCACCAGGTCGCCCAGAAATTCACCACCACCCACTTGCCACGATGCGCGGCCAGGTCGTAATCGCTGCCATCGACCGCCTTCATCTTCAGCGTCGGGAACTCGGCAGTAACGCGCTCGGCGGGCGTGTCCTCCACCGGCGCCGGCGCGGCCGGGGTCGGTGCCTGTGCCGGCGGCTGGCTGCTGGCCGGGGTCGGCTCCTGCGCGGGTTTGCAGGCGGCCAGGGCCAGCAGCGCAGCCAGCAGCAACGGGGTCTTGCAGGTCATGGGGTGTCTCCAGAATCAGGGTAGATGTCGCTGACGCGACGCTTGAGGCGTTCACGCAGCGGCAGGCGCAGTTCATCCAGTGCGGCCAAGGCGGCCCGGCCGAGGCTGTCATCGCGGTAAGGCAGGTGTTGTTCGGCCACCGGAATGCGCAGCTGCGTGCATTCGTACAGATCGCCCAGGCTGACCTGGTCCAGGTCGCGGGCCAGCAGCCACTCGCCGCGCTCATCGCGGCGCAGCAGGCCGATGCCCTCCAGGTGGCAGGCCAGGTCCTGCAGCAGCGAGTCGGTCAGCATCGGTTCCAGCCGCAGGATCTCGTCGTCGGCCAGGCCCCTGCCCTTGGCGCGTGCGTGCTGGAAGCGCCCGAGCAGGCGCAGCAGGCCATAGAACTCGTAGCCCTGCGGCAGGCGCAGTTCCACCGGCTGGTAGCGGAAAGCCGCCATCGACGACGCCAACGACGCGCCCAGCAGCACGGCCACCCAGCAGAGGTAGATCCACAGCAGCAGGATCGGCACGAAGGCCACCGTGCCATACAGCTTCTGGTAGGACTGGAAGCTGCCCAGGTAGGCGCCGATGCCCCACTTCACCAGCTCCAGGATCACTGCGGCGAGAATCGCGCCCGGAACCGCATGGCGCCACTTCACGGTGTGGTGTGGCACCACCCGGAACATCAGGGTGATGCAGACGAATTCGATCAGGATCGGCGCCAGCCGCAAGGCGAGATCGGCCAGCCAGCGCCCCTCCTGCGTGCCGAACAACGGCATCGCGAACACCCGCGCCGACACCGCCAGCGATGCAGCGGCGAGCATCGCGCCCAGGGTCAGCACCGTCCAGTAGACCAGGAAGCGGGTCAGCCGCGGCCGACTGCTGCCGACGCGCCAGATCTGGTTGAAGGTCTCTTCAACACTGTTGAGGGTGATCAGCAGCGAGATGACCAGGGCGATGAAACCGGCGGCAGTGAGCTGGCCGGCGCTGGCCGAGAACTGCCGCAGGTAGCCTTCGGCAGCGCGCGCGGCATTGGGCACGAAGTTGGAGAAGACGTAGTCGCTGAGCTGGTCGCTCCAGCGATCGAACACCGGGAAGGCCGAGAGCACGCCAAATACCACGATCGCCAACGGCACCAGCGCGAACACCGTGGTGTAGGCCAGCGCGGCGGCGGCCTGGAACAGGCGGTCGTCGAGGAAGCGGCGCCACAGGAAGCGGCCGAAGCTGGCGGCGCGTGCGCGATCCCGCGCGCGTTCCATCCACAAATTGAGCGTATCCAAAGGTTCCATCGGCGCAAGGGTACCCGATGCGGAATCGGTGCAGGATAGCCATACTGGCGTCCACACGATGAGGAGAGCTGGGCGCGATGGGCGAAATCCTGGTGCTGTACTACAGCCGCGGCGGTTCGGTGGCACGGCTGGCGCGCCAGATCGCGCGGGGCATCGGCGAGGTTCCGGGCATGGCAGCGCGGCTGCGCACGGTGCCGCCGGTGGCTGCCGTTACCCAGACCGCGCAGCCGCCGGTACCCGACGATGGCGCGCCCTATGTAAGCGTGCAGGACCTGGCGGAGTGCCAGGGACTGCTGCTGGGCAGCCCTACCCGTTTCGGCAACATGGCCGCGCCGGTCAAGCATTTCCTTGACGGCCTCGGCGCCGAATGGGTGAACGGCACGCTGGCCGGCAAGCCGGCCGGGGTGTTCACGTCCACCGCGTCGATGCATGGCGGCCAGGAGTCGACCCTGCTGTCGATGCAGGTACCTCTGCTGCACCACGGCTGCCTGATCGTCGGCATTCCGTTCACCGAGCCGGCGCTGAGCCACACCACCAGTGGCGGCACGCCGTATGGCGCCAGCCACGTGGCCGGCGCCGCCGACGACCCGCAACCCACCGACGATGAGGCGGTACTGGCGCGGGCGCTGGGCCGGCGCGTGGCCGACATCGCGCAGCGGCTGGCGCGATGAGCACCGCGCCGCGCACCGTGCTGCTGCTGGCCCTGATGGGGCTGGCGGCGCTGTTTGCCGGCTGGTTCATCAACGACAGGCACTGGCTGGCCACCCAGCTGGTGTTCACTGCGCCGCCGCTGGCGCTGGCCATCGCCCTGCGGCTGGGCTGGCGCAAGGCCGGGTTCTGGGCGGCGGTGCTGGCCCTGGGCTGGTTCAGCCACGGCGTGATGAGCGCCTGGAGCCATCCCGAGACCCGCTGGCTGGCACTGATCGAAATCGTGCTGGCGCTGCTGGTGATCTTTTCGGCCAGCCTGCCCGGCCTGCGCGCCCGTTTCGGGCGGCGGCGCTGACGCTGCGCCCGGTGGGCCGTATCATCTGCGTTCCCGGCCCCGCGCCGCTGTACCTGCCTTGGTTTCGCGCATGCACATGATGGAAGAGCTCCTGGTCGTCACCACCGGTGGCACGATCGACAAGATCTATTTCGACGACAAGTCGGACTACCAGATCGGCGACCCGCAGATCGGCATGATCCTGCGCGAACTGGGGGTCACGTTCCGTTTCAACGTGATTCCGATCCTGCGCAAGGATTCGCTGCACATCAACGACGACGATCGTGAGCTGATCCGCGCGACGATCGCCGCGCAGCCCACCCGCCACGTGCTGGTGACCCACGGCACCGATTCGATGGTGCAGACCGGCAAGGTGCTGGCGACGATCCCGGACAAGACCATCGTGATGACCGGTGCGCTGAGCCCAGCACGGTTCCGTGGTTCGGATGCGGAGTTCAACATCGGCTGTGCGATCGGTGCGGTGCAGTCGCTGCCGGCGGGGGTGTTCATCGCGATGAACGGCCGGATCTTCGACCCGCAGCATGTGCGCAAGAACGTGGCGGCGAACCGGTTCGAGTCGGTTTGAGGGATTAAGGCGCGCTGTCGCGCGGATGGGTTCAGCGTTTTGGTTGCTGCTGGGTTGAGGGGGTGATCCCCCCCTCCTGACAGATCATCGCGCGGCCAGCAAGGTCAAGGGCAGAGCAAGGGCAAATGCAAATGCACTGCTGCACATTGCTTTCTCCGCTTCGCCGCCCCTAAAAAAAACACCCCGGCCGAGGCCGGGGCGTGCCCATGGAGAGGGGCTTGGGCTCAGTACTGGGCGTTGACGGTCACGCCCGAGAAGGTGCTGTAGGCCTTCACCCGCACGTACCAGGTACCGGCGGTGGGGCTGTTGACGGTGCAGGTCTCGTTGTTGCCGCTCAGGTACGGGCGGCAGGTGTAGACGGTGTCGGTCGGGGCACTGCCCTGGCGCAGGTACAGGTCGGCATCACCGCTGCCGCCGCTGATCGCCACGCGCAGCTGCGTGCTGCCAGCCGGGACGTTGACGGTATAGCTGAGCGATGCGCCGCTGGCTGCGCCGAGGCCGGTAACCGGCACGTTGTTCTGCAGCACGGTGCCACCCGGGTTGGGCGTGGTGCCGTTGATCGCGGCAGTCACCGCGGCATCGGCGTCGATGATACCGGCGCCGCAACCACCCGAGCACGCACCCGGCAGCGGACGCGCGGTGCTCTTGATGATGCTTTCCACCTGCGCCGGGCTGAGCGGGCTCGGTGCCACCGACTGCATCAGTGCAACCACGCCCGCCACGTGCGGTGCCGCCATCGAGGTGCCGTTGTAGGACGCATAGCTGGCGCTGCCCGGGGTGGTGGTGCCGCTGTTGAGGGTGGACAGGATGCTCTGGCCCGGTGCGGAGATGTCGATGCCGGTGCCGTAGTTGGAGAAGCTGGCACGCGCACCCGCCGAGGTGGTGGCCGCCACGGCGATCACGTTCGGGCAGTTCGCCGGTACCGCGCTGGAGACGTTGGTGTTGCTGTTGCCGGCAGCGACCACCACGGTGGTGCCGCGGCCGACCGCGCCGTTGATCGCGTTCTGGTAAGTGGTCGAGCAGCTGCCGCCGCCGCCCAGCGACATGTTGATGACCTCGGCCGGATTGGCATTGGCCGGCACACCGCTGACCGTGCCACCGGAGGCCCAGACGATCGCGTCGGCGATGTCGGAGGTGTAGCCGCCGCACTTGCCGAGCACGCGCACCGGCACGACCTTGGCGTTGAAGGCGGTACCGGCCACGCCGGTACTGTTGTTGGTCACTGCGGCGACCGTGCCGGCCACGTGGGTGCCGTGCCAGCTGGAGTTGGAGGCCGGAATGCCCGAGCCACACTCGTTGGCGCCGTACCAGTCGCCCTCGTCGTTGGGATTGCTGTCACGGCCACCGCCATCGCGCGCCATCGCCGCGTCGCTGATGAAGTCATAGCCGGGCAGGATGTTGGCGTTGAGGTCGGCATGGTTGGTGATGCCGGTATCGATCACGGCCACGACCACACCGGTGCCGGTGGCCTTGTCCCAGGCCGGGCGCACGTTGATCGAGGCGTTGGACGTACCGAAGCCCCATTGCTCGCTGAAGCGGGTGTCGTTGGGGGTCAGCGTCGCGCGCATGATCTGGTCGACTTCGACGTATTCCACGTTCGGGTCGGCGGCGAGCTTGCGCATCAGCAGCTCGGATTCGGCCTGGTCCAGCGCACGGTCGGTCCTGACCACGGTGGAGCCGACGGCAAGCCTGCGGACCTGCTGCAGGCCCAGCGCGCGGCCCTGGCTGCTGGCGATGCCGGCAGCGGCCGTCTTCAGCGAAGAGGCCAGCGCGGTGGTGTTGGCCACCGGCGCACTGCCGTCGCGGTACTTCACGATGAAGCGCTGGTGGGTCGGCGCGGACTGCAGGCCGCTGAGCTGGACATCACCGGCCAGCGCAGGCGTGGCCAGCAGCAGCGATGACAGGACGGACGCACCAAGGACCACCCACACACGACGCACACGCGGTTGCGTTACCTGGGACATCGGATTTCCCTTCTAATGGTAGGAATGCCGGAATCGGCAGAAGCACCGGCCTGAACCGTGGGCTGGCTTGCGATGGCGAGGTTCGGGTCCGGCGAGCCAGCGGATTCCCCTGACCATCCGCTGTGTTGATGACGCTAGTGGCTCAAACCGGACACCACAAGATTTTCAGCGTCTTTTCAGCAAGATGAAATGTTGGATCTGAGACTTTCCGGGTCGAGGGTTTGTGAAGGTGAAGGAACTTTCGCGTCAGCTGCACGTACCTGACTGCGGAATGTCCTGTCCCACCATGTCTTTGCCGACATCGGCGAACAGCCGCCGGGCATGGCCCGGCGCTACCGTCGTACGCGTACATTCGCCGGGCATCGCCGCGCGCAGGGGGAGCCGTTGATCCTGGTAGCGCCGGGCCATGCCCGGCGGACGTACGCCTGAAACGCAGAAAGCCCGTCGCGGGGACGGGCTTTCCGGGGATGCGGCCGGGCGTAACCCGGCGCCAGCGTTCAGCGCAGGCGATCAGCCCAGCTTGACCAGCCAGCCGTGGCGGTCCGGCAGGCGACCGTACTGGATGTCGGTCAGTTCCTTGCGCAGTGACATGGTCACTTCGCCAGCCGGCGCATTGATGTCGCCCACCGAGAAGCCTTCGCCCTTGAGCTGGCCGATCGGGGTGACCACCGCAGCGGTACCGCAGGCGAACACTTCGGCGATCTCGCCGGAGGTCACGCCCTGCTTCCACTCATCGATGGTGACCTTGCGCTCTTCGACCTTCATGCCGCGGTCGCGGGCCAGCTGCAGGATGCTCTCGCGGGTGATGCCCTCGAGGATGCTGCCGGACAGTTCCGGCGTGACCAGGGTGCCGTCCTTGTAGATCAGGAACACGTTCATGCCGCCCAGTTCTTCCAGGTACTTGCCTTCGACCGGGTCCAGGAACAGCACCTGCGAGCAGCCCTGTGCCTGCGCCTTCTGCTGCGGCAACAGCGACGCGGCGTAGTTGCCACCGCACTTGGCCGCACCGGTACCGCCCTTGGCCGCACGCGCGTACTCGGTGGACAGCCAGATCGACACCGGGGCGACGCCCTTGGCGAAGTACGGGCCAGCCGGGCTGGCGATGACGTAGTAGCCAGCCTTGTGCGCGCCGCGCACGCCAAGGAACGCTTCATCGCCGATCATGAACGGACGGAAATACAGGCTCGACTCATCGGCCGACGGCACCCAGGCGCTGTCGACGGCGATCATCTGCTTCAGCGATTCGACGAAGATCTCCACCGGCAGTTCCGGCAGCGCCAGGCGCTGCGCCGAACGCTGCAGGCGACGGCCGTTGGCATCGGGGCGGAAGGTCCAGATCGAACCATCGGCATGGCGGTAGGCCTTGATGCCTTCGAAGATCTCCTGGCCGTAGTGCAGCACGGCCGCGGCCGGGTCCAGCTGCAGCGGACCATAAGCGCGCACGTTGGCGTTGTGCCAGCCGGCATCCTTGTCCCAGCGCACTTCCACCATGTGGTCGGTGAAGTGCAGGCCGAAGCCCGGCTTCTCCAGGATCTGGGCGCGCTCTTCAGCGCTGCGCGGGTGGTCCGAACGGGTGACGGCGAAGCTGGGAATGGACTGGGACACCGGAGATTTCCTGTTCTGGTTGCGGGTAATGCCGGGCCCGCGTCACTGCGGGCCGTGGGTCAAAGCATGCCGGTTTCGAGACGTGCGGCCTCGGACATCATGTGCTGGTTCCACGGCGGGTCGAAGACCAGCTCGACGTCGGCCTCGGCCACCGTCGGGATCATTTCAAGCTTGCTGCGCACGTCGTCGACCAGGATGTCGCCCATGCCGCACGCTGGCGCGGTCAGGGTCATCTTCACGTCGATCTCGCGCTGCCCTTCGTCGAGGTGCTTGATCTCCACCTCGTAGACCAGGCCCAGTTCGACGATGTTGACCGGAATTTCCGGGTCGAAACAGGTGCGCAGCTGCTGCCAGACCAGTTGTTCGACCTGCTCGTCGCTGGCATCGTCGGGCAGTTCCAGCGGTGCCGGCGCTTCCTTGCCGATGGCATCGCCATCCTTGCCGGCGATTCGGAACAGATTGCCCTCGACGAACACCGAATAGCTGCCGCCCAGCGCCTGGGTGATGTACCCATAGCTGCCGGCGGGCAGGGTCACGGTGTCGCCCTGCGGGACCATCACGGCCTCGCAATCGCGTTCGAAGTGGACAGGTTCGCTGCTACGGGAATACATGGGGACCGATATGGGGCTGCGGCATAAGCCACGCAAGCGGTCATTCTAGCGTAGGCGCCCCGCCCTCGCCGGTGCACTGCGGCAAACCACAGTATCCTGTGGGCGACCTTCAGGAGCTTCGATGTCCTCCAATGCCGCACGCGCCAGGACCGTTACCTGGCTCTGGCCCTTCATGTTGTTGCTGGCGCTGGCCACCGCCCCCCTCGCCTGGATGCTGATCGCCCTGTTCACCGGCCGTCCGGTCGGCTGGATGGCGGTACTGACCGCCCTGGAACTGGTGTTCATGCTGCGTCTGGGCACGCTCGGTCCCGGCAAGCTGCGCATCGCCCTGGTCGTGCTGGGCACGCTGCTGGTGGCCGCGATCTCGAACTGGGCGATCGCCAGTGCCTGGATGGGCGGTTCGATGGGCCTGAACCCCTGGGACGCCTCGCTGCGGATGGGCCCGCACCTGGCCTGGACGCTGATCACCCTGGCCAATGGCGTGGTCGAGTGGCTGTGGCTGGCGGTGGGCGTCGCCGTAGGCGCCTGGCTGGCGCGTTGATCGCGCCGGTGATGCCCTGGTAGATCCACGCCATGCGTGGATGGGGTGGTTGGATCCGGGGTCAGAGTCCTTTCCTGCGGAAAGGGATCCGACCCCAACCCTCAATGCCCGCCGTCGAGCGCCTTCAGCTCGCTGACCAGCGACGCCGCTGCCTCGGCACCATCGCCGTACAGCATGCGGGTGTTGTCGGCATAGAACAGCGCATTCTCGATACCGGCAAAGCCGGTACCCTTGCCGCGCTTGATCACCACCACGTTGCGGGCATTGACCACGTCCAGTACCGGCATGCCGTAGATCGGACTGGCCGGATCGGTGCGCGCCACCGGGTTGACCACGTCGTTGGCGCCGATCACCAGCACCACGTCGGTAGTGGCGAACTCGGGATTGATGTCGTCCATGTCCGCGATCAGGTCGTACGGCACCCCCGCTTCGGCCAGCAGCACGTTCATGTGCCCGGGCATGCGCCCGGCCACCGGGTGGATGGCGAACTTGACCTTCACCCCGCGCGTGATCAGCCGCTGCGCCAGCTCCCAGATCTTGTGCTGGGCCTGGGCCACGGCCATGCCATAGCCGGGCACGATCACCACGCGTTCGGCAAAGCCCATCATCGCCGCCACGTCGGCCGCCTCGATGGGCTTCTGCGAACCGGAAATCGCCTGCGCCTCACCACCGGCGCCACCACCGAAGTTGGAGAACAGCACGTTGCGGATCGGCCGGTTCATCGCCTTGGCCATCAACCGGGTCAGCAGGATGCCGGCCGCACCGACCATCATGCCGGCGATGATCAGCGCCTCGTTGCCCAGCACGTAGCCTTCGAACGACACCGCCAGGCCGGTGAACGCGTTGTACAGCGAAATCACCACCGGCATGTCGGCGCCACCGATCGGCAGCGTCATCAACACGCCCAGCGCCAGGGCCAGCACGAAGAAGGCAACGATGGCCCAGGTGCTGAGCGTGCTGGCGGCGATGATGCCCAGCACCACCACGGCCAGCGCCACCAGCAGGTTCATCACCTGCTGGCCCGGCCAGGTCACGCGCTTGTCGAGGCGGCCATCGAGTTTGGCCCAGGCGATCACCGAGCCGGACAGCGACACCGCACCGATCGCCGCGCCCACCACCGCCAGCACCAGCACCGTGCCGGACGGCTGCCGCGCGGCCAGATCGGCCAGCGCCTGCGCACTCCAGTGGGTGGTATCGCGATTGGCCAGGAAGGCATAGCGCAGCAGTTCCACCGCACCGATGGCGGCCGCCGAGCCGCCGCCCATGCCGTTGTACAGCGCGACCATCTGCGGCATGTCGGTGACGGCGACCTTGCCCGCCGACCACCAGGCCAGGCCGGCCCCCAGCAGCAGTGCCACCAGGATCAGCGGCACGTTGTGCAGTTCGGGCAGGAAGAAGGTCGCCACCGTGGCCAGCAGCATGCCCAGCCCCGCCCAGCGGATACCGCTGCTTGCGGTCATCGGCGAGGCCATGCGCTGCAGGCCGAGCAGGAACAGGGTGGCGGCGACCAGGTAGCTGGCCTTGACCAGCCAATCGAGCAGTTCGACGGTGCTGATGTTCAAGCCTGCGGCTCCTTCGGTTCATCGTTGCCGGCCTTGCGCACGCTCGGCTTGAACATTTCCAGCATGCGCGCGGTGACCACATAGCCGCCGGCGGCGTTGCCGGCGCCGAGCACCACGGCGAGGAACCCCAGCACCTTCTCCAACGGCGTCTGTGCGTGCCCCAGCACCACCATCGCGCCGATCAGCACGATGCCATGGATGAAGTTGGAGCCCGACATCAACGGGGTATGCAGGATCACCGGGACCCGGGAAATGATCACGTGGCCGGCAATGGCGGCCAGCATGAAGATGTACAGCGCCACGAACCCGTCACTCACCGGCAACGCTCCTGCTCTGTCTTCGTCGCCCCATCATAACCATGGGCTGAACCCTGCGCGCGTCCCGGTCAACCACGGCCGCGCTCACGCGTTGTCGATGGTGACCCCTGCCGAGGAACCGTACCCTGTGCTGGTGAGCAGCCCTGTCCCCTCAACCACCGATGCCGACGCCGTTCCGGCCTCGCTGGAAGCGTTCCTGGCCAGCGTCGGGCCGCGCGCCTTCCGCTTCGCCGAGGCCGGCCTGCGCCAGCGTGATGACGCGCTGGATGCGGTGCAGGACGCGCTGCTGCGCATGCTGGACTATGCCGACAAGCCGGCCGCCGAGTGGGCGCCGTTGTTCTGGAGCATCCTGCGCCGGCGCGTGATCGACCTGCAGCGCCGCCGCCGTTTCCGCCTGCCGTTCTGGCGCGACAACCAGGATGCCGATGGCGGCGAGATCGACTGGGCCGACCCCGCACCGGACCCTTCGCAGGCGCACGAGCAGCGCCAGCAGTACCAGCAGCTGGTGCAGGCACTGCGCGACCTGCCCGCCCGCCAGCGCGAGGCATTCACCCTGCGCGTGCTGCAGGACCTGGACGGGGCCACCACCGCCCGCGCCATGGGCTGCAGCGAAGGCGCGGTAAAGACCCATCTGGCGCGCGCCCGACAGGCGCTGCAGAATCAACTGGAGATGCACCCGTGAACCGCCCCCTGCCTTCCGATGACGCCCTGCGCAGCCTGCACACGCAGTCGCTGCAGGCGCTGTCGCCGGCCACCCTGGCACGCCTGCGCAGTGCCCGTCACAGCGCCGGTGCGGCGCACGCCGGTCGCTGGCGCTGGTGGCTGGCCAGCGCCTGTTCGCTGGTGATCGCGCTGGGCATCGGCGTCCAGTTCGTCGGCCCGGGCGATCACCAGGGCCCGATCAGCACGCCGATCGTCGCTGCGGAAGAAGACAATGGCGTGCTGTACGACGAGAATCCCGATCTGTACCTGTGGCTGGGCGACAACGACCTGGCGATGGAGTGAACCATGCTGCGATACCCCTCCCTGCCCCTGCTGATCGCCCTGACCCTGCTGCCCGCTGCATCGGCACTGGCGCAGGCCACCGCGCCGGTGCCTGCCGCGCGGCCGGCACCGGCTGCCGCGCCGCTGCCGAACTGGGAACAGCTGAGCCCGGCCCAGCGCGAAGCGCTGTTGGCCCCACTGCGTGACCGCTGGAACGGCGCCGATTCCGCGCAGCGCCAGCGCATGCTGTCGCACGGCCAGCGCTGGCAGTCGATGAGCCCGGAAGAACGCGACAAGGCCCGCCGCGGCCTGCGCCGCTTCGAGCACATGAGCCCGGAACAGCGCGAGCAGGCCCGGGCGTTGTTCGGCCAGATGCGTGACCTCAGTCCGGCCCAGCGCGATGCCATGCGCGAGCGCTGGTCGCAGATGACCGCAGACGAACGCAGGGAATGGGTGCGGGACAACCCGCCGCCGGCGAAGCCGCGGTAACCCGCCATCGAAGGCGGACCGCCGGGCCATGCCCGCGGGTTCACCGGATGTCGCTGCACCCGCCGGGCATGGCCCGGCGCTACCGGCTTACGCCTGCCAGCGCGTTTTCGCCAGCAGTTCGTCTTCCCAGTCGAAGCCCAGCTGGCCGTCGCGCACGAACAGGGCGACGAAGTTCATCAGGTTGCGCGCATACATCTCGCTGGCCTGGGTGGCACCCCGGCTGGCCAGGCCCAGCGGGCCATCGATGGTCACGCCCTGGTGCTCGATGCATTGGCCGGGCTCGGTCAACGCGCAGTTGCCACCGCTCTCGGCGGCCAGATCGACGATCACGCTGCCGGCGGCCATGCCTTCTACCATCGCGGCGGTGACGATCGTCGGCGCCTGACGTCCCGGCACCGCGGCAGTGCAGATCACCACGTCCACGCTGCGCAGGTGGTCGCCAAGACGGCGCTGCTGTTCACCACGCTCTTCCTCGGTCAGCGCCCGCGCATAACCGCCCTCGCCTACCGCGCTCACCCCCAGGTCGAGGAAGCGCGCACCGAGCGACTGGATCTGTTCGCGGGTTTCCGGGCGCACGTCGAAGCCCTCCACCTGCGCACCCAGGCGGCGTGAGGTGGCAATGGCCTGCAGGCCGGCGACACCGGCGCCGATCACCAGCACCTTGGCTGGACGCACGGTACCGGCCGCCGTGGTCAGCATCGGGAAGAAGCGCGGCGCGCGTTCGGCAGCAATCAATGCCGCCTTGTAGCCGGCCATGCCGGCCTGCGAACTGAGTACGTCCATCGCCTGTGCGCGCGTGGTGCGCGGCAACTGCTGCAGCGGGAACAGGTGCAGGCGGTCATCCGAGGCCAATGCGGCCAACGCAGGGTCGGCCGCCGGGGTCAGCAGGCCGACCACACTGGCGCCCGGCTTGAGCTGGGCCAGTACCTCGGCCGGTGGCGCCTGCACGCACAGCAGGATGTCGATCTCGGCCCAACGGGCGGCGTCGAAGGCGCGGGCACCTGCGTCGTCGTAGGCGGCATCGGTAAAGCCGGCGGCCTGGCCCGCACCGGGCTGGTACCACACGGTGATGCCCAGCGCACCGAGCTTGCGCGCCGTTTCCGGCGTGAGCGCAACGCGTCGTTCGCCCGGCGCGGTCTCCTTGATCCCCAGCAACGCCACGGCCATGCAGATTCCCGCTGATCGGTGAGTGGGTCCGATCCTAGCAGGCGTACGTGGCTCAGTGCAGCGTCGCACCACCCGGGTCGAGGCGGTCGAGCACGCCCTGCATGGCGCTGTCGAAGGCGCCATCGTCGATGTGGGGACGCAGGCGACCCAGCCGCACCATCACCGCCAGTTCTTCGGGTGAGGCCACGCAGAAGCGCACGCCACGCCGGTTGACGAACAGCAGGCGCGAGGAAATCGGGCTGATCCAGGACAGTTTGCCCGCCTGCACCTTGCCATCCTTGTCGACGAAGTCCAGCCAGTTGCCGATCTCCATCCGGCGGAAGCGGTCGGCATCGGCATTGTCGAAATCGTCGGTATTGAAGGTACCGCCCAGTTCCACTGCCGGCGTTTCCGGTGCCGGCGGCGCGGGCAATACCACCTGCGGCAGCTCCGGCAACGCGCGCTGCAGCTCCGGTCGCGATTCGGCGATGCCCTGCAATGTGTCGTGCAGCGCATCGATGGCTGCGGTGGCTGCGTCGCCATGCACGCCGACGCTGGCAAACACCTTGGCCAGCATCGGTTGCCAGGCCTGCAGCCACGGCTTGCCGACGATCTGCCGGCGGGCCTCGGCCACTTCCTCAAGCAGTCCATCAGCCAGGGTCAGCGCCTCGGCCACCGAGGCACCCTCCTCGCCCTCGCGCAGCAGCGCCAGGGTCAGGTGGTGCTGCCAGGGCTGGCGCAGGAACTCGGCGATGGCCGGCGGCAGGGTGGCATCGCCGATGCGGCGATCCAGTTCGGCGCCGGCACGGGTGCGGGCCATTTCCAGCTTTTCCTGGCCGCGCTGGGTCTCGGCGGCCCGGCGCTCGGCGATTTCCACGCGACGGCGGTGCTGCACCAGGAAATCGCGGAATTCTTCTTCCAAGGTCAGGAAGATCGCCAGGTTCTCGTTGAACTCGGCGACCAGCCGCTCGATGATCTCCTCCACCTTGGCCATCAGCATGCGTTCGGCCTGGCTTTCGCCGGTGTTGCCCTCGCAGGCTTCGGCCAGCGAGTTGAGCAGCTTGCGCGCCGGATGGGTCTTCTGCACGAACATGCGGCGGTCCAGCATCGCCACCTTCACGAACGGAACCACCAAGCGGCCGATCAGCTCACGCGAGCGGCCTTCCAGTTCGCGCTCATCGAGCATCACGTCGAACAGCATGCCGACCAGGTCGATCGCATCCTCGTCCTGCGCGTCCAGCCGGGTCTGGCCCGGGTCGACGCCCAGCCGGGTAGCGCTGGACAGCACTTCGCTCTTCAGCCGCTGCGCCAACGATTCGCCGTCCTCGCCGATCGCCGCACGCAGGGTCGCACTGGGCGTCGCCTGCAGCAGCGACAGCACCGACATCATTTCGCGCTGGCTCAACGGGCGATGCTGGCCGACCGCGACCTGCGCCGCAGAGGTTGCGTCGTCGCGCACGTGGCGGGTCTGCTGCAGCAGTTCGTGCAGGGCTTCCAGCAGCATGCCCTGCTGGCCGGAATAGGCTTCACCGGACGGGTTCTCCTCGCCACCAGCATGTTGCTGCATGTGGCCACGACGCTCCGACCAGCGCGCGGCAAATCGCTGCGCCCAGGCCGGTGCGGCCTGTTCGTCGTCATTGAATTCGTTGTCAACGCCCGGCGCCGTGCGCTGCTCGACCAGATCATCCAGGCCATGCGGAACGTGCTGCGCCGGGGCCGGCGACAGTGGTCGGCGCGGGGCACCCATCTGCGACATCACCCCGGCCGCGGCCAGGTGCTCGTCCAGCTTCTCGTAGATGCGGCCCACCGGCGCGCGCAGGTCGCGCTCGCACAGCTTGATCAGCACCAGGTGTACTTCCGGGGCCAGCTCGCAGCCGGCGAAGGCTTCGTGGATGGCCACGCCCAGATGCTCGGGGCTGATCGGGTTGCGGTCGGCGTCGAGTTCGATACCACCGCCCAGCCAGCCCAGGCGGCGGTCGAGCCGCGCCAGCACCGGCTTGAAGTCGCGCAGCAGCACGGTGGCGAAGTTGCGCACCGCCAACCGCGATTCCAGTACATGTTCCGGCACCAGGCTCAGGCCATCCTGGGCCTGCCCGGCCAGGGTCAGCTCGGCAGAGACGGGCTCGCCCGCCGCCAGGCCGGCCCAGGCATGGCCGAGATGGGCGGCAAAAGCACCGGCGATCTCTTCACGGCGGCGGCGGAGCTCGCGCATCGCGTCCAGGAACAGCAACTGCGACGAGCCGGCATTGCCGGCACGGTCGAACAGGGCATCGTCGAAGCGGGCCAGTGCCGCGCCAAAGGCCTGGCACAACGCCGGCAGGACGATGTCCCGGGCAAGCTGGAGCTGGGCCGGGTCACGGCCCGGCGATCCCATCGGAGTGGGCGCGCTCATCATTCGGGAAGGCTCCCCACCTTCTCTGGTGCGACAGACATCATGGACATCGCGACGGCCGGTACACCCCATGCACCGGTCCCTCGATGGTAGGCCGCCCAGCCCATCGCGGACAGTGAAACAGTCCTCACTTCAAACCTCATGAACGGCGGCCCGGCAATATTACGTATCGTAAGCCGTGCGGGGCCTGCGAGGCGAGGGGAAGCGGGGCTCCGTGATCCGCCAGTGGCATGATGTTCATCACAGTTTGCTATTCAGGGGTCTGACGCGACACAAACGGCGTCATCTACCTCCCCGACTATAATCAGCGACCCGTGATGACCGGTTCAGACTCCATGCCCGACCCTGCTGCCCTGCTCGCCCTGGATGCCCGCCGCTCGGTGCCCTCGCGGCAATTGGGCGAGCCCGGACCGGACCCGGCCACCCTGCAGCGGATGCTGACCTCGGCGGTCCGCGTGCCCGACCACGGCAAGCGCGTACCGTTCCGCTTCCTGAAGATCGCCGGCGATGCGCGTCACACTCTGGGCGACTTCCTGGCCGCGCGCAGCCGTGAGCGCGACCCGCATGCCGGCGACGCCGTGTTCGAGAAGGACCGCCAGCGCTTCAGCCATGCACCGCTGGTGATCGTGGTGGTGGCCAGCCCCCGCCCGGACCCGAAGGTACCGGCACAGGAACAGCTGATGACCGCCGGCTGTGTGTGCTTTGCTCTGTTGCAGGCGGCACAGGCGCTGGGCTTCGGCGCGCAGTGGCTGACCGCATGGATGGCCTTCGATCCTGCCGTGCACGCCCACCTGGGGCTGGCCGAGGGCGAAGGCATTGCCGGCTTCATCCACATCGGCACGCCCAAGGCCGAAGTCCCCGAGCGCGAGCGCCCCGATGCCGCGGCCCTGCTGCAGGACTGGACCGGCCAGTGAACGCCGTGATTCCCGTGGCGATACCGCCGCCGCTGTACCTGGTCGACGCCAGCATCTACGTGTTCCGCGCTTGGCATTCGCTGCCGGACGAATTCCAGGACAGCCAGGGCTGGCCGACCAACGCCGTGCACGGCTTCGCCCGTTTCCTGCTGGACCTGCTGGAGCGCGAACGCCCCCGGCACATCGCCATCGCCTTCGACGAAGCACTGGACAGCGGCTTCCGCCACCGCCTGTACCCGGCCTACAAGGCCAATCGGGACCCGGCGCCGGAAGCGCTCAAGCGCCAGTTCGTGCACTGCAAGGCGTTGTGCGCAGCGCTCGGCCTGGCGGTGCTTGCCCACCATGATTACGAAGCCGACGACCTGATCGGCAGCGCCCTGCATGGCCACCGCAGCAGCCATCGCGGCGTGATCATTTCCGCCGACAAGGACCTGTCTCAGCTGCTGCTCGACCATGACGAGCAATGGGATTACGCACGCAACCAGCGCTGGGACGTGGCCGGGGTCAAGGCCCGGCACGGCGTACACGCGCACCAGATCGCCGATTACCTGGCGCTGTGTGGCGATGCGGTCGACAACATTCCGGGCATCAGCGGTGTCGGTGCCAAGTCGGCGGCCGTGCTGCTGGCCCATTTCGGCAGCATGGACGTGCTGTTCGAACGCCTGGACGAAGTGCCGTTCCTGCGCCTGCGCGGCGCGGCCCAGATGGCCGTGCGCCTGCGCGAGCAGCGCGAGCACGCCCAGCTCTGGCGCCAGCTGACCACCATCGCACTGGACGCACCGTTGGAAGGTTGCCAGCCCGGCATGCCGCGCCAGGCGGCCGATCCAGAGCTGCTCGGCGGCCTGTGCCAGACCCTGCGCTTCGGCCCCATGACCCGCCGCCGGCTGTTCAGTGCCGCCGGCATTTCCGACCCCGTCCCTACTTCCAGCGAGCCCGCATGAGCCAGCGCAACACCGAAGCACCGCGTGTCGTCTACGAAGGCAAGTACCAGCGCATGGTCGTGCGTGGCAGCTGGGAATACAGCGAACGCACCCACGCCGGCGGCCTGGCCGCGATCATCATTGCCGTCACCCCCGAGGACAAGGTGCTGTTCGTCGAACAGTTCCGCGTGCCGCTGCAGGCGTCGACCATCGAGATGCCGGCCGGGCTGGTCGGCGACATCGATGCGGGCGAGTCCATCGAAGTTTCCGCTGTACGCGAGCTGGAAGAGGAAACCGGCTGGACCGCCGAGCACGCCGAAGTGCTGATGATCGGCCCCACCTCCTCCGGTGCCAGCAGCGAGAAGATCGCCTTCGTGCGTGCCACCGGCCTGCGTCGCATCGGCGAAGGCGGCGGCGACGAGAGCGAGGACATCACCGTGCATGAAGTGCCGCGCACGCAGGCGGCCGCCTGGCTGGTGCAGAAAATGGCCGAAGGCTATGAAGCCGATGCCAAGCTGTGGGCCGGCCTGTGGATGATCGAGCACCACCTGGACGGCCGGCCCCGTGGCTGACGCCGACCTGCGCGCGCTGCCGGCACTGCTGGGCGCCGACGATCCGGCGATCTTCAGCGTGCACCGTGCGCAGGGCGCCTCACCGTTCCTGCTGCTGGCCGACCATGCCGGCCAACAGGTGCCGCGTGCACTGGCCGACCTTGGATTGCCGCAGGCCGAACTGGACCGGCATATCGGCTGGGACATCGGCATCGGCGGCACCACCCGTGCATTGGCCGAGCGGCTGGATGCGTGGGCGATCGAGCAGACCTATTCGCGGCTGCTGATCGACTGCAACCGGCCGTTGGTTTCGCCCACGCTGATTCCCGAGGTCAGCGACCACACCCTGGTGCCGGGCAATGCCGGGCTGTCGCCCGCACAGCGGCAGCAGCGCATCGATGCGATCCACGCGCCCTACCATGCACGCATCGATGCCGAACTGGAGGCGCGCCGCGTTGCGGGACGGCCGACGCTGCTGGTGATGATGCACAGCTTCACCCCGGTGATGAACGGCATGCAGCGCCCCTGGCACGCCGGCGTGCTGTACCACCAGGACACACGCTTTGCCCACGCGTTGCTGCAGGCACTGCGCGATGAAGGCGACCTGGTGGTGGGCGACAACGAACCGTATTCGGTCAACAGCAGCAGCGACTACGCGGTGCCGGTGCATGGCGAAGGTCGCGGCCTGGTGCATGTGGAACTGGAAATCCGCCAGGACCTGATCGCCGATGCCGCCGGGCAGCAGGCATGGGCGGAGCGGCTGGCGCGTATTTTCAGCGCCTTGCAGCCGCAGTTGTTGGCGTTCGGATGACCGCATCCACGCATGGCGTGGATCTACCCGGAATCGGTACATCCACGCATGATGTAGATCTGCCCGGGATCGGTAGTGCCGGCCGCTGGCCGGCAACCTCAGGATAGCTGGATCATTGCAGTTGCCGGCCAGCGGCCGGCACTACCGCAGCATCAGCGCATCCATCGACCGGAACGGTTGCACGGCCTCGGGCACTTCACCGTCATCATCGAACGCGGCGTCTTCATCTGCCGGCAACCAGAAACGCGCAGCCAGCAGATCGCCCTCGCTGGCATGCACCCAGCCGAACGACGCCCATACGTCGTGGTCGTCATTGCAGGCGGCAAACGCGTCCAGCGTCTGGCGAAGATCAAGCAGTGCAATCATGCGTCGTTGGGCAGCGCGTCGGGAGAGCTGCAGTCTACCCGTGCCGGACGCAGGCCCAGCGCGATGAGCACGCCGAGCGCGGCGAACAGCGCTGCGCCGTACTGTGCATTGATCATGCCCTGCAGGGCATCAGGACTGGTTGCCGCCTGCGTGCCGCGTGCGGCGTTGGCCACCATTACCAGTACTGCCAGTCCCAACGCGCCGCCGATCTGCTGTGCGGTAGCGGCCATGCCCGACGCTACACCCTGCTGCGGCCCCGGAACGCCCTGCCCGGCCACGATCCACATCGCCGTCCAGCTCATGCCCTGGCCCACGCTGAGCACCACGATGCCCGGCAGCAGCGGCCAGTAGCTGGCGCCGTGCGGCATCGCCAGCGCCACCGCGGTGATGCCGATGGCACCGGCAGCAAAGCCCCAGGCCAGCACCTGCCGTGGCGAACGGCGCTGCAGCATGCGCTCGGCAATGCGGATGCCGAAGGTGCACACCAGCGTCGGCAGCAGGAAGGCCATGCCGGCCTGCAGCGGACTCCAGCCATAGCCATCCTGGAAGTACAGCGCCAGGAAGTAGTACTGCACGCCATAGCTGCTCATGAACGCGAAGGTCAGGCCGAGTGCTGCACGCAGGCCGGGCAGGCGCAGCAGCGCGAACTGCATCAGCGGGTCGCGGCTGCGCTTTTCGATCTGTACGAACACCGTCAGCAGCACGGCTGACAGCAACAGGCAGATGAGCGTGGCCGGCGCGGTCCAGCCCCATTCCGGCCCCTGCACCAGGGTGGTGACCAGCAGGCTGCCGCCGGCGGTGACGGTGAGGCAACCAGCCAGATCGAAGGAACGGCCGCGCACGCGCGGGCCATCGGCCGGCAGCCACGCGCCCGCGGCGACCGCACAGGCCGTGGCCAACGGCACGATCACCGCCAGCACCGCCGGCCAGCCGAACGCCTGGGTCAGCACGCCGCCCAGCAGCGTCCCCAGCGCGAGGCCCGCCGCACTGGCCATGCTCCAGATTGCCAGCGCGCGGTTGCGCACCGGGCCTTCTGCATACAGCGTATTGATCAGGGCCAGGGTGGCCGGAAACAGCAGCGCCGCACCGATGCCCTGCGCCGCACGTGCCACGATCAGCAGCGTGGCATTGGGCGCCAGCGCACCCAGCAGCGAGGCCAGCGCGAACAGCAGCATGCCCAGCCGGTAGAAGCGGCGGCGGCCCAGCAGATCGGCCGCACGCCCGCCCAGCAGCAGGCTGCCGCCAAAGGCCACCGTATAGGCGCTGACCACCCACTGCAGCTGCTGCGCATTGATCTGCAGCGCGCGGCCCATGTCGTGCAGGGCGACGAAGATGATGGTGGCGTCCAGAGCGATGATCAGCTGCGCGGTGGCCAGCAGGGTCAGCGCCCAGCGCGGGTATTTCAGGGGAGGCATGCGGCGCCCGGTTCGGAGGGGGGACGGCAGTCTCATTGATGCAGCTGAATCAATAAACCCCCTCAGCGCGATTTCTGTCATGATTTTCCGCATGAATGGATCCTCGATGGACCTCAACGCGGTGCGCATGCTGGTGCAGGTGGCTGAGGCGCGCAGCTTCACCGTCGCCGCCGGCCAGCTCGGCTTGAGCCAGTCCGGGCTGTCACGCGCGATCGGCCGGCTGGAAGCCTCGCTGGGGGTAAAGCTGCTGCAGCGGAATACGCGCAATGTCGCGCTGACCCCGGATGGCCAGCAGTTCGTCGAGCAGGTGGGACCGTTGCTGTGCGGGATGGAAGACGCCGAGCGGCTGCTGGCCGACCGCCCCTGCACGCCCTCGGGCACGTTGAAGATCAGCGCTCCGTCGATGTTCGGGCGCAAGGTGTTGGTGCCGTTGCTGGGACCGTTGCTGCAGCAGCATCCGCAGCTTCAGGTCGAGGCGGTGCTCAGCGACCGTCTGGTGGATCTGGTGGAGGAAGGCTTCGACGCCGCCCTGCGCACCGGCACCATCGCCGACCAGCGCATGGTGGCGCGTCCGTTGAAGCCACTGCGCTGGGTGACCGTGGCCAGCCCGGCCTACCTGGCCGCGCAGGGTGAGCCGGCCGATGTGGCGGCATTGCAGAACCATGCCTGCCTGGCGGTGCGCAACCTGCGCAGCGGCCGGCTGGTGGACTGGCAGTTCCTGCAGGACGGGCAGCTGCGCGAGGTCACGCCGCCGACGCGGATGGTGTTCGACTGCGGCGACCCGTTGGTGGAGGCAGCGATTACGGGCATCGGCATCGTGCAGGTGATGGATTTCGCGGTGGCCGACGCGTTGGCCGATGGCCGCCTGCAGCGCGTGCTGCAGCCGTTTGAAGGCCGCAGCCGCGCGCTGTCGTTGATCTACCCGCCCTCGCGCCAGCACTCACCCAAACTGCAGGTGCTGGCCGAAGCGTTGTTGGCCGGGGATTGGTAGATCCACGCCATGCGTGGATGAGCGTTTCAACGCAAAAGCCGCCGGGCATGGCCCGGCGCTACCGGGCCGTAGTAGATCCACGCCATGCGTGGATGAACGTTTCAACGCAAAAGCCGCCGGGCATGGCCTGGCTCTACTGGGCCGTAGTAGATCCACGCCTTGCGTGGATGAACGTTTCAACGCAAAAGCAGCCAGGCATGGCCTGGCTCTACTGGGCCGTGGTAGATCCACGCCGCGCGTGGATGAGCGTTTCAACGCAAAAGCCGCCGGGCATGGCCCGGCGCTACCGGGCCGTGGTAGATCCACGCTATGCGTGGATGAACGTTTCAACGCAAAAGCCGCCGGGCATGGCCCGGCGCTACCGGGCCGTGGTAGATCCACGCCATGCGTGGATGAACGTTTCAACGCAAAAGCCGCCGGGCATGGCCCGGCGCTACCGGGCCGTGGTAGATCCACGCCATGCGTGGATGAACGTTTCAACGCAAAAGCCGCCGGGCATGGCCCGGCGCTACCGGTAAGGCGTTGCCGGCCAGCGGCCGGCACCACCACCACCCGATCAGGCGAAACTATCGGTGGCACGCACCAGCGCGTCGACGTTCTCTGCTTCGAACGCCGAATGCCCCGAGGCCGGGGTGATCTCCAGCTTCGCCTTCGGCCACACCTTGGTCAGGTCCCAGGCATTGGCCAGCGGGCAGACCACGTCGTAGCGGCCGTGCACGATCACGCCGGGGATATCGGCGATGCGGTGCGCGTCGCGCAGCAGCTGGTCTTCCACCTCGAAGAAACCGCCGTTGACGAAGTAGTGGTTCTCGATGCGGGCGAACGCCAGCGCGAAGTGCGGGTCTTCATGGCTGTTGATGAAGTCGTCGTCCACGTGCAGGAAGCTGGTCGCGCCTTCCCACACCGCCCAGGCCTTGGCCGCGTCCAGGCGCGTTGCTTCGTCTTCGCTGGTCAGGCGGCGATGGAAGGCCGAAATCAGGTCGTGGCGTTCCACCGCCGGAATCGGCTTGAGGTAGTGCTCCCACGCATCCGGGAACAGGCGGTTGGCGCCTTCCTGGTAGAACCATTCCAGCTCCCAGCGGCGCAGCATGAAGATGCCGCGCAGCACCAGTTCGGTCACGCGCTGCGGATGGGTCTGCGCATAGGCCAACGCCAGGGTCGAGCCCCAGCTGCCACCGAACACCTGCCAGCGATCGACCTTGAGGTGCTCGCGCAGCTTCTCGATGTCGGCCACCAGGTCCCAGGTGGTGTTGTCCACCAGATCGGCGTGCGGGGTGGAACGACCGGCACCGCGCTGGTCGAACAGGATGATGCGGTACTTGGCCGGGTCGTGGAACTGGCGCATCTTGTCGCTGCAGCCGCCGCCGGGCCCACCATGCAGCATCACCACCGGCTTGCCGTCCGGGTTGCCGCACTGTTCGAAGTACAGCGTGTGGCGGTCGTCGACCTTCAGGGTGCCGACGTCGTAAGGGGTGATGGCGGGGTACAGCGTACGCATGCTCGCAGCTCCGTGGTGGTGCCCTGCCCTTGGCAGGAGAACCCCCATTCTAGGCCGGTCGCCGGCCCAGGGTGACCCGGTCGCGCTGCTCCAGGTCCTGCACGGTCTGCACGTCGATGTAGCCGGCCTGCTCGAACAGCGCGCCGATGGCATCGCCCTGGTCCCAGCCGTGCTCGATCAGCAGCCAGCCGCCGGGCTGCAGGTGGTCGCCGCCGCCGACGATGATGCGACGGATGTCGTCCAGCCCATCGACGCCCGAGGCCAGCGCCGTGGCCGGCTCGAAGCGCAGGTCGCCCTGCTGCAGGTGCGGGTCGTCGCTGGCGATATAGGGAGGATTGCTGGCGATCAGGTCGAAGCGTTCACCGTGCAGCGGCGCGTACCAGTCGTGACCACCTTCAGCAAAACGCACGTTGCCCAGCTCATGGCGCGCGGCGTTGCGGGCCGCCACCGCCAGCGCAGCGGAACTGGCGTCGGTGGCCAGCACCTGCGCCTGCGGTCGTTCGCTGGCCAGGGCCAAGGCAATCGCGCCGCTGCCGGTGCCAAGATCGGCCAACCGCAGTGCACGGTCCGGCGGCAGGCGATCCAGCGCCAGTTCCACCAGCAGTTCGGTTTCCGGGCGCGGAATCAGGGTGGCGGGGTCGACCTCCAGATCGAGGGTCCAGAAACCACGGCGGCCGGTCAGGTAGGCCACCGGTTCGCCAGCCAGGCGCCGGCCCAGCAAGGCCTCGAACGCGGCCTGCTCGGCGGCGGGCAGTGGATCGGTGGCGTGCGCGAACAACCAGCTGCGCGGTCGCTGCAGCACATGCAGCAGCAGCAGCTCCGCTTCATGACGGGCCTCTACGCCCCCCAGGCGGCCGCTGGCGTCGGCCACGACCTGGCGCAGGGACGGTTCGGAATCGGCGGGCATGGCAGGCACTGGCGCGGGCGGTGGGCCCGCAATTGTAGAGTCTGGATACCGTTCAGGTTCGCTGGAGCGCGATTCGCTGCGGTGGGATATGAGAGACCTATCGACCGGTTTCCGCAGCCGCTGATGATTTCCCTTGTCATACAGCGGGTTGCAGGATGCAGGTGCCTTGATTCATTGCCGGCTCAGCGCACATCAATAGACTGTATCTATCAAATAGATGTAATCAATGCATTGTCCTTATCGAAATGGAACCAGTAACCTAGGTCCTGTCGATTCACCCACTCCCCTTCACCCAGAGGAAAAACGATGTCCCTGATCAACACCCAGATCCAGCCGTTCGAAGCCAACGCTTACCTGAATGGCGAGTTCATCAAGGTCTCCGACAGCACCCTGAAGGGCCAGTGGTCGGTCCTGATCTTCATGCCGGCAGCCTTCACCTTCAACTGCCCGACCGAGATCGAAGACGCCGCTGACCATTACGCCGAGTTCAAGAAGGCCGGCGCCGAGGTCTACATCGTCACCACCGACACCCACTTCTCGCACAAGGTCTGGCACGAAACCTCGCCGGCCGTGGGCAAGGCCCAGTTCCCGCTGGTTGGCGACCCGACCCACCAGCTGACCCGCGCCTTCGGCGTGCACATCGAAGAAGAAGGCCTGGCCCTGCGCGGCACCTTCATCATCAACCCGGAAGGCGTGATCAAGACCCTGGAGATCCACTCGAACGAGATCGCCCGTGACGTCTCCGAGACCCTGCGCAAGCTGAAGGCTGCCCAGTTCACCGCCGCCAACCCGAACCAGGTCTGCCCGGCCAAGTGGAAGGAAGGCGAGAAGACCCTGACCCCGTCGCTGGACCTGGTCGGCAAGATCTAAAGCAGCACCGGCCTGCCGCAGCCCCACGCTGCGGCGCGCCCATCCCCGTGCCGGCCACATCGCCGGCGTGGGGGTGAACCCAAGACGGCCGCGCCCGCATCGCCCCTTCCACAGGTCCGCGCTGCCCTCTTGGGTTCACCCCTACCCCCTCGCTGGTCCGCTACCTTCTACAGCGGTGCCACGCCCCCGTTTTGCCTGAAGCCAGGAGAAGACCATGTTGGACGCCAACCTGCAGTCGCAGCTGAAGACCTATCTGGAGCGCGTGACCCGCCCGATCCAGATCACCGCGCATGCCGACGACGGTGCCAAGTCGCAGGAGATGCTGGAACTGCTGCAGACCCTGGAAAGCCTGTCGGACAAGATCTCGCTGCAGGTGCTGCGCGACGGCCAGGGCCGCGTGCCGTCCTTCGACCTGGGCACGCCGGGCCAGGACATCCACCTGACCTTCGCCGGCCTGCCGATGGGCCACGAGTTCACTTCGCTGGTGCTGGCCCTGCTGCAGGTCGGCGGGCATCCGTCCAAGGCCACTGCCGAGCTGATCGAGCAGGTGCAGAACCTGGAAGGCGACTACCGCTTTGAAACCTATTTCTCGCTGTCCTGCCAGAACTGCCCGGACGTGGTGCAGGCACTGAACCTGGCCGCGGTGCTCAACCCGCGCATCCAGCACGTGGCCATCGACGGCGCGCTGTTCCAGGAGGAAGTCGAGCAGCGCGAGATCATGTCGGTGCCGACCGTCTACCTCAACGGCGCGGTGTTCGACCAGGGCCGCATGACCCTGGAGCAGATCGTGGCCAAGCTGGACACCAACGCCAGCAAGCGCGATGCCGAGAAGATCGCCGCCAAGGACGCCTTCGACGTGCTGGTGGTCGGTGGTGGCCCGGCCGGCGCCGCTGCGGCGATCTATGCCGCGCGCAAGGGCATCCGTACCGGCATCGCCGCCGAGCGTTTCGGTGGCCAGGTGCTGGACACCATGGCGATCGAGAACTTCATTTCGGTGAAGGAGACCGAAGGCCCGAAGCTGGCCACGGCGCTGGAACAGCACGTGCGCGAGTACGAAGTCGACATCATGGACCTGCAGCGCGCCAGTGCGCTGGTGCCCGCCGGCGAAGACGGCCTGGTGCAGGTGCAGCTGGAAAACGGCGCGGTGTTGAAGTCGCGCTCGGTGATCCTGTCCACCGGCGCGCGCTGGCGGCAGATGAACGTGCCCGGCGAAGACCAGTACCGCAACAAGGGCGTGGCGTACTGCCCGCACTGCGATGGCCCGCTGTTCAAGGGCAAGCGCGTGGCGGTGATCGGTGGCGGCAATTCCGGCGTTGAAGCGGCCATCGATCTGGCCGGCATCGTGTCGCATGTGACCCTGCTGGAGTTCGATTCCAGCCTGCGTGCCGACGAAGTGCTGCAGAAGAAGCTGCGCAGCCTGGCCAATGTCACCGTGCTGACCAGCGCGCAGACCACCGAAGTGCTGGGCGACGGCAGCCGCGTCACCGGCCTGGTCTACAAGGACCGTGTCGGCGGCGACTCCCATCGCGTCGAACTGGAAGGCATCTTCGTGCAGATCGGCCTGCTGCCGAACACCGAATGGCTGAAGGACACCGTGGCCCTTTCGCCGCGTGGCGAGATCGTCATCGATGACCGCGGGCAGACCAATCTGCCGGGTGTGTTCGCCGCGGGCGATTGCACGACGGTACCCTACAAGCAGATCATCATCGCGATGGGCGCCGGTTCGACCGCCGCACTGAGCGCTTTCGATCACCTGATCCGCTCCTCGGTTCCCAAGAGCAGCGGTGCGGTGGCCGAAGCGGCCTGATCCAACGTTCCCAGGCCATCGGGAGCACCATCAACCGGCTGGGCACGCCCTGCCGGTGCAGTACCCCGAGAGGTCTGAGGATGAACCTGCGTGACCTGAAATACCTGGTGGCCCTGGCCGATCACAAGCACTTCGGCCGGGCCGCCGCCTCCTGCTTCGTCAGCCAGCCAACGCTGTCGACCCAGATCCGCAAGCTGGAAGAGGAACTGGGCCTGCCGCTGGTGGAACGCGCACCGCGCAAGGTGATGTTGACCCCCGCCGGCCACGAAGCGGCCGCGCGGGCACGGGTGATCGTGGCCGAAGTGGAGCAGCTGAAGGAAGCGGCGCGACGCAGCCGCGATCCCGAAGCGGGCACGGTGCGCCTGGGGATCTTCCCCACCTTGGGCCCGTATCTGTTGCCGCACGTGATTCCGCGCATCCGCACGCGCTTCCCCGAGCTGGAACTGCTGCTGGTGGAGGAAAAGAGCGACGTGCTGCTGGAGCGCCTGCGCGAAGGCAGGCTCGACGCCGCGCTGTTGGCACTGCCGGTGATCGACGACCAGCTGCACGCCGAATTCCTGTTCGAGGAACCGTTCCTGCTGGCCGTATCCGGCCGCCACCCGCTGGCCACGCGCGAGCATCTGGACGTACAGGAACTGGCCACGCAGAAGCTGCTGCTGCTGGAAGACGGCCACTGCCTGCGTGACCAGGCGCTGGAAGTCTGTCGCCTGTTCGGCGCCAACGAAAAATCCGAATTCCGCGCTACCAGCCTGGAAACGCTGCGACAGATGGTCGCCGCCGACGTGGGCATCACCCTGCTACCCAGCCTGTCGGTACAGCCGCCGGTGCCGCGCTCGAACAACATCCGCCTGCTCGACTTCGTCGGCGAGGGCCGTCCCAGCCGTCGCATCGCCATGATCTGGCGGCGCAGCTCGGCAATGAACGAGTTCCTGATGGAGCTGGCCGAGCAGTTCAAGCGCCTGCCCGATGCGCTGTTCACGCTGGAGGCGCTGGCCCCGCCAAGCGGCGATGCTGCCACCCCGCCCACGCCGGTGCTGAACGGCTGAGACACCGCCGCCGGGCATCGAAACCGGCGGGAGTCGATTCCGGCCGCATTTGTCCCCACAATACAGTCAGGCGGCGCCAGCAGGTGCCGCCTTTTGCATGGCTTTCAACCAAGGAGCGTCACCATGAACACCGCCAGCGGCCTTCCGCCGTCGATCACTGTTTCCACCCTCGACATGGACCGCCTGGACGCCATGCTCGAATCCCCGGCACACAGCCAGACGCCGGCCGCGCGTACGCTTGCCGACGAGCTCAACCGCGCAACCGTGTTGCCGCCAGACCAGATTCCCGAAGGCATCGTCATGATGCATTCGCGCGTGGAGTGCGAAGATGAAGTGTCGGGCGAGAAGCATGTCCTGACCCTGGTCTTCCCCCGCGAAGCCAATGTCGATGAAGGCAAGGTGTCCGTGCTGGCGCCCGTCGGCAGCGCCCTGCTTGGCCTGGCCGTTGGCCAGAGCATCGACTGGACCGCCCCGGGCGGCCGCAAGCTGCGGCTGCGCGTGAGCGCGGTCCACAACGACCGTCCCTGACCTGCGCTGCGAACCGCGCGCGATCAGTTTCCCTGCAATCCCCGCACCAGGAGCCGTAATGAGTACCCCGTCCAAACTGTCCCAGCTGCGCGAACTGTCCGTGGTCGTTGCCGATACCGGTGACTACGAGGCGATCAAGCGCCTGCAGCCGGTGGACTGCACCACCAATCCGACCCTGGTGAAGAAGGCGCTGGACCTGCCGGTCTATGCGGAACTGATCGAACGCGAACTGGCTTGGGGCCGCCAGCAGGGCGGCGACCGCGAGGCCGTGGTGCACGCCGTGGCCGACCGCCTGACCATCGGCGTCGGTGCGCTGCTGAGCACGCTGGTGCCGGGCCGCGTCTCCACCGAAGTGGATGCCGACCAGGCCCACGACACCGCCGCGACCGTGGCCAAGGCCCGTCAATTCATCCAGATGTATGCCGATGCCGGCGTGCCGCGCGAGAAGATCCTGATCAAGATCGCTGCGACCTGGGAAGGCGTGGAAGCCGCGCGCGTGCTGCAGGCCGAAGGCATCGACTGCAACCTGACCCTGATCTTCAACCCCACCCAGGCGCTGGCCTGCAGCGAAGCCGGTGCGTTCCTGATCTCGCCGTTCGTCGGCCGCATCCTGGACTGGTACGTGGCCAACGGCCAGACCCCGGCGAACATCGACGAGGACCCGGGCGTGGTGTTCGTGCGTGGGGTGTATGCCGAATTCAAGCGCCGCGGTTCGCCGACCGTGGTGATGGGCGCCTCGTTCCGTTCGACCGCGCAGATCGAAGCGCTGGCCGGCTGCGACCGCCTGACCATTTCGCCGGACCTGCTTGAGAAGCTCGACGCCGACCACGGCGCGCTGCCGCGCAAGCTGGTGGCCGGTGCCGCTGAAACGGTGCAGGTGACGCCGATCGACGCGGCGAAGTTCGCAGCCGACCTGGCCGCCGATCCGATGGCGACCGAGAAGCTGGCGACCGGTATCGATGCGTTTGCCAAGGATCTGCAGGCGCTGCGCGAGCGCATTCGCTCGGAACTGTGATTCCAGCCAACGGCTGAGCCCCTCGTGGCGGGGGGCTGGGTCGCGAAGAGCGGGTCATGCGTTTGGCAGGGTGGGTAGGCCGTGCAGGGGACGCTGCAAGTACGTCCATGTAAGCTCGGTCGCCGCATCCATGCGGCTCACGCCCCTGCACGGCCTACCCACCCTGCCTTCGACAGTTTCCTGCGGCGGTCCGCCACGGAAGAAAGAAAAGAAGAGCAGAAGCGGGTCGCGCGCTGCGCTTGCTCGCAAGCAAACAAACAAAAAGGACGCGGCGAACGCCGCGTCCTTTTTGTTTTCCATCAGTTCGTCAGTAACCCATGCTCTTGCCCACCGTCACCGGGAAACGGTCGGGGGCGGGGCGGTGTGGGTTGGCAGGACCGTTGGCGCCATGGATGGCGCCATCGAGCCCCCAGGGACGGGTTTACGGCGTGTCCTGCCAACCCACACCGCCCCGCCCAACCCACAGAAACCCAGAGCCGCTTTGGCTTTGGCTTCTGCCCGCCGCAGGCGGACCACCGCGCGTCAGCGCGGCACCTCCACATCCAACCCGATCGGGCAGCTCACGCCGGTACCGCCAATGCCGCAGTAGCCGTTCGGGTTCTTGGCCAGGTACTGCTGGTGATAGTCCTCGGCGTAGTAGTACGTCGGTGCCGGATACACGATCTCGGTGGTGATCGGGCCATACCCCGCTGCAGCCAGCTGCGCCTGGTAGGCCTCGCCACTGGCCAGCGCCGCGGCGTACTGGGCCTCGTCGGCGGCGTGGATCGCCGAACGGTACTGGGTGCCGGTGTCGTTGCCCTGGCGCATGCCCTGGGTCGGGTCGTGGCTTTCCCAGAACAGCTGCAGCAGCCGCTCCAGGCTGACAACCGCCGGGTCGAACACCACCTGCACCACCTCGGTGTGGCCGGTCAGGCCCGAGCAGACCTCTTCATAGGTGGGGTTCGGGGTGATTCCACCGGCATAGCCCACCGAGGTGCTGTACACGCCCGGCTCGTTCCAGAATTTGCGCTCGGCGCCCCAGAAGCAGCCCAGCGCGAAGCGGATCTGCTGCAGGCCGGCGAAACGGTCCTTCAACGGATGGCTGTTCACGAAGTGCTGGTTGCTGTGCAGCGGCAGCGGCTGGTCGCGGCCCGGCAAAGCCTCTTCCGGGCGCGGCAGGCGCTGCTTGAAGGCCCCGATGCCGAGGATGCCCTGTCCGATTCCCAACATGATGCGCTCCTACGCCGGAAGCCCGGCAATGTCGTCGGCATCTGAAATGGGGGCGTCTGCGGCGTGGCCCAAGTCCAGCGCCGCCACGATCTCTTCGGCCTGTGGCCGCGCGGCGTCGGGGATACCGACCCGCAGCACGCCGAACAGCGGCAGCTCGCCCATGCCGCCCAGCAGCGACTCGCCGAACACGAACGCCGGGATGCCGGCGTCTTCCAGCGCGTGCTTGACCAGGTGGGCGTCGAACAGATTGTCGGCCTTGTACACGATGTGCATGCGGCAGCTCCGTGGGACAGGATTCCAGCATACGCCCGGGGGCTGAATGGTGCCGCTGCGCTCGCCGGGCAGCCCTTCCCGGTAAGCGTTAGACTGGCAATCTTTCTGCCTTTCTTTCGCCGACTCATGTCAGAGCACACCCCCGCCAGCCCCGAGACCCCCGCCGACAGCCACGAGAAGCGCGATTTCATCCGCCAGATCGTGCGCGAGGACCTGGCCAGCGGTAAGCACCAGGCGATCAAGACCCGCTTCCCGCCCGAGCCGAACGGCTACCTGCACATCGGCCATGCCAAGTCGATCTGCCTGAACTTCGGCGTCGCCGGCGAGTTCGGCGGCGTCTGCAACCTGCGTTTCGACGACACCAACCCGGCCAAGGAAGACCCGGAGTACGTGGCCGCGATCCAGGACGACGTGCGCTGGCTGGGCTTTGAGTGGAACGAGCTGCGCCATGCGTCGGATTACTTCGACGCCTACTACCTGGCCGCCGAGAAGCTGATCGCCGACGGCAAGGCCTACGTCTGTGACCTGTCGGCCGAGGAAGTGCGCGCCTACCGCGGCACCCTGACCGAACCGGGCCGGCCCTCGCCGTGGCGCGACCGCAGCGTCGAGGAAAACCTGGACCTGTTCCGCCGCATGCGCGCCGGTGAATTCCCCGATGGCGCGCGCACCGTGCGCGCCAAGATCGACATGGCCAGCGGCAACATCAACCTGCGCGATCCGGCCCTGTACCGCATCAAGCACGTCGAACACCAGAACACCGGCAACGCCTGGCCGATCTACCCGATGTATGACTTCGCCCATGCACTGGGCGATTCGATCGAAGGCATCACCCACTCGCTGTGCACGCTGGAGTTCGAAGACCACCGCCCGCTGTACGACTGGTGCGTGGATAACGTCGACTTCGCCCACGATGACGCGCTGACCCAGCCGCTGGTCGACGCCGGCCTGCCGCGCGAAGCGGCCAAGCCGCGCCAGATCGAGTTCTCGCGCTTGAACATCAACTACACGGTGATGAGCAAGCGCAAGCTGATGGCGCTGGTCACCGAACAGCTGGTGGACGGCTGGGAAGACCCGCGCATGCCGACCCTGCAGGGCCTGCGTCGCCGTGGCTACACGCCGGCGGCGATGCGCCTGTTCGCCGAGCGCGTGGGCATCAGCAAGCAGAATTCGCTGATCGATTTCAGCGTGCTGGAAGGCGCGTTGCGCGAAGACCTGGACAGCGCCGCGCCGCGCCGCATGGCCGTGGTCGACCCGGTCAAGCTGGTGCTGACCAACCTGGCCGACGGCCACGAAGAGCAGTTGACCTTCAGCAACCACCCGAAGGACGAAAGCTTCGGTACCCGCGAAGTGCCGTTCGCACGTGAAGTGTGGATCGACCGCGAGGACTTTGCCGAAGTGCCGCCGAAGGGCTGGAAGCGCCTGGTTCCCGGTGGCGAAGTGCGCCTGCGCGGCGCCGGCATCATCCGCTGCGATGAAGTGATCAAGGATGCCGACGGTACCATCACCGAACTGCGCGGCTGGCTGGATCCGGAGTCGCGTCCGGGCATGGAAGGCGCCAACCGCAAGGTCAAGGGCACCATCCACTGGGTCAGCGCGGTGCACGGTGTGCCGGCCGAGATCCGCCTGTATGACCGCCTGTTCTCGGTGCCGAACCCGGACGATGAATCGGAAGGCAAGACCTACCGCGATTACCTCAATCCGGAATCACGTCGCACCGTCATCGGCTATGTCGAGCCGGCAGCTGCCACCGCGGCGCCGGAACAGTCGTTCCAGTTCGAGCGCACCGGCTACTTCGTTGCCGACCGCCGCGACCACACCGCAGCCAAGCCGGTGTTCAACCGCAGCGTGACCCTGCGCGACACCTGGTCGGCCTGAGTACCTGCGCGGGCGCCGCACAGGCGCCCGCGTCATCCCGGCGCATGCCCCATCCCGTGAAGCCGCAGCGCCGACCAGCGGACGCGGCCCGGCCGTGCTGCGCACGTGGCACGCACTGCCGCTGTGCAGCGGATACCGCCATCATCGTCCGTTCTTTCCTACCCATCAGGCCCTGCCATGTCCGCTGCCCCGAGTGCACTTCTGCCGCTGCTGCAACAGGTCCTGCTGGGCCGTGACATCGCCTGCACCGTCGAGGACGACGGACTGCTGCTCGACAGTGGCCTGCACCTGACCCCACACGGTGTCGCCAGCAACGAACGAGACAACGGCGGCTGGCAGACCTCCACCGTCATCGAGACCCGTCACGCGGGCTTGTTCGCCGATGGCCTGTTCGAATACCAGCACGCCAATGGCGCAACCGAACAGGAATCCCTGCTGTCCGGCTTCGAGACCTGGGTGCGGGTGGATCTGGCGACCCTGCAGGCCGCCATCGGCGCTGAAGACGCACCGGATCTGCCGATGATGGGACTGACCTACCCGACCAACGAAGACGGCCGGGAACACGAGCGCACCGTGGTGCTGGGACCGCTGGCCCATTACCGCGCCCGCGAACTGGACGACGCTGCTGCGTGCAGCGAAGACGACCACGGCTCCTGCCCCTGCTGCCTGTTCACCAGGAGCATCGACGCCTTCGACGATCTGCTGAAGGCCCATCACTTCCTGGCCATCCGCCTGTTCGCTTCGCGCGACGAGCAGGGCCAGTGCGAAGCCGACTGCCGGGTCAACGGCCATGACTTCGCCCCTGCCCTGCCGCTGCTGCGCGCCTATGCTGCGCGCTGGCCGCAGGCGGGGCTGGAATTCCGCAAGCAGTACGTGGTGATCCGCACCGGCTCACCCTCACCGGCCTGAATCCAGCGCGCACGCCCGGTACATGCCACTGCCGCTACACTGCGCGCCGACATCTGTTGCACCTGTTCCTTTCACTCCCAACGAGGCACCCCCGCGATGCTGTACGCGCAAGTCCACCTGACCCTTCCCGCCTGGATCCACGACCAGATCGACCTGGATCGTCGATATCCGGGCGACGAGGCCAAGGTCGCGCTGGCGATCGAGCTGTCGCGGCTGAACGTCGACCACGCCAGTGGCGGCCCGTTCGGCGCCGTGGTGTTCGGGCCGGATGACAAGGTGATCGCTGCCGGCGTGAACCGGGTGATGCCGCATTCGACCTCGCTGGCGCACGCCGAGAACATGGCCTACATGCTGGCCCAGCAGCGCCTGCAGACCCCGCGCCTGAACGCGGTGCTGTCGCCGATCACCCTGGCCACCAGCTCGCAGCCGTGCTGCCAGTGCTACGGCGCCACCGTGTGGGCCGGCATCGACCGCCTGCTGATCGGCGCCAGTTCGGCCGACGTGGAAGAACTGACCCCGTTCGATGAAGGCCCGCTGCCGGCCGACTGGGTGGGCGAGCTCAACAAGCGCGGCATCGAAGTGGTGCAGGGCCTGAACCGCGATGCGGCGCGCAGCGTGCTGCGTGCCTATGGGGAAAGCGATGGCGCCCGTTACTGAGGCCGGCATCGGCCTGCTGTGCCTATGCCGGCAGGGCTTCGAGCCCGAGCTGGCCGGCGAACTGCAGTTCCGCGCAGGCGCCGCCGGTTTTGCCGGTTACGCCCGTACCCAGCGCAACGACGGCTACGTGCTCTTCATGTGCGATGAAGCCGTAGCGCTTGCACCGCGACTGCCGTGGCGCGAGCTGATCTTCGCCCGCCAGAAGCTGGTGGTGCTGGCCGAACTGCCGCAGCTGGACCCGGCCGACCGCATCACGCCGATGCTGGACGTGCTGGCCGATGCGCCGCGCTTCGGTGATCTGTGGGTGGAGCATCCCGATTCGGATGCCGGCAAACCGCTGTCCGGGCTCGCGCGTGCCTTCGGCAATGCGCTGCGCCCGGCGCTGCGCAAGGCCGGCAAACTCAGCGACAAACCCAACGCACGCCTGCCGCGCCTGCACGTGGTGTTCGTCGATGGCACGCATGCCTTCATCTGCGTGGCCAACCCGGACGACAGCGCACCCTGGGCGTTGGGCATTCCGCGCCTGAAGCTGTTGCCCGACGCACCCTCGCGCTCGGCATTGAAGCTGGACGAGGCACTGCTGACCCTGCTTGCCCCGGAAGAACGCGAAGCGCTGGTGCGTCCGGGCATGCGTGCGGCCGACCTGGGCGCGGCACCCGGCGGCTGGACCTGGGTACTGACCCGCCAGCACGTGCATGTGCTGAGCATCGACAACGGCCCGCTGCGCCAGCACGTACTGGACACCGGCCTGGTCGAACACCTGCGCGCCGATGGCTTCCATTGGCACCCGGAGCAGCCGCTGGACTGGATGGTCTGCGATATGGTCGAGCAGCCGCGTCGCGTCGCCGAACGCATGGCCACCTGGTTCCGCGAGGGCTGGTGCAGGCACGCGATCTTCAACCTGAAGCTGCCGATGAAGAAGCGCTGGGATGAAACCCGCCTGTGCCTGGACCTGTTCCAGGAGCAGGCCGGCAAGCCGCTGGTGGTACGTGCCAAGCAGCTGTACCACGACCGTGAGGAAATCACGGTGCTGGCGTCGCCGCTGCGCTGATGAACACCCTGCGCATATCCCTGCTGCTGTGTACCGCGGTGCTGGCGTCGCCGGCACTGGCACAACCGGCGCGCCCGCAGCCGGCACAAAGTGCTCCGCTGCGCGATGACAGTGGCGTGGTCCGCCAGCAGTCACTGTCGGCCGGCCGCGTGACCGGCAGCGTCGACATCGTGGTGCCGCTGGGCGAAACCCCGGTAACGGTGCGCTCGCTGGCGCCGGCCAGCGTGGTCGGCCAGTACCGCATCCATTTCGCCGAGCTGGACGTGAACGCTGATGGTTTCATCAGCCGTGACGAAGCACTGGCCAATCCGGCGCTTTCCGATGAGTTCAACGCATTGGACAGCAAGCGTCGCGGCAAGCTGGACCGCGCTGACCTTGCCGGCTGGCTGATCAATTGAACCGATTCCGGTAGCGCCGGGCCATGCCCGGCGGGATCGGTGAACCGCGCTGCGCGCTCGCCGGGCAGGGCCCGGCGCTACCGGCGGATGATCCGGGGCTCGCGCGCCAACCAAGGTTGGCGTCTACAGAAGCGATTCGCTGCAGACCGGCATGACCCGCTTTTGGTAGGTGCCAACCTTGGTTGGCACAAGGCCGGAAGGCTCTCACTCCAGCTGGGCCGAGGGTGCCCGATCGACGCGCCAACCAAGGTTGGCATGTACCAGAGCCTCGCCGTCACACCCCTGCGGCGCGCTTCCAGAAGGCCTGCACAAGCGGCGGCCACTTGCCTACGCAGCCCAGCGCGCGGCCACGCGCCAGGGTCAGGTGCATCTCGTCGTTGGAGAACAGCCGGTTGATCGCGTCGAAGCTGTAGGCGGCGATCTGGTTGTCGCTGCGACGCTCACGCGCCCAGCGCTGCACGCGCTGCGGCGACAACCGGGGTTGTCCACGCCGTTCGGCCGACGGCGCCAGCCAGTGCTGCAGGGCGGCGACATCGCGCAGGCCAAGATTGACGCCCTGCCCGGCCAGCGGATGCACCACGTGGGCGGCATCGCCCAGCGCCAGCACGCGACCGGCCACGTAGTGGCGGGCCAGCTGCCGGCGCAGCGGGAAGGCCGCGCGCGGCGAGGCCAGCCGCAGTTCACCCAGGCGCGCGGCGAAAGCGCGGGTCAGTTCACGATTGAATGCGTCTTCGTCCAGGGCCAGTACGCGTGCGGCCTCGTCGTCGGGCAATGTCCAGACGATGGAACTGCGGCGCTCGGCCACCGGCAACAGCGCCAGCGGACCGGTCGGCAGGAAGCGCTGCCAGGCCGTGGCCTGGTTGGGCAGCTCGCTGTCCACATAGGCGACTACACCGCGCTGCTGGTAATCGTGGCGCTCGACCTCGATCCCGGCCAGTCCGCGCAGGGTCGATTCAGCGCCGTCGGCAGCCACCGCCAGTGCGGCTTCGATGCGACGGCCATCATCCAGGCGCAGGCGCACAGCGTGCTCGTCCTGCTCAAGCGCTTCCACGCGCGCCGGGCAATGCAGCTCCACGCCAGCTGCCGGCAGCGCCGCCCACAGGCGATCCTGCAGCAAGCCGTTCTCGACGATGAAACCCAGCTCGCGACGGCCGAAGCGATCGGCGTCGAACAGCAGGTCGTCGCCACCGGCCGCGTCCCACACCTGCATGCGCCGGTATGGCCAGGCGCGTGCCTGCGCGATCGTCGGCCACACGCCGAGACGCTCAAGCAACTGCACGTTGTCGGCGGCGAAGGCGAACACCCGCAGATCCGGCTGTGCGGCCTGCCATGGTGCCGGTTCACGCCCTTCCACCAGCGTTACGGCAAGGCCGGCATCGGCCAGCGCCAGCGCACAGGCGGCGCCGACCACACCGCCGCCCACAATGGCCACGTCCAGGCGTGCGCGCCGGTTCATGCGGCTTCTCCACGGCACAGGCGCGGCACATCGCCACGGAAGCCCATCGCACCACCAACCAGCATCGACTGCACCGAGGCGCGCTGTGCGGCCACCAGGCCAAGGCTGCGCAGGGGGCGCAGCAGCGGCGCCGGATTGCTGGTCAGCCGGGCAAGGCCGCCGGAGAACGCCACCGTCTGCCGTCGATCTTCTTCGCGGCGGTCCACGTAGGATCGCAACAGTGCATCGCTGCCGGCATCACCCTCCACTTCCAGCAGCTCGGCCAACGTCAATGCGTCGCGCAGGCCGAGGTTGAAACCCTGCGCACCCAGCGGGTGGATGGTCTGCGCGGCATTGCCCAGCAGCACCGTGCGCTCCCCCACCAGCGCGCGCGCCAGTACCTGGATCAGCGGATAGGCACTGCGCGGGCCGGAGTCGAGCAGGCGGCCCGCCCGCCAGCCGATGGCCTGCTGCAGGCGCTGCAGCCAGGCAGCGTCGTCCAGCGCCATCACCGCCTCGGCCTGGTCACGGGCAACCCCGTGCACGGTACCGAAATGGCGGTCGCCACGCGGCAGCAACGCCGTCGGGCCGGTATCGGTGAAACGCTCCCAGGCGGTGCCATCGGGCGCGCGCTGGCTGCGCACGCGGGCCACGAACAGCGTCTGCTGGAAGTCGTGGCGATCAACGTCGATGCCCAACGCATCGCGCACGCCGCTGCTGGTGCCGTCGGCACCGACCACCAGCCGCGCCAGCAGCACCCGCTCGCCACTGTCATCGGCCACCCGCACCTGGCGGTAGCCGTCAATCACCTCGCCCAGGCCAAGGAAACGCATCGGCCGGTAGCGGCGCAGCCGTGACAACTCCTGCAGCCGGCTTTCCAGCGCCTGGCCGAAATCACGCGCCACCACCACCTGGCCGAACCATGGCCGGTCGTACTCTGCGGCATCGAGCTGCACCCGGCCGAAATCGCCGGCGCGGCTGACATGGATGCGGCGGATCGGACCGGGCGCCATCGACAGCTTCTGCATGACCCCCAGCGCGGTCAGCGCGTTGATCGTGGCGGCGGCAAAACTGAGGTTGCGCTGGTCGAACACCGCCGGCAGTTCCCCGGCCGGGCTGGCTTCGAGCAGGCCCACGTCGCGGCCCAGGCGGTCCAGGGCGATGGCCAGGCTGGCACCCACCAGACCGCCACCGACGATCAGCACGTCATGTCGTTCACTCATGGGCGCATGATACGCGCTCGCCGCGCCGGCATGCCCCACGCCGCCCCGCCTGCGCCAAGCGCCGCGCCGGGCTAGAATGAAACCTGAATCCGCTCCGGCCCACCGCCATGTCCGACTCCGCCCCCCGCGCCTTCGTCCTGTCAGTGCTCGTGCTGTTGCTGGCTGCGACCCGCGTCAATCACTTCGCGGCAATCCCGGACGCCTCCTGGGCGGTGTTCTTCATCGGCGGCTTCTATCTCGCCCGCTGGACCCGCTGGGCGTTCCCGCTGCTGATGGTGTTCGCGGTGCTGGTCGACTGGATCGTGATCCGCAGCAGCGGCCTCGACTTCTGGCAGCACTACTGCGTATCGCCGGGCTACTGGCTGCTGTTGCCGGCGTACTTCGCGATGTGGGCCGGTGGCATGTTGCTGGGTCGCAACTACCGCAGCGCACAGTGGTCGGTGCTGGGCAAGGGTGCCTTGCTGCTGGTGGCGTCGGTGGCGCTGTGCCATCTGCTGGCGCAGGGCGGTTTCTACTGGACCAGCCAGAACGTGGCCGAGCCGACCGTGGCCGGATGGGCACAGAACTACGCCCAATGGTTCGGCCCTTACCTGCGCACCACCGCGATCTACGTGGCCTTGGCCGCCGCACTGCAGCTGGCCGTGGAGCAGGTGCTCAAGCTCCTGCAGGCCCGCCGCGACATCCACCACTGAGCCACGCCATGGGTCATCGCCTCTCGCGCATCTACACCCGCACCGGCGACGACGGCAGCACCGGCCTGGGTGACGGCAGCCGGGTCGGCAAGGATGACCTGCGTGTTGCGTCCTATGGCACCGTCGATGAAGCCAACGCCACGCTCGGCCTGTTGTTGGCCGTGCCGCTGCCGGAGGACGTCCGCGCACTGGTGGTGCACCTGCAGCACCAGCTGTTCGATCTGGGCGCCGAACTGTGCATTCCCGGCCATGCCGCGATCCACGCCGCTGATGTGTCGGCGCTGGAACAGCAGCTGGACCACTACAACGCCGACCTGCCGATGCTGAAGGAGTTCATCCTGCCGGCCGGTGGCGAGGCCGCCGCGCGCTGCCACCTGGCGCGCACCGTGGTCCGCCGCGCCGAGCGCGACACGGTCGCCCTGGCCCGCGTGGAACCGGTACGCAACGAGGCGCTGCAGTACCTCAACCGGCTGTCAGACCTGCTGTTCGTGCTGGCCCGGGTGCTGGCACGGGCCGATGGCCACGGCGAAGCGCTGTGGCAACCACAGCATCGCCAGCGCTGAGCCGCCGTGCTGGTCTTCACCCATCCCGCCTGCCTGCTGCACGATCCGGGCCCTGGCCATCCTGAATGCCCGCAACGCCTGCAGGTGGTGCTCGACGCGCTGCACGAGGCCTTCCCCGGCCAACTGGATTGGCGCGAAGCGCCGCCGGCCAAGTTCGGTGAACTGACCCGGGTCCACGACAGTGCGCTGCTGGATCTGGTACTGCAACCGCAGAGCGCACCGCTGCGCCAGCTGGACATGGACACCTGGACCTCGCCGGGCTCGGCCAGCGCCGCGGTGCACGCCGCCGGCGCAGGTGTCGCGGCCGTCGATGCGGTGATGCTGGGCGAGGATCCGCTGGCCTTCTGCGCGGTGCGCCCGCCCGGCCACCATGCCACCAGCAGCACCGCGATGGGCTTCTGCCTGCTCAACAACATCGCCATCGCCGCCGCCTACGCCCGCGACCGCCACGGTCTGGAGCGGATCGCAGTGGTCGACTTCGACGTCCACCACGGCAACGGCACCCAGGACATCTTCCAGCACGACGCACGGGTGTCCTACTACAGCACCCACCAGGCCGGGCTGTTCCCCGAGTCCGGCCTGCGCCGTGACCGCGGCGCCGGCAACCTGATGAACATCCTGCTGCCGCCCGGCAGTGGTGGCTTCCGCTTCCGCAACGTCTGGGCCGACGAGATGCTGCCGGCGATCGACGACTTCCGCCCCCAGCTGCTGCTGATCTCGGCAGGCTTCGACGCCCACCTGCGCGACCCGCAGGCCGACCTGATGCTGGAGACCGACGATTTCGCCTGGATCACCCGCGAACTGCACGCGCTGGCACGCCGCCATGCCGCCGGCCGGGTGGTGTCGATGCTGGAGGGAGGATACGACCTGCAGGCCTTGGCCGAGTGCAGCGTGGCCCACCTGCAGGCACTGATGGCGACGCCTTCCGGCAGCGGGCCTGGATGAACCCGAACCGGCAACCCGGGGAGGCCTTCATTGCCCCTATGCAAGGGATGGGGCAAGCTACCGTCCGTTTTCGCCCGAATCCGAACCGCGTGCGCCGAGCCCTCCGCCTGCTTCCCCTGCCCCTGAGCATCGCCGTCTGCCTTCCGGCATGGGCTGATGACAAGCCGCTCAACTGGGGCCTTTGCCCGGCCACCGACGTGATCCCTGCGTTCACCGACGCACCGACCCCGGTGCCCGGCCAGGACAAGGCTGCCGCCAGCGCTGCGCGCGAACAGCAGCCCACCGACATCGAGGGCGACCAGCTGCTGGGCACCACCACCGTGCCGCAGTACCAGGGCAACGTGGCGCTGCGCCGGGGCGACCAGTTCGTGGGCACCGACAAGCTCAGCTTCGATACCGAAAGCGGCAACTATGTCGCCGACGGCAACGTCCGTTACCAGGATGCCTCGATCCGGATGGTCGCCAAGCGCGCCGAGGGCAACCAGGAAAGCGACACCCACAAGATCACCGACATCCAGTACCAGCTGGTGTCCCGCCGCGGCAACGGTGAAGCCGAATCGGTCGACCTGCAGGGCGCGGTCGGGCAGATGCACCGCTCCACCTACACCACCTGCGACCCGTCGCAGCCGGTGTGGAAGCTGACCGCCCCGGAAATCGAAGTCGACAACGACGAAGGCTTCGGCACCGCCCGCAACGCGGTGCTGCGGATCGGCAAGGTGCCGGTGCTGTGGGCGCCCTACTTCAAGTTCCCGATCGATGACCGGCGCAAGACCGGCCTGCTGTTCCCGCAGCTGGGCATGTCCGGCCGCAACGGTTTCGATTACGCACAGCCGATCTACTTCAACCTGGCGCCGAACTACGACGACACGTTGACCCCGCGTTACATGAGCCAACGCGGCCTGATGCTCGACAACGAGTTCCGCTACCTCTACAACGGCGGCCGCGGCGAACTGCTGACCGCGTTCATGCCCAACGACAAACTGCGCGACCGCGACCGCGGCCGGGTGATGTTCGGCGGCTACCACAACCTCGACGACCACTGGCAGGCCCGCGCCAACCTGGCCTGGGTCAGCGACGAACGCTACGTGGAAGACTTCGCCAACCGCCTGGTGGGCGTCACCGCGTCAAACCTGCAGAGCACCGTCGGCCTGTACGGCACCGGCAAGAACTGGACGGCCGGCATCATGGCCGACCGCTGGCAGCTGACCGACTACACCCTCAACGAGAGTGCGCTGGCCTACAACCGCCAGCCGCGCCTGTACTTCAACTGGGACAAGCCGCTGCTGCCGTGGCTGGAGACCGGTGTCTACGCCGAGGCCGTGCGCTTCACCCACGACGACATCAACTTCAAGTACGGCGCCGATGCGGGACCGGACCTGCAGTACACCCGCAACGGCAGCCGGCAGACCGAGGGCATCGGTGTCAGCGGCGGCTCGCGACTGGACCTGAAACCGTACGTGTCGTTCCCGATCAGCGGCGCGGCCTGGTATGTCACGCCCACGCTTGCCTACCGCTATACCGGTTACCAGCTGGACCGTGGACTGGTTGATGGCGTGAACGGCATCCGCGGCCAGATCCTGCGCTCGCAGGGCATCGACCCGGCCACCGCTACCCCCGAACAGCTGCGCGGCAACACCTCGCCCAGCCGCAGCCTGCCGATCGCCAGCCTCGATGCCGGCCTGTTCTTCGACCGTGAGACGAAGATCGGTGGCAAGTCGTTCCTGCAGACCCTGGAACCGCGCCTGTTCTACCTGCGCACGCCCTACCGCGACCAGGACGAGCTGCCGATCTTCGATACCCGCGACTTCACCTTCAGCTGGGGCCAGCTGTTCCGCGATTCGCGCTATACCGGCGCCGATCGCCAGAACGACGCCAACCAGCTGACCGTGGCCCTGAGCACCCGCTTCATCGACCAGACCACCGGCAAGGAGCGTTTCTCGGCCTCCATCGGCCAGATCCAGTACTTCGACGAGTCGCGGGTGAGCGTGGTCCCCGGTGGCGCGCCGGTTGAAAAGGGCAAGTCGGCCTGGATCGCCGACGGCAACTACATGATCAACGACCGCTGGACCCTGGGCGCCACCTATCAGTGGGACCCCAAGTACAAGCGCGAGGATCTGGCCAGCGTGCGCGCCCGCTACCTGATGTCCAACGACGGCGTGGTCAACCTGACCTACCGTTACCGCATCAATTCCGGCGCCCCCGCCACCGCCAACAAGCATGACCGCACCCTGCTGGAACAGGCCGACCTGTCGTTCCTGTACCCGCTGAACGAGCGCTGGAGCCTGGTCGGCCGCTACTACTACTCGATCCAGGACAAGGAACCGCTGGAGATCATCGGTGGCGTACAGTGGGACAGCTGCTGCCTGGCCGTGCGCGCCGTGGCCCGCCGCTACGTACGCAACCGCGAAGGCGAAATGAACAACTCCATCCAGCTCGAGTTCGTGCTCAAGGGCTTGAGCTCCCTCGGCCAGGACACGGACCGCACTTTGCGCCGTGCTATCCTCGGCTACAACCGCGACGACCTCTATCTCGTGCCGCCCAGCAACACCGGAGCGACCCGCGATGACTACGATCCGAATCAGATCCCATGACCAAGAGCTTCCCCGTTCTCCTCGCATCGCTTCTGGCGGTGTCCAGCGTGTCCGCCCCCCTGCAGGTTCTTGCGCAGGAGGCCCAGCCGTTGGATCGCATCGCTGCTGTCGTCGATGAGGACGTGATCCTGCAGAGCGAGCTCCAGCGTGCGATCGCCAACATCAAGGCGCAGTACGCCGGCCGCGAGGCCCAGCTGCCGCCCGATGACGTGCTCAGCCGCCAGGTGCTCGAGCGCCTGGTGCTGGTCAAGCTGCAGGTGGCCCGTGCCCAGGGCAGCGGCATCCGTGTCAGCGACCAGGAACTGACCCAGGCGATGAATGCCATCGCCCAGCAGAACGGCTCGACCCTGGATGCCCTGCGCCAGCGCCTGGCCAGTGACGGTATCGATTTCAACGATTTCCGCGCCTCGGTGCGTGACGAGATCACCGTGCAGCGCCTGCGCCAGAGCTTCGCGCAGAGCCGCATCAGCGTCAGCGAAGGCGAGGTCGATGCTGCCCTGAAGCAGCAGGCCGATGCCGGCAACCAGTTCCACCTCGCACACATCCTGGTCGCCCTGCCCGATGGTGCCAGCGCCGAGCAGATCGCCACCGGCCAGAAGAAGGCTGATGGCGTGAAGGCCCTGCTGGACAAGGGCGAACTGGACTTCAATGCGGCGGCCGTGCGCTATTCCGACAGCCCCAATGCGCTGGAAGGCGGCGACCTCGGCTGGCGCACCCTGGATGAAATCCCGGCCGCGTTCGCACAGACGATGCAGCAGATGAAGCCCGGCGAAGTGGTCGGCCCGATCCGTGGCCCGAGCGGCTTCCAGCTGCTGAAGCTGGTGGAAGTGCGTGACGCCAGCGCGGCGGCAGGCACCCACACGGTCACCGAGTACCACGGCCGCCATATCCTGGTGCGCGTGGACGATGCCCAGTCCGACGCGGCCGCCAAGGCCAAGATCGACACCCTGCGTGCGCGTATTGCCGGCGGTGCCGACTTCCAGCAGGTGGCCAAGGAATCGTCCGAGGACACCAACAGCAAGGGCCAGGGCGGCGATCTGGGCTGGTTCCCGGCCGACGCGTTCGGCCCGGCCTTCGGCCAGCAGGTGGCAGGCATCCAGGACGGCGGCGTAAGCCAGCCGTTCCGCACCGATGCGGGCTGGCACATCGTGCAGCGCGTGGGCACCCGCCAGACCGACGTCGGCAGTGACAACCAGCGCGCCCAGGTCCGCGAGACCATCGGTCGCCGCAAGCTGGAAGACGAGTACAACCGCTTCCTGCAGGAGCTGCGTGGCGAAGCCTACGTCAGCTTCCGCAGCGGTGACCGGGCGGAAAATACCGCCACGCCTCCGCAGTCCTGAGCCATGCTCCCCGAGCTCGCTCTGGTACCGGGCGAGCCCGCCGGGATCGGCCCGGAACTGTGTGTCCGACTGGTCCAGCAGCCGCGCGATGATTGCCGGCTGCTGGCATTCGCCGATCCGGACACCCTGCGCGCGGCCGCAGCCGCGCTGGATCTGCCCCTGCAACTGCTGCCCGAGGACGCACACGCACGTGTCCCCGGCGATCTGCGCCTGCGCGCCGTCGCCAACAGCGCCCCCAGCCGTTTCGGCCATACCGACCCTGCCAACGCAGGTGCGGTGATCGGCGCCCTGCTCGGTGCGGGCCAGGCCTGCCTGTCCGGTGAACTGCACGGCGTGGTGACCGGCCCGGTGCACAAGGCGGTGATCAACCAGGGCGGCATCGCCTACAGCGGCACCACCGAACTGCTGGCCGACCAGGCCGGGGTGAAGGTGGTGATGATGCTGGCCAACGACATCGTCCGCGTTGCCCTGGCCACGACCCACCTGCCGCTGCGTGAGGTTGCCGATGCGATCACCGCGCCCGGCCTGGAACACACCCTGCGCACCGTGCATGCCGCGCTGCGCCGCGAGTTCGGCCTGGCCGCACCGCGCATCGCCGTGCTTGGCCTGAACCCGCATGCCGGCGAAGACGGCCACCTCGGCCGCGAGGAACTGGATCTGGTCATCCCGCTGCTGCAGCGCCTGCGCAGCGAGGGCATGGACCTGATCGGTCCGCTGCCGGCCGATACCGCGTTCCTGCCGGCCAAGCTGGCCGGCTTCGACACCGTGCTGGCCATGTACCACGACCAGGGCCTGCCGGTGCTGAAGTACTCCGGCTTCGAGCAGGCGGTGAACCTGACCCTGGGCCTGCCCTATCCGCGCGTGGCGGTCGACCACGGCACCGCGCTGGATCTTGCCGGCCGCGGCATTGCCGATCCTTCCAGCCTGCGGGCCGCCACAACGCTGTGTGCGCGGCTGGCGCGGCAACGTACACTGAGCACATGACTTCCCCGCATTCCCCCTCCGGCCCGGTGTTTTCCGCCCCGGCCAAGAAGCAGCTCGGCCAGCACTTCCTTGCCGACCGCTACTACATCGACAAGATCGTGATGGCGGTCAATCCCAAGGACGGCGACCGCCTGGTCGAGATCGGCCCGGGCCAGGGTGCGATCACCCTGCCGCTGCTGCGCGTGCACCCGAAGATGACGGTGATCGAGTTCGACCGCGACCTGATCGCGCCGTTGACCGCCGCCGCCGAGCCCCTGGGTGAACTGACCATCGTCAACCGCGACGTGCTGCGGGTCGATTTCACCGAGCTGGCCGACGGACAGCCGATCCGCCTGGTCGGCAACCTGCCCTACAACATCTCCTCGCCCATCCTGTTCCATGCACTGGAACATGCTGCGGTGGTCTCGGACATGCACTTCATGCTGCAGAAGGAAGTGGTCGACCGCATGGCTGCCGGTCCCGGCAGCAAGGTGTTCGGCCGCCTCAGCGTGATGCTGCAGGCCTACTGCGAGGTGACCTCGCTGTTCGTGGTGCCGCCGGGTGCGTTCAGGCCGCCGCCGAAGGTCGATTCGGCCGTGGTGCGCCTGGTACCGCGCGACCCGGCCAGCATCGACATCAAGGACCACAAGCGCTTCGCCGAGGTGGTCAAGGCCGCCTTCGGCCAACGCCGCAAGACCCTGCGCAATGCCCTGAACAACGTGGTCAGCGCCGAGCAGTTCGTGGCCGCCGGCGTGCGCCCCGATGCCCGCGCCGAACAGCTGGACGTGGCTGAATTCATCGCTTTGGCCAATGCCACCTGATTACACTGCCGGTATGGAAGACGCTGACGTTTATGCCATCTCCGTCGAAGTCGCCCCGCGCTTCCTCGACGACCAATCCGCGCCGGAAGACGGTCGTTATGCGTTCGCCTATACGATCCGCATCCACAACCAGGGCCGCGTTGCCGCGCGCCTGGTCGCACGCCACTGGCGCATCACCGATGCCAATGGCCGCGTCGAGCATGTCGATGGCGATGGCGTGATCGGCGAACAGCCGCGACTGCGTCCGGGTGAAGACTTCCATTACACCTCGGGTGTCATGCTCGGCACCGAGCACGGCACGATGCAGGGCCATTACGACATGGTGGCCGACGACGGCACCGAATTCGCCGCGCCGGTCGCACCCTTCGTGCTGGCCATCCCGCGCACCCTGCACTGACACGGAGGCCGAACGATGAGTGTATGGGCGATCGGCGACCTGCAAGGCTGCTATGACGTAACCCAGCGCCTGCTGGAGAAGATCCGGTTCGATCCGGCGCAGGACACCCTGTGGTTCTGCGGCGACCTGGTCAACCGCGGTGGACAGTCACTGGAAACCCTGCGGCTGGTGCATTCGCTGCGCGAACACAGCGTGGTGGTGCTCGGCAACCACGACCTTTCCCTGCTGGCCGTCGGTGCGCGAACCGAGGAAGAGCAGCGCAAGGTCAACCCGGACCTGCTGCGCATCGTCCAGGCCGAAGACCGCGATGTGCTGCTGGACTGGCTGCGCCTGCAGAAGCTGGTGCACGTGGACCGCGAGCTTGGCTGGATGATGGTGCATGCCGGCCTTGCGCCGAAGTGGACCACGCAGATGGCCGAGAAGCATGCGGCCGAAGTGGAAGTGCAGCTGCACGGCGCCGGCTACCGCAAGCTGTTCCGCAACATGTACGGCGACAAGCCCAGCTGGGCGCCGAACCTGACCGGCTACGAGCGCTCGCGGGCGATCATCAACGTGCTCACGCGCATGCGCTACTGCACCTCGCGCGGCCGCATCGGCATCGAGGACAAGGGCACGCCGGGCACCCAGGAGCAGGGGCTGTATCCCTGGTTCGAAGTGCCGGGCCGGGTCGAGCGCGACCTGAAGGTGGTCTGCGGCCACTGGTCCGCGCTCGGCCTGACCATCACCCAGGGCATCCACGCGATCGACACCGGTGCCGTGTGGGGTGGCAAGCTCACCGCGATCCAGCTCGACACCGATGAGCTGCGCGTGGTGCAGGTACCGGGACGCGACGTACCGGCACCGGTCGCCAACGCGCGGCCGCCCGCGCGACCGGCACACGAGCGCACGGCAGGCAAGGACAACAGCCAGGGCAACGGCAACGCTGCAACGGCTGGCGCCCCGGGCAACCGTGGTCCGCGCCGCCGCCGCCGCCGTGGTGGTGGCGGTGGTGGCAACAACAACGGAACGCCTCCTTCGGCATGACGCCCGGCAACCGCGCACCATGGACGGTGCTGCTGCTAACGCTGGCCCTGGCCAGCGGCTGCCAGCCCTCATCGTCGCCAGCGACTGCCGGCGCCGACGCTACCGCCGCCCCTGCATCAGCTCCTGCACCTTCGCCGCCGCTGGTCGCTGCCGCACGCGCACAGGTCGGCGTCACCACCCGCTACGACCCTGCCTATCAGGTACTGGCCTACCCCGGTGGCGACGTGCCCGCTGATCGCGGCGTATGCACCGACGTGGTGGTCCGCGCCCTGCGTACGCAGGGGCTGGACCTGCAGGTCCGCGTGAATGAAGACATGCGCGCTGATTTCAGCGCCTATCCGCCCCTCTGGGGCCTGTCCCGACCGGATCGGAACATCGACCACCGGCGCGTGCCCAACCTGATGCGCTGGTTCGACCGCCACGGCTGGCAGCAACCGATCAGTGCCCTTCCCAGCGACTTCGCTGCCGGCGACATCGTGGCCTGGAAGCTCAATGGCAACGGCCTGCTGCACGTGGGCATCGTTTCCGACCGGCGCCTGGCCGACGGTACGCCGCTGGTACTGCACAACATCGCGCGCGGTACGCGGGAAGAGAACCTGCTGTTCCAGCACACCATCATCGGCCACTACCGGATGCCGTAGAACGATCCTGTAGAGCCGAGCACGGCCAGGCTCTACAGGACGCCGCGCTCAGCGGCGGACGTAATGCACGAAGCGGAACGCGTAGGCGTGACGCTCATCGGCCGGGTGCGGCTCACTGGCCACCTCCTGCCAGAGGCGCTCATCCACCTCCGGGAAATGGGTATCGGCCGGTACTTCGGCATACACCCAGGTCAGGTACAGATCACTGGCCTGGTCCAGCAGCTGGCGGAAGATCTCGCCGCCACCAATGATGCACAGCTCGCTGGCGCCCTCGCCCTCTGCAATCGCTTTCGCCTCGTCCAGCGAGGCCACCGCGCGCATGCCCTCGAACGGCACCTGGCCGCTGCGGGTCAGCACCAGGTTCGTTCGGCCGGGCAGCACGCGGCCAATCGATTCGGCGGTCCTGCGCCCCATCAGGATCGGCTTGCCCAGGGTCAACGCCTTGAAGTGCCTGAAATCGTCCGGCAGGTGCCAGGGCATGGCGTTGCCCTGGCCGATGCCACGATTGCGATCCAGTGCAACGATCATCGAAAGTTTCATGGTGCGGCCTCCTCAGCTGGCGTCGATCTGCAGGCGTGTACAGGCCTCGTTGGCGGCACTGGCCGCGCGCAGCGCCGCAGCCAGCGCCGGGTTCGACGTGGAATTCTCGTCCAGGCCTTCGAGGATCCTGTCCATCTGCGCGTCCTCGATCTCCTTCAGGCCCGGTCCCGACAGGATGTCCCTGGACAGCGTGGCAACGTCGGTGCTGCCGCTGCGCGCCAGGAATCCCTGCAGATCCTTGCTGGAATAGACCACCGCCAGGCGCTGCTCAAGCTCATGCTGGTAGGCGGGTTCTTCGATGCCAGCCTTCAGGTGTTCGGCCATCGCCGCGTACATGCCGGTCACCGCTTCGCGCACCTGTGCCTGGCAGCCGGCCGGCATGTCGCTGGGCAGTGGCGCGCTGCCATCGAGCGTCCGGACGAAGCGCTGCAATTCCCCGCGCATGTGCTTGTGCACGATCTGCTCGTTGACCTGCCGGGCCAATGCGAGGGTGTCTGCAGGCGCCGCCTGCACCAGGCTCAACGGCGCCAGGCCAGCCAACGCCAGCAGTGCCGCAACGCGTGGGCGCGCGCTCATACCGCCACCGGCGCCTTGATCGCCGGATGCGGATCGTAGCCATCAATGCGGACGTCATCGAACTGGAAGCCGAACAGATCGGTCACCTCCGGGTTCAACCACAGCGTCGGCAGCGCGCGCGGTTCACGCGACAGCTGCTCGCGGGCCTGCTCGAAGTGGTTCGAATACAGGTGCGCGTCGCCCAGCGTGTGCACGAAATCGCCGACGCCCAGGCCGGTGGCCTGCGCCACCATGTGGGTCAGCAATGCGTAGCTGGCGATATTGAACGGTACGCCGAGGAAGATGTCACCACTGCGCTGGTACAGCTGGCAGCTGAGCTTGCCGTCGACCACGTAGAACTGGAACAGGTTGTGGCACGGCATCAACGCCATCTGCGAGAGCTCGCCCACGTTCCAGGCACTGACCACCAGCCGCCGCGAATCCGGATTACGCTTGATCTCGTCCACCAGCCACTGCATCTGGTCGATCTCGCCGCCGTCGGCCGTGGCCCAGCTGCGCCATTGCTTGCCGTACACCGGGCCGAGGTCGCCGTTCTCGTCGGCCCACTCGTCCCAGATGCGCACCTGGTTGTCCTTGAGGTAACCGATGTTGGTATCGCCCTTCAGGAACCACAGCAGCTCGTGGATGATCGAGCGCAGGTGCAGCTTCTTGGTGGTGACCAGCGGGAAGCCGTCGTTGAGGTTGAAGCGCATCTGCCAGCCGAACACGCTGCGGGTGCCCGTACCGGTGCGGTCGCTCTTCTCCGCGCCGTGTTCGAGCACGTGCGAGAGCAGGTCCAGGTAGGCCTTCATGCCTTGCCCTCCGCCGTCACCAGCGGCTGCGGCTGCAGCACCGGCGCGCGGCGCGACATCACCAGCAGCACCAGGCCGAAGGCGATCAGCGGCACGCACAGGATCTGGCCCTTGGTCAGCCAGCCGAAGGCCACGTAGACGCCGTTGTCGGGCATGCGCACGAACTCGACGGCGAAGCGGAAGATGCCATACAGCAGCGCGAACAGGCCGCCGATGAGATAGCGATGGCGCGGCTTGGCCGACACCGTCCACAACACCGCGAACATCACCAGCCCTTCCAGCAGCGCTTCATACAGCTGCGACGGATGGCGCGCGAACTGGTTGAGCGCACCGCTGGCGAACTGCGACTGCAGGGTGGCGTGATCGAGCTGGTTCAACGGTGCCGGCAGGCCGGAAGGGAACACCACGCCCCAGCGGCCGTCGGTGTACTTGCCCCACAGCTCGGCGCCGATGAAGTTGCCGATGCGGCCAAAGCCCAGGCCCAGCGGCACCAGTGGCGCCATGAAATCCATGGTGTCGAAGAAGTGCAGCGCATGCTTGCGCGACCACCACCAGCAGGCCGCGATCACGCCGAGCAGGCCACCGTGGAAGCTCATGCCGCCATCCCACACCTTGAACAGCAGCAGCGGGTTGTGCAGGAAATCGCCCAGCGCGTAGAACAGCATGTAGCCGATGCGCCCGCCCAGCACTACGCCGAGCATGGCGTAGAACAGCAGGTCGGAGAAGCCGTTGGCGTCGACGCCCGGCAGGCGCCCGTCGGCGATCCGCTTGCGCCCCAGCAGCCAGGCGGCGGTGAAGCCGAGCAGGTACATGATGCCGTACCAGTGCACCTTGATCGGTCCCAACGAGAGGGCGATGGGGTCGATGTCGTGGAAATAGATCATGAAGGACGCCTTGCAGGGATGCCGATATTCTAGCGCCGCCCGGGAGCGGCCTCGTCGTGGCCGCCGTCGCCCGATTGCCGGGCTTCAGCCCAGGATCTGCGGCGCGTCCGGCAGGCCGTCCTGATCGGACCGCGCCGAGGCCGGAAAGTGCCCTTCCACCAGGGAGGAAACCTCGTCGATGGCATCGCGCAGCGCCGCCACCGGCTGCGCGCCGCGCAGGCCTTCGCGCAGATGCGTGCAGACCCGCTGCCACTGCTCGGGCGCGACCCGCCCCTGCAGTCCACGGTCGGCCACGATCTCGATGGCGTGGTCGGCCAGCAGCAGGTAGATCAGCACGCCGTTGTTGTGCGCGGTATCCCAGGTGCGCAGGCGCGCGAAGGCATGCTCGGCCGCCTGCCGCGGGGTGACCTTGTGCCACAGCGCATGCAGTGGCAGATCGGCCTCCACGGCAAACATCACCTGGCCGCCATGGCGCTGCTCGCCCGCGGCGATCGCCTCGGTGATCGCCTGCAGCGTGGCCGGCGGGAACGCCCGCCGTACCGATGGCGAAAACAGATGCCTGCACAGACGTTGGATCATCACCAGCCTCCCGACGCGCCGCCGCCGCCGGAACGGCCACCACCGCCGCCCCAGCCGCCGCCACCGCCAAACCCACCCCCGCCGCCGAAGCCGCCGCCGCCCCAGCTACCTCCGCCCCAACCGCCACCACCGGCGAAACGCCCCGGATGGCCGGACAACATCGCCACCACCAGGCCCACCACGCCGGCCAGGCCACTGGCCAGCAAGGTGGAAGTGAACAGGAAGGCGGCTACCGCCGCTCCAGCACCACCCAGCAGGCCGCGCAGCGGACGCGGTACCCGCGAGAACACGCCGCGCAGGATGCTGCCGGCGAACACGCCGATGAACAACGCCAAGATCCAGGTATCACCGCCCCCGTCCGGGGCGCGTCCCTGCTGGCTGCTGACCGGCGCCGGCAGGGCTTCGCCGTCGATGATCCTCACCAGCACCGCCGTGGCCTCGGTGATGCCACCGGCATAGTCATTGGCGCGGAAGCGTGGCACCAGGTATTCCTGGATCACCCGGTTGGCGATCGCGTCGGGAATCGCACCTTCCAGGCCATAGCCCGGTTCGATACGCACCCGCCGATCGTCCTTGGCCACCACCAGCAGCACGCCGTCATCCACGCCCTTGCGACCGATCTGCCACTGATCGAACACCCGGGTGGTGTACTGGGCGATGTCTTCCGGCTGCGTGGTCGGCACCACCAGCACCTGCATCTGGCTGCCCTTGCGCTGCTGCAGGTCCAGCGCCTGCTGCACCAGCGCCTGCTTCTGCGCGGCATCCAGGGTGCCGGTGGTATCGACCACCGGCGAATCCAGCGCCGGAATCGGCGCCAGCGTCTGCGCCTGCACGGTCATCGGCAGCCACAGCAGCAGGGCCAGCAGTGTGGCGGCCAGGCGCATCGGTCAGTGGCCCGGAGCCGGGGCCGGCTGCTGCTGCGGCGCGTTGCCGAAATCAACCGCCGGCGCGTTGGAAATCTGCGCTTCGTTTTCCACGGTGAAGTTCGGCTTGGGCTGGTAGCCGAAGATCTTGGCGGTGATCAGCTGCGGGAACGAGCGGATGTAGGTGTTGTAGTCCTGGACCTGCTGGATGTAGCGGCCACGGGCAACGGTGATGCGGTTCTCGGTGCCTTCCAGCTGCGCCTGCAGGTCGCGGAAGTTCTGGTCGGACTTCAGCACCGGGTAGTTCTCGGTAACCACCAGCAGGCGCGACAGCGCACTGCCCAGTTCGCCCTGGGCCTGCTGGAACTGCTTGAGCGAGGCTTCATCGTCGGCGTTGACGTTGATCTGGCCAACGCGCGAACGGGCGTTGGTGACTTCGGTCAGCACGCGTTCTTCCTGGCTGGCGAAACCTTTCACGGTCTGCACCAGGTTGGGCACCAGGTCGGCGCGGCGCTTGTACTGGTTGAGCACTTCGGACCAGCTGGCCTTGACCGCTTCGTCCTTCTGCTGGATGGCGTTGTAGCCGCAGCCGGACAGCAGGGAGGCCAGCAGCAACAATGGGATGAGGCGGGTCAACAGGCGCATGGCCAAGGCTCCGGGTGGACTGAGCGCCGAGCATGCCATGGTCGGTGTTAACGGACGTGTGGAGAGTGCCGGGCATCGGGCGCCGCCCCCTCCGCGGTGGTCATGTCTGCTGGATATCGGGGGGGGGCCGGGGGGGGGGGGGTTGGCTGGGGAGGGGGTGGGGCGGGCGAGGATGGCAGGGGGGCCCCCGACAAGGGGGGCAAGCCCCACCCCCACCCAC
>NZ_JAVDSR010000007.1:0-220443 GCF_031455455.1 Stenotrophomonas sp. 1337 | reverse complement strand
GGTGGGTCAGCTTGCGGGGGCGTGAGCGCCATGGATGGCGCGACCGAGCTTACAGGGACGTACTTGCAGCGTCCCCCGCAAGCTGACCCACCCCGCCATCCCACGGAATGCCCGCCGTTGCTGTTGAGGTTGCCGGCCAGCGGCCGGCACTACCGCCTCTGCGGGTGCAGGGCGCAGCCCTGCCGGAACACATCCCTCAGCAAGCCTCAGCCACCGGCGCGCGTGCCCGCCCCAGCCACGCCAGCAGCAGCGCCGACGCTGCCAGCAGGCCACCGGCCACCGGAATCGCCGCGTACCCCAGCCCCAGGCTGATCACCGCACCACCCAGCGCCGCGCCCAGTGCATTGCCGAGGTTGAATGCACCGACGTTGATCGACGACGCCAGGCCCGGCGCCTCGCTGGCCGCCTGCATCACCCGGATCTGCAACGGCGGCACGATGGCGAAGGTCGCCGCACCGAACAGCAGTACACCCAGCGCCGCAGTCGCTTGGCTCATGAAAGCCAGCGGCAGCACGAACATCAGCACCGCAAGTACCGCCAGCAGGATCCGGGTGGCGCCGTCCAGCGACCAGTCGGCCAGGCGCCCGCCAATACCGTTGCCGAAGGTAAAGCCGATGCCGATCAATGCCAGCGACAGCGCGATGAAGGCATTCGACGCACCGGTCAGTTCAGTCAGCACCGGCGCCACGTAGGTGTAGAGGGTGAACATCGCACCTGCACCCAGCACCGTAGTGGCCATCGCCAGCAGCACCTGCGGCTGCATGATCGATTTCAGTTCACGCCGCACATCCGGGCGCGCGCCCGCGGCCGACGGCGGCAGTGCCATGGCCAACGCGGTGATCGCAACCACACCGAGTACGGCGGTGCCGGCAAAGGCCAGGCGCCAGCCCAGCTGCTGGCCGACCCAGGTCGCCAGCGGCACGCCACCGATGTTGGCGATGGTCAGGCCCATGAACATCGTCGCCACCGCCGCGGCCTGCTTCTCCTTCGGCACCAGGCTGGCGGCGACCACCGCGCCGATGCCGAAGAACGCACCGTGATTGAGGCTGGTCACCAGCCGTGACAGCAGCAGCAGGCCGTAGTTCGGGGCCAGCGCCGACAGCAGGTTGCCGATGACGAAGATCGACATCAGCAGCATGAGTGCGGTGCGCTTGCCGAAGCGTCCCATCAGCAGGGTCATCACCGGTGCGCCCAGCATCACGCCCACCGCATAGGCGGTGATCAGCATGCCGGCGGTGGGGATGCTGACCCCCACTCCGTTGGCGATGACCGGCAGCAGGCCCATCGGCGTGAACTCGGTGGTGCCAATGGCGAAGGCGCCGACGGCGAGGGCCAGCAATGCGGCTCTGGAATTCATGGGGGTTGCCTGCGTGGGGGCAGGCCCTGTGGAAAATGAGCGCGTAGCCTGCGCGCTTTGCCGGCCGGGAGTAAGCCACTACGCGGGAAAACAGTGTTGATCCCGATTCACAAGTGGAAGGTGCAAGCCGGCATTGCGGGAAGAAGCCACGCCGGGCATGGCCCACGCTTCGGTAGCGCCGGGCCATGCCCGGCGAGCGCAGCGGCGCCTGAAACGCAGAACCCCCGGCCGGGCCGGGGGTTCTGTCTCGCTTGCTTACCAGTCGCCGGCGCCCGGCACGTGGTGTTCGCGTGCGCGGCGGCGCATCAGCAGGTTCAGCCACTCCACCAGCACCGAGAAGCCCATCGCGGCGTAGATGTAGGGCTTGGGCACGTGCACGTCCAGGCCGTCCAGGATCAGCACCGCGCCGATCAGCAGGATGAAGGCCAGGGCCAGCATCTTCACGGTCGGGTTGGCATCGATGAAGCGGCCCAGCGGGTTGGCCGCCAGCAGCATCACCGCCACCGACAACAGGATCGCCGCCACCATCACCGGCACATGGTCGGCGATGCCGACGGCGGTGATCACCGAATCCAGCGAGAACACGATGTCGATGACCGCGATCTGCGCGATCACGTAGCCGAACACGGCCGAGGTCTTGGTGGTGGTCGGGTCCTCGTCCTCGCCACCGGTGATCATCTCCTTGATCTCCATCCAGCCCTTGATGATCAGGAACAGGCCACCGACGATCAGCACCAGGTCGCGGATGGAGATGCCCATGCCGGCCACGGTGAACAGGTTCGCCTGCATGTGCGCCAGGTACGCCAGCGAGACCAGCAGGCCGATACGGGTGATGCAGGCCACGGCGATGCCGAGGCGGCGCGCGAACGGGCGGCGCTCTTCGGGCAGCTTGCTGACGGCGATGGAGATGAACACCAGATTGTCGATGCCGAGCACGATTTCCAGCGCGCTCAAGGTGAACAGGGTCAACCAGACGTTCGGATCGGCGAGAAGCTCAAGGGACATGGGAAGTCTTCAACAAGGGGGGAGGAAGAAGGATCAGCCGACGCTGGCCGGGAACAACCGCGGCACCAGCACCAGGGCCCAGCACAGCAGCACGTTCATCATCAGCACGAACACCGCCGCCGAGCCCATGTCCTTGGCGCGGCCGGCCAGTTCGTGGATTTCCGCGCCATAGCGCTCGATCACCGCCTCGATGGCCGAATTGGCCAGCTCCATCGCCAGCACCAGCAGCATCGAGCCGATCATCAGCGCGCGCTCCACCGGGGTCTGGCCCAGCCAGATCGCCAGCGGGGTCAGCAGCACCAGCAGGTAGACCTCCAGCCGGAACGAGGACTCGTGCAGCCAGGCAGCACGCAGGCCCTGCCAGGACCAGCGGGCGGCCTGGAAGATGCGGCGCGGGCCGCGGGGCATGTGGCCGAACTGATCAGCCACGGGTGATGGATCCAGCAACAGGGGCGCGGCGCAGCGACCGCTCAGACGCACGGCAGGAAATCATGGGTGCACAGGGATAGGCAGACAGCCCCCATTTTGCCACAAGGGCGGCAATGGCACCCCGCACGCCCCGCCGCGAGGCCCTGCGAACGACCCCGCAAACGGCCCAGCGCGGCCAAGCGCGGGGCCAGCCCAGCTTCTATGATGGATACCCCTGCCCTGCCGGAGTGCCTGATGACCCGTCCCCGCACCTGCCTGATCCTGCTCGGCCTGCTGGCCGCGCCGCTGGCCCAGGCCCTGAGCCCGCCGGCGCCGCCACAGATCCCTGCGCAGGTCTCCAACGTGGCCTGGGAGGCCGACATCGCCGCCTTCGCCGCCGCCGACCGGACCAATCCGCCGCCGCGTGGTGGCATTGAGTTCATCGGCAGCTCGTCCTTCCGCATGTGGGACAGCCTGGCCCGGGATTTCCCGGGGCAACCGGTGTTCAACCGCGGCTTCGGAGGTTCGGAAGTACGCGACAGCACCTGGTACGCCGGCCAGGCCATCGTGCCGTACGCGCCGTGCAAGGTGTTCTTCTACGCCGGCGACAACGACCTCAACAGCGGCCGCAGCGCAACCCAGGTACGCGATGACGTGGTGGCCTTCGTGCAGCGCGTGCATCGCGACCTGCCGCAGACGAAGGTGGAATACGTCTCCATCAAGCCCAGCCCCTCGCGGGCGCACCTGCTGCCGGCGATCAACGACGCCAACGCGAAGATCAAGGCTGCGTTGGCGAAGCTGCCCAACACCGGCTACACCGACATCTACACACCGATGCTCGGGGCCGACGGCCAACCCGATGCGTCGTTGTTCCGCGAGGACATGCTGCACATGACCCCGGCCGGCTATGCGATCTGGACCAAGGCGCTGGCGCCGAAGGTCAACTGCAACTGATTGATCCCGAGATTGCCGGCCAGCGGTCGGCACTACCGCGACAACGCGCGGGCTCCGGTAGTTGCCAACCTTGGTTGGCATGAATGCGTCCACCTGCATCCCAGTGAAAGCGCCGACCAAGGTCGGCAACTACCGAGGTGGCAAGCGGCCCTCAGCGGAAAATCACCGTCGCCTCGGTGCCCTTGCCCAGCTCGCTGGCCAGGCTGACCTTCCAGCCGAAGCGGTCACACAGGCGGCGCACGATCGACAGCCCCAGGCCGGTGCCCTGCGGTCGGCTGGGATCGGCACGATAGAACGGCTCGAACGCACGCGACAGCGCGTCAGCGGACATGCCGATGCCGGTATCGCTCACCACCACCCGGTCGTTGTGCACATGCACGTCGATGCGGCCTTCATCGGTATAGCTGCAGGCGTTGCGCACCAGGTTGCTGACCACCACCTGCAGCACCCGCGGCGGTGCGTGCAGCTGCACGGCCGCGTCGCTGTGCAGGTGCACCGCCAGCGGCCGTCCCACCAGCAGCTCGTTGGCGTTGTCCACTTCGTAACGGACGATGTCGTTGACGTCGAACAGTTCCACCTGCGGCTCGACGTCGGCCTCACGGGCCAGGATCAGGAAGGCATCGATCACCGCTTCCATGTCCCGCCCGGCACGCTGGATGCGCTGCAGGCTCCGACGCAGGCGCGGCTCCAGGCTTTCATCGCCCAGCGCCATGTCGCTGGCCACGCGGATGACGGTCAGCGGCGTGCGCAGTTCATGGCTGGCATCACGGGTGAAGTTGCGCTCGCGCGCCACGTGCGCGGTGACCCGGTTGGCCAGCGAATGCAGCGCCGCCGCAAGTTGCCGGGTCTCGCCCTGCATGTCCGCCGGCAGCTTGTTCGGCTCCAGATCGGCCGCTTCCGGATGGCCCGGATCCCAGCGCGAGACACGGCGCGCCAGCCAGTTCACCGGCGATACCAGGCGTTTGGAGGCACGGTAGGTGATCCAGGAGGCGCCATATACCGCCAGCAGGGTCAGCAGCACCGGCACGATGCCGAACCAGAACGCCAGCATCTCCGCGCGCGAGCGCAGGAACACCAGGTACAGGCGCCCCTCTTCGCGGGCGTCGACCAGCACCAGCTGATCGTCGTCGGGCAGTTCGTGGAAACCCGGTTCCAACGTGCGCAGGTTGGCCGGCAGTGACAGGCTGGACTGCCCGCGTTCCAGCAGGTAGCCACGGATGTTCTGGGTATTGGGTGGCGGCTGCACGGGCGAGGCCTCGTGCAGTGTCCAGTAGTACGCCGCTTCTTCGCGCAGGGCAGCGCCCACCAGGCTGTGCTTGATCACCAGCGAAACCAGCCAGGCACCCAGCAGGATACCCAGGCTGGCCAGCACGGCTTGCAGGATGAAAGCGATACGGATCTTGCGCGGCAGGCCGTGCGGCATTGCGGTGTCCCGGTCAGAGCGCTGCGATTATAGGCAGCGCGCTGTGCCGTGATCGTGCATGGACGATGACGACCCGGTATCCGGAACGTGCACCCCTTCCCTGCCGACCACGGCCGTGCCGGTTCTGCTGCAACACCGGCACGACGTCGATCAGGCCATCGGCTGGGCGATATCGGCGATGCGATAGCCCGCGCTCTGCACGGTGTGCAGCAGCGGCCGATCGAACGGCTTGTCGATGATCTTGCGCAGGTTGTACAGATGGCTGCGCAACGTGTCCGAATCAGGCAGGCCGTTGCCCCAGATCTCGCGCTCGATTTCCTGGCGGGTGACCACACGCGGCGATTCACGCATCAGGATGGTCAGCAGGCGCAGGCCGATCGGCGACAGCTGCAGCTCGGTGCCAGCACGGGTGGCACGCATGCTGACCGGATCGAGCACCAGGTCGGCGACCTTGAGCACTTCCGAACCCACCTGGCGACGTTCGCGGCGGATCAGCGCGCGCAGGCGGGCTTCCAGTTCCTGGATCGCGAACGGCTTGGTCAGGTAATCGTCGGCACCAAAGCCAAGCCCGGTGAGCTTGTCATCCAGCGTGTCGCGCGCGGTCAGCATCAGCACCGGGGTCGACTTGCGCGCATCGTTGCGCAGCCGGCGGCACACTTCGATGCCATCCAGCCGCGGCAGCATGAGGTCCAGCACGACGACGTCGTAGCTGTTCTCGGCAGCCAGACGGTAGCCGTCCAGGCCATCCTGCGCATAGTCGACCTCGAAGCCACGGCCTTCCAGGTATTCACCGATCATCTCGGAGATATTGCGGTTGTCTTCGACCACCAGCACCAAGCCGGAAGTCTCCTTCGTCTGACGCATGAGAATCCCTCTTTCTTCAGCTTTGTGAAACATGCCCGATCGACGGTGCACGCGATGTGAAGTTGCGTCAATGAAAAGAAGATGGCGTGCTCACAGCAGCGGCTTCAGCAGCGGCCAGACGTTGTCCAGCACCTTCGGCTGCGCTTGGGCGGTGGGATGCAGGCCGTCGGCCTGCATCAAGCCGGGCTGCAGGGCCACGCCTTCCAGCAGGAACGGCAGCAACGGCACCTTGTACTGCGTGGCCAGTGCCCGGTACGCCGCAGCCAGGCGCTGGCGGTAGCCCGCCCCATAGTTGGGCGGCACGTCGATGCCCAGCAGCAGCACCTTGGCACCGGCCTTCTGGCTGGCCTGCACCATCTTCTCCAGGTTGCCCTGCACCTGCGCCGGGGTCAGCCCGCGCAGCGCATCGTTGCCACCGAGGGCGATCACCACCACCGTGGGCTTCTCCCGGCCAAGCAGGCCCGGCAGGCGGGTCAGCGCGCCAGCAGTGGTTTCCCCGCTCATGCTGGCGTTGACGATGCGCGGCGGGGTTTTCGACTGCTGCCTGACCCGCTGCTGCAGCAGGCTGACCCAGCCGGCATCGGCCGGGATATTGTGGGCGGCACTGAGGCTGTCACCGAGCACCAGCACGGTACCGCCGCCCGGACCTTTGGCACACGCCAGTACCGGCAACAGCAGCAACCCTAGCAGCAGCATCATCATTGCGCCGGCTTGCCGGCTCCATTCCGTCTTGTGCATTGGAGTCTCCTCATCGACAGCCTGTCCCCCCGCAGCGCGCCCGTCGCCATCGCCGTCGACCAGGTCGGCAAATCCGTGCATGGCCCGGAGGGTGAAGTCCACATACTGGACAACATCACCCTGACCGTCCATGAAGGCACCAGCGTGGCCATCGTCGGCGCCTCTGGTTCCGGCAAGACCACCCTGCTCGGCCTGCTGGCCGGGCTGGACCTGCCCAGCCGTGGCCGCATCGCGCTGGCGGGCCAGGATCTGACGGCACTGGACGAAGAAGCGCGTGCACAGCTGCGCGCGCGCGACGTCGGCTTCGTCTTCCAGAGCTTCCATCTGCTGCCGGCGCTGACGGCGGCCGAGAACATCGCGCTGCCGCTGGAACTGGCCGGGCGCGAGGACCGCACGCGGGTGGACGAGGTGCTGGCTGCGGTCGGACTCTCGCATCGTGCCCGCCACTACCCGCGGCAGTTGTCCGGCGGCGAGCAGCAGCGTGTCGCCCTTGCCCGGGCATTCGTCAGCCGCCCGCGCATCCTGTTCGCCGACGAACCCACCGGTTCACTGGACCAGGCCACCGGCCAGCACATCAGCGATCTGCTGTTCGAACTCAACGCCGGCAGCGGTACCACGCTGGTGCTGGTCACCCACGACCTGCGCCTGGCGCAGCGCTGCCAGTACATCCATCGCATCGACAACGGCCGCCTGCAGCCGGTGGAACATGGAGTGGACGCATGAACCTGCTGCGGCATGCGTGGCGCGCGCTGCGCCGCGAGGCCCTGGCAGGTGACCTGCTGACCGTGTTCGCCGCCCTGGTACTGGGCGTGGCGGTGATGACGGCGGTGGGCACGCTGGTGAACCGGGTCAACCTGGCATTGACCGGCAGCGCGGCGGAAATGCTCGGCGGCGACCTCGGCGTGGCCGGCCGCGATGACCCGCCCGCCGCGTTCGCTGAGGAGGCGCAGCGACGCGGCCTGGCGCATACGCGGCTGGCCAGCTTCGGCAGCGTGCTGTTCCAGGGCGATGCCAGCCAGATGGCCAGCATCAAGGCCGTGGAAGCGGGCTACCCCCTGCGCGGCGCGCTGCGCGTGCGTGCCACGCCCGGCGGCGCGCTGATCGCCGATGCCGGAATGCCGGCCAAGGGCCAGGCCTATGCCGACCCACGCCTGCTGCAGGCACTGGGCCTGAAGGCCGGCGACGATCTGGAATTCGGTGCGGGCACGCTGCGCATCGCTGGCATCATCGAATCGGAACCGGATGCCGGTGGCGACCTGCTGACGCTGTCGCCGACCCTGCTGGTCAACCGCGCCGATGTGGAAGGCACCGGCCTGCTCGGCCCCGGCAGCCGCATCAATTACCGGGTGATGTTCGCCGGCCCTGCCGCCGACATCGCGTCATTCCGGCAATGGCTGCTGCCGCAGGTAAAAGGCATGCGCCTGCTCAGCGTGAACGATACCCAGCGCGGTGTGCGCCAGGCCTTCGACCTGGCCGGTCGTTTCCTCGGCCTGAGCGCGCTGCTGGCGGTGCTGCTGGCCGGCGTTGCCACCGCACTGGCGGCCAACCGGTTCGCGCTGCGTCGCATCGACCAGGTGGCGATCCTGCGCTGCCTGGGTGCACGCCAGCGCGACATCCTGGCCGGCTTGGCCCTGCAGCTGCTGATGCTGGCGGTGCCGGCGTGTGCGATCGGCATCGGCCTGGGCATGGCGGCACAGGAAGGACTGGTGCAGGTACTGGGTAGCCTGGTGCCGCAACGCCTGCCGCTGCCCGAAGCCATGCCTGCGCTGACCGGCGCGGGAATCGGCCTGTTGCTGCTGTTCGGCTTCGGACTGCCACCGCTGCTGCGCCTGCGTGGCGTGCCGCCGATGCGCGTGCTCAACCGTTCGTTCGCAGCCTTGCCGCCGGCCTCGCTGCTGGCCTATGTGGCTGCGCTGGCGGCCAGCCTGGTACTGGCGGTGCAGGTCACCGGCGATCTGAAACTGGCGCTGTGGGTGCTGGGTGGCCTGGCCGGGCTGGCGGTGGCCGCGGGCGTGGTCGGGTTCCTGCTGCTGCAGCTGCTGCGTGGCCTGCAGCACCGCCTGCACGGCAACTGGCGGTTGGGCCTGGCAGCGCTGACGCGGCGGCGGATGCTGGCGGTGATGCAGCTGGTGGGCCTGTCACTGTCGCTGTGCGCCCTGCTGTTGCTGGCGGTGATCGGCCCCGGCCTGCTGCAGCAGTGGCGCGAGCGCCTGCCTGCGGACACGCCCAATTATTTCCTGATCAACATCCAGCCCGAGCAGCGCGACAGCGTGCTGGCGACCCTGCAGGGCCTGGGTGCGCACGATGCCAGCATCGAACCGATGGCCACCGGCCGCCTGATCGCGATCAACGGCAAACCGCCGCTGCGAGTGGATCGCACGCCGGCCGACGACAATCAGCCGCAGGGTGAAGGACAGCGCGACGACGATGACGAGAACCGGCCGCTGAACTTCAGTTGGCGCAGCACGTTCCCGCCGGCCAATACGCTGGTCAACGGCACGTTCTGGAAGCCGGACAGCACCGCCGCGGAGGCATCCGTGGAGATCGGCTGGGCCAAGCGCTACGGCGTGTATCCCGGTGACCGCATCACCATAGCGGTGGGCGAGCAGCAGCGCGAGTTCAGCGTCACCAGCGTGCGCAAGGCCGACTGGAATACCTTCCGGCCGAACTTCTTCGTGTTGTTGAACCCGAACGCGGTGGGCGATACACCGCACAACCTGCTGTCGGCATTCCATCTCCCGGCCGGCCGATCGGCGGGACTGGGTGCCCTGGTGCGTGCGCAGCCCAACCTCTCGCTGCTGGACGTGGATGCGGTGATCTCGCAGGTACGCGATGTGATGGAACGGGTGGCGCAGGCGGTGCAGCTGGTGATGGTGTTCAGTCTGCTGGCCGGCGTGCTGGTGCTGCTGGCGGCGCTGCAGGCAACGGCGGGCGAGCGACGCTATGACAGCGCGGTGCTGCGCACGCTGGGTGCGACGCGGCGCCAGCTGCGTGGCGCGGTGCTGGTGGAATTCGGTGCGCTGGGCGCGCTGGCGGCGCTGCTGGCGGTGGGCGCGGCAGCGGTGATCGGCGTAGCGGTGTCGCAGAAGGTGTTCGAACTGCCGCTGCTGCCGCCGTGGCCGGGCCTGCTGCTGGGTGGCCTGCTCGGCATCGCGCTGAGCCTGCTGGCCGGCTGGCTGGGGACCCGGCGGATCCTGCACACGCCACCGGCATTGGCGCTGCGCGAGGCCTGACGCTGTTCTGTGGCAAAGGCATCCACGCATGGCGTGGATCTACCAGCGAGCCCAGTAGATCCACGCCACACAAGCAGGTAGATCCACGCCACGCGTGGATGCAGTGCCGATGGACCCAGTAGATCCACGCCATGCGTGGATGCAGTGCCGATGGACCCAGTAGATCCACGCCATGCGTGGATGCAGTGCCGATGGTCCCAGTAGATCCACGCCATGCGTGGATGCAGTGCCGATGGTCCCAGTAGATCCACGCCACGCGTGGATGCATTGCCGATGATCCCGGTAGATCCATGCCGCGCAAGCAAGTAGATCCACGCCATGCGTGGATGCCGGGTGCAATCACCGCCGGAGAGCGTGCCGAGCAAGCTCGGCACCCACCAGAGCAGCGCACGTCCGGTAGATCCACGCCATGCGTGGATGCAGTGCCGGGCCAGGCCGGTACCGCAGCGCGCCGATCAACCTTCCTTCGGCGCCTTTTCCACGTACTTGGCAAAGACTTCGTCGATCTGCGCGTCCTTCACCTGCTTGCCGGCCTGCACGTCCTCGGCCTGGGTGAACAACGGGATGATCATCGCCATGCCGTCGAGCTTGGTCTTCAGGTGCACGCCCGGGGCCTGGGTCAGGTAGCCGTCCCAGCGCTGGCGCACCTTGCTCCAGTAGCCGGCGGTGGCCTTCCAGTAATCGCGCGCCGGGGTGAAGTCGACCTCGGTGGTCCTGATGTAGTCGTTGAAGCCGAATTCGCGGGCGATTTCCACCTGGCTGCCATCCGCGTTGCGCTGCACCTTGGTGTTGAACTGCTCGTGGGTCCAGCCGTTCGGGGTCAGGGTGTGGCGGTTGACCACCGCCAGCGCGTTGTAATCGCTGCGCTTGGTGTACTCGCGGCGTGGCAGCGGCCGCCAGCTGATGTCGCTGGTCCAGGTCGGCACGTTGTTGAAGTAGGTCCACGTGCCGGTGCCGCAGTAGCGCGGTGCATCGCTGACTTCGTACACGCACTGGGTCCAGGCGCCCTGGTTGGTTGCGGCCGCGATCGTGCGCACCTGCCAGGTCTGGTCGGCGCTGAACTCGAAGCGGTTCGGCGCTTCATACACCCAGTCCTGCCGCCAGTGCTTGGTCACGTGGCCGCTCTTCTCGTCCAGCAGCAGGTGCTGCAGCACGATGCGCTTCGGCGTGTCCTCGACCACGATCACCACTTCGTTGCCACCGCTGCGCATGGCCGGCGCGCGCTCGTAGCCCGGCTTCAGCAGCACGGTCTCATCGAAGGCGAAATCCACCGTGTACTCACCCTGCATGGCAAGGATGCTGTCATGGTCGCGGGCGATGTCGGAGGGCTGCGCGCTGGCGGCGCCACTAGCGGCGAGCAGCACCATCACGCTGGCTGTCTGGAACTTCATCGGGTCTTCCTTCGGGGTTGCAGGTTTCGTGGAAAGGCCATCCTGGCCGGCAGGCAATCCATCGCAATCAGGTCACAGCCGTACCAGCGGCAGGTCGCCGGGAGCGCGCGCGGCAGGGCGGCGTGCGGCGTCGGCGCAGCAGCAGTCGTCGATCGCCAGTTCGCCTTCGGCGCCTTCCATGCGTGCGATGCGGCGCGCGGTGGCGGCACCGAGCGACGACAGCGTGGACAGGCTGGCGGCCAGGGTCCGGCCCTCGTCGGCGGCGTGCAGGCGCAGCGTGCACAGACGCCAGCGTTGTCCGCCCAGGTGCCCGGCCAGGCGCCGCCACAGGCGCTCACCGACGCTGCCATCGCTATCGTGCGAAGGACCCGGCGGCAGCGTCGCCACCAGTCGGTCCCAGGCCAGGAAATCGCTGTCCGGCAACAGGTACAGGCGCCACACGCAACGGCCTCGTGCATCGAGGAAGCACAGGCTTTCGCGCAGGCCCTCGCTGTCCACGCCCTGGCAGGCATGCACCGATACCGCCTGGCGCCAACCGCCCAGCTCGTTGCCATCGGCGTGATACAGGCACAACACCGTGCCGAGCGCTGCCAGCTGTGCCGGCGCAGGCCAGGCCCGCGGCGACGAACGCGACAGGGAGGACGGCGGGCGGCGCGCGGACAGGGCTCGGCTCATGGGATCACCAGGACACGGCAAGGCTGGCCGACAGGGTGCGGCCGGGGCTGGTATAGCGGTCCAGAACGGTACTGGTGGCCGACAGGGTCGAGCCGACGTTGGACCAGTCGATGTAACGCTTGTCACCCAGGTTGAAGACACCGACGTTGAAGGTGGCGCCCGGGGCGAAGTTCCAGTGCGCCATCAGGTCGGCCACGCCATAGCCCGCCGGGCGATAGGTGGTGGTGCTGGCCAGCCGGTCCTTGCGCTTGACGAAGGTGCCTGCCAGTTCAACTCCCCAGGTATCGGTGTCGTACATCAGGCCGACGGTGCCGCGCAGCGGATCGACCGAATCCAGCGGCGTGTCTTCGGTCTTGTTGTCGCCGCGCGACCACGCCACCGCACTGCGCAGCGCCCAGCCCTGCAGTGCGGGACGGATCTGGCCGAAGTCGACGCCGGCCTTCAGTTCGGCGCCGTAGATGCGTGCGTCGGCGATGTTGCGCGACTGGAACACCATCAGGCCCTGCGGGTTGGTACCCACCAGCGTCTGCGACTCGATGAAGTCCTTGTAGTCGTTGTAGTAGCCGCTCACGCTCACGTACGCCGCCGGCGACAGGAAGCGCAGGCCCAGCTCAACGCCATCGCTGGTTTCCGGCTTCAGGTCCGGATTGGGAATGGCGGTATAGCCGAAAGCGAAATTGGTGAAGCCGAGGTTGACGTCGTTGTACGGCGGCGAGCGGAAACCACGCGAGTAACCGGCAAACAGCGACCACTCGTCGGTGAAGCGATAGACCAGGCCGAACTTCGGCGACACGCTGGTCTTCTTCAGCTCCGACACGGCCACGCCGGGGTTGTCCTCGGCGAAGATGCTGTCCACGTCCGGCTTCAGTTCGTAGCGGTCCACGCGCACGCCCGGCACCAGCGAGAGCCTGCCATCGGCCAGGCGCATTTCATCCTGCGCGTACAGGCCCAGCTCGGTGGTCTTGCTGATCGGGAAATCGCGCACGGGGAACGCGTCGGGCAGGATCGTCGTGCTGACCACGCCACGATTGCTGACCTGGTAGCCATCGCGCTTCTGGCGGATCTCGGTGCGGGCGCCATCGAAGCCATAGGTCAGCGCGTGTTCGACGCTGCCGGTGCTGAAGGCCTTGTTGAACACCGCCTGCAGGCCATATACGCGCTGGTCGAAACTGAACTCGCGATGGCGGCGGCTGCCGTTGGCGCGCGCCTCATCGGTGCGCTGCGTGGTTTCGCTGTCCTGCGTGTAGACCTGCCAGTGCAGGCTGTCGGCGAAGCCCTTGTCCAGCGCATCCATTTCGTGGGCGAAGGACACGCGGGTGCGGTTCTGCTTGTCGCGCGCCTTCATGCCGGTGGTGGTGGTGCGGTCGATCGAGGACAGCACGTCGGTATCGGTGTTGTCTTCGTTGCCTTCCACGGTCAGGCGGAAACGCTGGTCTTCGCTGGGCGCATAGACCAGCTTGGCCAGGCCGCTGCGACCATCGCGGTCCTGCGGGTTGGCCGCGGTGCGCGTGTTGTCGTTGCTGCGCACATCGCCCTTGTTGTCGGTTTCCTGGCCCTGGCGGTGGTTGATGTTGACCATGCCGCTCCAGTGCTCGCCACCGAAAGCGCTGGTGACGCCGCCGAGCAGGCCCTTCCACTCGCCGTCGTAGCCGAATTTCAGGCCGACGTAGCTGTCCTTGCCATCCTTGAGGTAATCAGCCGGATCCTTGGTGACGAAGGCAACCACGCCGCCAAGTGCGTCCGAGCCGTACAGCGAACTCGCCGGCCCGCGCACGATCTCCACGCGCTTGAGCGTGTCCAGGTCGGTGAAGTTGCGGTTGGCGTTGGAGAACGAACCGATGTTGAAGCTGGTCGGCATGGCGATGCCATCGGTCTGGATGCGCACGCGATTGCCATCCAGGCCACGGATGCGGATGCTGCCGAGGCCGAAACGGGTGGCACTGCGGCTGACCGACAGCCCCGGCTCGTAGCGGACCAGATCCTTGATGTCCTGCACCAGCTGCCGGTCCATCTGCTCGCGGTCGATCACATCGACGGTGGCGGCGACATCGCTGACCGCACGTTCGGTACGGGTGGCGGTGACCTGCACGCGATCGAATTCGCGCGCGTCGGGCGCAGCATCGGCAGCAGCGTGGGCGGACAGCGGCAGAGCCATCCACAGGGCAATGGAAAGGGCAGTCGGGCGGGTCATCGGCATCGTTCGGTCAGGCAGGGGAACCCCCGGCCACCGCCACGCCAGACAGGCATGAACGGTAGACCGAGGGGGAGAGAGCAGGAGCGGACGGGTCGCCCACCCTGCCGGCGCTGCCGACAGGAGGGAGGGAGGCAGGCGACCAGACCGCGTTACTTGGTCAGGATCAGCTTGTCGTTGCTGGTATGACGCAGACGGTAGAAACGGTCACCGTGCTGGATCAGGATTTCACGACGGCCCTTGAGCAGGGCTTCGCTGTCGATGACCTCTTCCGGCGGCACGACACGCACCGGGCGGTCGCGGAGGGTCAGCGTTTCGGGGCGCAGCAGTACAGGTTGAGCATTCATGAGCATCTGGACTCGTGCGAGGGACGAGTTAAATGATAATGATTCTCAGTTGACAATCAACAACCATTCTCAACTTCATTGATGGAATTAATGATCGAAATCTAAAATTCGATAGCTACCATCTATTGGAATGGGCCCGACTGGGCGCGGGAGGGCCGACCGAGCGTGGGTTCGACCCTGCCACCTGTCCCCGTTCCTCAGGCGAATACGGCTTCCACCTGCGCCCAGCCGGCGTCGTCCACCTGCGCCAGCACGTCCAGCGCCTGCAGGTTCTGCAGCAGCTGGCTGACCCGGCTGGCGCCGAGGATCACGCTGGAGACGTTGGGATTGCGCAGGCACCAGGCGATGGCCAGGCTGGCCGGGGCGTGACCCAGCTCGCGGGCCACCGCACTGAAGCGGCGCACCCGGGCCAAACGCTCATCGGCGTTGTCGCCCAGCACCAGGTCCTGCAGCCAGCCCATGCCTTCGCGGCCCAGGCGCGCATCGGCCGGCACGCCGTCGTCGTACTTGCCGCTCAGCAGGCCCGAGGCCAGCGGCGAGAAGATCGTGGTGCCCAGTCCGGCGGTGGCATACAGCGGCGCGTACTCCACTTCCACGCGCTGACGGTGCAGCAGGTTGTACTGCGGCTGCTCCATCGACGGCGCCTGCAGGTTGTGGCGCGCGGCGATGTCCACCGCCTCCTGGATCTGGTTGGCCGACCATTCCGACGTGCCCCAGTACAGCACCTTGCCCTGCCGGACCAGGGTGTCCATGGCATGCACCGTCTCAGCGATCGGCGCGTCCGGATCCGGACGATGACAGTAATAAAGGTCCAGGTAGTCCACCCGCAGGCGCTTGAGCGCAGCATGGCAGGCGTCGGTCACATGCTTGCGCGACAGGCCGCGCTGGGTGGGCCGGGGGTCCTTGGCACTGCCGAAGAACACCTTGCTGGACACACAGAAGCCATCGCGCGGCAGGCGCAGGTCGGCCATCACATCACCCATCACCTGCTCGGCGCGGCCGTTGGCGTAGCCCTCGGCGTTGTCGAAGAAGTTGATGCCATGGTCCCAGGCCGCCGCCACCAGGTTGCGCGCCTCGTCGCGCGGCACCTGGTCGCCGAAGGTCACCCAGGCGCCGAAGGACAGGGCGGACATCGGCAGGCCGGTGGAGCCAAGGCGACGGTAGAGCATGCGATTCTCCTGCTGCGGGCCCGCATACGGGCCGGGATCAAGCCACCATTCTACCTGTCCCGGCAGGCGCAACCCCTTGCTGTTGCTGGCCTGATCGGAGCCGATGGCCGCGCGCAGACGGCTTTTCCTTGCTCCGGCCCCTGCCCTGCACTAGGCTTCCCGTTTTTCGCGACGCCCCAGGGGAGTCACTCAGATGGTCGAAGGTTTGGGCAGGATCGGCTTCGGCCTGTTCGGTTTGGCGGTGCTGATCGGCATCACCTGGCTGTTTTCCAACAACAAGCGCGCGGTGGACTGGAAGCTGGTCGCCACCGGCATCACCCTGCAGATCGCCTTTGCGGCCCTGGTGATCCTGGTACCGGGCGGGCGCGACGTGTTCGATGCGCTGGGCCAGGGCTTCGTGAAAGTGCTGAGCTTCGTCAACGAAGGTTCGAAGTTCATCTTCGGCTCGTTGATGGACGTCAAGAACTACGGCTTCATCTTCGCCTTCCAGGTGCTGCCGACGATCATCTTCTTCTCGGCGCTGATGGGGGTCATGTACCACCTCAACGTCATGCAGGCGATCGTGCGGGTGATGGCCTGGTCGATCACCAAGGTGATGCGCGTGTCCGGTGCGGAAACCACCAGCGTCTGCGCCAGCGTGTTCATCGGCCAGACCGAGGCGCCGCTGACGGTGCGTCCGTACATCGCCAAGATGACCCAGTCCGAGCTGCTGACGATGATGATCGGCGGCATGGCCCATATCGCCGGCGGCGTGCTTGCCGCGTACGTGGGCATGCTGGGCGGTGGCGATCCGGTGCAGCAGGCGTTCTACGCCAAGCACCTGCTGGCGGCCAGCATCATGGCGGCACCGGCCACCCTGGTCGTGGCCAAGCTGCTGATTCCGGAAACCGGCACCCCGCTGACCCGCGGCACGGTCAAGATGGAAGTGGAGAAGACCTCCAGCAACATCATCGACGCCGCCGCCGCCGGCGCCGGTGACGGCCTGAAGCTGGCCCTGAACATCGGTGCGATGCTGCTGGCCTTCATCGCCCTGATCGCCCTGCTCAATGCGCCGCTGACCTGGATCGGTGAAGTGACCGGCCTGGCGGCTGCGATCGGCAAGCCGACCGACCTGTCGACCATCTTCGGTTACGTGCTGGCCCCGATCGCCTGGGTGATCGGCACGCCGTGGGCCGACGCCACCACCGTCGGTTCGCTGATCGGCCAGAAGGTCGTGATCAACGAGTTCGTCGCCTACACCGAACTGTCGAAGATCGTGAATGGCCAGGTGCCGGGCATGAGCCTGTCCGACGAAGGTCGCCTGATCGCCACCTACGCGCTGTGTGGCTTCGCCAATTTCAGTTCGATCGCGATCCAGATTGGCGGCATCGGCGGGTTGGCACCGGAACGCCGCCACGATCTGGCCAAGTTCGGCCTGCGCGCGGTGCTGGGCGGTACCATCGCCACCTTCATGACGGCTACCATCGCCGGCGTGCTGACGCATTTCAGCTGAACCCTAGTTTCGAGAACAGATTCCCTATGAGCAGCAGTGTCGTTGTCGTCGGTTCCTTCAATGTCGATCACGTGTGGCGGTGCGAGTCGCTGCCGGCACCGGGTGCGACCATTGCCGGCCGCTACAGCACCGGTCCCGGTGGCAAGGGCTTCAACCAGGCCGTTGCCGCCTGCCGTGCCGGCGCTGACACCAGCTTCCTGTGTGCGCTGGGCGACGACGCCGGTGGTGCCACCGCCCGTGACCTTGCCGCGCAGGATGGTTTCGCGCTGATCGCCGAAGCCAGCAGCGAGCCGACCGGCACCGCCGGTATCTACGTCGATGCCCGTGGCCGCAACACCATCGTCATCGGCCCGGGTGCCAACGCGGCGCTGAGCACCGACTTCGTACAGCAACAGCAGGCCCTGCTGACCGGCGCCAAAGTGGTGCTGGTGCAGCTGGAATCGCCGGTGCAGACCATCGAAGCGGCCCTGGCCGTGGCCCGTGAGGCCGGTGTCACCACCGTTCTCAACGCCGCCCCGGCCGACGCCCCGTCGAGCATCGGCCTGCTGAAGCTGGCCGATGTGATCACCCCGAACGAGACCGAGTTCGCCGCCCTGCTCGGCCGTCATGTCGGCGAGCGCGTGGATGCCAATGACGTCGCCGCGCTGGACGGTGCCAGCCTGCACGCGCTGTGCCGCAAGCTGGTCGGCAACGGCACGGTGGTGGTGACCCTGGGTTCGGTGGGCGTGTTCGTGTCGCATGCCGACGAGCACCTGCGTGGCGACACCCAGCCGTACTACCGCGTGGGTGCCGAACAGGTGCAGGCGATCGACACCACCGGTGCCGGCGATGCCTTCAACGGTGCGCTGGTGGCCTCGATGGCACAGGTGCCGGACGCTCCGTTCGCCCGCCACGTGCGCTTTGCCAACCAGTTCGCCGGTCGCTCGACCGAGAAGGAAGGCGCAGCGGCGGCGATGCCGCGCTTCACCCCGGCCGATGCCGAAGTGAAGTAACGCGACATCCCCGTGGGGATGATGATCGGGCCCGGGCATGCAGATGCCCGGGCCTTTTCACGTTCATGGGCAAGGCCCCATCCACGCATGGCGTGGATCTACCGGGTGCTGGGTGCGATGGCCCCATCCACGCATGGCGTGGATCTACTGGGCTGGGTGCGATGGCCCCATCCACGCATGGCGTGGATCTACCGGGTGCTGGGTGCGATGGCCCCATCCACGCATGGCGTGGATCTACCGGGTGCTGGGTGCGATGGCCCCATCCACGCATGGCGTGGATCTACCGGGTACTGGGTGCGATGGCCCCATTCACGCATGGCGTGGATCTACTGGGCTGGGTGCGATGGCCCCATCCACGCATGGCGTGGATCTACCGGGTGCTGGGTGCGACGGCCCCATCCACGCATGGCGTGGATCTACCGGGGCACAGTAGATCCACGCCATGCGTGGATGCGCCTTGCCGGCCCGCCCAGCCGCCCACCATGACCGGCCCGTGGGGGCGACGGAAGCGACCATCAAGCATCTGCTGATGCCCGTCCGGCATGAGGTCGGTCCGGATCGGCCTGAACCGGCGGGCCGCCAACCCAGCCGGGGCGCCTGCCGCGCCCTACAATGGGCGCATGCAGATCGGCCCGTACTCCATTGCCCCCAACGTCGTGCTGGCGCCCATGGCCGGCGTTACCGACAAACCCTTCCGCCTGCTGTGCAAACGGCTGGGCGCGGGCCTGGCCGCCTCGGAAATGACCATCAGCGACCCGCGCTTCTGGAACACGCGCAAGTCCATCCACCGCATGGACCATGCGGGTGAACCGGCGCCGATCAGCGTGCAGATCGCCGGCACCGAGCCGCAGCAGCTGGCCGAGGCCGCGCGTTACAACGTCGACCATGGCGCGCAGATCATCGACATCAACATGGGCTGCCCGGCCAAGAAGGTGTGCAACGCCTGGGCCGGTTCTGCGCTGATGCGCGACGAGCAGCTGGTCGCGCGCATCCTGGAAGCAGTGGTGAACGCGGTGGACGTGCCGGTGACGCTGAAGATCCGCACCGGCTGGGACTGCGACCATCGCAACGGCCCGCTCATCGCGCGTATCGCCGAAGACAGTGGCATCGCTGCGCTGGCGGTGCACGGCCGTACCCGCGACCAGCATTACACCGGCCAGGCCGAGTACGCCACGATCGGCGAGATCAAGGCCGCGCTGCGCATCCCGGTGATCGCCAACGGCGATATCGATTCGCCGCAGAAGGCCGCCTTCGTCCTGCAGCAGACCGGCGTGGATGCGGTGATGATCGGCCGCTCCGCACAGGGCCGGCCGTGGATCTTCCGCGAAGTGGCGCATTACCTGGCCACCGGCGAGGAGCTGCCGCCGCCGTCGCTGGCCGAAGTGCGCGACATCCTGCTCGGCCATCTGCACGCGCTGCACGATTTCTACGGCGAACCGCAGGGCGTGCGCATCGCGCGCAAGCACCTGGGCTGGTACGCCAAGGATCGGCCGGAGAATGCCGCGTTCCGCGCGGTGGTCAACCGCGCCGAAGATCCGGCCAGCCAGATCGCGCTGACCACCGACTATTTCGACCGCCTGATTGCCGGGGAACCGGCGATGTCTTCCGCTGCCTGAGCCCGCCCCCATGACCCCGCCGATTTCTTCCCCGACCTACCTGCATGGGTTCTCCGGCACGGAGCAGCAACGGCTGATGACCCAGGCGCGCCTGCTGGAAACGAGCATCTTCGGCCAGATCGATTACAGCGGCGCAAAGCGCCTGCTGGAAGTCGGCAGTGGCGTGGGCGCGCAGACCGAGATCCTGCTGCGCCGCTTCCCCGAGCTGCACGTGACCGGCGTGGACCTGAGCGAGGCCCAGCTGGAAACCGCGCGCGAAAACCTGGCGCGCACGCCGTGGTGCAACGACCGTTACACCCTGCAGCAGGCCGATGCCGGCGAACTGCCTTTCGAGGCGCGCAGCTTCGATGCGGCGTTCCTGTGCTGGGTGCTGGAACACGTGCCGTCGCCGGCGCGCGTGCTGAGTGAAGTACGCCGCGTGTTGGCCCCGGGCTCGCCGGTCTACATCACCGAGGTGATGAATGCTTCGTTCCTGCTTGATCCGTATTCGCCGCACATCTGGCGCTACTGGATGGCCTTCAACGATTTCCAGTACGACCACGGCGGTGATCCGTTCGTCGGCGCCAAGCTGGGCAACCTGCTGCTGGCCGGTGGCTTCCGCGATGTGCACACCGAGATCAAGACCATCCATCTGGACAACCGCGAACCGGCACGTCGCAAGACGATGATCGCTTTCTGGGAACAGCTGCTGCTGTCGGCGGCCGACCAGCTGCTGCAGGCCGGCACGGTGGACGAAGAGACGGTGGAGGGCATGCGCCGCGAGTTCCGGCTGGTGCAGAACGATCCGAACGCGGTGTTCTTCTATTCGTTCGTGCAGGGCCGCGCAACGGTGTATTGAGCGGGCGCGATACACGCCATCCACGCATGGCGTGGATCTACTGGGTGTCGATGCACTGCGCCATCCACGCATGGCGTGGATCTACTGGGTGTCGATGCACTGCGCCATCCACGCGTGGCGTGGATCTACTGGGTGCCGATGCACTGCGCCATCCACGCATGGCGTGGATCTACTGGGCTGATGGGCCGTGGCGTGGATCTACGGGTGCGCCGCGGCGCCGTCCGCCGCCTCCGGTTCGTGCCAGATGCGCTGCCACGTCGCCGACAACCGGCGGCCGGCATCGGCACGCGCGGCCGGGCTGCTGTAGTCCACCCGCAACTGCTCGGGCACGATCGCGCGCCACTGGCCATCAACCTGCTCGGCCACCGCGAAATTGAAGGTGTAGTCCGGCTCCAGGCCCATGCGCAGGTCGCTCAGCACCAGCCTGCCCTGCACCACCTGTGCGCGCATGAAGCCACGGTTGAACCACTGCAGGCGCCGTACTGCCGGAATTCCCGCCGCTTCGCGCAAGGCCTGCACGTTGGACGGATGCCCCTCGAAACGCATCGGCCCGTGGTCGGCCACCAGCGAGCGGTCACCAACCACGTAGCCATTCGGGGTCATCGCCACGACCCGCCACAACAGGGTATTGAACGGCATCGGCACCGAGAACCGCGGCGCGTCGCCCAGGCCCATCGCGGCCAGGCTCTGCTGCGCGGCGTGGTCGACCTGTGCCTTGGCGATCAGCCCCCAGCCCAGGTACGCACTGCTGAGCAGCAACGCAACGCCGAGCACCTTGCCCGCCCACGGTCGCGCGCGGCCGAACCAGGCCAGCACGCAGCCCAGCAGCAGCCACACCGTGTAGCCGGGATCGATGATGAAGACACTCGAGCCCATCGCGGGATGTGGCTGCAACGGCCACCACAGCTGCGTGCCGTAGACAGTGAACGCATCCAGCACCGGATGGGTGACCAGCGCCAGCTGGATCGCCCAGAACCAGCGCAGCGGTGATTGCGCCACCCGGCCGTTGCCGAAGCGCTTGAACAGCCACCAGATCAGCGCGGCCACCCACGGCAGCACCAGCAGCGAATGGCTGAAGCTGCGATGGTCGGTCATGTTCGCCACCGGGTCGGCGGCGGCAAAGCCCAGCCAGAGGGCATCCAGGTCCGGCAGGGTACCGAGCGCGGCACCGGCCAGCAGGGCGGCACGGCGGTGTCCAGGCGGGGCGATGGCGGCAGCGACGGCGCCGCCAAGAACGATCTGGGTCAATGAGTCCATCGGCCGATGCTAGCGGCTTGGCGATCTCCGTGCAGCGGCGGTTTCCTGCCCGGCGGCGCGTCAGTCAGCTGCCAGTGCGGCCGCAGCCGCGCGTGGGCCTGTCCCTGCAGCTGTGAATCACGCCGCCTGCGACAACCGTGCTCCCGGCAGCTCCACCAACGTCCGCCCGTTGTGGTCCAGCAGCCGCATGGCGCCGTCGTGGTCCTCGGCCAATGCCGTCAGGCTCTCCACCCAGTCGCCGTCATTGGCGTAGACCAGACCGTCGCGTTCGATCAGTGCGGCGCGGTGGATGTGCCCACAGATGATGCCGTCGAGGCCTCGCCGGCGAACATCGTCCAGGCCGGCCTGCACGAAGCGCTCGATGTAGCGTTCAGCGGCACCACTCTGCCGTTTCAGGAATTCGGACAGTGACCAGTAGCGCATCCCGAGTCGGCGCCGCACCGCATTCAACAGATGGTTGCCGGTGAGGATGCGGTAGTACAGCCAGTCACCAAACCGCTCCTGCAGGCCACCGAAGTGGGTGACACCGTCATAGTCGTCGCCATGCGCCACCAGCAGCCGGCGGCCATCGGCGGTGGTGTGGATCGCACGGCGGCGCACCTGCATCGCCGGCAGCATCAGGCCGCACACCTGGCGCAGCGAGGCGTCGTGGTTGCCGGGGATGTAGATGATCTCGGTACCGGCGCGTCGCAGCGCGTGCAGGGCCAGGATGACCTCGCTGTGCGACTGCCGCCAGTTGGCGCGTCGGTGTGCCATCCACCACAGGTCGATGATGTCGCCGACCAGATACAGGCGCTCGCAGCGCAGGGTGCCGAGGAAACGCGCCAGCTCGGTGGCGTGGCAATGCCGCGACCCGAGATGAACATCGGAGACGAACACGGCGCGACGATGCGGTGCCAGGTTCGCCAGCGTGCTCATGCCGGCATCCCCGCATCGCGCAGATAGCGTTTGCGCTTGTGTGGCCGGATCGCGTGCAGGTCGACTTCGATCAGGCCGTCGATCGAGTCGCTGAAATCCGGATCGACGCCAAACGCCAGGAACCGTGCACCGCCGGGTTCGCACAGGTCTGTGTACTGCCGGTACAAGGTGGGCACACCGGTACCGAGCGCGGCGAGATTGGCTTTGAGCACGTCGAAGGCAGCCGCCGCATCCATCTCACCAAAGCAAGGTGGCGCGGCGAAGTACTGGAACGGCCGGTTCGACTGCACCCGGCCATCGGCCACGCCGTAGTAACGCTGGTAATAGGCCACCAGCTGCTCGCGCGCATCGCGTGGCAGCGCGGCGCTGATGGACACCGCACCGAACAGGTAGCGGATGCCGGGCTGGCATTGCAGGTAAGCGCCGATGCCCTGCCACAGGTAATCCAGGCTGCGGCTGCCCCAGTAATCGGGCACCACGAAGCTGCGTCCCAATTCCAGGCCTTCGGCAATGCGGGGAATGGCGTCGTCGGAATAGCGGAACAGCGAAGCGCTGTAGAGCCCGGCCAAGCCCCGGCGCGCCAGCGCCTGCGCGCCCCGCATGATCCGGTAGGCACCGGCGATGCGCTGCGCGGTGCCGTCCCAGATCACGATGTGCTGGTAGTGCAGGTCGAAGTCGTCCAGGTCGCGACTGCGGCCCGTGCCCTCGCCCACCTGGCGGAAGGTCAGTTCGCGCAGCCGCCCCAGCTCGTGCAGCAGCGGCGAATCAGCGGCGCAGCTGGCCAGCAGGATCTGTTTGCCATCGGCGGTCTGCCCCAGCACGGTGGCGGCGGCAATCGCAGCGGCGACCTGTGCAGGCGGCACCGGCGCGGCAAGCGGCTCGGGCCCTGCCGGGCAGCCTTCGGCAAGCGCTGTGCTGCGCCCCAGCGCATATACCGCGCGGCGCACCGCCAGCAGCTGCGCGCCGGGATCACCCTGCCCCAGCTGCATCGGTTCGCCGATGCGCAGCCGCAGCGGCCGGCCGCGGCGGGCGAACATCTCCCGTGCCAGCAGTGCCGTACCAGCCGGCTTGAACAGGGTGGATGCGCCGTAGAACAGCGCCGAATTGCGCGCTTCCACCCGCACCGGCAGTACCGGTGCGGCGGCGGCGCGGGCAAAGCGGACAAACCCCCGCTGCCAGCGACCATCGCGGATGCCGAGCAGCGACAGCCGCGAGACCTCGCCGGCCGGGAACACGATCACGCACTGCTCGGCCGCCAGCGCCTGCTCCACCGCCTGCAGGCTGCTGCGCTGGACCTTGCCGCCGAGGATGCGTACCGGCAGCAGCAGGTCCTGCAGCGGCCCGATCGCGCCCAGCAGATCGTTGGCCACGATCCGCACGTCACGGCGGATGCGGCCAACCGCATCCAGCAACGCCAGCGCATCCAGCGCGCCGGAAGGGTGGTTGGCCACGATCAACAGGCGGCCGGTGGCGGGGATCCGCGCCAGCGCGGCGGGGTCCACGTGATAGCGACCCTCGATGAACTCCAGTCCGGCGGCGACGAAGTCGAAACCGCGCACGTTGGCATTGCGGCGCAGGAACGCCTCGATCCGGTCCAGCCGTGACCAGCGCCCGACGCTGCGCAGCAGGGGCCGGGCCAGTTGGCCCCGACGGCCATGGAACCAGTCGGGATAGCGTTGCTGCAGACGCTGTTCGAGTTCCTGCATGGCGTGTCCCCTCCTGCCCGGCGGCCGGGTTGGCCGAGAGCCTGCGCCCGGCAGGCGGCAGCCAGATGGCGGTTTGGCGGCAGAATGATGACGGCGCAGGCGCTGGCACATCCGGTCCCGGCGGGGGCGGCAATGGTCACGCCAGTGGAACACTGCCGGTGCACGATGCCCCCACAGTGCTCGCCAAGGCCTGCTCTGCCGGGCACAACACCTTAACCACCGGCAACCCATACAGGTTCACAATGCACAGGCGGCGCACCCCGTGTATCATTCGCGCCCATCTTTCCATCCGAATCAAAGGATATTAAGCCTGATGTCCAGCTACCTCTTCACCTCCGAGTCGGTCTCTGAAGGCCATCCGGACAAGGTTGCCGACCAGATCTCCGATGCGGTGCTGGACGCGATCCTGACCCAGGACCAGCGCGCCCGCGTGGCCTGCGAGACCATGGTCAAGACCGGCGTTGCCATCGTTGCCGGCGAAATCACCACCAGCGCCTGGATCGACCTGGAAGCGCTGACCCGCAAGGTCATCGTGGACATCGGCTATGACAGCTCCGACGTCGGCTTCGACGGCGCCACCTGCGGCGTGCTGAACCTGATCGGCAAGCAGTCCCCGCACATCGCCCAGGGCGTTGACCGCAAGAAGCCGGAAGAAATGGGCGCTGGCGACCAGGGCCTGATGTTCGGCTATGCCACCAACGAAACCGACAGCTACATGCCGGCGGCGATCCACCTGTCGCACCGCCTGGTCGAGCAGCAGGCCAAGATCCGCAAGAAGCGCAACTCGCCGCTGTCCTGGCTGCGTCCGGACGCCAAGAGCCAGGTCACCCTGCGCTATGAAAACGGCGTGGTTTCGGCCATCGACGCGGTGGTCCTGTCGACCCAGCACGCCCCGGGCATCAAGCAGAAGGACCTCATCGAGGCCGTCCGCGAAGAGATCATCAAGCCGGTGCTGCCGGCCAAGTGGCTGCACAAGGGCACCAAGTTCCACATCAACCCGACCGGCAAGTTCGAGATCGGCGGCCCGGTGGGCGACTGCGGCCTGACCGGCCGCAAGATCATCGTCGACACCTACGGCGGCTGGGCTCGTCACGGTGGTGGCGCGTTCTCCGGCAAGGACCCGTCCAAGGTCGATCGTTCGGCCGCCTACGCTGCCCGCTACGTCGCCAAGAACGTGGTTGCCGCCGGCTTGGCCGACCGTTGCGAAGTGCAGGTCTCCTACGCCATCGGCGTGGCTGAGCCGACCTCGATCTCGGTCACCACCTTCGGCACCGGCAAGATCAGCGACGACAAGATCGAGAAGCTGATCCGCAAGCACTTCGACCTGCGCCCGTACGGCATCATCAAGATGCTGGACCTGATCCACCCGATGTACCAGCAGACCGCGGCCTATGGCCACTTCGGCCGCAAGCCGAAGGAGTTCAGCTACATCAACGGCGAGGGCGAGACCGTCAACGCCACGGCCTTCTCCTGGGAGAAGACCGATCGCGCCGCCGCCCTGCGCGCCGATGCGAAGCTGAAGTAAGAAACACGAAGGGCCGCTGTAGAGCCGACTGTCAGTCGGCTGACCTTCAAGAAGGGCCGCGCAAGCGGCCCTTCTGCTTTCGGTAGTGCCGGCCGCTGGCCGGCAACCATGCATCGGTTTGCGGACATCATGAGGGTGCCGGCCGCTGGCCGGCAGATGGTAGCGACGGTGGTTGCCGATACAATCGCCCCATGTCGACCGAACTCAAATCCCACCAGCTGTCCATGACCGTGCTGATGTCGCCGGAAATGGCCAATTTCTCCGGCAAGGTCCACGGTGGCGCGATCCTGCGCCTGCTCGACCAGGTCGCCTATGCCTGCGCCAGCCGCTATGCCGGCCGCTACGTGGTCACCCTGTCGGTGGACCAGGTGGTGTTCCGCCAGCCGATCGCGGTGGGCGAACTGGTCACCTTCCTGGCCTCGGTGAACTACACCGGTACCTCGTCGATGGAAATCGGCGTCAAGGTGGTGGCCGAGGACATCCTCAAGCGCAGCGTGCGCCACGCCAACAGCTGCTTCTTCACCATGGTGGCGGTGGACGAGGACGGCCGGCCGACGCCGGTTCCATCGCTGCAGCCGGCCAGTTCGGATGAAAAGCGCCGGCAGGCCGCAGCGCTGATCCGCCGCCAGCTTCGGCAGGAAATGGAGCAGCGGCATCTGGAACTGCTGGCGTCCAATCCGCCGTCACCGGAAGAATGAAAGCGGGCCGACCGGGCTCGGCACCTGGCAAACCGGTAGTGCCGGCCGCTGGCCGGCAACTGCAGTAGCCTGCCTGCTGCGAGGTTGCCGGCCAGCGGCCGGCACTACCATTGCGAATTCGCCGGGCCATGCCCGGCGGATGCGCATCACCCCGTGTTCTGCACGCCCTGCGAGACACCATTCACGCAGGCCACCAGCGCACGCAGCAGGTCGTCGTCCTCGCGTCCGCTTTCGCGCCAGCGCTGCAGCAGGTCCACCTGCAGCACGCTGATCGGGTCCACATAGGGATTGCGCAGGCGGATCGACAGCGCCAGCCGCGCGTCGTGGTCCAGCAGGGTCTGCTGCTCCATCAGCGCCAGCAGCCAGTGCCGGGTCAGCTCCAGTTCGCGCTCGACCTGCGGGAAGAACGCATCGTGCAGCTCGCCGGACAGGCGCGAGAACTGTTCGGCGATGGTGATATCCCCCTTGGACAGCACCATCGCGATGTCATCCAGGAACGTACGGAAGAACGGCCAGTCCCGCGCCATTTCACGCAACGTGGCTTCATGGCCGGCGTCGGCGGCCGCCTGCAGGCCGCTGCCGACCCCATACCAGCCCGGAATCACCGCGCGCGCCTGGCTCCAGGCGAACACCCACGGAATCGCGCGCAGGTTGGTCAATGCCGCATCCTGGCCGAGCCGGCGCGACGGCCGCGATCCCAGCGTCATCCGTTCAATCACATCGATCGGCGTGGCGGTACGGAAGTAATCCATGAAACGCGTTTGGCCAACGAACGCCCGATAGACCTCGCTGCTGGAACCGGCGACCACGTCCATCACCGGCCGCCAATCATCCTCACGCGGTTCGGCGGCACGCGGGCGCAGGCTGGCGCGCAGCACCGCACCGGTGGCCTGCTCCAGCGAACGCAATGCCAGCGCGCGGATGCCGTACTTGCGGTGGATCACCTCGCCCTGCTCGGTCACCCGCAGGCGACCATCGATGCTGCCGCGTGGCGAGGCATCGACCGCGTGCGTGGTCTTGCCACCACCGCGGCTGATCGAGCCACCGCGGCCATGGAAGAAGGTCAGGCGCAGGCCCGCTTCGGCGGCCACCTCCAGCAGCTCCACCTGTGCGCGCTGCAGGCCCCAGCGTGATGCGGCAATGCCACCATCCTTGCTGCTGTCCGAATAGCCGAGCATCACCATCTGCACGTCCTCGCGTGCACGCAGATGCGCGCGGTACACCGGATCGGCCAGCAGATCGCGCAGCGTCGCGGTGCCGCGCTTGAGGTCGTCCACGGTTTCGAACAGCGGCGCGATATCCAGCGGCACGTGGCCGGCGTCATCGACCAGGCCGCCACGACGCGCCAGCGCCAGCACCGCCAGCACATCGCCACGGTCGTGCGCCATCGAGATGATGTAGCTGCCCAGCGCGTCGCCACCATGCCGCGCACGGGCATCGGCCAAGGCCGCGAACACTGCATCCAAGCGCTGGTTGCCCTCATCATCGCCAACAGGCAATGGTGTTTCACCACTGGCATGCGGTGCCAGCAGGCGTGCGCGACCCGCTGTATCCAATGCGTCCGATGCCGCATCGCCCCCCAGCACTGCCGCCAGCGCGCGCGCATGCACGCTCGATTCCTGGCGCACATCCAGCCGCGCCAGATGGAAACCGAAGGTCTTCACCCGCCACAACAGGCGCTGCACCGCGAAGCCGCCGGCATGCTCGCCCCGGTTCGCGCGCAGGCTGTCGAGGATCAGCTGCAGGTCATCGATCAGCTCGTCCGGGCCGGCATAGGCGCCGTCTGCATCATCCAGCGTGGCCTGCAGGCGTGCGCGCATGCGGTCATTGAGCAACCGATATGGCATGTCGGCATGGCGTGGCCGCGACTGCACCTGCGGCAGCAACTGCTGGTAATGCGCTACGCGCGCCTGCAGTGCATCGCTCACCCCCACCCGTTCGGTGGATTGGCTGAGCAGGCTGGCCAGCTGCAGCAGTTCCTTCTGATAGCGGCCCAGCACGGCAACGCGCTGTGCATCCAGCGTATTGCGGATGGTGTGCGCATCCACATTGGGGTTGCCGTCCATGTCGCCGCCCACCCACGTGCCGAAACGCAGCAGGCGCGGCAGCGGCAGTTCCGCGCCATAGGTATCGCGCAGTGCCTGTTGCAGCGATTCGTACAGCACCGGGATCACCCGGTACAGCACCTGCACCAGATAGAAGCCGACGTGCTCGCGTTCGTCGTCCACGGTCGGGCGCACCGGCGAGGAATCGGTGGTCTGCCACGAGGCGGTCAACGCCATGCGGAAGCGCGCGGCGTCTGCGGCCGCCTCACCCGGCGTGCGCTGGCCGTCGAGATTGTCGACCAGGCTGGCCACCATCAGCTGCTCTTTCTCCAGCAGCGCGCGGCGCACCGCTTCGGTCGGGTGTGCGGTGAACACCGGCTCGATATCGATGCGTGGCAACCACTGCGCCAGTTCGTCCAGGCCAACGCCCTGCGCCTTCAGGTGCTGCAGGGCATCCTGCAGGCCATCGGGTTGCGGTGCGGCGGCAACGGCGCGCTGGTAGTCGCGGCGGCGGCGGATGCGATGCACGCGCTCGGCGATGTTGACCACCTGGAAGTAGGTGCTGAACGCGCGCACCATGGTCTCGGCCTGTTGCGGTTCACGCCCGGCCAGGCCGTCGGCCAGCACGGACAGCGGCGCCTGGTTCTCGCGGCGGGCAATGGCACGCGTGCGCACGTCCTCGACGTCATCGAGAAAGGCGGCCGATACCTGCTCGACCAGCAGGTCACCGACCAGTGCACCCAGACGGCGCACGTCGTCACGCAAGGGAAGATCAGGGGAAGCGAATTCGATACTGCTGCGGTACTCGTTCATCGGCGACGCACAGGCCTCGGTCAACGGATCCAGACCCCAAGCCTAAACCAGAACGCGTGCCGTGCTGCGATGCAAAAATGGTTTCATCTGGTAGTGCCGGCCGCTGGCCGGCAACCTCACGTTGCGCAGGTCCATGAGGTTGCCGGCCAGCGGCCGGCACTACCAGCACTGGTCAGCGCGTCTTCTTGGCCTTGCCCTGCTGCACCGGGCCGAGGTTCTGCTCCAGCCAGCGCTCGCTTTCAGCCAGCATCGTCATGATCGATTCGCGTGCGCGGTAGGCATGCGACTCGTTCGGCAGCATCACCAGGCGGGCGGTGCCGCCCAGCCCCTTCACTGCGGCAAACATGCGTTCGCTCTGCATCGGGAAGGTGCCCGAGTTGTTGTCGTCCACGCCGTGGATGAAGAGGATCGGATCCTTGATCCTGTCGGCGTAATTGAACGGCGCCATCTTCTGGTACACGTCCTGCGCCTGCCAGTAGTTGCGCTCTTCGGCCTGGAAACCAAACGGGGTGAGCGTGCGGTTGTAGGCGCCGCTGCGCGCGATACCGGCCTTGAACAGGCGGGTGTGCGCGAGCAGGTTGGCGGTCATGAACGCACCGTAGGAGTGGCCACCGATGGCGATGTGCTCGCGGTCGGTCACGCCACGCCGCACCACCTCGTCCACTGCGGCCTGCGCATTGGCCACCAGCTGTTCGATGTAGGTGTCGTTGGGTTCCTTGTCGCCTTCGCCGATGATCGGCATCGACGGGCTGGCCAGCACCACATAGCCCTTGGCCAGGAACGCCTGCGGGCCCCAGTAGCTGATGGCGTTGAAGCGGTACGGCGAATCGGTCACCTGGCTGGCGGCCGCCGCGCTCTTGAACTCACCCGGGTAGGCCCACATCAGCAGCGGCCGCGGACCATCGCGCTTGGGGTCATAGCCCGGCGGCAGCAGCAGGGTCGCGGTCAGGTCCACGCCGTCCTTGCGCTTGTAGCGGATCTGCTCCTTCTGCACGCCCTTCAGCTGCGGCAGCGGATGGGCGAAATGGGTCAGCGCACGCGGTGCGGCGTTGGTGTCGGCCAGCGACTGCACGTAGAAGTTGGTCGGCTCGTCCGGGCTCTCGCGGCTGATCAGCAGCGAACTGGCCTGCGCATCCAGCAGCGTTACCGGCGCAGCGTAGGTCGGTGCCTGCGAATGGAACAGGCGGGTTGCCTTGCCGCTGGCCACGTCGAAGCGATCAACGAACGGACGGTCGCCTTCCGGCGATGCACCGGCACCGGCCAGGTACAGGCTGCCGCCATCAGCGGTGGTCTGCAGCAGCGAGCGGCCGCGGTCATCACTGGCCATCAGCGGGCGGCCCGGATCGGCGTAGCGGTCCTGCGCGTCGCGATCCCACAGCAGCCTGGCATCGACGCTGGCGTTGTCCGGTGCGATCAGCCAGGTCTTGCTGCGGCGGGTCTTCCACCACGATTCGTTGAGCAGGGCCAGGTCGCCACGGCCCCAGCTGATGCCGGCATAGCGGCTGCCGAGCTGGGCCAGGGTCACCGGCGGCGTGTCGAACGGTGCGGCCTGCATGAACACCGCATCGCGCACCTTGGCTTCCCGGTTCGGGTCGCCACCATCCTGCGCTTCGGCCCAGACCAGGGTGGCATCGGCATCGCCGCGCCAGCTGATGTCACGCACGCCGGTCACTTCGGCATCGTTGCCGGTCGGCAGGCCTTCCACCAGCGGCCGTACGGCCACGGTATGCACCAGCTTGCCGGTGCTGCGGTCGAGTACTTCGATACGGCGCGGGAAGCTGCTCAGCGGCACCACGTAGGAGTACGGACGCTGCACCGGCTGGCTGAGCACGAAGCGGCCGTCGGGCGACACCGCAAAACCCATGAAGATGCCGGCCGCACCGATGGCACGGCTCTGCCCGTCCAAGCCCACTTCCATCGGTTGGGTGGTGGCGTAGTAATCGAACTGGCGCGCGTCGGCCTCGTTCTTCAGCAGGTCCTGGTAGGTGCGGATGGACACCACGCCACCGCCCTGGCTGGTCTGCTGCACGGCCGGGCCGGTCGGGATGCCATCTGCAGCCGGGGCGGCGCCAAGGTTGCCCGGGCGGGTGAACACCACCAGGCCACGGCTGTCCGGCAACCACTGGTAGCCAGTGCCCAGAACGGTGTTCAGGCCGGCGACCAGGCGACGGGCGCTGCCGCCAGCCACGTCCACCAGCCACAGCTCATTGGCCCCGGTAGCGGCATCGACCTGGTTGAAGGCCAGCCACTTCTGGTCCGGCGACCACGTCAGGCTGGCGATCGACAGCGAGGCCGGCAACCCGCTGATCTGCCGCTCCTTGCCGTCGGCCACATTCATCAGCCACAGCTTCTGGCCGAAGCTGAAGCGGCTGTCGGAGAAGGTTTTCGGATTGATGCGCAGGCCGGCCAGCTTCAGCTCCGGCTGCGCCACCACCTGGATCGACGGCAGCGACGGCATCTGCATCAGCGCGGCGACATCCCGGCGCGGCGACAGGAACAGCGACGGCGCCCGCGGCGCGTCGACCACGGCCTGCAGTGCGGCCGAGGGCAGCTCGTAACCGGCCACGCCCTGTGCCTGCGCTGCGGCCGCCTGCGGTGCCGCAGCCCAGGCCTGCGGGAGCACCGCCAGCAGGGCCATCGACAGGACCAGGCCAGTCAAGCGCCGGTTGCGGCGTGCGTGCGTGCTCATCATTGTTCCACCTGTTCGCTGCATGAAGCCCTCGACCTTAACAGGCCATGCACCTCCGCCCATCTGCCGATGGTTGGGTCATCGCCGTGTCACAGCGCAGGCGCGATATAATGGGCATCCTCCCCTGCCGAGGGGCGCTGCGACCGGATCCCTGAGACCGGCCAGGCTCGGCCAGGTGGCTTTGCAACAACGGCGCCCGGCCAGATGCGAGCATCCGCTCGCCCACAACCGGAGCTACTGCATGAATGCTGTTGCCAAGACCTTCTCCACTGAAGGCGACTACAAGATCCGCGACATCACCCTGGCCGACTGGGGCCGCAAGGAACTGGACATCGCCGAGCACGAGATGCCGGGCCTGATGTCCATCCGCCGCAAGTACCAGGCCGAGCTGCCGCTGAAGGGCGTGCGCGTGACCGGCTCGCTGCACATGACCATCCAGACCGCGGTGCTGATCGAGACCCTGAAGGACATCGGCGCCGACGTGCGCTGGGCCTCGTGCAACATCTTCTCGACCCAGGACCACGCCGCTGCGGCGATCGCCGCCACCGGCACCCCCGTGTTCGCCTGGAAGGGCGAGTCGCTGGAAGAGTACTGGGACTGCACCCTGGACGCGCTGACCTTCACCCTGCCCGACGGCACCCTGACCGGCCCGGAGCTGGTGGTCGACGACGGCGGTGACGTGACCCTGCTGATCCACAAGGGCTACGAGCTGGAAAACGGCAGCACCTGGGTCGACGAAAAGGCTGCTTCGCACGAAGAGCAGGTCATCAAGAACCTGCTCAAGCGCGTGGCCAAGGAGCGCCCGGGTTACTGGGGCCGCGTGGTCAAGGACTGGAAGGGCGTTTCGGAAGAAACCACCACCGGCGTGCACCGCCTGTACCAGCTGGCCCAGGCCGGTACCCTGCTGATCCCGGCAATCAACGTCAACGACTCGGTCACCAAGAGCAAGTTCGACAACCTGTACGGCTGCCGCGAGTCGCTGGCCGATGGCCTCAAGCGCGCGATGGACGTGATGCTGGCCGGCAAGGTCGCCGTGGTCTGCGGCTACGGTGACGTCGGCAAGGGCTGCGCCGCGTCGCTGCGTGCCTACGGCGCGCGCGTGGTGGTCACCGAGATCGATCCGATCTGCGCCCTGCAGGCGGCGATGGAAGGCTTCGAGGTCAACACCATCGAATCCACCCTGGGCCGTGCCGACCTGTACGTCACCACCACCGGCAACAAGGACATCATCCGCATCGAGCACCTGAGCGCGATGAAGGACCAGGCCATCGTCTGCAACATCGGCCACTTCGACAACGAGATCCAGGTCGATGCGCTGGTCGCCTTCCCGGGCGTGAAGCACGTCAACATCAAGCCGCAGGTGGACAAGTACATCTTCCCCAACGGCAATGCGATCTTCCTGCTGGCCGAAGGCCGCCTGGTCAACCTGGGCTGCGCCACCGGCCACCCGAGCTTCGTGATGTCCAACTCGTTCGCCAACCAGACCCTGGCCCAGATCGACCTGTGGGCCAACAAGGGCACCTACGAGAACAAGGTATACCTGCTGCCGAAGAAGCTGGACGAAGAAGTGGCCCGCCTGCACCTGGAAAAGATCGGCGTGAAGCTGACCACCCTGAGCCAGGAACAGGCCGACTACATCGGCGTGCCGGTGGAAGGTCCGTTCAAGCCGGATCATTACCGCTACTGATGCCGTGCGCGGGGTCGGATCCCTTTCCGCAGGACAGGGCGCTGACCCCAGCAACGGATGCACACGGACGGGCGCCTTCGGGCGCCCGTTCTGCATCCGGGCACCCGCCGCCGCGTTCCGCGCGCCCTGTCACAGAGCCCTAAGCAGTCGCTTGCTACGCTCTGTTCCCGCCAACGGCCCCGGCGCGGGATGTTGCAATGCCCAGCCCGCCGCGCGGCCGCCACGGCACCCCCGTTCCATGGTTCGCCCCATGCCTGCCGCCCGCAGGCCATGCGCCAGGACGCAGACATCAAAGGATAGACATGCAGCGCAGCAGTGAACGTATGACCCGGGCCATCAAGCCCCTCATGACCCTGTGCTGGGTGGCCCTGCTGGCCGCCTGCACCCCGCCCTCCGGTGAAGCCCAGGCCACGACGCCTGCAGCCGCCACCGAACAGGCCAACACCGACGGCAAGGCGGCCAGTGCCCCGGCAGCGGCCGCCGGCAGCACCGCCTGCACCAATCCGGCATCGCCGGTGCAGACCCTGATCTGCAACGACCCCGCCCTGTTGAAGCAGGAAGGCGAGCTGGCCAAGGCCGAAGCCGCCGCAAGCCAAACCCTCGATGCCGCCGGCAAGGCCAAGCTGCAGGCCGAGCAGCAGCGCTGGATCCAGCACACGCGCGACCTGTGCAGCGACGCGCACTGCCTGCAACAGGTATCTGCCGACCGCCTCAAGGTACTGTCGGCCACACGCGACGGTCTGGTCGACCAGGACGCCTGCGAAGTGCCCGACGGCCAGCAGCAGTGCGTGGACATGCTGGTGCTGCGCGACCCCAACAGCCAGCTGGCGACCTTCAACACGCTGCTGGGTGAAAACGGCCAAAAAGGCAGCCTGCTGGGCTGCACGGCGGCAACCAACATCGGCGCCGGCCACAACGCCCTGCTGGCGGCCAACTGCACCCTGGAAACAGCCACCGGCAAGCGCAACGTGCAACTGTGCAGCAACCAGATGGTCGGCCAGTTCGCCATCGAACCGGCACCGGCTGCCTACGGCACCGAGGCCACCCGCCAGCTGCTCGGCTTCACCCAGCAGCACTGCGCCGGCTGACATCAGCCGGGCGGGCACGGCTCCCTTTTCCTCATTGAAGGACGATGACCATGGCAACGGATTCCACTCTCACCCGCGAACAGCTGTCCACGCTGTTCCTCAACACCGAACTGGGCGGCAACACCCGCCACCTGGACCATTTCTCATACGCCCAGGAGGGCACCAGCGCCTACTCGTTCGGCCTGGTGCAGTTCGACGTCGGCGGCAACCCCCAGGCCAGGCGCTTCCTGCGCGACAACGGCTTCACCAACGGTGACATCGAACTGCTGTCCCAGCACGGGGGGCTGAGCACACAGCAGCTGGCCGCGCTCGACGCCAAGCTGCAGGCCATTCCGCAGGCCAACATCGACCAGCTCACCAACGCCAAGCTGGACAGCGCCATCGAGCGCGTCGACGAGGCCATCGCCAAGGTGCGTGCGACCAACCCGGCCGCCGCCGATGCCATCGTGGCAAACCCGGAACTGCAGCTGGCCATGGCCGACTATGACAACCAGTTCGGCAGCATGGGCCCGCAGTTCATCAGCTATCTGGCCGGCAACGCGGAGAAGCTGCAGGGCGGTACCGTCCAGGCCGGCGATCCACCAAGCCGGGCCGACGTGCAGACCTTCGTCGATGCGACCAAATTCGGCATCCAGTCGCCTGCGGCCGTGACCAGCCGCGATCAACGCTTCGACACGGCCATGACCCAGCTGGGCATCACCCCAACCCATGCCCCCTCGCACGGCTCGCCCAGCACACCCGGTGCGTCGGCTGGCAGTGGCGTGCTGGTGAACGGCGCAAAGGGCGATGAGGTGCAGGCCATGCAGCAGAAGCTGGCCGACCTCGGCTACACGGGCAAGGACGGTGCACCGCTGGTGGCCGACGGTCACTTTGGCCCGGGCACCCTGCAGGCGGTCCAGCAGTTCCAGCGCGATCATCAGCTGACGGTGGACGGCAAAGCCGGCAGCGGCACCTTGGGTGCGCTGGAGGCGGCAAGCCAGCAGCATCAGCAGGCCGAATCAGCAGCACCGAGCATGGCCACGCCCGGGCACGCCGACAATCCGCGCTACCAGCAGGTCGTGGAAAAGCTGGAAGCATTGGAACAGCAGCGCAGCCAAGGTGGACTATCGCCGCTGTTCCATGACCGCGGCCAGCTGGAGAATGCCGCTGGACAGGTCGCCTACGAGTCCAAGCTTGTCGGCATGTCACAGGTGGACACCGTGGTGGCGCGCCCCGACGGCCAGGGTGTATTCGCGGTGCAGGGCCAGCTGGGCGATCCTGCCGCGCATCGCACCTACATCGACCTTGCGCAGGCGGTCAGCCAGGATCTGCCATCCAGCACTCGCCAGAGCGAAGCGTTGAACGCCGAACAGACACAACGACAGGCGCAGGAACAGGCACAGGCACAGCAGCCGCTGTCGCGCTGATCTGCGATGGATCGGATCCACGCACAGCGTGGATCCTGTCATCCGGTTCGGTATCCACGCGCGGCGTGGCTCTACTGCATGCGCTGGCGGTCGTCGCCGAGGGCGAGGCGGCACTGTTCGCGGAACGCAAGCTGCCACGCGGGCAGATCAAAGCGCTCGCGCTCCTTGAATGACACCGTCTCGGCAGCCAGCACGTAACAGCGGTTGTGCGACAACCGTAGTGCCGCCTCCCTATCGCCGATCTGCCAACACCGATCGATGCAGGCCTGCATCAACGCATAGTCCGGGTTGTCCCTGGCACCGCCAAAGGCGAAGCCCATCTGCTGCGCCATCGCCACCACCGGATCCTCACCAGCATGCGCCGATTTCAGGATGCGCAGCACGCCTGCTTCGGGCAGGCCAAAGGCCCAGTTGGCCAGCACGGCCGAGCGCGCCGCGCGCACCGCCAGCTCGGCATTGCGCAACCGCATGTGCTGGCCAGCGAGCATGGCCCAGCCCTTCTGCAGGTCTGGAAAAGCCGCGGTTGCGGCGTCGAGCAGTGGGATCGCAGCGGCGGGCTCGCCCGCTGCTACATGTCCCTGCGCCGACTCGACAAGCCGGAAAGGCGAGTCTGCGTCGTCCACATCATGCGCGCGCGGATCCCACTCGTCGTCATCCCACGCATCCTCGTCCAGCGCGCGATTGATGCCCAACCAGTGCACGAACACGTCCAGCGAAGAATGGCTGTAGACCATCCTGCCCTCGTCATGGAACATCTCGCAGACCAGCGGCAATGCGCCTTCGCGCCCCAATGGCCAGTACAGCCCGAAGCAATCGCCGTTGCCCAACGCGCCTTCGGCGATCGGCAGAAAACCCTGCGGTGGGTACGGGCCCGCTGCCACTTCGGTGTCAAAGGTCAGGTCGTGGAGGTGAGCGGGTGCGCGCATGCTGGAGCCTGGGAAAGCCGACGTGCAGTATCGCAGGGTGCGGCAATAGCCTCGGTCAAGGCAATGCCCGCGCGCGGCGCTACGATATGCCCATGACCCCGGCCATCAACCTGCTCAAGCGCGAGAAGATCGCCCATACCGTGCACAGCTACGTGCACGATGCCCATGCCGAATCCTACGGCGGCGAAGCCGTCGAAAAGCTGGGCCTGGATCCGGCACAGGTATTCAAGACCCTGCTGGCCAGCACCGAAACGCACGAACTGCTCGTCGCCATCGTGCCGGTGGCCGGCCAGCTTGATCTGAAAGCACTGGCCGAGGCGGCCGGCTGCAAAAAGTGCGAGATGGCCGCCGTCGATGCCGCGCAGCGCGCAACCGGCTATCTGGTCGGCGGCATCAGCCCGCTTGGGCAGAAGAAGCGCCTGCGCAGTTTTCTCGACGCCAGCGCGCAGGCACTGCCCACCCTGCACGTCAGCGCGGGACGGCGTGGCCTGGAAGTGGAGCTGGCACCGGCCGACCTGCTGCACCTGACCGGCGGCCTCTACGCCGCGATCGGCAGGCCCCGTTGATGCGCTGGCCCTGGTCCACATCGCCGCCACCGCGGCTGGACGACCCGCAGGCCGATGTACTGCTGCAGGACCTGCTGTCGCGCGATGCCAGTCGTATCCATGCCGCCAGCAGCCGCCTGGCACGGTTGTTCAGCGCTACGACGCTGGATGCGCTGGCGCCGCAGACCGAGGGGATCGAGCAGGCCTGCCAGGGCGTGCAGCTTGGCGGTGCGCTGGTCAGCAACGATGTGCACCTGCAAGCGGCACTGCGCCGCCTGCGTTATTGGCGCGAGCGCAAAGGCTGCCTGTGCGCGCTGTATCCGGATTACCTGTTCTTCGACCCACGCCGGCTCATCGAGCAGGGGCATGTGCGGCTGCTGGAACAGGGCGTGGCCGAGGATGGCTGGGGCGACCGCCATCGGGTGGCCTGCACCTGCTGCGGCCAGCGCTGGGATGCCACCGACCGCGAGTACCACTACCCGTGGTGGGAGTGGACCTTGCTCGCCCTTGATTGAAGCCACGCGTGGCGTGGCTCTACTGCGAAGGCGGATCCACGCCAAGCCTGGTTGTGCCGGCTCCCGCTACGAAAGCCAGGAGAGCACGTCCTTCATTCGTTGAGAGCAAAGGTCACTGGCACGTCCATCACACTCATGGCGGGCAACGCGGGCTGTTGCGCGTCGCGTTGCATGGCCCACGAGCGGAGCCCCTTGGCCGCTGCCGCGTCCAGCACCGCGTGACCACTGGACACGCGTACCACTGCCGCGACAATCCTGCCGTCCCCGTTCACCAGCGCCTTCAGCTGCACTTTGCCCTGCAACCCGTCACGTACAGCCGCAGAGGGGTACTCGGGGAATTCACGCCTCCAGTTGCCGCTGGCCGCAGGGAACAGTGTCGCCTTGGACGACAGCGGGCAGCGCGCAGGGAATCGCAGCACCAGTGACAGCGGCTGCGCGGACGGCTGCGGTTCCGCAGCGGCCTTGCATACCGCCATCGACACCGCTTCCAGCATGCGTTGCTGGCGCACCAGCGCTTCCGCATCCGCAGCCACGACGTGCAGCGTGCAGCGCCCTCGCTGGGCACGCGCCTCCATGCTGCTGACGCCCACATCCTGGATCGATGCCGCGTTGCTCAATCCACCGCATGCGGCATTGGCATCGTAACGCTGGGCTGAACTCTCGGCTGAACCGAGCAAGGCGCCCAGCGCCACCGCCAACGGCATCCACGTTCTGATCGTCATCGTTGCTTCCTGCTGTGATGGAAACAGCATCGTATCCCGCGGTGGCCGCAGCGGATTTCACATCGCAGTGCGCTGACGCGCATCGCGATGCTGTGTTCTCACGGCCGCCAGTTGGCGTTGTTCTCCCAGAACGCCACCGCGCGCTGATAGGCTTCGCGGTCCAGCGGCACGCCCGAACCACCCTCCTCCACGCCCAGCGCATTGCGCATCATGGTGATCGGCGCCATCGGCACTTCTTCCGGCTCGGCGGTATAGATGCAGCCGACGATGCCCCAGTCCGCATCGATGGGTGAACCCTCCTTGGCCAGCTGCTCGGCGCTGTACAGGATCACCACCAGGTAATTGGCCCGTGGCGATTCCACGCCCTCGAACCAGCGCACCAGCACCGGCAGTTCCTCACGGTTGCGCGCCTCGTAGCCGCTGCGCAGCAGGTGCCGGTTGGCATCGGTGACCGGCACGGTCAGGCAGCGCGTGCTGGTCCAGTTCTCATAGACGAACAGCTTGCAGAACGGTGCATAGCCATCGAGCACCTTCAGCGGCGGGTGCGCGTTGAGATGCGCCTGGAACTGCTCGGCGCTGCAGTCCTGGATGGTGTTGCCGCGCGGTACGCGCGGGAACAGGCGGGGGCGGGCGAAATCGGTGAGGACGATGGACATGGCGCGGCGTGATCGAAGAATCCGCTGCACAGGGTAACCGCCACCGGCGGTGCAAGGGGAGCAGGCCGAGAGTCACTGGCATCCGAACCGGACTTGCCCCACCCTGCCTTCGACCCACCGTAGGGATTGCAGGCTCATGGATGCAGCACGCGCGTTGTCCCCTTCCCCTCGATCACACCAACGGCCTCTGCTGAAGGCAGTAGCGGCTGTGCTTCTCGCTCCGCCCCTGCTGTTCGCTGCCGCCCTGATCTGGCCGTTGCCAGCGCCGCCGCCACCCGATGTCGGCAACAGCCGGGTGATCATCAATGCGCGGGTGGTGGACGTGCAGAACGGCGTTGCCAGCGCGCCCACCACTGTAACGGTGCGCAACGGCACCATCATCGCCATCGGCAATGGCCCCCACGACGCCACCTTGCACGTATTCGACGCCGGTGGCCGCTGGCTGCTGCCTGGCTTCTGGGACATGCATACCCACGCACTGCAGCTGTCTCCGCAACTGCAGTTCCCGTTGATGCTGGCCAACGGCATCACCGGCACCCGCGACATGATGGACTGCCCGCAGCCGACCGATCCACTGATCGCCTGCGTCGCTGACAAGCGTCGCTGGAACGCACAGGCCATCGCTGGCACGTTGACCGCGCCGCGATTCGTGCAGGTGGCAAGCTTCTACTTCGAAGACCCTGCGCTGGCACCACAGGACGCCGTCCGTCGCGCGCGTGAGTACGCCGAGCGCGGCGTGGATGCACTGAAGGTCTACAACCGGCTGCGCCCGGATACCTACCAACGGCTGGCTGCCGAGGCGCGCCAACTGCATCGTCCGCTGGTGGGCCACCTGCCCAGGGCGGTGGCGCTGGAAGAGGCACTGCAGGCCGGACAGCACAGCTTTGAACACGCGCATCTGTTCGTTCGCCACTGCTCCGGCTCCGCAGCTGCATGGCGCAGCGGGACGCTGGACGGTGAAGACCCGACAGCCTTGGCCGAGCACTTGGTGGACAGCTATGCGCCTGCAAGGTGCAAGGCCGCCTTCGCGCTGATGCAGGCCAGCGGCAGCGCCTTCGTGCCCACTCATGTCACCCGCGAGGAGGATGCCCGCGCGCGCGAGCCGGGCTTCATCGATGATCCGCGACTGGCGTACCTCGATCCGCTTTCGCGCTGGGCCTGGCGCGACGACCTGCAGGCCACGGTCACCCGCCATCCAGGCCAACGTGGCGAGCGCGCACTGCACGCCTATTTCAATCATGGCCTGGCACTGACCGGCGCTGCGCACCGCGCCGGTGTTCCGGTGCTGGTGGGCACCGACACCGGGCTTGGCGGCTTCCGCTATCACGATGAACTGCAACTGCTGCACCAGGCCGGACTCAGCCAGGCCGACGTGCTGCGCGCAGCCACGTTGCACGCCGCACAGCACCTTCGCCTGCAGGCCCGGCATGGCAGTGTCGAGGTCGGCAAAGCGGCCGACCTGGTGCTGCTGGACGGCAATCCTCTGCTGGACATCGGCAACAGCCGGCGCGTGCATGCGGTGCTGCTGGCCGGCCACCTCTACGACCGTCCAAGGCTGGATGCACTGCTGGCCTACTCCCGCGCGCAGGCACGCTCACCTGCGGTGATGGCGCGGCTGCTGTGGGGATTCGTGACCAGCCCGGTCAGCGCGGAACTGTAGGATCGGCGGCTACAGCGCCATCCGCTCGCGCAGCTCCCGTGCCTGCCGCCGCGATACCTCCACTTCACTGCCATCATCCAGTGCCAGATCGTAGCCATCGCCAATGCTCGGCGTGACCGCACGGATGCGCCGCAGGTTGACCAGCGTGTTGCGGTTGGCACGAAAGAAAAGGTCCGATGGCAAGCGTGCTTCCAACGCGCTCAGGCTGCGGGCCAGCAATGCGTTCTGGTCGCGGAACCACAGCCGCGTGTAGTTGCCGTCCACCACCAGCCGACGGATCTCGGCAATGGACACGAACCAGCAGCGCTCGCCTTCGCGCACGAACACCTGGTCCTGCGCACCCAGCGTGCCGTGCACTGTGGGAGGTTCGGTATCCAACGCCGCATGATGACGCGCACGCTCCAGCGCTTCCAGCAGTCGCGGCGCTTCCACCGGCTTCACCAGGTAATCCAGTGCATTGGCCCGGAACGCGCGTACTGCGTAGGTGTCGTAGGCAGTGACGAACACCACCGAGGGCACCCTTTCCAACCCGTCCAGTACATCGAAGCCGGTACCGGAGGGCATCTGCACATCCAGCAGCACCAGGTCCGGCGCCAGCGCGGCGATCGCCTCGCGCGCAGCAGGCACATCGTCGGCCTCGCCCACGCACTGCACCCACGGCAGCGCCGACAGCAGCGTCCGCAGCTCCTGTCGCGCCAGCCGTGCATCATCGACAATCAGCACACGCAGCACGGCCGTCATTGCGGAATCTCCAGCAGCGCCTGCATGCGGTCGCCGACCGGCTGCAGGGTGAAACGGCCGCGCGTGCCAAGCTGCGCACGCAGGTAGGCCAGTCCCACACCATGCCCGTGCGCGGGTTCGCTGCCAGTGCAAAGGGGGTTGTCCACCTGGAGGCGCAGCAGGTCATCTTCCAGCGACGCGCGGATATGTACCTCGCCGCCGCCCGCGCGGCTGGCAATGCCATGCTTTATCGCGTTCTCCACCAACAGCTGCAGTGCCATCGCAGGCAGCTGTGCCTGCACAGCCTCTGCGGCGATCTCCCGCCGCACCTGCAGACGCTGTTCGAAGTGGATCGCCTCGATGGCCAGATAGTCGTCGACCACTTCCAGTTCCTCGGCCAGGGTCACCTGCTCACTGCGATTGTGGGCCAACGCGTGGCGCAGCGTGCGCGACAGGCGGGTGACCATGTCGCGGGCACGCTCGGGCTCTTCCAGAATCAGCGCTCGCAGGTTGTTCAATGCGTTGAACATGAAATGCGGATTCAGCCGCGCACGCAACGCATCGCGCTCCAGGGCGCTGCGCTCCGCCTCCACGCGCAATCGCGCCAGCTCGCTGTGGCGCGCGCGGCGCAAGCCATGCAGGCCCGCCCACAGTCCCGTCCACATCAAAAGGAACAGGGCGGTGTTCATCCAGTACAGCACGACCGACGACAGCTGGTAGTCGGCACGCCCACCGGGCAACTGCACCCAGCCCATGGCCAGCGCCGGCAACAACAACGCCGCCGTCAGCGCCTGTGCAATGCTGGCACCGACCACCACGCCAGTTGCCAGTTTCAACACCAGGCTGCCCAGACTGCCATCCCACCAGCGCTGCCGCAGTGCGACCGAACGCAGCGCGCCGCTGCACAACCACAGGGAAACGGCAATGCTGAGGGAGATCAACACCACGCCGCTGAACAGCGTACCGCCGCCGATACGCACCCCCAGCCACAGGCTGTACGTCGCATAGCCTGACCACGCCAGCGCGTTGAGGATCCAGAAGCGGCGGGAAGGCGTGGTAGCGTCCATGAGCAGCCTTGGCGGTGGCGGAAAGGGCATACGGCGGTCAGGGATGTGCGGCGAGGAAGCGGCGCACCTGCGCCTGCAGCCAACGCGGATCATCCCACATCAGGAAGTGGTAACCCTGTGCGCTCATCTCGATCTGCACACCCGGCAGCTTCGCGTACTGCGCCTGGAACTGCGCACGGGTACTGGCTTCCGTACCCCCCATCGACTGATAAGCGGCCCAGCTGCCCAGCACCAGGACCGGCGTGTGGATGCCGTCGATGTCATCACGCAGATCGCGCACCAGCATGGAGTACATCGCATCGGCCATGCTCGTGCGATCACTGTCGCGCCCCCAACGCTGCAGCTCCGGCAGATGCTGGGTGCTGCGGGTCAGGGCTTTGGCGGTCGCATCGTTGCGTGCATTCAAGCTGGCCTCATCGGCCGCCAGCAAACCTTCACGCAGCTGCCCGGCCATCATCCCTACGTTCTGCGCGGTGGCCTGCGGGTTCATCACCGCCGCATAGAACGGCAGCGAATCAACGATCACCAGCGGACCGATGCTATCGGGCGCCTTCAGTGCCAGTTGCATCGCCAGCACACCCCCCAGGCTGTGACCGATCACGGCAACCTTCGACAGGTGCCGCGCCTGCAGATAGCCCAGTAGTTCGTCGCGCATCGCCGGCAGAAAATCGGCCGGGCGCGGATCGACAGGCGCCGCACCGGCAAACCCCGGCAGTTGCACCAGATGGCACTGCACGTCCTTCAGGGCCAGGCAGGTCTCACGCCAGACCTCCGCACTGCTGTTAAGCCCGGGAATCATCAGCAAGGGACGGCCCTTGCCGAGCACCTCGACCTGCACTGCGCCTGCAACGGCGGCTTTATCGACGGCTGTGGCATGGGCTGGGCCTGAGCCAAGCACGGCCATCGCCATGCCGATCATCGCCAGCCTGGCCAAGGCCTTCATCGCGTACCAGAGTGCCTGGAAGATCTTCATCGTCTGCTCCTTCATCGCGTGGGTGGTGCCGGGATTGGGACCAGCGTGGCTTCGCTCCCGTTGCCCCGGTTGCGATTACGGAGCAACGGCCCGTCAGCGGGGCGAACGGTCGCCCGCACGGGACGACGTGACCCGACACATCCATCGCACATCCATCTCGATGGAGAGATATACTGCTTCGCACCCGATGCCGCCGCCCGTGCCATGACCGCCATCAGCTTCGAGTTCTATCCGCCCAAGACCGACGAACAGCGCACCCAGCTGGACCGTGCCGCGGCCAGGCTGAAGGCCTATGTCCCCGAGTACGTGTCCTGCACCTTCGGCGCCGGTGGCTCGACCCTCAGCTACACCTCCGAGACCGTGCGCCATCTCAACCAGCACCACGGCTTCGACGCGGCACCGCACCTGTCCTGCGTCGGCGGTACCCGCCAGGAAATCCGCGAACTGCTCAAGCTCTACCGCGCCATCGGCTGCCGGCGCCTGGTGGCACTACGCGGCGACCTGCCCTCGGGCATGGGCTTTCCTGGCGACATGCGCTATGCCTCCGAACTGATCGCCTTCATCCGTGCCGAACACGGTGATGCCTTCCGCATCGAAGTGGGCGCGTATCCGGAAACGCATCCGCAAGCGCAGGACGCCCTGCTCGACCTGAAGCACTTCAAGGCCAAGGTCGACGCCGGTGCCGATGCCGCCATCACCCAGTACTTCTTCAATCCCGACGCCTACTTCCACTTCGTCGACGAAGTGCAGCGGCTCGGCGTGCAGGTGCCGATCACCCCGGGCATCATGCCGATCTCCAACTTCAGCCAGCTGCGCCGTTTCTCCGAACAGTGCGGTGCGGAAATCCCGCGCTGGATCAGCCGCAAGATGCAGGCCTACGGTGACGACGCCGAATCGGTGCGCGCCTTCGGCGCCGAAGTGGTGGCCAAGCTGTGCCAGCGCCTGGTCGAAGGTGGCGCACCGGGCCTGCACTTCTACACCTTGAACCTGGCCAAGCCGACGGTCTCGGTACTGAAGCTGCTGCAAGGCTGAAAAGTACGCTGCGTTATCGCAATCGGCGCTACGCTGCGTCGATGAAGCTCGTCCTGTCCCTGTTGCTGGTCCTGCTGCTGCCCGGTGTCTGCGCCGGTGTGCAGGCGCAGACCACGCGCTTGAACCGCTGCACCGATCCGCAGGGGCAAAGTGTCTATACCGACCGCCCCTGCGACAGCCTGGGCGCGCAGTCCCGGCGGCCACCGCCGGCGCCTTCCGGCAACACCCTGCAACGCGACAGCCTCGGCAGCAGCTGTCCGCGCCGGCTGAGCGAACTGGTGCAGGCTTTGCATACGGCGGTCAGCATCGGTGATGTGAACCGGCTTTCTTCGCTGTACCTGTGGGGCGCGGTGTCCGATGCCGGCGCGCAGCGGATTCTTGGCCAGCTGGAATCGGTGGTGCGACGGCCGCTGGTGGACGTGGTGCCGGTGTATCCGCGGCAGGATCTGGATGAGGGTCAGGGCATCGCCTCGCAGGATTCGGAAACGGTGCCGATGCCGGCTGCACGGCGACATCCGATCGGGTTGCGGTTGGAGCAGACCCTGCCGGGCAGCGCCACGCGCGCGGCGACCGTGCTTGGGCTGCGGCGGCAGTATGGGTGTTTCTGGATTACGTTGTGAGCGGGTGCTGCTGAACCGCCATCCACGCATGGCGTGGATCTACTGCTTGCGGTGAGGGGTCGGATCCCCTTCCAGCGGAAAGGGCTCCGACCCCGGATTCAAGCGAGGAGGTCAGAGCCCCGCGTCGCGGGGATCCGACCCTGTGTATCGCGCTACACCGGCCACAGGCCGCGGATGGCGGCGATACCCTGCCCGCCATGCCGGCGTGCCTCGGCCACATGCTGCGGTGTCATGCCGCCGAGCGCATAGATCGGCAGCGAGACCTGGGCGCGCAGCGCGGCGAAGGCCTCCCACCCCAATGGCACTGCATCGGGATGGCTCGCAGTGGCCTGCACCGGCCCCAGCACGGCGAAGTCGCAGCCCAGCCGCTGTGCGGCCAGCAGCTGCTCAAGCCCGTGGCAGGAGGCGGCCACCAGCTGCCCGGACGGCAGCGGCCGTTCCTGCAGCGACTGCAGCTGCTCGCTGCCCAGGTGCACGCCAACGCCGAGGGTGCGCGCCAGTTCGATATCGCGGTTGAGCAGCCACTGCACACCGCGCCGATGCGCGCGCACGGCCTGCTCGATCACGCCCTGACGCTGCGGATGCTCGGCGGGCAGGCGCAGCTGGATGCGTTGCTGCCCGGAAGCCACCGCCTGCTGCAGCTGGCCGTGCCAACGCTGCAGGCCGCCCTCATCGATGTCCGGCGCAGGGGTGATCAGGTAGCAGTCCGGCTGGCGCAGTGCGGCCACCACCGGCAGGTCGGCCGGCGGCATTGAATAACGGGCCAGCTTGTCCGGCGTCACCCAGGTGATGGCCTGGCCCTCGCGTCCACGCGGGGCGCCCTTCCAGCTGCGCACGTGGCGCACTTCCAGGGTCAGGTCCTTGTCCGGGTAGCGCTGCGGCACGTCCATGATCCACTCGCCCACCTCGGCCTCGATGCCCAGCTCCTCGTGCAGCTCGCGCACCAGCGCCTGTTCGGAGGTCTCACCGGGCTCGCGCTTGCCGCCCGGGAATTCCCAGAGGCCGGCCATGTCGCGGCTTTCGGTACGGCGGTTGAGCAGGATGCGGCCGCGGGCGTCGGTGATGACGGCGGCTACGACGTGGATCGATCGTTTCGGGGAAGGCATGGCCGAAGCATGCCGAAAAGCGGGGCACCGGCGCAATCGCCGGGCGCTTCAAGGCCCAGAACAGGAAAGCCCCGCTTTCGCGGGGCTCTCCGGGGGTCAGCTCAGCTGGCCGTGGCAGTGTTTGTACTTCTTGCCGCTGCCGCACGGGCACGGATCGTTGCGACCGATCTTGGGCTCGTCACGCTGCAGCTGCGCCACGCCCTGCTGGGCGGCCTCCACCTGCGCCGCCTCTTCGTCGGCGCCGTAGCCGCCAGCGTCCTGGTGCTGGAACTGCGACTGGCTCAGGCGGGCTTCCACCTGCTGGCGCTCGGCCGCTTCCAGTGCCTGCACTTCCTCGTCGCTGCGGATGCGCACGCGGGCCAGCAGGGTCACTACTTCGCGCTTGACGTTCTCCAGCATGTCCGAGAACAGCTCGAAGGCTTCCTTCTTGTATTCCTGCTTCGGCTGCTTCTGCGCATAACCGCGCAGGTAGATGCCCTGGCGCAGGTAATCCATGCGCGCCAGGTGCTCCTTCCAGCTCTGGTCGAGCACGGTCAGCATCACGTGCTTCTCCAGCGCGCGCATGGTCTCTTCGCCCACGCCCGCTTCCTTCTCGGCGAAGTGCTGGTTGATGCGCTCCTGCACCTTGGCGGTGATGCCTTCGGCGTCCAGTTCCTCGTGCGACTTGACCAGATCGGTCAGCGACATGTCCACACCGAAGTCCGACTGCAGGGTGGCTTCCAGGCCACGCAGGTCCCACTGCTCGTCCACCGAGTTCGGCGGCACGAAGCGGGCAACGATGTCGAAGATCACGTCGTCGCGGATGCCATCGACGTTGTCCTTCACCGACTCGGCGTCCAGCAGTTCGTCGCGCTGGGCGTAGATCACCTTGCGCTGGTCGTTGTTGACGTCGTCGAAATCCAGCAGATTCTTGCGGATGTCGAAGTTGTGGGCCTCGACCTTGCGCTGCGCCTTTTCAATCTGGCGGCTGACCAGGCGGTCTTCGATGACGTCGTCTTCCTTCATGCCCATCATGCGCATGGCCTTCTGCACCCAGTCGGAGGCGAAGATGCGCATCAGGTTGTCTTCCAGCGACAGGTAGAAACGGGACGAGCCCGGGTCACCCTGGCGGCCCGAACGGCCACGCAGCTGGTTGTCGATACGACGCGATTCGTGGCGTTCGGTGCCGACGATGTGCAGGCCGCCGGCCGCCTTGACCGCGTCATGGCGCTTCTGCCACTCGGCCTTGATCGCGGCCTTCTGCTCGTCGGTCGCGCCTTCGCCCAGCTCGTGGATTTCCGCTTCCAGCGAACCGCCCAGCACGATGTCGGTACCGCGACCGGCCATGTTGGTGGCGATGGTCACGGCGGCCGGACGACCGGCGTTGGCGACGATGGTCGCTTCGCGGTCGTGCTGCTTGGCGTTGAGCACTTCGTGCTTCACACCCGCCTTGCGCAGGTGCTCGGACAGCATTTCCGAGGTTTCGATCGAGGTGGTACCCACCAGCACCGGCTGGCCGCGCTTGGCGCACTCTTCGATGTCGGCCAGCACCGCATTGAACTTGCCCTTGCGGTTGAGGAACACCTGGTCCGGGCTGTCCTTGCGGATGGTCGGGCGGTTGGTCGGGATCACCACCACTTCCAGGCCATAGATGCTCTGGAATTCGAACGCTTCGGTATCGGCCGTACCGGTCATGCCGGACAGCTTCTTGTACATGCGGAACAGGTTCTGGAAGGTGATGCTGGCCAGCGTCTGGTTCTCGCGCTGGACCGGCACGCCTTCCTTCGCTTCCACCGCCTGGTGCAGGCCATCGGACCAGCGACGGCCGGCCAGCGTACGGCCGGTGAATTCGTCGACGATGACCACTTCGCCATCGCGCACGATGTAGTCCACATCGCGCTGGTAGATGGCGTGCGCGCGCAGGGCGGCGTTGAGGTGGTGAACCACGGTCAGGTTCTGCGCCGCGTACAGGCCTTCGGTCTCGGCATCGAGGATGCCCGCTTCCACCAGCAGCTGTTCGGCGTGCTCCATGCCCGCCTCGGACAGGTGCACCTGCTTGCCCTTCTCATCGACCCAGAAGTCGCCTTCGCCGTCTTCCGCTTCCTGCTTGACCAGGTTCGGCACGATGCGGTTGACGCGGATGTACAGCTCCGGGGAATCGTCGGCCGGGCCGGAGATGATCAGCGGGGTACGCGCTTCGTCGATCAGGATGGAGTCGACTTCGTCGACGATGGCGTAGTGCAGGCCGCGCTGGTAGCGGTCAGCCTTGGACAGCGCCATGTTGTCGCGCAGGTAGTCGAAACCGAATTCGTTGTTGGTGCCGTAGGTGATGTCCGAACCATAGGCTTCGCGCTTGTCGCTGTGCGGCATGCCCGGGTAGACCACGCCCACGCTCAGGCCCAGCCAGTTGTACAGCTTGCCCATCTGCGCGGCATCGCGGCGGGCCAGGTAGTCGTTCACGGTGACCACGTGCACGCCCTTGCCTTCCAGCGCGTTGAGGTACACCGGCAGGGTCGCCACCAGGGTCTTGCCTTCACCGGTGCGCATTTCTGCGATCTTGCCCAGGTGAAGCACCATGCCGCCGATCAGCTGCACGTCGTAGTGGCGCATGCCCAGCACGCGGCGACCGGCCTCGCGGCAGACCGCGAACGCTTCCGGCAACACCTTGTCCAGGGCTTCACCACCGGCGATGCGCTGCTTGAATTCCGGCGTCTTGGCCTGCAGCTGCTCGTCGGAAAGCTTCTCGATCTCCGGCTCCAGCGCATTGATCTTGGCGACGATGCGGTTGAGCTGGCGCAGCTGTCGTTCATTACGACTGCCAAATACGCGGGTAAGCAGGCTGTTGATCATTGAGGGAACCGGGTTGGATGGAAATGCCGCACGGCTCCGGGAAGGATCCGTCCGCCGCAAACGAATCAGGGCGCCTGGCGCCCTGTCGATGGCAACACCCATTGTAGCTTGGGATGGGCCGCTGGGGTTTCAACCCTGTGGCGGCATTGGCATCCGAACATTCCGGTAGTGCCGGCCGCTGGCCGGCAATCCGCGATGTTGCCGAAGATCATGAGGTTGCCGGCCAGCGGCCGGCACTACCGCCCCCGGAGTACGGGGGCCCTAATCAACCGCGGGTGATGCGCCCGACCGGGGTATTGCCGCCATCGCCGAGGAACTTGCGCGGGTTGACCACGTTGCCGTTCTCCCACACCTCGAAGTGCACGTGGGCGCCGGTCGAACGACCGGTGGAACCGGCCTTGGCCACTTCCTGGCCGGCACGGACGAGGTCGCCGACCTTCACCACCAGGCGCGAATTGTGCGCGTAGCGGGTGACGTATCCATTGCCGTGGTCCACATCGACCACGTTGCCGTAGCCGCCCTTGACCCCGGAGAAGCTGACCACGCCGTCGGCCACCGACATCACCGGGTCACCGACGCGGGCGTGGAAGTCCATGCCCTTGTGGGTGGCGGCACCGCGACCGAACGGGTCGGCACGGGTACCGAAGCCGGACGTGACGTAGCTGTTGCGGATCGGCATGCGCGAGGGCACGGCGTTCTGCTGCAGCTGGTGGTCGAACATCAGCGATTCCATCACCGACAACTGGCGGCCTGAAGCAGCGAAGCGCTGCTCCAGCACCTGTAAGTCGGCGTTGACGTCCTTCACCGGGATGTCGGCGGTCGGGCCGCCGGCATCGCCGTCACCGAGGCCGGGGGTCTCGTTGAAGTCGAATTCGCCGTCTTCCAGCTTGCCCATCTGGGTCAGTCGCTCGCCCAGGGCGTTCAGGCGGGTGGCCTGCGCCTGCAGCTCGCCGAGGCGGGCAGCCAGCGCGTTGACCTGGGTCTGCGCATCACGCTGGACCTTGGCCAGTTCGGCCTCCTGGCGGTCGACCTTGGCCTGCAGGCGCGAGTCATTGAGCGCGCTGACGCCAATTCCACCGGCAAGGCCGATAATGCAACCTGCGCCGAGCACGCTGCCCAGCAGGGCTCGGGGGCGGTCCTCGAAGTAGAACCGCAAACGCGTGAGCGCCGATTTGGCCTGTCCTTCACGCGTTTTGATTACGATCTTTTTGAATGCCATCAGTGAGTTTTCATGTCTGAGCCGAAATCCAGCGTTCGTCCCGCATCCCGACCGAAACCGGCCCTGGATGCAGTGATGGCGGACAAAAGCGGGAACCCGCTGCGGCGTGCCCTATGGCTCGACGCGCTGGACCGTCAGTTGCGCCCCCAGTTGCCGCCACCCCTGCGCAGCCGTTGCCGGCTGGCCAATGTGGACGGGGAACACCTCGTTTTTCTCGTCGAGTCCCCGGTCTGGCATGCCAAGTTGCGGCTTGCCGAAGCCCAGTTGCTCGACGCGGCCCGGTCCATCGGGCTGAAGGCCACCAAGGTGACCGTCAAGACTGCGTCTCCCACTCCCACGCGCTCCCCAGCGCTCGACAACCGGAATGGACCCCACGCAGTTTCAGCCGCCACGCACAAAGGGCTACGCGACGCCTTGGCAGCTCTGCAGGACCTTCCTTCGAAACCGAAGCGGGAAACCTGAAAGCAGCGGAGCGTCCTGCTCCGCTCCCCGTCGCGCGTGTCACCGCAGCGTGAAACATTTCGGGGGCCGGGTCGCATCCTAGCTGGCCCCGGTGGGCCAGTCGTTAGATTGTTGTTAAAACAACGTTAAATTCAGGCTTCGGATCCAACAGGTTCACAAAACCGTGACCTCGGCCCGGCCGTCGCGTCACCAACTGCGCCAGTGCGTCAAACAACGCCGGAAACGCAGACGCCGCCCTGGAAGGCGGCGTTTTTGCATTAAAATTCAACAACTTGTGAAATCAGGCATAGGCCGGTGTGGCGTACACCACCGGGTCCGGCACGGCCGGCGAGTCGTAAGTGACCCATTCCCAAGCGGTGGCATCGGCCATCAACGCCCGCACCAGCTTGTTGTTGAGCGCGTGGCCGGACTTGAAGCCCTCGTAGGCACCCAGCACCTGGCCGCCGGCCAGATAGAGGTCGCCGATCGCGTCAAGAATCTTGTGGCGCACGAATTCGTCGGCGTAGCGCAGTCCGTCTTCGTTGAGCACGCGGAACTCGTCGAGCACGATGGCGTTGTCCATCGAACCGCCCAGGCCGAGATTGCGCTCGCGCATGTATTCCAGGTCGCGCATGAAGCCGAAGGTGCGCGCGCGGGAGATTTCCTTGGTGTAGGCCATCGTCGAGAACTCGATTTCCTGGCGCGACTGCTTGGCCGGGATCATCGGGTGGTCGAACTGGATGGTGAAGCCCAGCTTGTACCCCTCGTACGGGGTAAAGCGGGCCATCTTGTCGCCCTCGGTCACTTCCACGGTCTTCAGCACGCGGATGAAGCGCTTGGGCGCATCCTGTTCGACGATGCCTGCCGACTGCAGCAGGAACACGAACGGGCCGGACGAACCGTCCATGATCGGCAGCTCGGCCGAGGACAGTTCGACGATGATGTTGTCCACACCCAGGCCGGCCAGGGCCGACATCAGGTGCTCGACGGTCTGGATCTTGGCGTCGTTGCAGGTCAGGCCGGTGCACAGGGTCACTTCGGTGACCAGTTCGGCCTTCGCAGGCACTTCCACGACCGGGTCCAGGTCCACGCGCCGGAACACGATGCCATGGTTGACCGGCGCCGGGCGCAGGGTCATGTAGACCTTGTCGCCGCTGTGCAGGCCTACACCGGTGGCGCGGATCGTGTTCTTGAGGGTGCGTTGCTGGATCATGGGGGACGACCGGAAGTGACACAGTAGATTAACACGCAGGGTCCCCTACCCCGGCTGAAACGCCGGTGGGACGCGCGTGAAGCAGGGCAGCCGGGCCCATCCTGGCCCGGCGCCCGCGTTTTCAGGACATGGTGGCGCAACCCGGGGGGGACAAGCCCCGGGCAGCGTCGATCAGTCCGCCTGGCGGCGCAGGAACGCCGGGATGTCCAGGTAATCGTTCGGCAGTTCCGCCGCGGCCGGGGCCGAGGAGGCCGGAGCCGACGGGGTGGAAGCTGCCACGCTGTCGCTGCTGGCACGACGCAGGCCCAGGCCCATGCCGCCGACGGCCTTGGACACCGCATCGCCGCCGTTGTCAAACTCGCCGAACTCCGGCTGGCCGGTGGTGGCGTTGCGGACCAGCTTGATCGGTGCACGCTCACCCGGACGCTGGGTCTTGCTGGCCGAGACGCGGTTCAGGCCCGTGGCGACCACGGTCACGCGCACTTCGTCCTGCATGTCCGGATCGAGCACGGTACCCACCACCACGGTCGCGTCTTCCGAAGCGAAGCCGTCGATGGTGCGGCCGATCTCGTCGAACTCGGCCATGGTGAAGTCGGCACCGGCGGTGATGTTGACCAGGATGCCGTTGGCGCCAGCCAGGTTCACATCGTCCAGCAGCGGGTTCTGGATGGCCGACTCGGCCGCGGCCTGCGCGCGGTCATCGCCGCGGGCGGTACCGGTACCCATCATCGCCAGGCCCATTTCGGACATGACGGTGCGCACGTCGGCGAAGTCGACGTTGATCAGGCCCGGACGCACGATCAGGTCGGCGATGCCCTGCACGGCGCCCTGCAGCACGTCGTTGGCGGCACGGAAGGCCTGGATCATGGTCGCGTTGCGACCCAGCACGGTGATCAGCTTCTCGTTGGGGATGGTGATCAGCGAGTCGCAGTGCTGGCTCAGCTCTTCGATGCCCTTCAGCGCGACCTGCATGCGGCGGCGGCCTTCGAACGGGAACGGCTTGGTGACCACGGCCACGGTCAGGATGCCCATTTCCTTGGCCAGCTGTGCCACCACCGGCGCAGCGCCGGTACCGGTGCCACCGCCCATGCCAGCGGTGATGAACACCATGTCCGCGCCCTGCAGCGCGTCCATGATGCGCTCACGGTCTTCCAGCGCAGCCTGGCGGCCGACTTCCGGATTCGCGCCTGCGCCCAGGCCCTTGGTGACATTGGTACCCAGCTGCAGCTGCAGCTTGGCACCACAATTCTTGATGGCCTGCGAGTCGGTGTTGGCGGTGATGAATTCCACACCATCCACTGCCGAGTTGACCATGTGCGCCACGGCATTGCCGCCGCCGCCGCCCACGCCAACCACCTTGATCACCGCATTGGGTGCCATCTTTTCGATCAGTTCAAAATGCGCCATGTCCGTGTCCTCGTTGTATCCGCTTTCGATTGCATGGGCGTTCGGGCGTCCTGCCTTCGTGCTGCATGCCGTCGTTGCGGCTGTGTGGGTTATGAGTGTTGCCGGTGTAGCGTCGTGTTGCCGGTGTTGCAGCCGGGCAGCGCCCGGGTGGTACAGGTGCCGCGTCAGAATTCGCCGCGGAACCAGGTCTTGAGTTTCTTGAACATGCTTCCAGCGCGGCCGGTCGGCAGCGACGGCCGGCGCGGATGCTCGATCTGGCTGCCCATCAGCAGCAGGCCTACGCCGGTGGCATGCACCGGGTTGCCCACCACTTCGCCCAGCCCGGTAACGTGCTGCGGGATGCCCACGCGTACCGGCATCTGCAGCATTTCCTCGGCCAGTTCGACCACGCCTTCCATCTTCGAGGCACCACCGGTCAGCACCATGCCGGCGCGCACCAGTTCCTCGAACCCGGAGCGGCGCAGTTCGGCCTGCACCATTTCGAAGATCTCTTCGTAGCGGCCCTGCACGGCCTGCGCCAGCGCGTGGCGCGGCATGCGGCGCGGCGGACGATCACCGACCGACGGCACCTGGATGCTTTCCTCGGCGGTGGCCAGCTGGGCCAGGGCGCATGCATAGCGCACCTTGATCTGCTCGGCTTCCGGGGTCGGCGTGCGCAGCATGTGCGCGATGTCGTTGGTCACGTGGTCGCCGGCGATCGGCAGCGAGGCGGTGTGGCAGATCGCGCCCTGCACGAACACTGCGATGTCGGTGGTGCCGGCGCCCATGTCGACCAGCACCACGCCCAGCTCGCGCTCGTCGGCGGTCAGCACCGCCACGCTGGACGCCAGCGAGGACAGCACCAGGTCGTCCACCTGCAGGCCGCAGCGCTGCACGCACTTGCTGATGTTGGCCGCGGCCGACTGCGCGCACACCACTAGGTGCGCATGCACCTCCAGGCGCACGCCGGTCATGCCGACGGGATTGCGGATGCCTTCCTGCGAATCATCCAGCACGTACTCGCGCGGGATCGCATGCAGGATCTTCTGGTCGGCCGGAATCGCCACTGCCTTGGCCGCATCGAGCACGCGATCCAGGTCGCCCCAGGTCACTTCGCCGTCGCGGATCGGCACGATGCCGGGCGAGTTCTTGCACTGCACGTGGTTGCCGGAAATGGAGGCATACACCGAGCGGATCTCGCAGCCGGCCATCAGCTCGGCTTCTTCGACCGCACGCTGGATCGACTGCACGGTCGATTCGATATCCACCACCACGCCGCGCTTGAGGCCGCGCGACTCATGGGAGCCGATGCCGATCACTTCGATCGGGTTGCCCGGCGAATACTCGCCCACCAGCGCCACCACCTTGGAGGTGCCGATATCCAGGCCGACGATCAGCGATTTGTCACCCTTGCGATTCATGTTCTTTCCTGCGTCCTTCTTGCCGGGGTGCCCGGTGCATTGGCCGGGGCGGCCGGAGTGCCCCAGCTCAGCGTGAAACCATTGGTATATCGGAGGTCGGCGCGCTCGATCGGCGCGGCCTGGTTGGCCAGCTGCGGCAGCACGCGCACGAAGCGCTGCAGGCGCGAGCGGGCATCGTCGCGGCCGACCACCACTTCAGTGCCGTTGCTCAGCAGCAGCGACCAGCTGCCGCGCGCGTCCATCGTCAGCCGGCGCACGTCGACGCCTGCCGGCGCGAACAGCGCGCGCGAATCGTTGTACAGCTTGACCACTTCCTCGGTCTGGCTGTCCGGGCCATCCAGCTCGGGCAGCTGCAGGTCGGCCAGCTTCTTAGGCGTGGGGAACAGCTTGCCCTGCTCGGACAGCAGGCGATCTTCGCCCCAGCGCGCGAACGGCTTGTGCTCGACCAGCGTCACTTCCAGCACGTCCGGCCACTGCTTGCGCACCTGCGCGCTTTCCACCCACGGCAGCTTTTCCAGTGCGTCCTGCGCGTCCTGCAGCTTGACCGCGAAGAAGCCGGCATGCGCATACGGCAGCAGCACCTGCTGCAGCTGTTCCGGCGGCACCCGCTTGAACTCACCGTGCACGCGCAGCTTCGCCAGCGGCCAGCGCTCGGCGCCGACCCAGCCATTGACCACGGCCACCACCGGCAGTGCAACCACCGACAGTGCCAACAGCCAGACGAAGATGCGCAGCACCGCGTTCATGCGTGCGATGCCTCCAGGGTCTGTTCCAGCACGCGCCACACCAGCTCTTCGAAGCTGATACCGGCCTGCCCGGCCGCCTTGGGCACCAGCGAGTGGCTGGTCATGCCCGGCGCGGTGTTCACTTCCAGCAGGAAGAAGCGGCCGCTGCTGCGGTCACGCATCACGTCGACGCGACCCCAGCCACGGCAACCGGCCGCGCGGAAGGCAGCCAGCGCGATGCGGCGGATCTCGTCTTCGTCATCACCGTCCAGGCCCGGGCACAGGTACTGGGTGTCTTCGGCGATGTACTTGGCGTTGTAGTCGTACCACTGGCCCTTGGGCACGATGCGGATCGACGGCAGCGCAACGTCGCCGAGGATGGCCACGGTCAGTTCGTCACCGACCACCATCTGTTCCATCAGCAGCTGGCCGTCGTAGCGCGCGGCCAGGGCCACGGCTTCGTCCAGGCCGGCGTCGTCGGTGACCCGGCTGATGCCCACGCTGGAACCCTCGTTGGCCGGCTTGACCACCACCGGCAGGCCGAGCTCGGCCGCCAGCGCGTGGACATTCTTTTCGGCCGCTCCCGGCATCCTGCCTCCCGCGGCACTCGTACCTCCGTGTACTTCGCGGTACTGCGGGGTCGGCAGGCCCAGCGACAGCCACACCTGCTTGGTGCGGATCTTGTCCATGCTCAACGCCGAGCCCAGCACGTTGGAGCCGGTGTACGGCACGCCGAAGGCCTCCATCAGGCCCTGCACGATGCCGTCCTCACCACCACCATTGTGGCCGTGCAGGATGTTGAACACGCGATCGATGCCGCCGGCCGCCAGCGCCTTGGCCAGCGCCGGAATGCCATCGATGGCGATGGCATCGACGCCGCGCGACTGCAGGGCTTCGAGCACGTTGCGGCCCGAATCCAGCGACACTTCGCGTTCGCTGGAGCTGCCACCGAGCAGCACGGCGACGCGGCCGAACGCGGCCGGGTCGGTGCTGCGCAGCGGCGGGAAGGTCAGCGTGCTCACGCCTCGCCCTCCGCCTTGAAGCCTTCCACGGCAATGTGGCTGGCGACGGCGCCGATGTCGCCGGCACCCATCATCAGCAGCAGGTCGCCGTCCTGCAGCACGTCCGGCAGCACGGTGGCCAGCTCGGATGCCTTGCCAACCACCACCGGCTCGCTGCGGCCGCGCGCACGGATGGCGCGGGCCAGTGCATGCGAATCGGCGCCGGCGATCGGCTCTTCACCGGCCGGGTAGACCTCGCTCAGCACCAGTGCATCGACACTGGACAGCACCGCGGCGAACTTGTCGAACTGATCACGGGTACGGCTGTAGCGGTGCGGCTGGAAGGCGACCACCAGGCGCTTGTCGGCCCAGCCACCACGCGCGGCGGCGAACACCGCTTCCAGCTCGCTCGGATGGTGGCCGTAGTCGTCGATGATGCGGACCTTGGCACCGCTGGCGGTGGTCACTTCGCCCAGGTCATTGAAGCGGCGACCGACGCCAGCGAAGCTGGCCAGTGCACGCGCGATCGTGTCCGGGGCCACGCCCAGCTGCCAGCCGACCGCCGCAGCGGCCAGCGCGTTGAGCACGTTGTGCTTGCCCGGCAGCGCCAGCACCACTTCCTGGCTGGTGCCCTGCGGCAGGCGCAGGGTGAAGCGCATGCGCGAACCTTCCTGCACCACGTTCTCGGCGCGCACGTCGGCCTGCGGGCTCATGCCGTAGCTCATCACGTGGCGCGGGGTCTTGGCGGCCAGTGCGGCCACTTCCGGATCGTCGATGCACAGCACTGCCAGGCCGTAGAACGGCAGGCGCTGCAGGAACTCGGCGAACGCCGCCTGCACGCGGGCGAAATCGTTGCCGTAGTTCTCCAGATGATCGGAATCGATGTTGGTGATGATCGACATCAACGGATTCAGGCGCAGGAAGCTGCCGTCGCTCTCGTCGGCCTCGGCCACCAGCCACTGGCCACCACCGAGCTTGGCGTTGGCACCGGCCGCCAGCAGCTGGCCACCGATCACGAAGGTCGGGTCCAGCCCACCCTCGCTCAGCACCGCAGCGGTCAGGCTGGTGGTGGTGGTCTTGCCGTGCGTGCCGGCCACGGCGATGCCGCGGCGGAAGCGCATCAGTTCGGCCAGCATCGCCGCGCGCGGCATGATCGGAATGCGCTGGCTGCGCGCTTCCATCAGCTCCGGGTTGTCTTCGCGGATCGCGCTGGAGACCACCACGCAGTCGGTGCCCAGCACGTTGGCGGCCGAGTGGCCGCGCATGATGCGCGCGCCCAGGCCGGCCAAGCGGCGGGTCGCGACGTTGTCGGCGTTGTCCGAACCGGACACTTCGTAGCCCAGCGTCAGCATCACTTCGGCGATGCCGCTCATGCCGGTGCCGCCGATGCCGACGAAATGCACGCGCGGGAACGCGCGCACCAGATCGTTGGTGTCATGCAGGCGGCGGATCATGCGCGGCCTCGCGCAGGGCAGGCGCTGGAGCGTGCCTTCTTCATACAGCTTCCTCGAGAATGATATCGGCGATGCGCTCGGCGGCATCGACCTTGGCCAGGGCACGCGCGGCTTGCGCCATCTGCATGCGGCGGGCGGGATTTTCGGACAGATCACGCAGCAGCGCGGCAATGCCGTCTGCCAGCGTTTCGTCCTGCTTCAGCAATACGGCTGCATCGCGCTCGACCAGGTACTCCGCATTGCGGGTCTGGTGATCGTCGACAGCAGCGGGGAATGGCACCAGCACGCTGCCGATGCCGACCGCACAGAGTTCGGCCAGCGTGGACGCGCCGGAACGGCACACCACCAGGTCGGCCCAGGCGAAGGCTTCGGCCATGTCGGCGATGAACGGTGTGACCTCGCCCTGCACGCCGGCCTTGGCATAGGCCTCGACCGCTTCGGCATGCAGCTTCTCGCCGCTCTGGTGACGCACCACCACCGGCACCTGCGCACCCAGGCTGGCCAGTGCCTGCGGCACGCCACTGTTGAGCGCGCGTGCGCCCTGGCTGCCGCCCAGCACCAGCAGGCGCAGCGGACCGCTGCGATCGGCCAGCCGCTGCTGCGGCGGCGCGACGGCGGCGATTTCGGCGCGCACCGGATTGCCCACGAACTCTTCGCGTGCAGCGAAGGTGCCCGGGAAACCGGTCAGCAGGCGGCGCGCGTAGCGCGACAGGATGCGGTTGGTCAGGCCCGGCGCGCGGTTCTGTTCGTGCACGACCAGCGGTAGGCCGTGCAGGCGCGCGGCCATGCCACCGGGGCCGGAAGCGAAGCCACCGAAGGCGACCACCGCACGCGGCTGGCGATCACGAATGATCAGGCCGGCCGCACGCAGCGCGCGCATCAGGCGCCACGGCGCGGCCAGCAGCGCCAGCTTGCCCTTGCCGCGCAGACCGGTGATGGCCAGCGTATCAATGTGGATGTCGTGCTGCGGAACCAGGCGGGTTTCCATGGCGCCATCAGCGCCCATCCAGGTGACCGGCACGCCACGCGCGCGCAGCACGCGGGCCACGGCCAGGCCCGGGAAGATGTGCCCGCCGGTACCACCGGCCAGGATCATCACCGGCCGGTTGTTGTTCTGGGCCGCGCTCATCCGAGCCTCCCGAAGGTGGGTTCGACGCGCGACTGCAGGCGGCTGGTGCCACGCACGGCGGCCGGCTCGGCCGCGGCCGGTTCGGCAGCCATCGGCACGTTCTTCGCCACCGGTGCAGCAGAAGGCTCGGCGGCGGCAGGGCCGGCAACATCGTCGGCAGCGCCCATGCGCACGGCCTGGCGGCGCTCGGCGCGCTTGAGTTCATAGGACACGCGCAGCAGCAGGCCCATCGCCACGCAGGTCATCAGCACCGACGAACCACCCGACGAAATCAGCGGCAGGGTCAGGCCCTTGGTCGGCAGGATGCCCAGGTTCACGCCGATCGAAACGAAGGTCTGCATGCTGATCCACAGGCCGATGCCGAAGGCGATGTAGCCGGAGAAGTGGCGCTTCATTTCCACGCAGCGCATGCCCAGCCAGAAGGTGCGGCCGACCAGCAGTGCGTACAGGGCCACGATCACGCAGGTGCCCAGGAAGCCGAATTCCTCGGCGGTGACCGAGAAGATGAAGTCGGTGTGCGCCTCGGGCAGGTAGTACAGCTTCTGCACCGAATTGCCCAGGCCAACGCCGGTCCACTCGCCGCGGCCCACCGCCATCAGCGCGTTGGACAGCTGGTAGCCGTCGCCCTGCTGGTCGGCCCACGGGTCGAGGAAGGAGGTGATGCGGCGCATGCGGTACGGCTCGATGATCGCCAGCGCGCTCATGCCCACCAGGCCGATCACCACCGGCATCGACATGCGCGGCATGTTCACCCCGCCCAGCACCAGCATGCCGGCGGTGATCGCCAGCAGCAGGGTGGACGAGCCGAAGTCGGGCTGCAGCAGCAGCAGCACCACCAGCGCACCGGCCACGCCCAGCGGCTTGAGCATCGCCGGCCAGGTCGCGTTGACCTCGTCGCGGAAGCGCACCAGGTAGCTGGACAGCCAGACGATGTAGAGCACCTTCACCGCTTCGACCGTCTGGAACTTGGAGATGCCCAGGTTGATCCAGCGGCGGGCACCGTTGACGCTGCTGCCCAGGCCGGGCACGAACACCACCACCAGCAGCGCGAAGCAGCCCAGCAGCAGCATCTGGTTGTACTGCTCGATGGTCTTCAGCTCGGTACGCGCGGCGAAGATGGCCAGCACGATGCCGACCGCCAGGAAGATCAGGTGGCGGTTGAGGTAATAGAACGGGCTGCTCATCAACGCGATCGAGCTGGACGCCACCATCACCACGCCCAGCCCGGTGAGCGCGATCATCGCGCCGAGCAGCCACTTGTCGTAGCTGCCACCGATGGCCTCAAGGCGTGTTGCCTGGTGCGACAGGTCATTCATCAGCGTACCTTCAACGTGGCCAGGCCGATCAGCACCAGCACGACGGAGATGATCCAGAAGCGCACGATCACGCGCGGCTCCGGCCAGCCCTTCAGTTCGAAGTGGTGGTGGATCGGCGCCATGCGGAACACGCGCTTGCCGGTCAGCTTGAACGAGGCGACCTGGATCATCACCGACAGCGTTTCGATGACGAACACGCCGCCCATGATCACCAGCACCAGTTCCTGGCGGGTGATCACCGCGATGGTGCCCAGCACCGCGCCCAGCGACAGCGCGCCGATATCGCCCATGAACACCATGGCCGGATAGGTGTTGAACCACAGGAAGCCCAGCCCCGCGCCGGCGATCGCCGCACAGATGATGACCAGCTCACCGGCGCCCGGAATCTGCGGGATCTGCAGGTAGTTGGCGAACACCGCGTTGCCCGACGCATAGGCGAACACGCCCAGCGCGCAGGCCACCAGCACCGTCGGCATGATCGCCAGCCCGTCCAGGCCGTCGGTCAGGTTGACCGCGTTGGAGAAGCCGACGATCCAGAAATAGGCGATGGCCACGAAGCCGATGCCGGCCAGCGGCAGCGCCACCGACTTGAACATCGGGATGTAGAAGGTCAGCGCCGCCGGTACGTCGGCGGTCTGGAACAGGAAGATGCCCGCAGCCAGGCCGAAGATCGACTGCAGCAGATACTTCCAGCGCGACTTCAGGCCGTTCGGGTCGCGACGGACGATCTTGATCCAGTCGTCGTACCAGCCGATGGCGCCGAAGCACAGCATCACCGCCAGCACCAGCCACACGTAGCGGTTGCGCAGGTCGGCCCACATCAGCACCGACAGGGTGACGGTGAGCAGGATCAGCGAACCACCCATGGTCGGCGTGCCGGCCTTGGAGAAATGGGTCTGCGGACCATCGGTCCGGATCGGCTGGCCGCCCTTGAACTGGGCAAGCTTGCGGATCATCGCCGGGCCGAGCCACAGCGACAGGAACAGCGCCGTCAACGCGGCAAGGATGGCGCGGAACGTCTGGTAGTTGAACAGCCCGAACAGGCTCTCCAACTGCTGCAACCATCGAGCCAGTTCATACAACATGCGGGGATTCCTCTCCTTGCGCCAGCAGCGCTTTGACAATCGTGTCCATGGCGCTGCCACGGGAACCCTTGACCAGGCAGCGCACGCCGGCGTGCAGCGCTTCCTTCAGCGCCTGCGACAGCGCGTCATGGGTGGTGAAATGATGTCCGCCCTCGCCAAACGCAGCGGCGGCAGCGGCGCTGAGCGGGCCCAGCGCATACAGGCGCTTGAGGCCGGCGGCACGCGCGCGGATGCCCGCCTGTGCATGCAGCGCCTCGGCGTCGGCGCCCAGCTCGCGCATGTCACCCAGCACCAGCCAGCCCTCTTCCGGGGCGGCGGCCAGTGCGTCGATGGCGGCGGCCAGCGAACCAGGGTTGGCGTTGTAGCTGTCGTCCACCAGCACCGCGCCGTTGTGCAGCTGATGGGCGATCTGGCGGCCCGGCACCGGCTGCGCTTCCGCCAGGCCGGTGGCCACCAGTGACAGCTCGATGCCGGCGGCAAGCGCCAGGCTGGCGGCGGCCAGCGCATTGCTGATGTTGTGGCGGCCCGGCAGGCCCAGCACCACGCCCGCCTCGCCCATCGGCGTGACCAGGGTGAAGCGGCTGCCCTGCGCACCGGCGCGGATGTCGCGCGCGGTGACGTCGGCGGTGTGTTCCAGGCCATAGCGCAGCACCCGGCAACGTGCCGGGGTACCGATGAAATGCTGTTCGAACCAGCGCCCGTAGGCATCGTCGGCGTTGATCACGGCCACGCCATCGGCAGGCAGCGCGGCGTAGATCGCGCCCTTGGTCACCGCCACGCCGAGCAGGCTGCCCATCCGCTCCAGGTGGGCCGGGGCGATGTTGTTGACCAGGGCATAGCGCGGGCGCGCGATGTCGGTCAGGTAGGCGATGTCGCCCGGCTTGCCGGCGCCCATCTCGTAGACGGCGTAGTCGGCATCTTCCGGTGCGTCGATCACCGCCAGCGGCAGGCCGATCTCGTTGTTGCGGTTGCCCGGGTTGGCGTAGACCACCTTGTGCGCGTGCTGGGCCACCTGCTGCAGGATCGCCAGCAGCAGGCTCTTGACGCTGGTCTTGCCGTTGCTGCCGGTGATGGCGAACAGTTCGGTCGCGCGGTCGCGCTGCATGCCGGCGGCGATCTTCGCCAGCGCGCGCTCGCTGTCGGCCACCAGCACCTGCGGCAGGTCCAGCGGCAGCAGGCGTTCGACCAGCAATGCGCTGGCGCCACGTGCCTGTGCGTCGGCAGCAAAATCGTGGCCGTCGAAGCGTTCGCCACGCAGCGCCACGTACAGGCTGCCCGGGCCAAGGCTGCGGGTATCGTTGCTGACCGCGTCGATGGCCACGTCGTCGCCGTGGATCTCGCCACCGGCCCAGTGTGCGATCAGCGAAAGCAGGGTGCGCTTCATGCGGCGCCCTCCCCGGCCTGAGCGGCCAACACACCGGCCTTCGCAGCCAGCGCGGCGGCCGATACTTCGGTGTCGTCGAAGTCATGCCGCACGCCATTCACTTCCTGATAGGGCTCGTGGCCCTTGCCGGCGATCAGGATGATGTCGCCGGCACCAGCGCGCTTCACCGCCAGGCCGATCGCACGCGCGCGGTTGCGCTGCACGGTCACGGCCGAGGCATCGGTGAAACCGGCCAGGATGTCGGCCACGATCACGTCGCCGTCTTCGCCACGCGGGTTGTCGTCGGTGACGATGACCTGGTTGGCCAGGCGCTCGGCAATGGCAGCCATCTGCGGGCGCTTGCCGGTATCGCGCTCGCCACCGCAGCCGAACACGCAGAACAGCGTGCCCTGCAGGTGGCCGTGCAGGCTGTCCAGCGCCTGTTCCAGCGCGTCGGGGGTGTGTGCGTAATCAACCACCACGGTCGGCAGGCCATCTTCGCCGCCCAGGCGGTTCATGCGGCCACGGATCGGCTGCAGTGCCGACAGCACCTCGGCGATGCGCGGCAGCGGATGCCCCAGCGCATGCAGGCTGCCAGCCACGGCCAACAGGTTGTCCACGTTGAAGCGGCCCAGCAGCGGCGACTGCACCGCAGCGCGCTGGCCGTCGATGACCAGTTCGAAACCGATGCCGCGGCCATCCAGCTGCAGCGCTTCGGCGCGCACGCTGGCACCGTCGGCACCACGCGAGCTCAGGCCGATGGCCTGCACGCCCGCCGGCAGGCCGGCGAACAGCTGGCGACCGAACGCATCGTCAAGATTGATGACCGCCGCCTTCAGGCCCGGGCGATGGAACAGCCGCGCCTTGGCCGCGCCGTAGCTGGCCATGTCGCCGTGGTAGTCAAGGTGATCGCGGGTGAGATTGGTGAACACCGCCACGTCGTAGTGCACCGCATCCACGCGGCCCTGGTCCAGCGCATGCGAGCTGACTTCCATCGCCACCGCGCGCGCGCCATCGTCGCGCAGCTGCGCCAGCAGCGCATGCATCTGCAGCACCAGCGGGGTGGTGAAACCGGTCGGCTCGACCGCACCATAAAGTCCGGCGCCCAACGTGCCGATACTGCCACTGGGCGTACCGAGCAGGTGCCAGGCCTGGGCCAGCAGCTGCACGGTGGAGGTCTTGCCGTTGGTGCCGGTCACGCCAACCATGGTCATCGCCCGCGAAGGCGCGCCATGGAACTGGTCGGCCATTGCCCCCAGACGCGCGCGCAGGTCCGGCACGGCGATGGCATCGGCCGGTGCAGGCAGCTCGGCAGGCGCCGGCGCTTCGAACAGGATGGCGCCGGCACCGGCAGCACGCGCCTGCTCGACAAAACCCAGGCCATGCGCGCCGAAACCGGCGATGGCAACGAAGGCATTGCCGGGGCGCACGGCACGGCTGTCCAGCACCAGGCCGGTCAGAACGGGATCATGGCCCGCCAGGGCCACGTCCGGAAGCAACTGCGAAAGCAACATCGAAGGGCTCATTGCGTGCCTCCCGTGGCGGGCGGCACATGGGGGTGCGCGCTGGGCAGCGCGGCATCGAATTCAGCGGCGGCATCCACCGGCAGTGCGGCTTCGGCCGGCGGCACCGGCAGCACCGAGGCCGAATGTCCGATCTTTCCGGACTGCTGGGCAGCCAGCCACGACTGCAGGTCATCCAGCGGCACGTCCATCAGGCGCAGGGTGCCTTCCATCACGTTGTGATAGACCGGCGCCGACACCAGGCCGCCGTAGAACTTGCCGCCCTGCGGATCGTTGATGACGATGACGGTGGCAAAACGCGGATTGGTGGCCGGCACCACGCCGGCGAACAGCGCGTTGTAGTGGCCGCGCTCGTAGCCACCGGGGCCGGTCTTGCGCGCGGTGCCGGTCTTGCCGGCCACGCGGTAGCCCAGCACCGCCGCCTGCTTGGCGCCGCCCTGGGTGACCACCGTTTCCATCATCGCCACCACCTGCTTGGCGACGTTCTCGTCGATGATCTGCTGGCCTTCGTTGCGCTGGCCCTTGACGAAGGTCGGCGCGATCAGCTTGCCGCCGTTGGCCAGCGCCGAGTACGCGGTGGCGATCTGCAGCGGCGTGACATTCAGGCCATAGCCGTAGGACATGGTCGTCTTGGTCGCGCCGTCCCAGTTGGCGGGGCGCCGCACGACACCGCCGGACTCGCCGGGGAAGCCACTGTGCGGCACCGAGCCGTAGCCGAAACGGCGCACGCCGTCGTAGAACACCTGGTCGGGCATCTTCGCGGCGATCTTGGCCGCGCCGATGTTGGAGCTGCGGGTGATCACACCGGTGACGTTCAGCACGCCGTTGTTGCGCGGCACATCGCGGATGGTGAAACGGGCAACCTGCATGTAGCCCGGGTTTGTATCGATGATGGTGTCCTTGGTCACCACCCCGGACTGCAGCGCGGTGGCGATGGTCAGCGGCTTCATCGTCGAACCCGGCTCGACCAGATCGGTCACCGCGCGGTTGCGGCGCGTGTCCGGCACCGCGCCGTTGAGCGAGTTCGGGTTGTAGGTCGGCAGGTTGACCATGGCCAGGATCTCGCCGGTGGTCACGTCCATGATCACCATCGAACCGCCGGCCGCCTTGTTGGCCACCAGCGCGTTGCGCAGTTCCTTGAAGGCCAGGTACTGGATGCGGCGGTCGATGCTGAGGGTCAGGTCCTTGCCCGGCTCGGCCGCACGCAGCAGATCGCTTTCGACCGTCTCGCCCTTGCGGTTGCGGATCACCCGCTTGCCGCCGGGCTTGCCACGCAGCCATTCGTCGAAGGCCAGCTCCAGGCCTTCCTGGCCACGGTCGTCGATGTTGGTGAAGCCCAGCACGTGCGCCATCGCTTCACCCTGCGGGTAGAAGCGACGGAACTCACGCTGTGCCGCCACGCCCGGAATCTTCAGCGCGACCACGCGCTCTGCCTCGTCCGGATTGATCCGGCGACGCAGGTACATGAATTCCTTGTCCGACTTCTGCGACAGGCGGCTGCTCAGCTCGTCCACCGACATGCCCACCGCCTGTGCCAGCTCGGGGATGCGCTCGGGCGAACGCAGCAGGTCCTGCGGGTTCACCCAGATCGAGGCGACCGGGGTGGACACCGCCAACGGCTCGCCGTTGCGGTCGGTGATCATGCCGCGCGAGGTCTTGATCGGCAGTTCGCGCAGGTAACGCGCTTCGCCCTGGCGCTGGTAGAAGTCGCTGTTGATGATCTGCACGTAGGCGGCACGACCCACCAGCGATACCGAGCACAGGCCGAGCGCCAGGGCCACCCAGCGCAGGCGCTGGCGCAGGTTGAAGGCGTTGCGGGGACGGTTGCGGCCGGTCTTGCTCATGGGCGCACCACCACCACGTCGGCGGCTTCGGGGAACTTCATGCCGAGCTTTTCGCGGGCGATGCTGTCCACGCGGTTGGCTTCGGCCAGGGTCGCCTGCTCCAGCTGCAGGCGGCCGAATTCGATGTTCAGGTCATCGCGTGCACGCTCGGCGCGCGACAGCTCGATGAACGTCTGCCGGTGACGGTGACGCACGAACACGACGCCGATCGCCGAGGCCACGGTGCAGGCCAACAGGATGATCAGCAGCAGCCGGCTCATGCATCGGCCTCCCGCTTCTGGGCCACACGCAGCACGGCGCTGCGGGCGCGCGGGTTCATCGCCAGCTCTTCGTCGGTGGCCTTGATGGCGCCGCCGATCAGGTCCAGGGTCGGCACGAAGGCCTGCGCCTCGGGCAGCCGGCGGTTGGCCGGCGGCGCCTTGGCCAGGCGGTTCATGTACTGCTTGACGATGCGGTCTTCCAGCGAGTGGAAGCTGATCACCGCCAGCCGGCCACCGGGCTTCAGGCGCTCCACCGCCGCGTCCAGGCCGGCTTCGAGGTCGGCCAGTTCGCGGTTGATGTGGATGCGGATGGCCTGGAAGCTGCGCGTGGCCGGATGGATCTTGTCCTTGCCGCGCGGCATCACCGAGGCGATCAGCTCGGCCAGTTCGGCGGTACGGGTGAACGGCTGCCTTTCGCGGCGGGCCACGATGGCGCGGGCGATGCGCCGGCTCTGCCGCTCTTCGCCGTAGGTCCACAGCACGTCGGCGATCTCGCGATCTTCCACGCGGTTGATCCACTGCGCAGCGCTTTCGCCACTGTCCGGGTCCATGCGCATGTCCAGCGGGCCGTCCTTGCCGAAGCTGAAGCCACGCTCGGCCACATCCAGCTGCGGCGAGGACACGCCAAGGTCGAACAGCACGCCATCCAGGCCTTCGGCGGTCTCGTTCCACTGCAGCAGCTGGGCGAAGCTGCCACGGAAGATCGACACGCGCGGGTCCGGCGCGAAATCGCGCTCGGCAACGGCAATGGCTTCCGGATCCTTGTCCATGACCAGCAGGCGTCCCTCGGGACCGAGCTGGGTGAGCACGCCACGTGCATGACCGCCACGACCGAACGTGCCATCCAGATAACGTCCGTTTTCGATCACCCTCAGGCCTTCCAGGACCTGGGTGTACAGGACCGGCAGATGCACCGCCGGCGACTGCGACACCGGAAGGTGACCGGTCTGCGCTTCTGGGCGCATCCGGGCACCCCGGCTCACAACTTCAGGTCGAGCAACCCATCACCCAGATCCTCATCAGACAACGTCTGCTGGATCAGGGCCCGATGCGCCTGCTCGCTCCACAATTCGAATTTGTCGCCCATACCGAGCAATACCGCCTTCTTCTCAATGCCCACCGCACCGCGGTGGCTGGCGGGAATGCTGATGCGACCGTTGCCGTCCAGCTCCAGGTGGGCGGCTGAACCGACCAGCTTCTGCTGCAGCAGACGTACGACGCGCTGTGTGTTGGGTTTGGACATGACGTCGTCGCGTACCCGCTCCCATTCCGACTCGGCGTACAGCCACAGGCAGCCGGATTCGAAGGGGTTGTAGGTCAACACGAGACGGTTGTTGCTGACGCGCGCAACCAGGTCGCGGTGAGCGGTGGGAACCGCCATGCGTCCTTTGTCGTCAACTGTGATGGCCGTCTCGCCCTGGAACACGACGCCTGCACCTTATCCTTCGCCCGGTGAAACATTGAACCACGAAAATCCACAAAACACCCGGATTTCCCTCTGATGCCCACCTTAGCAGCGGCCCAAGGGTTGTCAACAACTTTTCAGCAGGGAAATCGCCAGCCGCATCAATGGTTTGCGCCGATGTTTAGAGAGTTGTTCAAGGTTTATCCACAAGTTGCTGATCCGTCTCAATTTTTGAGATTGAACGGAAGTTCAGGGGTGTGGAGGGCGCGTGAAACATGGGCTGCGCATTCATCCGGAACGGGCCGAAAGCGACGTCGGACTGCGCAAACCGGGCACAATGGCGCCATGTGCCTGCTTGCTATTGGCTGGTTGCACCACCCGCGCTGGCGGCTGGTGATGGCCGGCAACCGTGATGAGTTCCACGCCCGCCCGACCGCGGCCCTGGCCCCCTGGCAGGATGAGACGTCGGTCATCGGCGGACGCGACCTGCGCTCGGGCGGCGGCTGGGCCGGGGTGGGTGCCGGCGGCCGGATGGCGGTGGTGACCAACGTCCGCGATCCGCAGGCTTCCCAGACCGGGCCATCGCGTGGCGCCCTGGTGGCCGACTACCTGCGTGGCCGCGATCCGGCGGGCATACATATAGAACGCCTGGCCGGGATCTCCACTGCCTATGCCCCGTTCAACCTGCTGCTGGCCGATGGCCACAGCCTGGAGTATCTGGGCAACCACCCGGCCGAGCGGCAGACGCTTGGCCCGGGCGTGCATGGCATGTCCAACGGCGCGCTTGATGCGCCCTGGCCGAAGACCCGGCGGCTGATGGATGCGCTGTCCTCGTGGCTGGAACAAGACGGGGTCAGATTCCTTTCCCAACGGGAAAGGAATCTGACCCCGGACCTGACCCCACTGTGGGATGCCCTGGCCGATGAACATCGCCCGGTCGACAGCGACCTGCCCGATACCGGCATCGGCCTGGAACGCGAACGCTGGCTCAGCCCCGCTTTCATCCGTGGTGACGATTACGGCACCCGCGCCAGTACCGTGCTGCTGATTGATGGCAACGGCCACGGCGAAATCCATGAGCGCCGCTTTGGTCCGCAGGGCGTACCCAGCGGACAGGGTCACGTCATTTTCTGACTGGAACGGTAGTGCCGGCCGCTGGCCGGCAACCTCTGGATCTTCGGGCAGGTCACGCGGTTGCCGGCCAGCGGCCGGCACTACCAGGTCCACACACCCTGCGTGGAGGGCGATAGGTAGATCCACGCCATGCGTGGATGGACGTTGGTAGATCCACGCCATGCGTGGATGGACGTTGGTAGATCCACGCCATGCGTGGATGGGGTAGATCCACACCCTGCGTGCATGGAGGTTGGTAGATCCACGCCATGCGTGGATGGATGTGGATGGAATGAAGGGGCGGAGCCGGCCGATAAGCCGGGTTCTGTCGTGGACAGTCATTCCTCTAGGCGTTACGTCGCCGCAACGCTCAAGCAACCTACCCGGATCCAACGCGGGCCGCGCCAATGGATCCCTATTTGGTCTTGCTCCAGGTGGGGTTTGCCGTACCGGTCTGTTGCCAGACTCGCGGTGCGCTCTTACCGCACCATTTCACCCTTACCGGCCTTCCGAAGAAGACGTAGGCGGTATCTTTCTGTTGCACTTTCCGTCGGCTTGCGCCGCCCAGGCGTTACCTGGCACCTTGCCCTATGGAGCCCGGACTTTCCTCGGCACCCCCGAAGGGATGACGCGACTGTCTGGCCGACTCCGCCGCGCGCATTCTAGCGTATGCGGGCCCGCCCTGCCGGTTTGATTGCGGCGTGCGGTTCATCTGCCCCCGCAGTAGAGCCACGCCACGCGTGGCTGCGCACCGCACCTGCAGGCTCAACGGGCCAGCAGCGCTGCCCGCGATTGGAGCACCAGCGCGATATCCAGCTCCTGCGACGAGGCCCCGGTTGCCAGATCCAGCACCGTGCGGCGCACCTTCAGCTGGATGCGATCACCGGGCGCGTACGCGCGAAGGACCTGTTCGATGCCGTAGGTCGTCGCCACGGCGGTGCCCTGCACCGACAGCACCTCGTCATTTGCCTTCAGGCCGGCCCGCTCGGCGTTGCTGCCGTTGAGCACGTGATTGACCAGCGTCCCTCCCGCCATCCCCAACCCCAGCACGGGCCGCAACGCGTCGGCGCGATCATCGACGGCACCGTTGGCCGAGCGCGACATCTCGGTGTGGGCGAGCAGGCGCCCCGCCATACGTTCATCGAAATGCGGGGCCTGCATGGCGAACGCGCCACATTCCAGCACGCCACGCAGCGGCGGCTGCTTGTAGCTGCCGTGCAGCGCCTCGCGCAGCCGCGTCCACTGGCGCGCACTTACATACCGGTGCTGGCTGGCCGCCATCTGCTGGTAGGCCTGCTCGATCGCTTCGCGCGCAGCGGGATCCACCTGCGGGCAGCCCTCGGCCAGGTCCACCGCCTCCCGTGCGGCGGTGTAGATGACGATCGCGTGGTTGCCTTCCACATACGGGCCCTGCCGCAACTGCACCAGGCCAGGATCGAACAGCTCATAGCCGGTGAAGCCACGCCCCAGATCCGATGGGTCGATCTCCTCGCCCGCCCACGCGTGGGCGGAAACGACCAGAGCCAACACCAGTGAAAGTCCTTTTGCCGACATCGTCCTCATCCTTGTCCAGGGCCACTTCATCCACGCATGGCGTGGATCTACTGCATTCCGGGGTGTTTTCATCCGCGCATGGCGTGGATCTCCTTCACCCGCTCAACTGCCATACAACGCCTTGCGCGGTGCGCCGGTCAACTCGGCCGCCAGCTTGGCCGCGGTCGACGGTGGCAGGTGCTCGCTCAGCTTGGCGTAGACGTGCCGGCCATGTGCCAGCTGCGCCTCGGCATCGTCGCCAGCGCCCTGCACCATCACCACGAACTCGCCCTTGCGCTGGTTGTCATCGGCTTCCACCTGCGCCAGCAGCCCGGCCAGGTCGCCATCCAGCACGGTCTCGAACAGCTTGGTCAGCTCGCGCGCGAGCACGGCCGGGCGCTCGCCGCCAAAGATCGCCGCCATGTCGGCCAACGACTCGGTGATGCGGTGCGAGGATTCGTAGAACACCATCGTGCGCACTTCGCCGGCCAGCCCCTGCAGGCGATCGCGGCGGCCGCTGGCCTTGGCCGGCAGGAATCCCTCGAAACTGAAGCGGTCGCTGGGCAGACCGGCCACGCTCAGCGCAGCGATGGCCGCGCAGGCGCCGGGAATCGGGCTGACCTTGATGCCGGCAGCACGCGCGGCACGCACCAGCCGGAAGCCCGGATCGCTGACCAGCGGGGTGCCGGCATCGCTGACCAGCGCCAGCGACTCGCCCGCCTGCAGCCGCGCCACCAGGCGCTGGGCGAGGGCCTCTTCGTTGTGTTCGTGCAGGGCCACCAGCGGCTGCTGGATGCCGAAATGGGACAGCAGCTGGCCACTGCGGCGGGTGTCCTCGGCGCAGATGGCCGCCACCGAACGCAATACCTCCTGCGCGCGCGGGCTCAGATCGGCCAGGTTGCCGATCGGCGTGGCGACGACATACAGGGTTGGGACACTCATTTCAGCGGTACTCACGGGGCAAGGGTAGAATCCTAGCGTGTACCTGGCCAAGGCCGCTGCCCTCATCGCATGGACCCGATCATGAACAAGCCCGCCGCACGCATCTCTGCCCTGTCGCTGTCGTTGATGCTGCTGGCCGGTTGTGCCACCACCAGCCTCGTCAGCACGCCCGAATCGCCGGCCCAGAGCCAGGCGCTGGCGCTGATTGAACAAGGCAAGCCGCGCGACGCCGCCCTGCAACTGGAAGCGCTGGCCGCGACCCTGCGTGGCGGTGCCCGCAGCAACGCACTGGCCGATGCGGCCTGGGCCTGGCACCTGGCCGGCGACAGCGCACGCGCGCGCAGCCTGCTGGGCCAGGTGACCGCCCGCCAGCTGACCGGCGCCAGCCTGCAGCGTTACCAGCTGGCCAGCGCCGAGCTGGCGCTGGCCGACAAGCAGCCGGCGCAGGCACTGGCCCTGCTGAAGGATCATGCCGACAGCGTGCACCCGAGCCTGCGCACGCGCTGGTCACTGGCCCGCGCCAGTGCCCTGCAGGCCACCGGCGATGCCTTTGGCGCCGCCACCGAACGCGCCCGTGCGCATGCCGGCCTGACCGGCACCGCGCGCAGCGAGAACCAAGCCGCCATCTCCGGCCTGCTCGGCACCCTCGACGATGCCACCCTGCGCAGCCGCGCCGCCGCCTTGCCGGCCAATGACCCGCTGTACAACTTTGCAGGCCGTGCACTGATCGCCCGTGGCCTGCCGCTGCCGCGCCCGTTCGATCGCGATGGCGCCGCCCAGTTCGACACCAGCAAGCGCCCGCCGGCGATGAGCGATGGCTACCGCCCGCCGGCCAAGCTGGCCGTGCTGCTGCCGCTCAGCGGCCGCCTGGCCACCGCCGCACAACCGGTGCGCGATGGCCTGCTCAGCGCCTACTACGGTGAAACCCGCCGTCGTCCGGAGGTCAACTTCTTCGACACCGCTGGTACCCCGGCCGGTGCGCTGGCCGCGTATGACAAGGCCGTGGCGTCCGGCGCCGACTTCGTGGTCGGTCCGCTCGGCCGCGACGAGGTGGATGCCGTGTACGGCCGCCAGCAGCTGCCGGTACCGGTGCTCGGCCTGAACCGCGGCAAGGATGCACCGCCCGCCGGCAGCGCCGGTTTCTCGCTGGCACCGGAGGACGATGGCATCGTCGCCGCCGAATACATGCGTGGCCGCGAGCGCAGCAAGGCGCTGGTGATCAACAGCAGCGACGACACCGGCCGTCGCGCCGCAGCCGCCTTCGCCCAGCGCTTTGCCCAGCGCGGCGGCAGCGTCGCCGCCACCATCGCGATCAGCGAAACGGTGGGGGATATCAGCGCGCAGGTGCGCAACGCCGGCGCGGTCGATGCCGTGTTCCTGGCCGTACGTGCACCGCAGGCCCGCCTGCTGGCCCCGCAGCTGGCGCTGGCCGGTGCCGGTGGTGCCACCCGCGTGGGTACCTCGCAGCTGACCACCGGCAGTGGCAAGGTCGAAGAAGACGTGGCGCTGGACGGCATCATCTACCCGAACGAAGCCTGGAACGTGCGCAGCGTGTCCGGCGTGCCGTCCGCTGCCCAGGTCGCGCAGACCCTGCCCAGCGCGCGCGGCGCCGCCAGCCGCCTGTTCGCCTTCGGCGCCGATGCGTGGAAGATCAGCGCCTACCTGGACAAGCTGGCCACCGAAGGCGGCCTGGACGGCGCCACCGGCACGCTGTACCTGGACAGCAACGGCAACATCCTGCGCCAGCCGGCATGGTCGACCTTCAGCGGTGGCCGGCCGATGCCGATCGCCGGTGGTCGCTGAGCACCTGCAACGTGGCTCGGCGGTGGAAGCCGCCGCCGAGCAGCATCTGCAGCAGGCCGGGTTGCGGCCGCGCGCACGCAACGTGCGTTATCGCGGCGGTGAACTGGACCTGGTGATGGATGACGCCGGCACCGTGGTGTTCGTGGAAGTGCGCTACCGCGCGCGACAGGACTTCGGTGGCGGCGCGGCCTCGGTCGATCCGCGCAAATGCCGGCGCCTGATCCACGCGGCGCAGCTGTACCTGCAGGAACACCCCGCCGTGGCCGATGCGCCCTGCCGCTTCGACGTGGTTGAAGCCACGGGCGAACCACCGCAGCTGCACTGGCTGCGCGATGCGTTCCGGTTGGATGATTGCTGATGGGTACCGTCCGCTCTGGTAGAGGCCGACCTTGGTCGGCGCTCCTGTGCCAACCAAGGTTGGCACCTACCAGAGCGCAGCCTGGCCGGCACTACCACGGTGCGTGACTGATGCCGTCGATCATCACCCACGCGGCGGTGCCACTGGCGTTGTGGTGCGCTGCTGATCGCGGCCGCATTCCGCCGCGCCTGCTGGGCGCCGGCGTGATCGCGGCGATGCTGCCCGACGCCGATGTACTCGCGTTTGCCCTGCACATTCCCTACGCCGATGCGTTCGGCCATCGCGGAGCCAGCCACTCGTTGCTGTTCGCCCTGGTGCTCGCCGTGTTGGCGGCGGTGTTGGCGTTCTTTGGTAGCCGCCGACCTGGGTCGGCGCCGCTCAGCTCCGGTAGTCGCCAACCTTGGTTGGCGGTGCTGTGCCAACCAAGGTTGGCAGCTACCACGGCAAAGCCAACCTTGGCATCTACCGTACAAGCGGCGGCGTTCGTGTTCGTCTGCGCCGCCAGCCATCCACTGCTGGATGCGTTGACCTCCGGCGGCCTTGGCGTTGCGCTGGCCTGGCCCTGGAGCGAACACCGCTTCTTCGCACCCTGGCGGCCGATCCGCGTGTCGCCGTTCGCGCCGCAGTTCTTCAGCGCGCGCGGCCTGGCCACCCTGCTGTCGGAACTGCGCTGGGTGTGGCTGCCGCTGGCCGGCGCTGTCATCGCCTGGAAACTGATTCACCCCGCCCCCGCTGCCCCACGAGATCTGTCATGAGTACTGCCCTGCCCTCCTCATTGGTTGCCGAACTGACCGCCCTGCTGGGCAGCGACGGCTGGCGCATGGATGACGGCGCACTGGAGGCGAACGCGCAGGACAACTCGTGGCGCCACCAGCGCCCGGCTGCGGTGGCATTGCCGGCCGACATCGAACAGGTGCAGGCGCTGGTGCGTGCCTGCCGCGCGCATGGCGTGGCCCTGGTCGCGCGCGGTGCGGGCACCGGCACCACCGGCGCCGCCGTGCCAGTGCCCGGCAGCATCGTGCTGTCGTTCACCCGCATGGATCGCATCCTCGAGATCCGCGCCGGCGACCGCTGCGCGGTGGTGCAGCCGGGCGTACTCAACGGAACGCTGCAGCAGGCGCTGGCACCGCACGGCCTGTTCTGGGCACCGGACCCGTCCAGCGCCGAGATCTGCAGCATCGGCGGCAACCTGGCCTGCAATGCCGGTGGTCCGCGCGCGGTGAAGTACGGCACCAGCCGCGACAACGTGCTGGGCCTGGTAGCAGTGACAGGTACCGGCGAGGTGATCCGCTGTGGCGGCGCCTACACCAAGGACGCCACCGGCTACGACCTCACCCATCTTCTGGTGGGCAGCGAAGGCACACTGGCGCTGATCGTGGAAGCCACGCTGAAGCTGACCCCGCTGCCGGTCAGCCAGGCCGGGCTGCGCGTGCTGTACCGCGATGCCGACGCGGCCGCCGCTGCGGTGTCGCGGCTGATGTCGCAGCCGGTCGTTCCCACGCGCTTGGAATTCATGGACGCACGCAGCCTGGAGCTGCTGCGCCTCAATGGTGCCGACGTACCCGACGCTGGCGCGATGCTGCTGGTCGAGGCCGATGGCGACCACGACACCCTGCCCTATCTGCTGCAGGCATTGGCGACCGCCGCCGAAGGTGACGGCATGATCGCACTGGACGTGGCAATGGAAGGCCGCGCGCGCGACCAGCTGTGGGCCGCACGCAAGGCCTTGTCGCCCGCGCTGCGCAGCGTCGCCCCGGGCAAGATCAACGAAGACGTAGTGGTACCGGTATCGCGCATCCCCGATCTGGTGGCCGGCGTGCAGGTACTGGCCCGCGACTATTCGCTGACCATCGTCACCTTCGGCCATGCCGGCAACGGCAACCTGCACGTCAACATCCTGTACCACCCGGACGATGCCGACGAGAACGCACGCGCGCATGCCGCGCTGCCGAAGATCTTCGAGCTGACGCTGGCGCTGGGCGGCACGCTGTCGGGCGAACACGGCATCGGCCTGGCCAAGCGTGATTTCATGGCGAAGGCGTTCACCGCGGAAACGCTGGCGGCGATGCGCGCGATCAAGGCCGCGCTGGATCCGGATGGCATCCTCAACCCGGGCAAGGTGCTGCCGCCGGCATAGGCCGCGGACAACTGTTGAGCCGAGCCATGCTCGGCTCGCCGCGTTCCGCGCGGGCTTGCGCGAGCGGAACGGAGAGCAGCAAAGCGCGGACCCGGCGCTACAGTGGATTGTCGCTCGCAACATCGATCAGGGTCTGCCGGAAGCTGGGCAACAGCACGCGGTTGCCATGGCCGCTCAGGTGATCGTTGTCGAAGAACAGCGGTTCACTGTCCTGCACGGCTGAGCAGGTATCCGGCCCGCACAGCAGCGGCAGCGGATCCCACACGGTCAATGACGGGTAACGCGCGGCCAGCTCGGCCAGCAGTGCCATCTGCGGCGCACGCAGCCTCTGCAGATCCGTGCGCGACATGCTCAGGCCACCGACGCACGCCGGATTGCTACGGTTGAACCAGTCCGAGCAGCGGTAGGCCCCGGCCTTGAACAGCGGCAGCGGTGCATCGATGACCACGTGCACACCCAACCGCTGCAGGCGGCCCAGCACACGCTCGGCTTCATCATGTGCCGCCTGCGCATGCGCGGGCGTGCGTTCGGCCAGCAACTGCCGATAAATCTGCTGTGCGTCCTGTTGCTGCCAGTCGAACCCTCGCAGCTCCGGCATGCGCAGCGCCGCCAGCAACACGATGTCACCCGGGCGCGCGTCGCGTTCGATGGCCGACAGGCTGTCCTCGATGAAGTCCTGGCAGTCGGCCGGGCTGGCCCGCAGCAGATTGACGAAGCTGCAGCCGCCGCGATCCTCCTGGCGGATCTCCATCCCGGTCTGTCGCGCGACCATGCTGGTCATCGTGCGGTAGGCCGCCGCATGCGAGTCGCCGACAACAAACAGGCGTCGCCCTTCAAGCGCCGGTGCACCCACCGGTTCCAGCGGTCGCCACGCCGGGTAGCGACGCGCCTGCCATGCGTAGCCATCACGGGTGACGCTGAGCGAGATCTGCTCGTGGTACTCCACCGTCGCCCAGGCACCGGCGCCGCACAGCGCCACCACCGGCAGCGCCATCGCCAGCACCTTCGCCGGCGCCAGCCGCAACAGCGGCCGGGCGCTGCGCAGCGGACGTTCAATGTAATGGTAGGAAGCGGCCGACACTGCCAGCAGCAGCACCGGATACAGCCACAGCGCAGCGCCCTGCAGCCCGTAGGTCCAGCGCAGCAGCACCAGCAGTGGCCAATGCCACAGGTACAGGGAATACGACAGGCGCCCCAAGTAGGACAGCGGTGCCCAGCCCAGGGCGCGGCCGACCCGCGATTGGCCATGCCCGGCTACCGCCGCCAACAGCAACAGGGTGCCGACCACCGTGGCCAGCACACCCGGCACCGGCATCGCCAGTTGCGGCGCGACAAGCACGCCCGCCAGCAGCAGGGCCAGGCCGGACAGTGCGAGCGCATCCCCGCGCTTGCCGGGACCGCGCGTGCTCATCCACTGGTACAACAGCGCACCGGCCGCCAGTTCCCAGAACCGCGACGGCAGCAGGTAGAACGCCGACGCCGGGGCCGTCTTCGCCTGCCAGGCCGCCCACGCCAGCGACAGCACCGTGAGCGCCGGCAACAGCACACGCGACCACGGCCAACGGTCGCGGCCGCGCAACCAGACGAAGAACAGCAGCGGGAACACCAGGTAGAACTGCTCCTCCACGCCCAGCGTCCAGGTGTGCAGGAACGGATTGAGTTCCGCGCCGGGCGAGAAGTAGTCATCCTGCTGGCCGGCCAGTACCACGTTGCTGAAACCCACCAGCGCCGCCCAGCCGGTCTGGTCGAACTGCTCGTTGCGCCAGGCGCGGGGAATGAACAGCGCCGACAGCACGAAGGTAGCCATCAGCATCACCAGCAGCGCCGGCAACAGGCGCAGTACGCGGCGCCGGTAGAAATCGAGCAGCAGCCCGCCCAGTGGCATGCCTGCACGCGCAGCCAGCGATTGGCTGATCACGAAGCCTGAGACCACGAAGAACAGGTCCACACCGGTGAAACCACCGGGCAGCCACGCCGCGTTCGCATGGAAGACGATGACGGCCAGCACGGCCAGTGCACGCAGGCCATCGATGGCAGCGTTGTGGGAGCGTTCGGGGTGAAGCATGCGGGCGACCGTCAGCGAGCGATCGGGCAGCATGGCCAGCGCTGGCGCAGTCATTCAATGGACAATCGCGACAGACGTGGACATCGTTCATGTCCCGTCCCTGCTCGCCGCAGTTGTAGAGCCGAGCCATGCTCGGCTGCTCTTCGTTCAGATCGCGATGAGCCGAGCGTAGGCTCGGCTCTACAGCAGCAGCCAGGGGTCAGAGCCCATTGCCGTGGCAATGGGATCCGAGCCCCGCTGCACGCCCGCTTACCAGGCCATGCGCAGACCCACCTGGCCGCCCACGTTGCGGTAAGCATGGTCGCCGCGCTGCACGCTCAGGCCACCCCATGCGTTCCAGCGCTGGCCCAGCTTCAGCTCGGCACCGGCCTGCACTTCGTAGCGGTTGCGCGGCACATCCGCGCCCAGCGTGTCACCGTTGAACTGCAACGCGCTGGTGCCGCTGCCACGCAGCCAGTTCACGCCCAGGTAGGGCTGCACGATGTTGCCGGCTGCGGTGCCATGGCCGAACACGCGCGCGCCCAAACGCCCGCTCAGACCACCGGCCTCGGCATGGTCGATAACAGTGCCATTGGTCTCCACGTGACGATCCGCGCGGTAGTCTGCATACGTCAGCTGCATCTGCGGCTGCACATACAGCGCACTGGCGGCGCCCTGCCACACATTGAAGGTGTAGCCGGCCTCCAGCGACGCACTGGCCACGCGCGAATCATAGTGCTCCGGCTCCAGGCCGATGCCCTGCACCCGGTTGTCGAAACGGCCGTACTGCAGGTTCGCATCGATGTAGGCACCCTGCGTGCCATCGGCATCCTGCATCCAGGTGCCGTACACCCCTGCCGCGTTACCGCGCACGCGCCCCTTGGCGCTGTAACCGGTCAGCTCGGACACCACACTGCTGTCGGCACGGCCACTGCCCAGCATCACGCCAAAGGCCGCGTTTCCCCGACGCAACAGATCACTGCCGATCTGCAGTACCGACGTATTGCCGTCCACCGACAGCTGACCACCCACCGCAGTGAAATCTGCATTGCTGCGGCCTACGCGCGCCCACGCAGTGCGCTCGCTGCCGATGGCGCCGGTGCGCTCATGCATGCGGTGGGCAAACATGTTGATGGCGGCCGACTGATTGGCAAGATAGGCACCTGCCTCGGGGCGCAACACCGGCGGCGGCCGGATCGGGTCCACCGGCCCCACGCCCTCGCCACCGTCCCCGCCCTCGCCCGGGTCCGGGCCCGGGTCCGGGCCTGGATCAACCGCACAGCCCGGCGCCGCCGGATCGTCCTGGCACACATCGAACCATTCCGAGCGCAGGTACCAGTTGCCGTCGGAAGGATCGGCAAGACCACCCTGGAACAGGAAGTACTCGTACGAACCGCCCACCGCGCGGCCGGCCAGCGCGTAGCGCGCCAGTGATGCACCGTCCACTTCGATCAACGGGATGCCATCGGTCGTCTGAGCGCCGACACCGCCGATGTTCTTCACCGCGATGTTGGCATCACCCGAGGTATTCCCCCGCACATGCAGGCGATCGATCGCACTGTCATCGCCCGCCAGTGCGCCCTGGAACAGGAAGGTGGCACCTTCGCTGTGCAGGTCGCCGTCTACGGTAAGCGTGTTGAAGCGGCCGATGCCGTCGGACAACGCCAGCCCGCTGTTGAGCACCTGCAGTTCATTGACCGCGGCGTCACCGACCAGCGTCCAATGGCTGCGGCCTTCAATGACCATGGTTTGCACCAGGCCGGAAGAACCCTGCCACAGCGAGCCATCGGTCAGTCTTACGTGCACATCGGACTGTGGCACCAGGCCGGCATCCTCATCCTCCGGAGTAATCACGATGTCGCCAATCATCTGCGCATGCTCTTCCAGCAGCACATCGAAGCGCCCCGCCACAGCCGCATCCAGCGCCAGTGCAATGCCATTGCCGCCAGACACCAGCGCACCGCTGGTCAAGGTCAGTCCCGGGTCACGGCTGCTGCGCAGCCACACACCGCCATGCTGTGCACTGACCAGCGAGCTACCGTGGATGCGCATGCGGCCGTTGTCATTGATCACCGCTGCCCACGCGCCTTCGCCTTCTGCGTAAACCTGGGTGTGATCCAGCGTCATCTCGCCAACTCCACCGGACAAGACGCCGTGCGAGTTGACGCCGGTAGTGCGCACCACGCTGTCGGCCAGATGCACGGTGCCGCCCAGGCGCGCAATGGCACCGATGGCGCCGGCGCCTTCGGTCAGGATGTCGGTCAGCTTGGCAGTCGCTACCGGGCGAGCACCGGGGCGACCTTCGGCATACAGGCCATGACCATTGAGGCCTTGGGTGCGCAGCCGGCTGGACGCGATCCGCGTCGTTCCCCCGTACAACGCCACTGCCTGCCAGCGGTCACCTTCGGCAGTGATCTGCGAACTTTCAATCTCCAGTTCACCGTCATTCATCAGTTGCACACCTTTGCCATCACGCGCGGTGATGACCGATCCAACCACAGTGGCCTTGCCATCAGGCTGGTTGACGTCGATGCCAATGCTGTTGCTGAGCAACTGGCTGTTGCGCAGGGTCAGCTCAGAACCTTCGGTCATGCTGATGCCGAAATGACCGGACAGATCTACACCGTCCAGCAGCAGCGTGCCGCCGCCACCGGTTTCAAAGCTGACCGCACTTGCGCCGTCGCCGCGAGCATGGACGCTGCCGCCCCGCATCTGGATTTCGCCACCGACATACAGCCCTATACCGGAACGCTCATGGCTCAGCTCGATGTCCACATCCTCCAGCACCGCCCTGCTACCTGCCGCCACCAGCACCCCATCGGCGCCTCCGCCCGTGCCATTGATCTGCACCGACCGCAGGGTGGCATCAGCTGCCCCCTGCACCCAGACGCCGGTGCCGCTACCGCCCAGGTCGATACGTACGCGTTCGGCCTGCAGCGTGCCGCCACGAAGATCCAGACCACTGGAACTTCTACCGTTGATTTCGATCACGCTGTCCGAAACTTGCGCCGCACCACCGCTTACCGACACCCCGTGGGACGCACCGCCATCGGTGGTGATGTTCACCCGGTCCAGCATCAGCCTTCCATCGATGGACTCGGCGCCATTGGCCGCGTCACCCTGGGTATGCACACGGGTGCCGATCGCCTGTATCACGCCGCCATTGGCAGCAGACAGCCCTGCGGCGCCGTAACCGGAGGTCAGGACACTGCCCTGCTGCAGCTCAATGCGGGAGCCGGCGCCCTCCGCGCGTGCACCTGCCGCGCGCAGGCCTTCGGTGCGCAGGTTGACCTCACCGGCCGGCACCAGGGTTCCGCCGTTGATGGCATAGAACGCATAGCCGGACGCGTTGCCAGGCTCGACCGGATCGGTGGTGTGGTAGTCGCCGGCCGGCGGCGTCAGGTCATCACCATCGGCGATGATCTGCTGGGACGCGGCGGAAAATGCGGTACTGAACACACTGGCCAGCGCCAGCGACAAGGCGTGGTGGCGGGGGGTGAAACGCTGCATGGCAAACCTCGACAGAGAGCGCGCCATCGTGGCGGCAGGTCAGGACTGCCACCATCGAATGCATTGCAAATTGCCCTGCAACCTTCCGCCGCAGGTTCGATCGCGTGCCTGAATCGATCGTATCCAAGCGCTGCTGGCCGGCCGGCTTTACAACTAATTGCATGGGATGGCCCTGCAGCGGGGCCGACACTGGCGGCCGAAAGAGACACGCACCTTCGCAACCAGCACGAATGCATTCACCCCCGCATCACGTGCTTTCGGCCTTTCTAACCCTGGCTTTACCCCGGGCAACGCTGCGTGTAGCACCGTTTCCACACAGAGGACACCCGATGAACACTCTCCCGATTCATAGCAGCCGGCCGGTACCCAAGGCGCTGGCGTGGGCACTGATGTCCGCCTTGGCGGGCGCGCCGCTGCCTGCCGCATTCGCTGGGGATCTGGACAACCAGACCGCGGAAGTCACTGCGGGCGACCCGGTTGAGGCCTGGACCTTGGTCAATGGCTCGAAGCTGGCGGTCCGCAATGCCAAGACCGCAAGCATCTATGCCGACAGCGGCTCGGAGGTCGTGCTCACGGGCGCCACCGTAACCCGTCCTGTGGGCGATTCAGCACACAATTATGATGCCATGCAGCTTTTCGACGGCGCCACACTGCGGGCCAACGACAGCCATCTGGTCAACGGCGGGTTGCTCCTCAATGGCGGAGCCTCTGCAGAACTGGTGAACAGTTCCATCGTAGTGACCGCGGCCAGTCTGCCGTCGTCGCGCACTCGCTCGGTGGGTGTCGATCTGGCCCCACTAGCCGGTGGTGGCGCGCCCGATGCCTCCGCCCGCCTGGATGGCACGCTGGTGCAGGTGGAAGATGCCCCGGACCTCAGCCAGCCGTTCAATAGCGGGTTGGGGGTCCGCATGCGGTACGGCCGTCTGGACATTGTCAATGGTTCGCGCGTGATTGGCGCCAATGTCGCGGCGTTCCTGTTTGCCGGATCGGCGGTCGGACACGTCGTGCTCAACGTCGACAACTCGACCTTGCAGTCCGGCCGAGGCGCAGCTATCCACGTGATGCCGGGCGGTGAGGCAACTTATGACATCAGCATCGCCAATGGCTCGCAGCTGTCAAGCGCCGATGGGCATCTGCTGCGGGTGCGCGATGAGGCCGGCAGACCGCCCACGTCCTTCAGCACAGTCAACTTCGCGGTCGACAACGCCAAGCTCTCCGGCGATATCTCCCTCGACCCCGCGCTTGTGGGAATGGCCAGCATCGATGTCACGCTGCGCAACCAGGCGCAGATCGATGGCCGTTTCATCAATGTCACCAGTGCCACCATCGGTGGCGACAGCACCTGGCTGATGACCGGCGACAGCAACGTCGGTGCGCTCACCCTGGGTGCCGGTGGCACCGTTGCACTGGGCAGCGGCAGCAGCTTCAACACGCTCACTGTGGATGAATTCACCGGCAACGGCGGCACCCTGCTGTTCAACACCCACCTGGGCGATGACAGCTCGGCCACCGACAAGCTGATCATCAACGGTGATGCCAACGGCCAGGCCAACGTGCGCGTGCTCAATGCCGGCGGCGCCGGCGCCAAGACCGACCGCGGCATCGAGCTGATCGATATAGGCGGTGCGTCGAACGCGCAGTTCGACCTGGTCGGCCGCGCCGTGGGCGGGCAATATGAGTACTTCCTGGTGAAGGACGCCAACGGCAACTGGTATCTGCGTTCGGAACTGGGCGGCGCGCCGGACCCGTGCCTGGTGGACCCGACCCTGCCGGAGTGCAAGCCGATCGACCCGGTGGACCCGGTGGATCCGCCGCCCCCGATCCTGCGCCCGGAAACCGGGGCCTACCTGGCCAACCAGTTCGCGCTGGACCAGATGCTGCGCCATCAGTACCGCGACCGCCAGGGCGGCGCCGCAGCGGCGGATGGCATCCGCGGCTGGGCCCGGGTGGATGCCACGCAGAGCAAGCTGGGTGCGGTGGATGACCAGCTCGACCTGCGCGTGGACCGCTCGCGCCTGCAGCTGGGTGCGGACGTGGGCGTGTTCGATGACGGCCGTGGCCGCATCGGCGTAATGGGTACCGCTGCACGCAGCAGCGCCACCTCGCGTTCGGACGTGACTGGTTTCAACGCACGCGGCAAGGTGGAAGGTGGCGCGCTGGGCGTGTACGGCAACTGGGCCAACGACGCCATGTACGTGGATGCCAGCGTGCAGCGCGGCCAGTTCCGCAACCGCGTGCAGGGTGAAGGCCTGGCCGAGGAGCGTTACGACTCGGATATCTGGCAGTCGTCACTGGAAGCCGGTTACCGCTTCGGCATCGGCCAGATCGGCACTACCGCGCTGAGCCTGCAGCCGGAACTGCAGCTGGTCTACACCGATGCAAAGACCGACGTGCATACCGAAGCCAACGGCACCGTGGTGCGTGCAGCGGGCAACAGCGGCCTGTCCGGCCGTGCTGGCCTGCGCCTGCAGGGTGAAGGCCACTCGGCGGCGGGTGCCTCGGTCAGCCCGTATCTGGCGGCCAACTGGTACCGCGATGGCGCCGGCAATGGCATCGCCTTCGACGATGAGGTGCTGAGGGCCGGCATCCCGCGAAACCGCTATGAACTGAGCGCGGGTGCGCGCGTGGAATTCCGTTCCGGCTTCAGTGCCTGGGGCGGGTTCGGGGTGATGCGCGGTGACAGTGGATACCGCGAAGCGACGGCGAACCTCAGCGTTGCTTACAAGTGGTGATGTAATCACGAACGGCGCCGGAGAGATCCGGCGCCGTTCTGCTTTCTGTAGCGCCGAGCATGCGCTCGGCGCCACAACAAATGTCGCAACTGGCACGCGCAGGCGTGCTCGGCTTCGCGCAGCGCGTTCGATATGCATCTGCAACGTTTTCGAAATTGAAACTTTTCTGATTGGTACAGCAGCACTTGCGTGCACATCATGGCGCGCCACCGACAACGGGTGGCACGGGCTTGCAATCCCGTTTGGCAAAGGCGTTGTTTACGCTTGCCTGTCGGCGTCGCTCTTTCCTTGTTGGGCGGCGTCGGCAGGCAATCCGTCCGTGCCCTATGGCGGGCGGTGCGTGGGGGCCTCGTGCCCGCCGGCGTTTCGCGCTTTTGCCACCGGTATTGCAACCACGCACCGTCCGCCGCCCTCGCCCAACGCGAGGGCGGCCCCTTGCTTCACACTCAAGGACGCCGCCATGACTTCTTCGCTCTATCCCTATCTGTTCGCCACATTGGGCGACGCCGTCGAACGCCTGCCAGACGATCTGGCCAAAGCACTCGAAACCACATTGGGCAGTACGATGCGCGCCCACGCCGACGAAGGCATCACCCTGCTCGGCTGCCTGCAACGCATCCGCGAGGTGGACGCTGCCGACGGCCAACCGTGGCCGGACAAAGGTCGCAAGTGCTTCGGCTTCGCGATGGCACGCATCGACCGCGCCAATGCCGGGCTGACCTTGCTGCTGGAACTGCTGCACGCCATCGAGCGCGTACGCGTGGACGGCGATGCCGACCAGCAGGCGGGCGATGACGTGCGCGAAGGGCTGCTGCTGGCCTGCCGTGGGCTGGCCGAGTATGTGGATGTGCAGTTGCGGGTGGCGTGATGCAGCTTCCGCGGCACCTCGGCCGCGCCAATCCCTGCCCCAGGCTCAGGGATTGGCGTCGAACAGCACGGTCATGTCTCCTTCCCAGCGCGAGCCCGGTGTCTTCACCATCTCCAGCACCGCTTCACGCCCGGCGGTGAAGCGCAGGGTCGAACGGCGCTGCATCAGGTAGCCATCGGGCGTGAAGCGCGGTGCCTGACCGTCATCGGCCAGCAGTACGGTGTTCTGCGCCGGACGACCATCGCGCAGGTTGTTCATGCCCGGAAGGGTGACGTCCACCTCCACCGGCACCTGCTTGTCCGCCTGCGGATCATGAATGCCGCATTGGTCGCCGACGTGGTGCTGGCAGCGCAGCTTCATGCTGAAGTCCATCGACGTGGTCAGATGAAACGGCAGCTCCTGGCGCAGCCTCGCCGGAGCAGTGCCATGATCGATCCAGGGCGACCAGCCCCCTTCGGGCGCCAACTGTACGCGCGGCGCCTCGGTGGCGAAGCGCACCTGGAAATCGTGGATCACATCGAACACGAAGTTCATGCGCACGGCCTCGACACCGGTGATGTTGTCGCCCAGATCGATGTCGGCCCCGGCGCCGCCGGTGGTCCAGGTTTCCTGGGCTACGTAACGGCCGTCCTGCAGCGTCATTGCATTGGGCAGGGTGACGTGGATGCCGAGCCCCACGTTCCTGTAGGAGTAGGTGCGGGCATACCGCGTGTTGGTGCTGTAGCACTCGGTGGGGCTGGCTGGCGTCCGCGCCGCCCAACCGCCCAGCGACCATCCAAGCCCACCGGCGCCGCGGATGGCCGTGCAACCTCCACTGACGCCGTAGTACCAGGGATCGGCGCCACCACCGAAGTTGATGCGCATGGACAGCGCCGCAAAGCTGATGGTCGCCTCGAAGGTGCGTCCGCTCGACACCTCCTGCAGGGTGATCGTACGCGGTGGCGGGAAGCGGACGTAGGTGGTATCACGCCTTGACGTGTCGTCGCTCGGCCCTTCCTTGCGCCAGTACTCGCGGTTGCCGAGATCGAAGATATAGGCCCCGTTTCTATCGCATTCGGCCGGCCTCCAGTTGCAGAAGCTGCCCCGGGGTGTCGTGTTGCGGAATGCGGTATCGCCCGGATCCAGGGCGTTGGGCCTGAATTCGCCGGTGACGTTGACGTCCACCACCTGTGCGGTGGCAGGCAACGCCGCCATTACGGCCAGCAACGGGAACAGCCGGATGCCAATAGTCATGCTTTAGACCTGCCTGGTTCGTCGGAACAATGGGCTAGTGCGCGACCACCGACGGCGGACAACCGATGCCGCCCACCATCAGTACATCGCCTTCGCGGGGGTGACGGCCCTCCTCCATGGTCAGCACACAGCTGATCCGGTTCGGGTAGCGCAGCTCCACCACCGGCGCGCGTGCGCTGAGTTCAAGGGTGAAGAAGCCTTCTTCCTGGCTGACGCTGCGGCCGGCGTGGTTGATCACCTGCACCCCGCGGATGCCGTTGCCATCGGCATCCAGTACCTGCCCCATCACGGTGAAGGTGCGCAGTACATCCACCGTGGTATGCACCACGCCGCCCTTGTTGAGGTGGTAGCTGATGGTCGACGGCTGCAGCGCCGCCGCAGGTGCGTGCCGGCCGTGGAAGTCGAACTGCACCTGTCCCGCACGATAGGCGGTGACCGGAACGAAGTTGCGTCCCGGGCGCAGCTGCACGCCACCGCCACGACTGTCGTCGGCACGCAACGTGACATCGGGGAAGTCACTGCGCACGTCGACGATGATGCCGGTGTCCACGCTGCCGCTGCGTCCCTGGCCCAGCACGGCAGCATGTCCTCCCCCGATCACCACGGTGCTGTCCAGGTTGGCGCTGCCGCCAACGTGGCCGGAACCGGCACCGCGATACAGCTGCACATCGCCTTCCAGCAGTGGGCTCTGCAGATAGGCGCCCGCGCCGGCGCCAATGCCGCTGCGTTCAGCTGTGACCATGCCATTGACGCTGCGCAGGATCTTCCCATCCACACGCTGGGTGGCGACCGCGGTGACGTAGCCGTCGCGCTGGCCGGCTTCGCCGGTCCGGCTGCCCAGGCTGCCGCTGTAGCTGCGGCGCTCGCTGCCGAGTGACACACTGACGGTCAGATCGATGCCGCGCTGGCGGCGATAGTGGGTGAAGCGGCTGCCCGGACGGTCGTAGGCCGAGACACGCCAGTTGACGTCATGCCTGCCGAACAGGGTCTCGCGGCGACCGTAGGAAACGTCGATGCCGGTGCCACGGGTGAAGCCGGAACTGCGGGCCACGCGCAGGCTGGCATTGTCGCGGTGACTGAAGCGATGGGTGATCGATACCGCCGTGGTGTCCTGCCAGCCTCCCCGGGTTTCCCAACGTGGCGGCGCACCCTCGCTGGCGGGCAGCCGATGACGCTGCTCTGCCCAGCTGCGCGCGTGGTTGGCGACCACCGAACCGGCACGGTAGCGATACAGTCCCTGCAGGTCCACGCCGCGCCCGGCATCGCTGGAGGTGTAGAAATTGGTGTAGGCGCTGAAGCGATCACTGGCCTGCCAGTCCATCGACAGGCCGGTGGCGCGGCGCGTGCCGATCTGCTGCACGGTGGCACCGGCCACTGCGCGCGGGTGCAACAGGTAGTTGACCACCGCACCGGCGGCGATCTCGCCCTCCTGCATTGAACGATCGCTGTCGAGCAGGCTGCGCTGCTGGCCGGCGAACGCGCTGTAGCGCCAGCGCCGGGTGGGATCACGCCAACGGCTGGGTTTGTGGATCGAGGCGGTTTCGCGCGAGGCCTCCTGGCCGTCTTCAATGACCCGCAGTACCACGTCGTAGATGCCGCCTGGCAGGCGACGCGTGTCGATCTCCTGCACGCCGGGCTTCACAGCCTGTGTGGCCAGCAGGTTGCCGTCGCGCAGAATCTCCACCACACCGTCGCGGTTGGCGGTGACGTACACCGGGTAGACGCTGGCGCTGCGCGTGTCGGCCAGCAGTACATCCGACGAACCGAACATCACCCCCAGCGCGGTGTCATTCTGCGTACCCGGCGCGCGTGGCTGGCGGATGATGCCCTCGAACGTGGGCAGGAAATAGCCCGCGCGGACGAAATGATCGCCGAGCTCGCGTTGTGCATACAACGCACTGAGATAGTGCTCCGTGCTGCCGGGTTGGGCGTAGTACTGGTAGCTGCCAACCGTACTCCACAGACCGATGCTGCCACTCAGTTCAGCGCTGTAACGGGCGCTGGCCGGCTGGTCCTGGCCGCCATGCACGGCCAGGCTGTTACGTACGATCAAGCCATGGCTGCCGGACGCCGGCAGGGCAATGTTGCGTTGTTCCGCACTGGCAGTTGCCGGCGTCAACAGGCTCAGCAGCGAATTGGCCAGGCTGTAGTGCAGCGCGGCCAGGCCACGGCACTGCGGCGCGCATATGCCAAGCGGCAGCGGTTCGGCCAGCTGCTCGGCCCAGCGCGTGCGCTCGCTCTGCGGCCACGGGCTGTCGTTGCTTTCGACGAAGCCGATCAGCTGTACGCGGTTGTCTTCATGCAGCAGTACTTCGGCGTCGCCCAGGTACTGCCCGTCCAGTTCCACGCGTACGGTCAGCGGATTGCCGAACAGATGCTCGCGGAACTCCGCAGGCATGCGGTCGCGCTGCTCCAGCAGGCTGACCTGTGCGTCTGGCGCGCCTGCGGTCGCCTGCGCCGAGGCAGCAGCAAGCATGGCGGCAATGGCAACAGCCAGTCGCATCGGAACCGGTCGCGGAGGTAGGTGTGAAAGGCGCATAGATGGCATTGGCCCTCCTGCCGCACGCGCGGTGGGGCAGGAAGGCACAGAGCTCGGCAGGCGTCAGATGTCGCTTTCGAAGATCATGTGGAACTGACCGCCGTAAGTACCCTGCTTGTAACCGCCGCCCGGTTCGGTAGGCGCGATGGCGAAGGCCAGAGACTTGCCGGATGCGGCCTGGGCTGCGTTGGCAACGGTGATCTTGGCGGCGGCCGTTGCCGGCACGACCACGTTGTCCAGTTTCACCGCCAGATCCACGACGTCCGCGGCCGATGCCATCTGCGCCGGGGCGGACAGATAGGCGGTGATGGCAGCCGGCGACTTCACGTTGATAACGCGACCGGTCAGTTCGCCGAGCACCTGGCGTGCGGTATCCCACGGCAGATTCTGCGGCAGGCCTTCCCAGCCGTCCGGCGTGGACACCTGCAGGCCGGCAACGTTGGGCACGTCAGCCGACACGTTGACGGTGATCGATTTGGTTTCGGTAGCCGCAAAGCTGACGGCCGGGGTGATGAGCAGGACTGCCGCAGCCGCCATCGCGTGTTTCAAGAAGGACATTCAGATACTCCTGGGTGAGTGGGTACAAAAGCCAGGACAAGGGCAAAGCTGTCCCATCGGACTCCTGGCGGGCCCGGGCGGGACAATGGCGTTGGTGGGGGACGGACGGTCAGCGGCGGCTGTCGATGCTGCGCTGGCGTTCGCCCTCCTTCAGGTCGTAACGGATGAAATGCGTATCGTCAGACGCCAGCACGTGAGAGCGGCCGGGGCGTACGTGCACGATGATTCCGGGCATACAGGCGTCGACCTTGGCCCGCTCGCACTGGCGCAGGTTTTCCAGAACAATGGTGGCGTTGCCGTGGTTGTGGATCTGGCCGGACTCGATGCGCGTGTCATAGCGCGGGTGTTGTGGCGCGATGAACAGCACGGTGCCGAAGCCGGTGAACACGCGGATGGCCGAGGAAAGCTCTGCGGCCTGCTGTGCCTGTTCCTCGCTGAGCGAGAATTCCTCGGCACTGGGCGCCACCGGCACGAAGCGCAGGCGGTAGTAGCGTTCCTCGTCGCGCAGGCCCCGATACACCAGACGTGTGGCCTGCTGGCCGTTGCCTGCGATGATCAGGCGGCTGGGACTGGCAATGACCCCATGCGCCCCAGGCGCGTTGCGCACCAGCGATGGCGCATCCACCGGAACTTCGACGGGCTTGTCATCGGCATCGAAAACGATCTCTGCCACTTCCACCCGGACATAGGCGGTGCCGGCGCCGGTATTGCGGATGCGTTTGAGCAGGTTGCTGCTGCCGGGCTGCAGGTAGTCGAAGAGGACGCCGACATTGATCTGCGGTGCGCTGGCGTGACTGGGGAAAGCCAGCGCACACAGCAGCAGGACATGGACGACACGTGACATGGCACCGCTCGTTTTCAGGAGCGTGAAGTGTGTCGTCGCGTCAAACGCCCGGCTATGAAAATAGTTGTAAGCCGAAGCGCGCAGCGTCGAATTCGGAGGATTCCTAAATGCTCATCGCCCGTGCTGCCAGCATGGCCGGCCACCAAGGCCCCCTGCCCGCAGCCGCGTACCGGCAGGACACAAATCCCTGCCGCACTCAGGCGAAGTGCTCGTCTCCGCTCGTATCCGCTCGGGCCGTCGTGGCCTTCGGTGTGCACGCCTTGCCCTTCCATGATGCGGCCGATGCGGGTGGTCGGCACGCTCAGCGATTCGGCGACGTAGTGCAGCGCGCAGTACCGACGACATCGGCAATGCATCGGCATCGACTTCGGCGCGTACGCAGTTGCGGGTGGCGTGAGCCCCTCACGTTGAGATCTATGGGGGAGCGCCTGGTTGAATTGAATGCCGCTCTCATTCGCAATGATTTCTATGGCTCATATCCATCCTGGAGCCGATAGTGCGCGCTTCTTTCCAAGGAGTGTACCGATGCACAAGATGATGGCTCCACTGAAGCGCTATGCACAGTTCAGTGGCCGTGCCAGCCGCAGCGAGTTCTGGTGGTTCCAGCTGTTCATCGTGATCGTTTCGATCCCGCTTTACATTGTGAGTTTCTATGCCGGCTACAGCGGTTCTCAGGGCCTCATCCTGGCATCGAGCGGGTTGAGCTTGGTGATGTGGCTGGCCTTCGCATTGCCCGGCATTGCTGCCACCGTTCGTCGCCTGCACGATACCGATCGCTCGGGCTGGTGGCTGCTGTTGGCAATGGTCCCGTTTGCAGGCTTGGTGCTGCTGGTGTTCCTGCTGCTGCCCAGCACGCCGGGCGGCAACCGCTTTGGCGCACCCGTTCCGCACGTTTAAAGGTTACGCCGGGCAACGCCGATGTGCCCCGCGTTGGTAGGCGTCGACCTTGGTCGACGCAGCGTCGGCACGAAGGCCTGACATATCCGTGCCAACCAAAGTTGGCACCTACCAGAGCAACACGGTAGCGCCGGGCCATGCCCGGCGTTCTGGTAGGCGTCGACCTTGGTCGACGCAGCGTTGGCGCGCAACCCTGACACATCCGTGCCAACCAAGGTTGGCACCTACCAGAGCAACGCGTTAGCCCCGGGCCATGCCCGGCGTTTGGGTAGGCGTCGACCTTGGTCGACGCAGTGTCGGCACGAAGGCCTGACACATCCGTGCCAACCAAGGTTGGCACCTACCAGAGCAACGCGGTGGCGCCGGACCATGCCCGGCGTTCTCGTGTATCAGGCGAAATGCTCGTATCCGCTCGGGCCGTCGTGGCCTTCGGTGTGCACGCCCTGCCCTTCCATGATGCGGCCGATGCGGGTGATCGGCACGTCCAGCGATTCGGCCACGTAGTGCAGCGCGTCGCGCTGGTCGGCGGCGGCGGTGAAGCACAGTTCGTAGTCGTCGCCGCCGTGCAGCGCGCAATCACGGGCGCCGTCACGACCGAGCAGTTCGCGCAGTGCCGACGACATCGGCAATGCATCGGCGTCGACTTCGGCGCGTACGCCGCTGCGTGCAGCGATGTGGCCCAGGTCGGCCAGCAGGCCATCGGAGATGTCCACGGCGGCATGCGCGAATGCACGCAGCCGCAGGCCCAGGGTGACGCGCGGGGTGGGACGCAGCAGGCGCAGGCGCAGGGTTTCGTAGTCGGCCAGCAAGGTGGCGGCAGTGACGTTCAATGCGCCCTGCTGCCACAGGCGCAGCGCACCGGCAGCATCGCCGAGGGTGCCGCTGACCCAGATGTCATCGCCAATCTGTGCGCGATCACGACGCAGCGCCTGGCCGCGTGACACCTGGCCCATCGCGGTAACCGACAGCGACAGGGGGCCACGCGTGGTGTCACCGCCGATCAGGGCGATGTCGTGCTGGTCGGCCAGCGCGAAGAAGCCATCGGCGAAGGCATCGATCCAGTCTTCGCTGGCTTCGGGCAGCGACAGCGCCAGCGTGCACCAGGCCGGGCGCGCGCCCATCGCGGCGAGGTCGGACAGGTTGACGGCCAGCGTCTTCCAGCCGATGTCGAACGCCGGGGTCTCGGCCGGGAAATGCACGCCGCTGTTGAGCGTGTCGGCGGTGACCACCAGTTGCTCGTTCGGGCGCGGCTGCAGCAGCGCAGCGTCGTCGCCGATGCCGAGCACGATGTCGTCGCGCTCGACGGTGCGGGCGCGGATGCGGTCGATGAGGGCGAATTCGGCCAGGGACATGGGGCGCTCCCGCGTTTGTACGTGCCGCGCCGTGCGCGGTGGGCGGTAGTGCCGGCCGCAGGCCGGCAACCTCAGAATCCCTGCAGTTGCCGGCCAGCGGCCGGCGTTACCACAGGCGGGTCAGTGACCCGATTCGACCTTGCGCCATTCCACGGCGGCACGATCCAGCACGCCGTTGACGTAGGTGTGGCCATGTTCGGAACCAAAGCGCTTGGCCGATTCGATGGCTTCGTTGATCACCACGCGGTACGGCACGTCCAGGCGGTAACGCAGTTCGTAACCGGCAAGGCGCAGCACGGCGCGTTCGATCGCGTCCACTTCGTCGATGCCACGGTCCAGGTACGGACCGAAGGCTTCGTCGATGTCGCGACGGTTGTCGAGCACGCCATGCACCAGCGCTTCGAAGTACGCCAGGTCGGCGATTTCGCGGGCCTGTTCGTGGGCGAACTGGGCGATCAGCGACTGGCCGTTGCCGCCGGAGATCTGCCAGGCATAGATGGCCTGCACGGCACGACGGCGCGCGCGCGAGCGCAGCACCGGATCGATGCCATCGCGGCGGACGGGTTTACCGGAGGGCTTGCCCTGGGTGTTCTTGTTCATGGCAGCTGCTCCAGAAGGTTGACCATTTCCAATGCGGCGAGCGCGACTTCCTCGCCCTTGTTGCCGTGGCTGCCGCCTGCGCGGGCCTCGGCATCTTCCACGCGCTCCACGGCCAGCACGCCGTTCAGCACCGGCACGCCGAAGTCCAGCTGCACGCGCATCAGGCCTTCGGCACAGCGGTCGGCCACGTGTTCGTAGTGGCGGGTGTCGCCACGGATCACGCAGCCCAGGGTGAGGATGGCGGCGTGTTCGTGGGCGGCGGCCAGGCGCGCGGCGACCAGCGGCAGCTCCCAGGCACCCGGCACGCGGATCACGTCGATGTTGGCTTCGGCAATGCCGTTGCCGGCCAGGCTCTGGCGGGCGCCAGCAACCAGCACATCGGTGATGCGGGCGTTCCAGCGGCTGGCCAGGATGGCGAAGCGCGCCGATTCGGGAGTGCGAAGATCGCCTTCGTAGTGGCTCATATGCGGCTTGGGATTCGATTAAGGGGTAATTCTACCGTGGATGGGCCCCGGCCGTGGCTGGCGGGGGCCCGGGGCGTGCCGACCAACGGTCGGCACCCACCAGCTGCAGTGGGCCGCCCCTTTGTGGGTGCCGACCGTTGGTCGGCACACCGAGCGGGTTACGGGGTGACCGTCTCCACCACTTCAAGGCCGTACCCGGCCAGTCCGATCTGGCGGCGGGGCGTGCCCAGCACGCGCAGCTTGCCCAGGCCCAGGTCGGACAGGATCTGCGCGCCGGCACCGTTGCGGCGCCACTGGCCCACATCCTTGTCCTTGCCCGGCACCACCGGCGCCGGCTGCTGGCGCAGGCGGGCCAACATCGCTTCGCCGTCGCGCGGGGCCGACAGCACTACCATCACGCCACTGCCTTCGGCGGCGATCGCGCGCAGGGCATCGGTGGCCGCCACGCCGAAGTCATCGCGGCGCCAGTGCAGCAGGTCGGCCAGCGGGTTTTCCACCTGCACGCGCACCAGGGTGGGCGTGTCCGCATCCGGGGTGCCGCGAACCAGGGCGAAATGCAGGTCGTGGGCGATGCGGTCGCGGTAGGTGACCAGCTTGAACGGGCCGAACTCGGTGTCGATATCACGCTCGTCCACGCGCTCGACGGTCTTTTCGGTGGCCAGGCGATAGGCGATCAGGTCGGCGATGGAGCCCATCTTCAGGCCGTGCTCGCGGGCGAACACTTCCAGCTCCGGGCGGCGCGCCATGCTGCCGTCCGGGTTGAGGATCTCCACCAGCACGCCGGCCGGTTCCAGCCCGGCCAGCATGGCCAGGTCGACGCCGGCTTCGGTGTGGCCGGCGCGGGTCAGCACGCCACCCGGCTGGGCGATCAGCGGGAAGATGTGGCCCGGCTGGTGCAGGTCCGACGGCTTGGCATTGGGCTTCACCGCGGTGCGGATGGTGTGCGCGCGGTCGTGTGCCGAGATGCCGGTGGTCACGCCCTCGGCCGCTTCGATGCTGACGGTGAAGTTGGTCTGGAACTGCGCGGTATTGGCCTGCACCATCGGCGCCAGGCCGAGGTCGGCGGCGCGGGTGCGGGTGAGCGGCAGGCACACCAGGCCGCGGCCATGGGTGACCATGAAGTTGATGTCGCTGGCCTTGACCAGCTCGGCGGCCATGATCAGGTCGCCTTCGTTCTCGCGGTCTTCGTCATCGACGATGACGACCATGCGACCGAGGCGGATGTCTTCCAGGATGTCGGGAATGGGGGCGAAGTTCATGGGGTATCTCCCTGTGGGTGCTGACCGTTGGTCGGCACTCCGATCAACCGCTCGACATAACGAGCGACCAGATCGATTTCCAGGTTGACCGCGCTGCCCACGCCGGTGGCGGAGAACGCGGTATTGGCCACGGTGTGCGGGATCAGCGCCACTTCAAAGCCTTCCTCGTCCACTTCGTTGACGGTGAGGCTGACACCGTCCACGCAGATCGAGCCCTTCTTGGCGATGTAACGGCGCAGGGCGGCCGGCGCGGCGAAACGCCAGCGCTGGGCACGCGCATCTTCATGGATGGACAGGACCTGGCCGAGGCCGTCGACGTGGCCGCTGACCAGATGGCCGCCGAGGCGGTCGGTCGGGCGCATGGCACGTTCGAGGTTGATGACCGCACCTTCGGCCAGTTGGCCCAGCGTGGTCAGGCCCAGGGTCTCGGTGGACGCATCGGCCTGGAAGCTGCCGGCGTCGAACGCGATGACGGTGAGGCAGACGCCGTTGATGGCGATGCTCTCGCCCATCTGCACGTTGTCGAACGGCAGGCTGCCGACGTTGAAGGTGAAGCGGACATCGCCGCCGATGGATTCGCGTGCGGCCAGACGGCCGACGCCTTCGATGATTCCAGTAAACAAGTAACGTTCTCCGCGAAAAGTGAGCGAAAAACGCCGCAAGGCAAACAGGCGGGCGCAGGGCCGCAAAGGCCCTGTGGCACCGTCTTCTTTCATCCGGACTATGACCGTCGGCTCCGGCATTGGACCGGATCTGCTGACCCCCGACGGTAAGGCCGGGGCGCTCGCGGGCTCGTGCTTGCGCACCTACCGCCGGTGGGGAATTGCACCCCGCCCTGAAGACGTTTGTGTACCGGCGAACCGGCCCGCCAAGTGTAACAGCCCGGGCTGAACGGGGCCGGATGCCCCCGGGGGTCGGATCCCTTTCCGCCGGAAGGGCTCTGACCCCACCCGGGCGCGTCCGAGCCTGTGACGGCCGTCGCTCGCATTTCGTAAAACTTTCATTAAAATCGGCGGTCGGACGACATGAGGTCGCCACGGACTGCCGCACAGGTGGGCCGCCAATGGACTGAAATTCACAGGAATTCCCATGCGCAAGATCCTGATCGTGGCCGCCCTGCTGGCCGCTGCCCCGTTCTCGGCCTCCGCCGACGCCCTGAGCTACACCTACGTCGAAGGCGGCTGGACCCAGGTCAAGACCGACGACGACGTGTTCAACGACCCGAAGGTTGATGGTGGCTACGTGCGCGGTTCGATCGCGCTGGCCGAGCAGGTGCACGTGTTCGGCGGCTGGAACTACGGCAGCAAGTCGTACGACTACGACTACGGCTCGATGAAGCTCAAGCTGAACCAGCCGGAGCTGGGCATCGGTTACCACATGCCCTTCAGCGACCGCGTCGACTACACCGCCGACATCGCCTGGGTCCGCCAGCAGGCTGAAATCACCGTCAAGGACGTGGACTACGGCCGCTTCAGCGTGAAGGACCACACCAACCTGGTGCGCGCCACCATGGGCCTGCGTGGCAAGCCTTCGCGCATGACCGAAGCCTGGATCAAGGCCGGTTACATGGACGGCGGCAACGAATTCAAGGGCACCTGGGTCGGCACCGTCGGCGGCCAGATCAACTTCACCCGGACCTGGGGCCTGGTGGGCGAGATCTCCGGCTACCGCGACGTCACCCAGTACTCGGCCGGCGTGCGCGCCAGCTTCTGATTGCCCGATCCTCGTCGTGCGATCGAACGGGTCCCGCAAGGGGCCCGTTTTTTGTTGGCCGTCGCGCGCAATATGCTTGGCTGCGGCACGCCATCGAATGCAATGACAATTGCGCTAGGCTTGCCGCCCTCTGGAACAGGAACACCGTCATGAAGACCCCGATCCGCGGCCTGCTGGCCACCGCACTGCTGTGCGCCCCGTTGTTCGCCGCGGCTGCCCCGGCGCAGCTGAGCCCCGAACAGACCTTCGATCTGTACGCACGCGCATTGCTGGAAGACGATGCCGCCGCCACGCGCACGCTAAACGATGCATTGAAGCCGGCCTTCGACGGCCAGGACTCGGTAACGCCGGTGCCGGGCATGATGGCCCAGGCGTTGGCCGAGCCGTGGCAGATCGTGCTGGACGTGGCCGGAGTGAAGGGCGATCCTGCAGCGGCGGAAGCGATGTACGCCAAGGTGCTGAAGGCCTCGCAGTGCCGTGCCACGCGCAGCACGGTGGAAGACAACGAATTCGTGGACGACCAGAAGATCGCCAAGGTCGATTTCAGCTGCCAGCTGGCCGACCTGGGCAGCGTGCAGCCGTTGTTCCTGGCCAGCCTGACGGGTGAGGACAAGGCTCCGCGCGCGCGCTTCACCGAGGCCTATACCCAGGCCCTGCAGAGTGGCCCGCGCAAGGCCATGACCGGCACCCTCACCCTGTACACCGCCAAGGACAAGAGCTACTGGTACAGCAGCAACTTCGATGATCTGGTGGGCCCGGTGCTGGATGCGCTGGCGCCGTTCGATGGCTGGATGCAGGACGTTGAAGCAGCCAAGGCACCGAAGGTGACCGGCGTGCCGGCCTGCGATCTGCTGCTGCAGCAGCACCGCAGCTGCGTGGCGAAGATCGCACCGGACCAGATCAGCGGTGTGGATGCGATGACCGAAGAGTTGAAGGCCAAGACGCAGGTGATGTCGGCCGAGGAAATGACGCAGGAGTGCAAGGCACTGCGTCCGATGGCCGAGATGATGTGGACCGATGCGTGCGCGTGAGTTCACTGCGCTGAAGCGACTGGGACTGGCTGCATTGCTGGCCCCGGTTGCGGCACTGGCGGCGCCGCCTGTGCCGACGCCCGGACACGTGTTCGAGCTGTACGCACAGGTGATCGTGCACGGCGATACCGCCGCCCAGGCCGAGCTGGGCCGCTATCTGGATACAGCCAAGGGCCCGGCGATCGCGGCGGCGCTGGCGAGCGTAAGCCACCTGGAGCAGGCGCCTGAAATGGCCGATTGGCCGCAGGCCGCCGCGGCCCTGCGCAGGCGCCAGACCTCGGTGCGATGCAATGTCGGCAGCGTGCACCATCCGCAGGCAGACATTGCCGATGTTGACTACCGTTGCCACCTGCCGGACCTGACGGCCCTGCTGCCCGTCTATCGGCAGCACCCGGTGCCATTCAACGGACCACATCCACCGCAGATGGCGAGCGAACTGGCTACGACGTATACGCAGATGATCGCGACGGCACCGGACCGGGAGAGGATCATCACCGTTTCCTTCGAGCGCGATCATGACGGCGGCGCCTGGCGCGTACAGAACCCCTCGCCGCTGATGGGCGAACTGGCCGATGCGTTCCTGCCGTTCTTCGAGTGGAACGAGCACCCGCCTGGCGAGGATCGTTGAACTGAAAAAGGGGACGGAGGGGATTACGGCGTTTTTGCCACAAACGACGTAATCCCCTCCGTCCCCTTCTTCATGGCCGCAGCAGCAACCGCAGATCCTCACCCACCTGGCGCTGGTCGACCACGCGCAGGCGGCGCTGTTGGTCCATCACGTCAATGCCGAGGTCGGCCAGCAACGGGCGGCCGCTGTCGCCCAGCAGTGTTGGCGCCTGGTACATCAGCAGTTCGTCGACCCAGCCACCACGCACCAGCGCGCCAGCCAGGGTTGCACCGGCTTCGGTGTGCACCTCGTTGATGCCGCGCTCGGCCAGCAGTGCCAACACCGCGCCCAGATCAAGGCGACCGTGGCGGACGGCTACGCTGGCAAAGGCCGCGTCGGCGGCGTCGGGCGGGCTGATCATTGCATCGTGCAGGTACAGCGTGGGCGCCCCACCCTCGCGCACACGGCTGCATTCCAGCGAGCGCAGGCGGGAATCGAGGACGACGCGCAGGGGCGGCATGACTTCAGTGTCAGCCAGGCGCACGGTCAGCATCGGGTCGTCGGCGATGACGGTGTCGGCGCCGGTGAGGATCGCGCCAGCGCGCGCGCGCCAGTGCTGCACATCTTCGCGAGCGGCGGGGCCGGTGATCCACTTCGAGCTGCCGTCGGCCATCGCGGTACGGCCATCGAGGCTGGCGGCCAGCTTCACCCGCAGCCACGGACGACCGCGCTCCACGCGCGACAGGAAGCCCTTGTTGAGTTCGCGCGCCTGCGCCGCCATCAAGCCCTCGGCGACCTCGATGCCGGCGTCGCGCAGCAGGTCGAAACCACCGCCATCGACTTTCGGGAACGGGTCGCGCATCGCCGCGACCACGCGCGACACGCCGGCTTCGATCAGCGCCAGTGCGCACGGCGGCGTGCGGCCGTAATGCGCGCAGGGTTCCAGGGTGACGTAGGCGGTGGCACCACGCGCGTCGCTGCCGGCTTCGCGCAGGGCGAACACTTCGGCATGCGGGCCGCCAGCGCGCTGGTGCCAGCCCTGCCCGACCACGCGCTCGCCATGGGCGATCACACAGCCGACCATCGGATTGGGACGGGTGGTATAGGCACCGCGCTCGGCAAGCCGCAATGCGGCAGCCATGTGCAGGTGGTCAAGAACGGTGAACGATATGCTCATGCCGCCATGGTACCGCCGTCAGCACGGTGCCAGCCAAGGCCCAGTAGATCCACGCCATGCGTGGATGGGCGGCACGGCGCCAACCAAGGTTGGCAGAGCCCAGTAGATCCACGCCATGCGTGGATGGGCGACACGGCGCCAACCAAGGTTGGCGGCTACCGAAGCAGAGGCCGTCAGCCCTTCTTTTTCTTGGTCAGGGCAATCACATCGCCCAGCAGTTGCAGCTGCTCGGTGCTGGAAGGCAGGTCGCGTTCGAGCTTCTCGATTTCCTCGCGGAAATCGGCGACATCCTCAAAGCTGCGATAGACCGAAGCGAAACGCACATAACCGACATGGTCAAGCTTGCGCAGTTCGTTCATCACGAACTCGCCCACTTTGATCGACGGCACTTCGCGTTCGCCGCTGATGCGCAGCTGATGCACCACTGCGCGCACCGCCGCTTCAATCTTCTCTTCCGGCACCGCACGCTTCTGCAGCGCGCGGTCAAAGCCGGCGCGGACCTTGCGGGCATCGAAGGCTTCACGGGTGCCATCGCTCTTGACGATGGCCGGCAGCTTCAGTTCAACGGTTTCCAGCGTACTGAAGCGCTCGTTGCACGCCTCGCACTCACGCCGACGGCGAATCGTCGCGCCGTCTTCGGAGACGCGCGAGTCGATGACCCGTGTATCGGCATGCTGGCAGAAGGGGCAATGCATTGAACGCCTGGCTCAGGGAAATACCTGCTGCCACGGTCGTGGTAGCGTCGCAACGGTACCTGAGAAGGGGTTTTGCAGCAAATGCAGGCGGCAATCAGCCTTGTCCGGCAAGGCCCGGAGCGCGACGCAACCACACCAGATGCGCAGCCGGCACCAGCAGCGGCACGCCCAGCACCAGATAGCCCAGTACCTGCCAGGGGCTGCCGGCAAACAAGCTGAAAAGCACCACGCCGATCACCGCCAGCGCCGCCATGGCGCCCAGCGCCAAGCCGATCCAGGGAATACGGGCGGTGCGCCGCAGGCCATCGCGCCCTAGCCGCAGGTAGCGGATGCTGAGCCACAACCAGGCCAGCAAGCCGATCACACCCGCCAGCGCCCACAGCAACAGCACCGCCCCTTCGTCGCCGCGCATCAGGCCGTGGCGCGTCAGGAAGGTGTAGATACCGAAGCCGGCGACGCCGCCACCGGCCACCAGTGCAGGCAACCCCAGCAGCAGGCATTGGGCGATATACAGGCGTTTGTGCAGGCGCTCATCCATGCGTTCGAATCTCCTTGCTGGCCGCTTGCTTCACGTGCATGGTCGCAGCCACAACAGCATGGCGGCCGGGACCAGCATCGACGGCCCCAGCAGCAGCAGTCCGAAGCCTTCGGCGTGAACCTTGACGCTCCACCACGCCGCCAGCCCCAGCGGCGGCAAGGCGGCCAGACCTCCGGCCAGCAACATCCACCACCAGACCGGCCGCACCCGCAGGCCGGCACGTCCGTGCATCAGGTAACCCGCACTGAGCCACAGCCAGGCCAGGCAGCCGGCCAGGCCGGCCAGGCCCCACAGCGGCATCAGCGTCACCGATGCCAGGGTGCCGTGACCAAACTGGCCCAGGCCCATCAACAGCAGCAGCATCGCTGCGGCCCCGCCGCCTACCAGGCTGGGCAGGCCGAAGAGCACAGCCAAGGCTGCATAGAGATACCTGAGGCGGCGCTCATCCATGCGCGGGTACTCCGGTGCCGGGGTCAGAACCCTTCCCACAGGGAAGGGCTCCGACCCCAGTGCCCGATCAACCGTAGACCGGGTACTTGCGGCACTGCGCGCTGACCGCATCACGCACGCGGGCGATCACGGCCTCATCGGCCGGGGCGTCGAGCACGTCGGCGATCCAGTTGGCCAGGTCCACGCAGTCCTGTTCCAGGTAACCGCGGGTGGTCACCGCCGGGGTGCCCAGGCGCAGGCCCGAGGTCACGAACGGCGAACGCGGGTCGTTCGGCACCGAGTTCTTGTTGACGGTGATATGGGCCTTGCCCAGTGCGGCTTCCGCGTCCTTGCCGGACACGTCCTTGCCGATCATGTCGACCAGCATCAGGTGGTTCTGGGTGCCACCGGAGACGATCTTGTAGCCGCGTGCGATGAGCGTGTTGGCCATCGCCTGCGCGTTCTTCACCACCTGCTGCTGGTAGGTCTTGAAGCCCGGCTCCAGCGCTTCCTTGAAGGCCACGGCCTTGCCGGCGATGACGTGCATCAGCGGACCGCCCTGGATGCCCGGGAACACGATCGACTGCAGCTTCTTGACCAGGTCTTCGTCGGCGCCCTTGGCGACGATGATGCCGCCGCGCGGGCCGCGCAGGGTCTTGTGGGTGGTCGAGGTGACCACGTGCGCATGTTCCAGCGGGCTCGGGTAGACGCCAGCAGCAACCAGGCCGGCGACGTGCGCCATGTCGACGAACAGGTAGGCACCGACCTTGTCGGCGATGGCGCGGAAGCGCGCCCAGTCGATCACCTGCGAGTAGGCCGAGAAGCCGGCCACGACCATCTTCGGCTTGTGCTCCAGGGCCAGGCGCTCGACTTCGTCGTAATCGATCAGGCCCTGGTCGTTGACGCCGTACTGCACGGCGTTGAACAGCTTGCCCGAGGCGTTGACCTTGGCACCGTGGGTGAGGTGGCCGCCGTGGGCCAGGCTCATGCCGAGGATGGTGTCGCCCGGCTGCAGCAGCGCGAAGTACACGGCCTGGTTGGCCTGCGAACCGCTGTGCGGCTGCACGTTGGCGTAGTCGGCACCGAACAGCTGCTTGAGGCGGTCGATCGCCAGCTGTTCGGCGATGTCCACGTACTCGCAGCCGCCGTAGTAGCGCTTGCCCGGGTAGCCTTCGGCGTACTTGTTTGTCAGCTGGCTGCCCTGGGCTTCCATCACCGCCGGGCTGGTGTAGTTCTCGCTGGCGATCAGCTCGACGTGGTCTTCCTGGCGCTGGGTTTCGGCGGCGATGGCCTTGGCCAGTTCGGGATCGTAGGTTTCGATGCGGACGTCACGCGGGAACATCGGTTACTCCAGCAGGCGGGGAAAGGGATGCGGCTCAGCCCTTGATTGTAGCCCCGCCCCGGCCTGCTGGGGCCGAAACGACCGGGGCCGGATTCGACGAACGAATCCGGCCCCGTATGGTGTCGAATGGCGGTGTGGGGTCAGAGCCCTTTCCGTTGGAAAGGGATCCGACCCTGGCGCTGCATCAACGGTTGTTGATGATGTAGTCGGCGATGATGCCGGTTGCCACGGCCACCAGCAGCATGTTGCCGCGGTCATCGCGGATCCAGTGGTGGCCGGACGGCGGGCGGCGCAGGTGGTAGCGCGGGTAGTCGTTCACCACGTAGATCGGGCCGCGGTAGTAATCGCGATAGCGGTGGCCGCGCTGCCAGCCATAGCCATAGCCGGGCCGGTAGCCCGGGCTGTAGACCACGCGCGGCGGCGGCGGTGCCGGGCGGTAGTAGCCATGGTCGTAGCGGCGGTCGTGGCGGTAGTCACGGCGCGCTTCGCGGCGGTCGCGTTCCCAGTCGCGACGGTCGTGGCGCCACTCGCGGCGATCTTCGCGCCATTCACGGCGGTCATGGTCGCGACCACGGTGGTCGTTGTCGGCGAAGGCCGGGGCGATGGCGCCCAGCGCCAGTACAGAGGCCACGGCGCCGGCCATGAGTCGATGGATGTGCATGGGAGACCTCTGCTGGGTGGGTGGTGAGCCCATATTGCGCATTCGATCTGAACGGTTTCCGGCTGGAAACGCTTCCCGCTGCGGGACTGTGACGGCCCATTCAGTCCTCGGCCAGCCCCGGGCGCTGCGGACGGCGCGGGGCGTAAGCGGTTCCGGCTATAATTGGGGGTATTCCATTCAGTCTGTGCCCGCTGCCGCAACGGGAAGTTCCCCGTGACGGACCGGGCGCAGGGTCGCGCCTACGGAGACCTCATGTCCTCGCAATACATCTACACCATGAACCGCGTGTCCAAGGTGGTCCCGCCCAAGCGGCAGATCATCAAGGACATCTCGCTGTCCTTCTTCCCGGGCGCGAAGATCGGCCTGCTGGGCCTGAACGGCGCCGGCAAGTCCACCGTGCTGAAGATCATGGCCGGCGTGGACACCGATTTCGAGGGCGAAGCCCGTCCGCAGGCCGGCATCAAGGTTGGCTACCTGGCGCAGGAACCGGAGCTGGACCCGACCAAGACCGTGCGTGAAGCGGTTGAAGAAGGCGTGGGCGAAGTGCTGCAGGCACAGGCTGCGCTGGACGCGGTCTACGCCGCCTATGCCGAAGAAGGCGCCGATTTCGACGCGCTGGCCAAGGAACAGGAGCGCCTGGAGGCGATCCTCGCCGCCGGCGATGCGCACACGCTGGAAAACCAGCTGGACGTGGCCGCCGATGCGCTGCGCCTGCCGCCGTGGGATGCCATCGTCGGCAAGCTGTCCGGTGGTGAAAAGCGCCGTGTGGCGCTGTGCCGCCTGCTGCTGCAGAAGCCGGACATGCTGCTGCTCGACGAACCGACCAACCACCTCGACGCCGAGTCGGTGGAATGGCTGGAACAGTTCCTGGCGCGCTACACCGGCACCGTCGTGGCGGTCACCCATGATCGCTACTTCCTGGACAACGCCGCCGAGTGGATCCTGGAACTGGACCGTGGCCGCGGCATTCCGTGGAAGGGCAACTACACCGACTGGCTGACCCAGAAGGATGAGCGCCTGAAGCAGGAAGACAACCAGGAAAAGGCTCGCCAGAAGGCGATCCAGAAGGAACTGGAGTGGTCGCGCCAGAACGCCAAGGGCGGCCGCACCAAGGGCAAGGCCCGTCTGGCCCGCCTGGAAGAGCTGCAGTCGGTCGATTACCAGAAGCGCAACGAGACCAATGAAATCTTCATCCCGCCGGGCGAGCGCCTGGGCCAGGCGGTGATGGAATTCAAGAACGTCTCCAAGAAGTTCGGCGACCGCCTGCTGTTCGACAACCTGAACTTCCTGGTGCCCTCGGGCGCCATCGTCGGCATCATCGGCCCCAACGGTGCCGGTAAGTCGACCCTGTTCAAGATGATCACCGGCCAGGAAAAGCCGGACACCGGCGAGATCGTGGTCGGCCCGACCGTGCAGCTGTCCTACGTGGACCAGAGCCGCGACGCGCTGGAAGGCAACCACAGCGTGTTCCAGGAAATCGCGGGCGGCCTGGACATCCTCAACATCAACGGCATCGAGATCCAGTCGCGCGCCTATATCGGCCGCTTCAACTTCAAGGGCCAGGACCAGCAGAAGATGGTCGGTTCGCTGTCCGGTGGTGAGCGTGGCCGCCTGCACATGGCCAAGACCCTGCTGCAGGGTGGCAACGTGCTGCTGCTCGACGAACCGTCCAACGATCTGGACATCGAAACCCTGCGTGCGCTGGAAGATGCGCTGCTGGAGTTCCCGGGCAACACGTTCGTCATTTCGCATGACCGCTGGTTCCTGGATCGCATCGCGACCCACATCCTGGCGTTCGAAGGCGATTCGCACGTGGAGTTCTTCCAGGGCAACTACCGCGAGTACGAAGAAGACAAGCGCCGCCGCATGGGCGACGACGCTGCGCCGAAGCGCCTGCGCTTCAAGGCGCTGAAGTAAGCAAGAACGAAAGGCCGCGCTCGCGCGGCCTTTCGCCTTTCATGGGCTGCAATCGATTTTTATTGACGCTTTTGACCCTTTCGCGACGCGCTTCAACGCCACCCGGCTGAAGGCTGCACGTGTAAAGCAGTGTTGATTCCTTGTCGCACACGGCATCCTCCGTACTTTGCAACTCGTTGTATGTTCCCGGCCCAACGCTTCGGTTTTCCTACGCACCCGATTCATCCCCCTCGTAGGAAAACACCATGAAAGCACTGATCTCCACCACGGCAGCGCTGCTGCTGTCGGGCACTGCCGCGGCCGCGCCGGCGAACTGGGAAGGCATCTACCTGGGTGCCCATGCCAGCCATGGCGAAGGCCACAGCCAGGACCGCAGCAATGCCAATGCCTCTGAAAAGAGCATCCGCGGCTTTGCTGGCGGGCTGCAGGCCGGCCGCAACTGGCAGTTCGACAACAATGTGGTTGCCGGGATCGAAGGCACCCTTTCCTTCGGCAACATCACCCAGGAGTGGAAGGACCGCGACAACCACCAGTACAGCCCCTACTACGGCAAGGATGCGGTGACCCGTTCGGGCGCAGTCAACCTGACGCTGGGTTACGCGGCGGGCCAGTGGCTTCCGTACGTCAGCGCCGGCGTGAGCGTGGCCCGCCAGGAGTTTTCGCTGGGCTGCGACAAGTCGCTGGTGGAGGCCACCAACGGCTGCCGCGTGGCCGAATTCGAAACCCGCGCGTCCCATGTATCCACCGGCGCGAACGTCGGCGCAGGCGTGCTGTACCGCTTCAGCGACCAGCTTTCGGCGGGTGCGGAGTACCGTTACACCCATCTGGGCTCCAGCCCGGTTTACCTGGAAGATCCCAACTACCCGGCTGCGGCGCGACGCAGCTTCCATACCAACTACAGCAGCGTTACGCTGAAGTTGAACTACCACTTCTAACCGCCTGGCGACGCACCCGCCGGTCCTTCGGGCGGCAGGGCGTGCAGGTACGAGAGATCTGCGATGTCCCTGTTCGAACGCCTGTTCCAGCTGCAGCAGCACGGCACCACCGTGCGCACCGAACTGCTGGCCGGTGTCACCACCTTCCTGACGATGTCCTACATCGTCTTCGTCAATCCCGAGATCCTGGGCACCACCGGCATGGATGCTGGGGCGGTGTTCGTGGCCACCTGCCTGGCCGCGGCGCTGGGCTCGGTGGTGATGGCGCTGGCGGCCAACTTCCCGGTGGGCATGGCGCCGGGCATGGGCTTGAATGCGTTCTTCGCCTTCACCGTGGTCGGCGCTGCCGGGCTGCCCTGGCAGCAGGCGCTGGCGGCGGTGTTCATTTCGGGCCTGGTGTTCCTGGTGCTGTCGCTGACTGGCGTGCGCGCGTGGCTGGTGTCGGGCATTCCGGCGTCGTTGCGGTCGGCGATCGTGGCCGGCATCGGCCTGTTCCTGGCCATCATCGCGCTGCAGAAATCCGGCGTGATCATCGGCAACGAGGACACGCTGGTGGCGCTGGGCCCGCTCAATACCGCGCCGCCGCTGCTGGCACTGGGCGGCTTCCTGCTGATCGCGATCCTGGAGGCGCGGCGTGTGCGCGGTGCGATCCTGATCGGCATCCTGGCGGTGACCGCGGCCGGCTGGGCGTTGGGCGATCTGCAGTACCACGGGCTGGTGTCGTTGCCGCCGAGCCTGGCGCCGACCTTCCTGCAGCTGGACCTGCCCGGCCTGCTGCACCACAACGGCGGCGCGCCGATCGCCGTGCTGCTGCAGGTGGTGCTGGTGTTCGTGCTGGTGGAAGTGTTCGATGCCACCGGCACGTTGTATGGCGTGGTCGGCCGTGCCGGCCTGCTGAAACTGCCGGGTGCGCAGAAGCGGTTCGGCCGCGCGCTGCTGGCCGACAGCACGGCGATTGTGGCCGGCTCGCTGCTGGGCACCAGCAGCACCACCGCCTTCGCCGAAAGCGCCTCTGGCGTGCAGGTGGGTGGCCGTACCGGTTTGACCGCTCTGGTGGTGGCTGCGTTGTTCCTGGCCGCGCTGTTGTTCTCGCCGCTGGCGGCGATGGTGCCCGGCTATGCCACCGCGCCGGCGCTGCTGTTCGTGGCCGGACTGATGCTGCGCGAACTGGTGGAAGTGGACTGGAGCGACCTGACCGAATCCGTACCCGCCGCGCTGTGTGCGCTGGCGATGCCGTTCACCTATTCCATCGCCAACGGCCTGGCGTTCGGCTTCATTGCCTATGCCGCGCTGAAGGCCGGCACCGGCCGCTGGCGCGAGGTGCATCCGGCAGTGTGGCTGGTGGCGGTGTTGTTCGTGCTGCGTTACGCGCTGGAGTGATCACCTGTTGATGGGCCCGCCGGGCATCGCCCGGCCGTTGCATCACCAGCGCGGCTGCAGGCGTCCGTCGGCAGCGAAACGCCAGCGGCCTTCCGCCCAGCCGCGACCGAACAGGGTGAGCATCTGCGAATAGTACGCGGGCTCGCCAGCACGCTGCTGTTCGGCGCTGGGCAGGCTTTCAAGCAGCACCGCGGCGCGGGATGTTTCACCCTGTGCCAGCAGGTAGGGCAGCAGTGCGGCACGGAAACCGTAGTTGCCCTCGCCCTGCCCTTTGCCGGTACGCGTGTCGATTTTCTCCCACATCGGCGCACCGCTGCGCAGGCGCTGCAGAGGGCCGGACAGAGCGGTGAGCTGGCGACGGAACAAGGGATCGCGCGGCGCAGTCATGCCGGCCCAGGTGTAACAGCGGATGGCGTCGTAGCCACCCACAGCCCCTTTCACCGGATCGACGATGAAGCTGCCGTCCTTCCACGCGGCCCAGTCCGGCGCGAACCCATGCGGACTGGTCTGCTGCAGCAGGGCCACGGTGTTGTCGGCCAGCGCCTGCCAGGGGCCGCTGCGATCAACCGATGCGAATCGCCGCAGCAACGGCAGCGGCAGGTAGCTCGGATTGACCCGGGTGGCGCCGTCTTCGATGAATCCCTGCGGCCCCGGCAGCAGCATCGGCCCCAGCGTGGGTATCTGCACGATTTCGCGCGCGCGCACCTGTGCCAGCATGCCTTCGGCGATGGCCTGCAGCGCGGGGCGGCGCCACAGGCGTGCAGCTTCCAGCAGTGCGTAGGCGAGCCACAGGTCCGAATCGGATGCAGGATTGTCGTCCAGCAGGCGCCAGCCTTCCTTGCCCTGCCCCCACAACCAGCCTGGCAGGCGCGCGGCCATGTCACCGCCTGCGAGATTGTCCTGCGTCCAGGCCAGGATGCGGTCGAACAGTGCAGGATCGTTGTCGACCAGCGCGAAGAACAGTGCATAGGACTGGCCCTCCGATGTGCTGCGCTGATCCTCCTGGCTGCGGTCGATCATGCGCCCATCGCGGCTCAGGCTGCTGTCCTGCAGCACCTGCCAGGCCGGCCAACGCGATGCTGTGGTGGCCGCGCGAACGCCGGCGCTGCCCAGCAGCGGCAGCAGGACTGTCGCCTGCAGCAGACGGCGGCGTTGCAGGTCAGCGGAATTCGCCATACGGCACCAGCGGAGAGACGGGCAACGGCAGGTTGCCCTGCCACGGTTTGAAGGAATAGCGCAGGTACAACTGGAACGTGTTCGGCGAAAAATCGCGGCTGCGCTGGAGGGTACCGGCCGCACCCAGCACGACGTGATCACCCACGCGCCGCTCTACTGCCGCGTACAGGCGATAGCCCGTACCGGTACTGCTGCCATCGGTGGTGTACAGGCCATCCGGGTCCAGTTGCAGCGGACCGTACTGCGGTTCCAGCTGTGCGATCACGCGCTGGATGAGGGCCTCGTCGGGGAAGCGGCTGATCGAGCGGGTGCGTGCATTGGAGACGCTGACCGAACCATCAACGCGCACCGACCAGTCGTCGTTGCGCCAGGCGAAGCCCACCGGAAGGCTCAGCGACGCATAGCGCTGCGGGCTGTAGTAGCCGCCCTGACCCAGCGAATAGCCGCCCAGGTCCTTCTGGTAGCGCCAATACATCGCGGTGGTTCCCACATCCAGGCGCATGTCCGGGCGTTGGATCAGCTTGTGGTACCAGCCAACCATCGCCCGCGCGCGGGTGTTGTCCACCACGTTGTGACCGGTCAGCTGGTGCCAGCTCCAGTTCGACCACACGCCGTTGCGTCCACCTTCGTCATAGCCGAGGCTGACGGTCACGCCATTGGCGGTGACACCGCCCCAGGCAATGCCACTGCGTGGATCGATCGCACCAGCCTGCGACAGCAGCGAATTGGTCATCGGCCGCCGCGATACGGTCGCTCCCCAGCCCAGCCGGCCGAGGTCACCATTGAAAGTGACGCCGCCCAGCCAGTTGCCCACCACGTAGTTGGACGGCGAATGGCCGATATCAAAATTCCAGCGATCATCCAGGGTGCGCCAGCCCACGGCAAAGCCGGCACCCGAACTGCGCCGCTGGTGTACGTAGCGGGTGCAGCCCGGCGCCTGCAGCTGCGTGCCGTCGGCCTGCAGCAGGCCCAGGTCGCAGCTGCCGAAATCGTCGCTGTAGGCGCCGTCGGCATCGGTCTGGAAACGGCCTGCATCGAAATGCACCTGTTCAATGCGCGCCCAGCCCAGGCCACCGGCGAACGGTGCATCAAGATGGGCGATGCGGGTATCGCGTGCAAGTTTCGAGATGCCAGGCGTGCCGTCGCTGCGACGGCCGGAATCCTGCATCACGGTCAGCGTCGGATTTTCCTGCTGGTACAGGGTTTCCACGTCGCTGCGCAGGCTGCGCCGCAACCAGTCGTCGCTGGCGGTTTCGCGGCTGGCCAGGGTCAACGCGCGGTTGTCACGTGGCTGCGCCTGCGACGGTGCGATCAAGCCATTGTCGGCCATCGCCCGTGCGTACATGTCCAGCGCCTGCTGCGGATCTTCGCGCCGTACAAGACGCGCCGCATCGCGCCAGGACTGGGCGTCCGGTCCGCTCTTGCGGGCAAGCAGCGCGCGCAGGATCTGCAGCGCCTTGGCGTCTTCATGCAGGTCGGTCCAGATGGTCGCCAACTGGCGTTGCTGGCCGATCGCATCATCGGCCACCACGGGGGGCGCGTCGTGCATCTGCCGACGGGCACTGGCCAGGTCGCCGGTGCCGATCCAGGCCTGCAGCTGGCCCAACTGCGCATCGAGATTGTCCGGTTGCACCGCCAGCACCTGCTGGTAGTAGTGCAGCGCCTGTGCATGATCATCACGCAGGCGCGCCCACTCGGCCAGGATCAGCTGGTTGTCCGCGCTGGGCGGCTGTTGCTGCAGCAGGGCAATGGCTTCTGCTTCCCGGCCTTGCGCGCGCAGCTCCCACAGATGATCGATCAGCTGCTGGCGCTGCAGGCGTTCTGACAAGGCGCGCATGTCATCGTCCCACTGCGCGCGCGGCACGCCTTCAAGCACGGCCAGCGCCTGTGGCAGGCGATCGGAACCGGACAGGTACAGCGCCTGCGCGTAACGCGCTTCGATGCCGGCATTGCGCGTGGCCATATCGGCAACCACCGCATCTGCTTCATCCAGCTTGCCGGCCGTCCGCAGTTCATTGCCCAGCGCATACGCCAGCCAGGCATCGCCGGGCAGTTCGCGGCGCAGCTCACGCCCCAACGTGATGGCCGCATCGGCATCACCAGCGGCCAACGCCTGCTCACGACGCTCACGCAGCCGGCTGATCTGCAGCTGGCGCAGGTCTTCGGCGTACAGGGTGCGCTGCGCTGCAGGCAAGGCGTTGATGAAGGATTCCAGACGCTGCGGGTCGGTACGGCCATACAGCTGCACCAGCTTGCGGATCACATTGGCATCGCGCGGGGCGATCCGTCGCGCGGCCTGCAGCTGCCGCTCGGCGGCCTCATCGTCGCCACGCGCCACCGCGACATCAACCAGGCCGAGGATGGCGTTTATCTCGCGCGGCTGCTGCCGGCGCGCCTGCGAATACAGTGCCTGAGCATCATCGAGCCTGGCAGCGGCCAGCGCGGTGTCGGCCTGGTCCAGCAGCAGCCAATAGCGGGTGCTGGTGATCAGGTCGCGCCATCTGTCGCTGGTATCACCCGCGGGTGTGGCCTGCACGGCACGCTGGAAATAGGCGATGGCCTGCTCGCGGCGCCCCTGCCGCATCAGGGCCATGCCCAGCCCACCGAGGAACTCCGCTTCGCGCGGATAGCCGCGCAGCGATTGCAGGAATGCGCGCTCGGCCTCTGCATTGCGACCGGCGTCGAGCAGTTGCTGGCCACGCAGGCCTGCGCGCCAGGAGGGATCGCTTACCCGCTTGTGCTGTTCGGCATAGCGTTCGCGCACCAGCGCAATGTCGCTGAAGGTGGGGTTGCGGGTGATGAACTCCTGCAGGCGGCGCACGTTGCGCTCGTCGGCAGGCTGGTCCTGCAGGTAGCCCCATTCGGCATCGGCCGCCAGCGCGCGCGCTTCCGGATTGCGCCCCATGCGCTGCAGCGCCGCCAGCGCATCGGCATCACGCCCGGCTGCGAACAACAGCTGCGACAGTGTCTGCAACAGGGTGGTGTTGCCGGGGTAACTGCGGTCCAGCGCGGTCAGTTCGCGGATTGCGGCATCGCGCCCGCTGGCCTGCGTGCCGCGCAGGCGCCAGTACTCCAGGCCCAGCTGCAGCCCCGGTGGATCGTCGTTGAACAGACGGCGGTAGATCAGCAACGCTTCCTCGCTGCGACCACCGGCGGCGAACAGCCGTGCCTGCTGCAGTTCCTGCTGCAGGTCGCCGCGATAGGCGCGCCACAGGCGCTCACCGGCGGCCAGTTCGCGGCTGCCGGCGCCGAGCTGGCGCAGCCGTTGCAGGGTCGCATCGGCATCTTCCATCTTCTGCTGCGACAGCTGCACTTCCAGGATCGCCACCAGGGTGCTGCGGTCGTCCGGTGCGAGCATGCGCAGCCGGGCCAGGGCATCTTCGATCAGCCCCTGACGGCCGCTGGCCTCGCCGATGCGCACCTGCTGCAGCAGCCATTGCCGCTGCTCGGCGACAGTGCCGCCGGGCGTGGCTGGCAGCGCCTGCGCCGCGCACGGGCCCGCCAGCCCGATCAGGACCAGGCCGGAGGCGGCGACCAGCGACGGCGGCGTACGCACCATCAATCAGTGCCCCGGATCCAGCCGCTTGGCTGCCACCCAGCGCAGCACACGCCAGAACAGGAATGCCACCATCAGCACCACCACCGTGGCCAGCACCGCCAGCAGTGCCGGGTGGTCGGCCAGGTGGTACCAGAGCAGCAGCCACCACGGCAGCGCGCCAACGTAGTAATGGTCGCCGACGAACTGGCTGTGGATGCCCGAACTGCGCAGGATCGCCACCGAACCGGCGAACGCCTGGCGCTTGCCGGTATCGCTGAGGGCTTCGTCGAGCAGGCCGTAGTCGGCGGCATTGCTGGCCGCCAGCGAGACGATACTGCGCTGCGCGTGATGCGGCGACTGCAGGCCGATGATCGCCGCGAAGGGCGCTTCGGCGGTGACCGCCACCTGGGTAACTGCCGGATCACCGGCACGGCTGCCGCGACGGGCCTGTTCCATCGCCAGCTGCGGCGACGGTGACTGGCCATTGAGCAGGCGCGTACGCTGGTCATCGATCAGCAGCGACAACTGATCGCTGCCGCGCAGCTCTGCCGGCATTGCACCCAGCATCAGCAGGTCGGCATCCAGTGCGCTGGCCTGCTTCCAGTCGTCTGACAGGCGCAGGCCATAGGCCGGGTACCCCGTCTGTACGCCCAGGCCGCCCACCAGGTTCAACAGCAGGCTGACCTGCGACTCGCTCGCCGTTGCCGGCACCAGCACCACCGTCTCGGACAGATCGGCCATGCGGCTGAAGGGGAAACCGCTGAGCGCGAATGCGGACAGGTCCGGCAGGCCCATGTAGTGGTGGAAACCGGAGAAGTCGATGGTCGAATCTTCTTCGATCGCCGCCTGCAGGTTCGGCGGCAGCACGGTCTGGCAGTGGTCGCGCTGGGCACTGCCCATCACGCTGGCAAAGTTGAAATCAAAGCGCAGCTGGTTGCGGTCGCCCAGCTTGAGCGAGGGAATCAGCAGGCGGCCGTCGTCGGCACCGGCGTCGCCGGCCAGCACCGGCAGGCGGATTTCCTCCAGACCCTGCTTGCCGTTGCGGCGCACCAGAGGGAAGCTGGAAATGAACTGGTCGTTGATTGCTACGCCCAATCGCGATTCATCGCTGCCGAACGGCGGCGTGTAGCGGTAACGCAGGTTCAGCGGAATGCCCTGGTTGCGCCAGATGAAAAGATCCGGCGGCAGGTTGAGGTTGACCGTGATCGGCTGCGGCGACACGCCGTTTGCATGCAGCTGCTGCGGGTAGTCGAGCAGTTCGGCCAAGCGCACGGCCCGGTCGGTGCGCACCCAGTTAGGTGCATCGTACGGCTTGCGCGGGGCCAACGGCTTGACCTCGTCGATGCTGACCTGGCGGCCACGGAACAACGCGTTGCCCGCCGCCATCGCCGCCACCGCCTTCTGCAGATCGTCATCGTTGCGGCCCAGCACCAGCAGCAGCTTGCGCTGCGGATCCTCCGGCAGCGCCATCAGCTCGACCACCGGGCCCTTCACCGGTGCATGGTTGGCGATCACCGGCGGGAACTTGCCATTGACTGCCAGCACCACGGCATGCCCCTGCGCCGGCAGTTGGCCGAAGCTGACCGGGAAACGCGCCTGCCGCCACCAGCCGGCCAGGCTGCCGAAGTAAGAGGCCATCACGGCACCGGCGCGTTGCTGGGCCAACGTCGGTGCGGCACCGAACACCACCGGCAGCTCCAGGCGCGCGGTGTCGCGTGGATCGAAGAACGGCAGCGGGAAGTTGGCCAGGTCATCCTGCATCGCCAGCAGCTGTCCGCCCAGGCGCAGCGTGCTGTTGCTGGACAGGTTCACCCACAGCGAACTGTGGGTGGGTTCTTCGCAGATGTCGGTGTAATGGCCGACAAATTCCAGCCGCACCTGGTTGAAGTCTGCGATCAGGCGCGCATCCAGCGGCAGCTTGGCCTGCACCGGGCGGCCAAGCTGGTCGTTGCTGATCGGCACCACGCCCATCAACGCATCGTTGAGATAGACCCGCAGGTGCGACAGGGTCGGCAGCAGCGACGGCGACGGTGTGAAGCTCAGGTCCAGTTCGGCCTCGCGCGCGAGCCGGTCGCGGCGCACCTGGAATTCGAAGGTGGTCGCGTTGCGCACGCCCGACAACAGCGTGTCCTGGCGACGACCCAACTGGGCGAAGGTACTTTCGCGTTGCCAAGGCCAGGCACTGCCTGCCCAGGTCTGCGGCAGTGCAGCTTCACTGCGCTGCGCAGGAACCGCTGCAGCCGCCACCGGGGTCGGTACGGCGACCTGGGCAGCCGGTGCGTCCGGGGTGGAACCGGTGGTCGGCATGCGTGCCGGGGCCGGCGCACTGTTGCCCGAGGCCACAGGCAAGGCCAGCAGAGGCAGCAGCAGCCAGCGCAGAGAGGACGGAATGCTCATGGACGAAGCCCTGGATCAGCGGCTGGGTCAGCCGGGTGGGATGGAAGCGGACGTTGCGGGGCGAAACTGGCCAGCCAGCGCAGCAGGCGACGGTTCCAGTGCGCGGGACGGTCAAGGTCGAACGGAGTGAAGTCGCCCATCCGCCGGTAACCGCGCCAACCCAGCACCAGCACGCTCCACAGGCTGCGTGGCAGGCTCTTGGGCTGATAGCCGGCGTGCCAGTCGAGCCACGCATCGGCGCGGGCGAAGGTGCACTGGGCAAATTCCACGCGCTGGCGTTCATTCTCGAACGTCAACAGCAGGCCGAGGCGATGGCCAACGCTGCGCTGCACCCGTGCGGGGAACGCAAACTCGCGGCGGCCCCGGCCCAGCAGCACCTGCACCGGTTGCCCCTCAAGCAGCTGCGGGTCGTCGCCCAGCTCGATGCCGACACCGTCGTTGGAGTAATCCTGCATGACGCCACGCAGGCGGCGACCATCGGGAACCTGCAGGGCCATCGGCAAGCGTGTCGTCACGCGATGGGTGCGGCGCACCTGCTGCACCTCGGCGGCCACGGCCAGCGCGCCACCGATGATCAGCAGGTTGTACAGCACCCACAGCGAGCTGACGACCACGGTGCCGCGTTCATCAGCCGGGCCGTGCATGAAGCGCCAGACCGCAAAGCACAGGCCCAGCACGTTCAACAGCGCCAGCACCAGGTATGGCCGTGCCACACGCCAGTCGAAACGGTCACCGGCCTGGGTGCCGCCCTTGTCGGTGACGTTGAACTTGCCGCGCCCCGGGCTGAACAACGCAATGGTGGTCGGCCGTGCGATGTACCAGGCCAGCACGGTCTCGTAGACCTCGCCCCAGAAAGGCCGCCGATACTTGCCCTGGATGCGTGCGTTGGTAAGGCTGGCGTGGGCCATGTGCGGCACCACGAACAACAGGATGGCCAGTGCTGGCGCATAGATGATGTAGACGTGCAGCAGCAGGAACGCCAGCGGCGCGGTGAGGAACACCAGACGTGGAATGCCGGCGAGGAAGTGCAGCATCGCGTTGGCGTAGCAGAAGCGCTGGAACAGGCTCAGGCCCTTGCCGATCAGGGGATTGTCGATGCGGAAGATCTGCACCATGCCGCGCGCCCAGCGGATGCGCTGGTTGACATGCGCTCCCAGGCTGTCGGTGGCCAGGCCAGCCGCCTGCGGGATACGCAGGTACGCCGAGTTCCAACCGTTGCGATGCAGGCGCAGCGCAGTATGCGCATCCTCGGTGACGGTCTCGGTGGCAAAGCCGCCAATGGCATCGATCGCCTCGCGGCGCAGCACCGCGCAGGAGCCACAGAAGAAGGCCGCGTTCCACAGGTCGTTGCCATCCTGCACAAGACCGTAGAACAACTCGCCCTCGTTGGGGTCGCTGCGGAATACCTGCAGGTTGCGCTCGAACGGATCGGCCGAGAAGAAGTGGTGCGGCGTCTGTACCAGCGCCAGCTTCGGGTCGCGCAGGAACCAGCCGCAGGAGACCTGCAGGAACGACCGCACCGGCAGATGATCGCTGTCGAAGATGGCCACCAGTTCGCCATCAATCAAGGTCAGGGCGTGATTGAGGTTGCCCGCCTTGGCGTGTCGGTTGTCGGTGCGGGTGATGTAGTTCACTCCGGTACGTTCGGCGAAAGCGCGGAACTCTTCGCGCCTGCCGTCGTCGAGAATGTGGATGCGCAGCTTGTCGGCCGGCCAGTCCAGGCCCATCGCCGCGTACACGGTGTGCCGCACCAGGGCCAGGTCTTCGTTGTAGGTGGGAATGAGCACATCCACCGTCGGCCACTGCTGGACATCGGCGGGCAGCGGCGCCGGGCGACGGCGCAGCGGCCAGGCCACCTGCACATACCCCAGCATCAGCACCAGCCACGAGTAGGTTTCCGCAGCCAACAGCACCAGCCCGCAGATCAGGTCGAAGGTGCTGTTCCAGTTCAACGTGGCCGTATAGCGCCACCACAGGTAGCGGCAGGACACGGTGATCGACAGCACCACCAGCACCAGGGTGGCGTAGCGCCCCTGCATGCGCCGCACCAGCAGGGCGATGACCCACAGCAGCAGCACGAACACGAACTGCGCGAAGTAGGTGAACGGCTGGGTGATGCACAGCACGGCCAGGCCCAGCGTGACCAGGCCGATCAGGAACGTCAGCAGATTGCGCGTACGCGGCGACAGCCCCTGCAGGCGCTGGCTTGCCCAGGCCATGAAGCGGCTGTTCCAGACCTCGTTGGGTGCATCGCGCATTGCGCGCACGTAGCGCAGGTGACCACGCCCGGCGGCACCGCGCAGCTCGGCGATGCGTTGCCGGCGCGCGCGCGCCAAGCGTTGCCGGCGCTGCGAAGGGCGCGGCACCAAGCGCACGATCGACAACCAGAGCGCCTGGATCAGCAAGCGGATCGGATCGCCGGGGCGCCAGCGACGGTCACCCTGCAACTGCGGGAAGGCACCGCGCAGGCGCGGCGCCAATGCCTGCCATGCCGGAGCTTCCAGGCGCAGGAACGCCCAGCCGATGGCCTGCAGCAGCCACAGCACCAGGCAAGTCGCCCACGGCGCATGTACCCGATCACGCAGGCGGCTCCAATGCAGGTAGTACACCCGCGCGCTCATCCGTGCGCGCCCTCCGCCTGCCGCCGGGCAGACTCGGCCAGGCACCACAACGCGAGGCCATCGATATCAGCGGCGGCCAGCGAATCGGCCGCGTAGCGGCCCAACGGCTGCTTGCTGGCCAACGCCGCCGGTACCCGCGCATCCTCATGCAGCGGTTGCGGCAGCAGGCGCGCAGCATGCGAGTGCAGCCACAACTGCATCAGGTCGCGCTGTACCGGCACAGCAGGATCGTAGCGATTGGCCAGCACACGGCGCGCGTCGGCACCTTGCCGTTGCAGCGCCACATGGTTGGCCGGATCGACACAGGCCAGGCGGAGCGGCAAGGTGCAAGCGGCATGCTGGTTGATCGCGGCCACGTGTGCAGGCAGCCGCTGTGGCAGGTCGAACATCACCCAGTCGAACTGCGGCGCCAACAGCGGCATGCGATCGGCCCAGGTGGCCGGCGCCGCCTGCAGCCACTGCTCTACCTGCAGTGCCTCAGCGTCATCGACGCGGCCATAGGGAAGCACGGCCAAGCCAGGCGCGCAGGCGAAGGCCGCCGCGCGCCAGTCGCCTCCGTCAAGCTGGGCACGCGCCCAGCCACCCGCTTCCTTTGCGGGCAGGCCCAGGTGCAGGCCAAGCATCTGGTCCGGGCTGCATTCGACCAGCAGCACGCGCTGGCCCTGCGCATGCAGGGCCTGGCCCAGCGCTGCCAGCACGGTGGTTACCCCGGTGCCGCCATGCACGCCCTGCAGGGACAACAGCGTGTTCATCGCTGCTGCTCCAGCTCCGCCAGCAGCGGCCAGCGCGCCAGCGCCTGCTCGCGCTCGCGCTGCGCCGAAAAGTCCACGTAGGGCATCTCCGGCATGTTCAGGCTGCGCCGCAGCAGGTCGATGTCGTCTTCCTCGACCGACAGGGTGGTGGGCACCGCGAGAATGTCGGCAGCCATCAGCGTTTGTCCTCGGGATAAGGGCTCCAGGTCTGGCTGCCCTGCAGCTGCAGCCACGGCTTGCCGTCGTAGTCGATGACCTTGGCGCCTTCGTTCTCGGAAACCGATGGCGTTCGCGGCAACCCCTTCAGCAGGCTGTCCCAGTCACGGTCGGCCGGCGGCGACTGCGCGTTGAGCGCGTAGACCCGTGCCACCAGCTCGGAGATGGCCAGGTAGCTGCTCGGTTCGGGAATGTGGCGCGGGCCGCCGGCAGCAGGTGCCCCCATACCGACCAGCTTCACGCCTACCGGCACGTGGGTGATCGACGGGCTGGGAATTTCACGCATGCCCGGGATCTGCATGCGATCGCCGTGCAGTGCGGCACCGTGTTCGGGTACCACCACGATCATGGCGCGGCGCCCACTCTTCTCCACCGCGTCGACGAAGCCGGCCATGTCACCGAGCACCATCTGCGCACGCGCCTTGTAGTCGGCAGCGTTGGCACGACCATCGGCGCCGACGATGCGGTTGCCGTCGTGCAGCGAGATCGTGTTGTAGAACAGCGCGACCTGCTGGGTGGATTCGGCCTGGCGTTGCTTGAACCAGCTGTTCAGCACGTCGCCATCGCGACGCAACGGTGACTTGTCGAACGCCACCAGCGCGCGCGGCAGTGGATTGATGTCCATCGGTTTGGCCTGCAGGCCGCCGTACTTGGAGAGCTCGCCGATGAAATCGTCGAAATGGCCATCATGATTCATGGCCAGCTCGCTCTGGAAACCGAGGCGCTGCAGGTTGGAGAACAGCTGGCACTCGGCCGGTACCGGGTCGAACAGCGCGGTGTGCGAAGTCTGCCCGCAGCTGGCGCGCAGCAGGCGGATGGCCGCCGGCCCGCTGTAGGCGGTTGCCGAATTGAAATCGTCGAAGACCACGTCCATGCGGTCGAGCAGGTTGTTCTGGCGCAGCCCCACTTCGTCCAGGTCGCTCCAGGCCAGCGAGCAGATGTTGAGGATGATGACGTCGAAGGGCGCGCCGCTGGCCGGCGCCGGGAAGGCCGTCTTCAAACTTGACTGCTGCTGGTAGAAGCTTGCCAGCCAGGCGTTGAGGTTGTCGTTGCTGGCCGGTGCCAGCGGCGCACGACCGGAGCCCGTATTGCCGGTGGCGGCCACGGCCTGGCCCTGTCGCGCGACCAGGTCTGCTGGCAGCGGCAGCGCAACCACCGCCATGCCGAGCATGCCCAGCACGCTGAGGGTGGTGATGCGCAGCCACGGTTTCAGCAGGTAATAGGCCACCAGCAGCAGGGCCAGCACCGCCACCATCTGCCAGTTGATGAAGCGCTGGGCCAGTTCCAGCCAATAGTCGGCAGAAAAGTCGAGCACGCCCGGCTGCGCCAGCAATCGCTGGAACGGCGGCCACCAGGTGTCCTGGTAGTACAGCGCCACGCCAACGGGGACAGCCACCACCGTCCGCGCGATACGCGCCCAGCGCCAGCGCAGCGGCACCAGCAGCGCGCCGAGGAACAGCAGGTTGGGCAGGATCTTCAGGTCCAGCGCACCCATCCAGGCCAGCACCACCTTGGACAGGAAGTACAGGTTCCAGCCGCGCAGGTCGGCCCAGGCGAACGGCGATGCGGGCAATGCCTGCGGACTCATGCCGGCCTCCGCGGTGCGCGCTGGCGCACGCCCGCCCGGCGCAGGTGACGTGGCGGCAACCACCCACCGACGCGTCGGCGCAGGCCTCGCCACAGCACGCCCAGCATCGCGCCGAACGGAATCATCAATACCGCGCAGGCGACGATCAACGTCCACAGCTGCTGGTCGGTGGTCATGTGTCGTCTCCCAGCCGCAACGGTGTTGGCGTTGCAAATGGCACTGCTACAACCGTCGCAACTGCGACCGGCGCGGGTTCCGCAGGCTGCGGCAGCAGCTCCGTCTCCGGATCGCTGCCGCTGGCGTTCATCGCCGCGATATCGTATTCGGCAAGCCGCTGGTAACCGTCGAACAGCTCGCGCCAGGGCAGCCGGAACAGGTTGCCCAGCGCCTGTTCGATGGCATCGCGGCGACAGCCGAACAGGAACAGGCGCACCTGCCCGCGGTACACGCAGGCCAGGTCGCCCTGGCGGCGGATGCGCAGCTGCTGCAGCGTCTGCTCGGCGCGCAGGCCAGCCACCGGCTGCAATGCCAGCACTGCACTCTCCACGGCGCTGCCGTCCTGGTCGATGCGTTCACTGGCGATCTGGCGGAAGCGCGACGCACTGACCTGGCCACTGATCGACGGCGGCCGGTGCGCACGGATCAACGGTTCCGGATCGTCAGCCAACTGGCCCTGCCAGCGCTGCCGCTGCACGGTATCGAGCAAGGTCAACAGGCGCGGCAAAGGGGTGTGGGCAGGCACCACGAGGCTGCCGCCGCACTGCAGCAACAGCCGCTCATCGGCGTAGCGCAGGCAGGGTTGCAGTTCGCGTACCACCAGCTTCACAGCATCGCCGCGCTCACGCCGCAGGCGATGCAGCAATCGCGCCAGGGCGTCGACCTGTGCGTTTTCGCTGATGGCGACCACCACCGTGGCTTCGCGTGCCTGCAGCGCGGCAGGCATCAGGCCAGCCCAGCCTTCATACAGGCGCCAGGCCGACGACAACGGCGGGGCACCTTCCAGTACATCGGCCTGGGCCAGGAACAGGTCGCGGTCGCTGCCGCCCTCGCCCGCCACTGACGGCGCTTCAACCTCGGGGTCGACCAAGCGCTGCAGACGCTGCTCGACTTGTTCAACGGTGAAGGCACGTTGTGCGACGACGCCGTGGCTGTTGGTCCAGTAATGCAGCAACAGCTGCAGTGCACCACGGTGTGGATGCAACTGGGCGACACCGGCGCAGCTCCGGTTCAAGGGCAACAGACGCGGAGCGAGCGTGGCCACCTCGCCATGGCAGAGCAGCAATAAGACCTGCGCGGCGTTCTGCGCCCACTGCTGCAGGCGCTGGCACCAGCGCGACAAACGCGCGTCGTCCCAACCGTCCAGTGCAGCCACGGGGAACTGCACGATGCACATGCGCGTTGTGGCGCCTGAAGCGCGAGGCAAGTCCTCGGCAAGGCCGCGCAGGGCCAACTGCATGCCCTGGTGCGAGCACTGGAACATGTGCACCCGTGCAGGGCCCTGTTCGGGCGTCAGCAGAGACAACATCGGCTCGACGCCGCGCCCCAGCGTTGCCAGCACTACGTCATCAAGATCGCCCGCGCCGATCAACGCACTGGCGCCGAGCAGATCGGCCGGCGCGCTGCCAGCAGCAACGACCCAGTACACGCTGCCACCGCGCATTTCGACGAATTCGGCCGGCATGCCGGCAATGGCAAGATGGGGCGCCGTCACGCGTTGTTCCTTTCAGCGGCCATCGGTGGGTCCATTGGCAGACTTGCAGGGTGGATACTGCAGCGAAGGGAACTCATTTGATGACGCACGTCACATTCGTGTGGTTGTGGGCGCATCATACCGTCGATCCTGATGCTTGCGGCATCAAGGCACAGTCAATTACTGCCACCCGCGATGTGCGGCAATCACCACATGCAGGGCAGCCACGGGCCGCGGTGCGGCCCCGGACCGACCGCGATCAGGTCTGGGCCGGATCCGGCAGTTCGAATACTTGCCGCAGGTAGGACAGGTAGCCCGGGTCGTCGCACATGCTCTTGCCCGGCGAGTCACTGAGCTTGGCCACCGGCTGGCCGTTGCAGCGGACCATCTTGATGACGATGTTCAGCGGGGTCGGCCCCAGATCGTTGGTCAGGTGGGTGCCCACGCCGAACGCCACCTGGCAGCGGCCACGGAAGTAGTCGTACAGGCGCATCACCTTGGTGATGTCGAGCCCATCGCTGAACACCAGCACCTTGCTGCGCGGGTCGACGCGGCGCAGCTGGAAGTGGGCCAGCATGCGGTCGCCCCAGTCGAACGGGTCGCCGGAATCATGGCGCACGCCGTCGAACAGCTTGCAGAAATACATGTCGAAGTCGCGCAGGAACGCATCCAGCCCGACCACGTCGGACAGGGCAATGCCAAGGTCGCCGCGGTACTCGCGCGCCCACGACTCCAGCGCCGCCACCTGCGAATCGCGCAGGCGCGGGCCCAGTGCCTGGAACGCCTGCAGGTACTCGTGGGCCATGGTGCCGTGCGGCGTCATGCCGTACAGGCGCGCGAAGTGCACGTTGCTGGTGCCGACCAGCTGCGGGCCCAGCGCATCGCGCAGCAGCGGCAGCAGGCGGGCATGCCAATCGCGCGAGTAGCGGCGGCGGCTGCCATAGTCGGCGATGCGGCACTGCTCGAAGCCAGGGGTATCGCGCAGCAGCGCGGCCTTGGCCTGCAGGCGGCGTTCGCCTTCGGCGAAATCCGCCGTGGTGGTGTTGCGGAACCAGACTTCGTTGATGATCGCCAGCAGCGGCACTTCGAACAGGATCGTGTGCAGCCACGGACCGGTGATGTCCAGTTCGATCTCGCCCGGCACCGTCTTCGACGCGCGCAGCTGGATGTATTTGCGGTCCAGGTGGAACAGGCCGAGGAAGTCGGCGAAATCGGGCTTCACAAAGCGCAGGCCACGCATGTAATCCAGCTCTTCATTGCTGAAGCGCAGGCTGCACAGGTGGTCGATCTCCTCATCGATCTGGTCGATGTAGCGGGCCAGTTCGATACCGGGGGTGCGGCATTTGAAACGGTACTGAACCTGCGCGCCGGGGTGCTGGTGCAGCACCGCCTGCATCATGGTGAACTTGTACAGGTCGGTGTCGAGCAGGGACTGGATGATAGGCATGGGGGAATTATGCGCCCGTTCGGGTGAACCGGGGTCCGTGGTGGAGGTGGCGCCCTCACGCGCTCTGCAGTCGATCCACGCCATGTGTGGATGATCCTGTGGCAGCGCGTTACAGCGACCTGCGCAGCAACCTCGGCACCTGCACCAGTGCATGGGCCCAGATCGCCCCCCACACCGCCACCCGCACCGGCAACGACCGCTGCGGCGCTTCGAACTTGCTGAAATAGCGCCATAGCCCGCGATGCTTGTGCCATTCAACGAAGAACGGGCGCGACCGGCTGGACACCCCGCGCACGTGGGTCACCTTCAGGTCGTTGGCGATGGCAACCACGCCGCCGGCCTCACGCACGCGGCGGCACAGGTCGAGGTCTTCGGCGTGCAGCCGGTAGCCGGCATCCCAGCCGCCGATGCGATCAAACAGGGCGCGGGGCATCAGCAGCAGCGCACCGGACAACGCCGGCACCTGCTGCAACGGCTGCGCCGGGTCGCGGGCAATGGCCAACCGCGCGCCACGACCGGGTGAGCGCAGCATGGCAAGGAAGTCCGGATCACGGCGCCGTACCGCTTCATCGGCCTGGCCCTGCTCGTCCACCTGCTCCACCCCCAGCAGACTGTCGCCCACCGCATTGGCGCAGTCACGCAGGGCTGCCAGCGTATCGACTTCGACCATCAGGTCGGGATTGATGAAGGCCAGCCACGGGCTGCGTGAATCGGCAACGCCCTGGTTGTTGGCCGCGGCAAAACCGGGGTTGTCCGGGTTGGCGATGAAACGTACACGCGGATCATGGCTGGCGTGGCGCTGCACGACTTCCAGGGTGTCATCCAGCGATCCATTGTCGACCACCCGGATCTCGGCCACGTCCTGCGCCTGGCGCAGCCGCGACAGGCACGCATCAATGGTGCTGCCGCTCTGGTAGGTGACGACGATGGCGGCAATGGCGGAATTCAAACAGGCGGCTCCAACGGTGATGGCGGGACGAACAGGTCGCCCTGCCCGCGCGGCATTATCGCCTGCTGCAGGCCGTGCTGCAGGTCCTGGCGCAGCGTGTGCAGCGGGTCGTGCATCAGGAAGTCAGCCAGCCGCGGTACCCAGCCCGGCCAGCGCGCGGCCAGTGCTTCCAGATCGCCGTCGCGGCTGGGCGCTTCACTGGCACGGCTGACGAAGGCGTTTTCGCACAACACGTTGCGCCAACCGAGACCAGCCATGCGCAGGCTCAGATCGACCAGCGCCGCGTTCCAGCCCAGGTAGCTTTCTGCATCCAGGCCGCCGGCGCGCCGCCGAGCATTGGCGCGCACCAGCACGGCGTGGGTGACCGCCGAAGGGAGTTCAGGATGCAGGCTCGGCAGTGCGGCGCAGACATGTGCCAACAGCGCCGGGTCGCCCGGTTCGGGGTTGAGCTCACCCAAGCGCGGCCACGCCGCGGTTTCGCCCACGTTGCACCACGGCGTGGCCGTGGCAATGGCCGCGTCGCGTGCAAACGTGGCCTGCAGCTGCTGCAGCCATCCCGGTGCGGGCACGCTGTCCGGGGCCAGCACCGCCACGTCCAGGCCATCGCAGGCACGCAGCATTTCGTCCAGGTGGGCAACCTCGCCCAGCGGCCGCGCGCGGCGGGTGTATTCGGCCTGCAACGGCGTATGTGCCAGCCAGTGTTCGACCACCGCCTGTGCACGTGGCCCGGCCTGTGCGTCATCGGCCAGCCAGATCGATGTCCCCGCTGCGGTACCGGCATCAAGCGCCGCCAGGCAGCGGTCAAGTACCGCGTCGTCCACGCCCAGCGGCAACAACACGATCGCCCCCATCCCGCCTCCGTGGTTGTCGGTGGCCACAGCGTAGCATCGGGTGGGTGTCGGCCGGGTTGCACCCGGCACCCGCAGAGGCTTCAAGCCAGGGCCGAAGCAACAGCAACAGCTGGGGTCCTGGGGGATGGCGGGGCGGTATCGGATTGCGGGGACGCCGCAAGTACGTCCTTGTAGGCTTGGCAGCCGCATCCATGCGGCTGACACCCCGCAATCCGACACCCCCCCACCTTCGACAGTTTTCCGCGAACTGTCTGAACGACTCCTGGGGTCAGATCCGTTTTCCGCAGGAAAACGGATCTGACCCCATTCCTGTATTTCGATATCTGAAAGATGTGTCGACCAAGGTCGACACCTACCAACAGCCCACGGAATCTGTCGGCGGCGGGGCGGTGTGGGCTGGCAGGACCGTTGGCGCCATGGATGGCGCCATCGAGCCCCCAGGGACGGGTTTACGGCGTGTCCTGCCAGCCCACACCGCCCCGCCATCCCACGGAATGCCCGCTGTTGCCGTTGCTTCGGCTTCGGCTTCGGCTTCAGCTTCGGCTTCGGAGGGTGCCGGGCGCAGCCCGGCCGGCTTACTTCCTGCGCGGCTGGTTCAGCGGTTCCATCGCGCGGAAGCGCTGGCTGTACTCGTCGGTCAGGGTGCGGGCTTCCTGGCCGTTGCGGACGATGGTCGGGGTCAGCAGCACGATCACTTCCGAACGACGGCTGGTGCGGCTCTTCTGGCCGAACAGCGCGCCCAGTACCGGAATCCGGCTCAGGCCGGGAATGCCGCTGCTGCCATCGGTGGCCGAATCGGTGATCAGGCCGGCCAGCATGATGGTGTCCCCGCTCTGCACCGCCGCCTCGGTGGCCAGCTTCTTGGTGGAGATGCGCGGATTGCAGTTGCGCTCCTGCGGATTGCAGTTCTCCGGCACGTCCGATGCGCTGCTGATCTCCTGCACGATATCCAGGAACACCGTACCGTCACGGGTGACGCGCGGGCGCACCTTGAGGATCACGCCGGTGTCGATGTACTGCACCGAGCTGTAGCTGCTGGTGCCGATGCCGGTGTTGACCGTGGTGGTGTTGATCGGCACCTTGTCGCCTACGTTGAGGGTGGCTTCGGCGTTGTTGCGCACGAACACCGAGGGCGTCTGCAGCAGGCGCACGTCGGTGACCTTGTCCAGCGCACTGACCACGGCTGCACCGTTGTGCCCGGTGAACGCCCAGCCGGCGCCATCGGTACCGGTCACCGCACCGGCGAAGGTGTTCCAGGAGCCGCCGGCCGCTGCTGGCAGGGTCAACCCGGACAGCGCGCCGGTCAGCGCGCGCCCCGCCACGGCATTGTCGAAGAACCAGTTGACGCCGTACTTCAGGTCGCCGGTCAGCCCGACTTCGGCCACCTGCGCTTCGATGTGTACCTGCAGCGGCATCACGTCCAGCTTTTCGATCACCTCGCGGATCGAGCGCCAGGCCTGCGGTGTCGAACGCACCAGCAGCGTGTTGGTTTCCTCCACCGCCGACACGCCGACACGATCGCCTTCCACTTCCAGGCTGATGCTGACGTTGCCCGACTGGCGCTGCGGCAGGTTCAGGCTGCCGGCGCTGCTGCCACTGCCGCTGCTGCCGGCACCCACCTGGTTGTTGAAACTGCTGCTGTTGCCCGCATCCATGCCGCGGTCGCCCTCGCTGCCCAGCTGCGACGGAATGGCACCCGGCGCCAGCGATGCCGAGCCGGAGCCGCCGCGGTTGCCGCTGCTGGCAAAGGCTTCGCTGAGGCGTTCGGCCAGGTCGCGTGCCTTGATGTATCGCAGTTCATGCGAGAACAGGCGCGCGCTGCCGCCGGCGGTATCGATGCGGTCCAGCCACTGCTGGATCTGGTCCAGGTAGCGCACCTGCGGGGTGATCACCAGCACTGCATTGGCGTTTTCCAGCGGCAGGAAACGGAACATGCCGGCGCTGGGCGTCTTGCTCTCTTCGCCGAAGACCTTCTCCAGATCCGCCGCGACCTGCTCGGCCTTGCCGGACTGGATCGGGAATACACCCACCGACATGCCCGAAAGCCAGTCGACGTCGAAGATCTCGACGGTATGCAGGTAGTTCTCCAGTTCCGCACGCGTACCGCCGAGGGTGATCACGTTGCGGCCGCTGTCGACGTTGACGATGGCATTGGGCCGCGCATAGGGCTCCAGCACCTTCTTCATCTCGGTGGCGGAAATGAACTGCAGCGGCACCACGCGCACTTCAAAACCGCGTGCGCTGGAGGCCGGCGCGGTGCTCGGCGCCACGGTGCCGGCCAGTGCCTGGTCGGCGGCGACAATGTTGTAGCGGCCACCGCTGTAGACCATGCGGGCGTTGTTCCAGCCCAGCACCATCTCCAGCAGGTTCAGTGCCTGTGCCGGCGATACCGGCTTGGGCGTGGCCAGCGTCACCGTGCCCTGCACCCCCGGGGCGATCACGTAGTTCTGGCCGAGCATGTCCCCGAGGATGGCCTTGACCACCGCGTGCACCGACTCGCCTTCAAAGTTGAAGGTCGCCTCACCGGAGCTGGCCGCATGCAGCGCGGGCGACGGCTTGCGCGCGGCTTCGCGGTTGATCATGGTGCCGGTGCCACGGCGGATCACCGCCTGCGGCGCCCCCTGGGCTTGATCGGCCGCTTCGGTCTGCGCATCGACGGCAGCCTGGCCGGCACTGGCCGAGGGCTGCAGGTTGCCGTTGCGTTGCACATGCGGGGCCGACACGGTGCTGCAGCCGACCAGCAGCGTCAGGGCGAAGGACCAGGGAAGAAAACGCAGATTCATGCATTCACTCTATCGGTTGGTGCCATCGCCCGGGGGCGGCGACGGTTGTTGCTGCTGTTGCTGCAGCTGACGGCGGCGGGCCTGGATGCGTTCGCGGATGGCCTGCATCTGCGCTTCGCTGGGACCGTTGGTGTTTGCAGGGGGTGCGGCGGCCGCGGCCGGTGCAGGCGAGGCGGGAGCCACGTTGCCATCGGCGGCACGGGGGGTGGGCAGCGTCTGGCTGGGCGTTGGCTGCGGTGGCGGCGGCGGAACCACCGCGCCAGGCACAGGCGGTGTGCCAGTGGCTCCGCGCAGCGCGGTCGGCGCTTCACCGCCCTGGCCATTGAACACGGCCAGTTCCAGCACCTGGCTGCCACTGGAGCCGATCACCGTGGCCTGGCGCGGTTCCAATGCCACCAGCTGCCAGCCATCGACTGCATCGCCGTTGAGGCGCAGGCGCAGCGACCGGCCCTGCTCGGTGGTGAAGGTGGCCATGCTGAAGTCGCCGGTCATCAGCACGCCGGTCAGGCGCAGTGCCGGACTGGCGGCGGCTTCACTGCCCCCCAGCAGGTACGGGCGCGGCTTGCGGTCTTCGGCGAACAGGGGCCGTTCGCTGATCACGCTGTAGCTGTCTGCACCGGCCATGCGTTCGGGCGCCAGCACGGGCAGCGCCGGCAGCGCGGCCTGCGCGTCGCCCTCCGCACTGACCGTGGGCAGCTGGCTGCCAAGACCGAAGCCGGTGGCCAGCCAGAGCGCTGCGGCCCATCCGGCCACCGCCAGCAACAGCCCGGTGCGCAGGCTGATCTGCTCAAGCTTCATCGGCCACCTCCTGCGCATCGGTGGCAGGCTGCTCCGCCGGTGACGGCACAGGTGCCGGCGGCGACACCGCCGGCGCCGCTGCAGGCGGCGTGGCCACGGGTGCTGTCGAGGGATCGGCAGCAGCCGCCGGCAACAGGTAGCCGGCCAGCTCGAAGGACACGTCCAGGCCGAGGCCGGATTCGTTGGGCGATTGCTGGAAGCGCTGTGCGATCAGGTTGAGGTTGTCCACGAACAGGCGCGGGCTGCCGGTCTCCAGGCTGTGCAGCACGGTGGCCAGTTCGGCCACGCCACAGCGCAGGCGCACCTGCATGGCCACGCGCACGAACGCAGCATCGCGACGGTTGTCGCTCAACGGCGTGCGGTTGCTGATGGTGCAGCTGCGGTTGCCCGGGCTGGCCATCGCCACCGCATCCTGCAGGCGTGCGCCGAGCGCGGCCGCGGCGGCCTCGGCGGTGGCTTCCTGCAGGAACCCCGGGCGCTGCTGCAGGGCGTCGCGGGTTGCGCGCAGCCGCTGTTCGATCTGCGGCTGCTGCTGCAGCTGCGCCTGCACGCGCTGCTGGCGCTCGCGCAGGGCGGCGGCATCGGCATCGATGGCGCGCAGCGGCTGGGTGAACCACGGGTGCACCAGCAGCAGGTAGGCCAGGCCCAGCACTGCCAACAGCAGTGCCAGTGCCAGCCAGCGGTCACGGCGTGCGCTTGGCATCGGCATTGGCCGCCTCCGTGGTTGCAGTCGGGGCGGGTGCCGGCGCCGCTGCCGCCGAAGGCAATGGCTGCAGCTCGGCGGTCAGGGTGAAGCGGTCGCGGCCACTGGCGGCACCGTCAGCCTGCAGCACGCCGGTAAGGTTGACCTTGCGCCACTGCGGCGCGTCCTGCAGCAGCGTGACCAGCTGCGATGCTTCGCTGCTGAGGCCGATCAACTGCAGGCTGTTGTTCTCGATCGCCAGTTTTTCCAGGTAGGTGCCATCGGGCAGGCGTCGGGTCAGCTCGTTCCAGACTTCGACGGTACTGGCGCGCTGGTTGCGCTGTGTTTCCAGGAACGCCGCTCCATCCAGCAGCGCCTGCAGCTGGCTGCGTTCGCTGGCCACGCCACGCGCACTGCGGGCGCTGCGCTCGACGTCTGCGCGCAGCGCATCGACGGCGTCACGACGGTTGTCCAGCAACTGCATCGCCGCCAGCACCAGCATCACCAGCGCAGCCATGGCAAGCAGCAGGTTCCAGCGCCGCATCGGGTCCGGTCGCTGCTGACGCTGCGCGGGCGGCAGCAGGTTGACCTGCAGCGCGCGGCCTTGGGCATCGATCGCATCGACACCGGCCAGCACATCGGCCCACTCTCCGATCTGCGCGCGCCAGTCATCCAGCTGGCGCAGCGGCCAGGCCACCAGCTCCACCTGCAGCAGGCCTTCGCCGGCACTGCCCAGCTCACGGATGTCATAGCTGACCTGGCTGGCTTCGAACGGTGTCTGCCGGTCGATCTCGTAGCCGACCACCGCACGCAGGCGGTCAGCGGCTGCGGCAGGAAGACGCAGATTGCGCCGCAGGACCTGCCCGGCCGGCAGCAGCCACACCCGTGGCAGGCTGCGCAGGCGCGGCTCCAGCACGCGGTCCAGGTCCGCCGGTTGCAGCGGCCACGGCAGGCGGGCCACGGGCTCGAGACCGTCGCCGGTTTCACGCCAGACCTGTAGTTGCCCGTCCTCGCACTGCAGCAGCAGGCGGGTCTGCGACCAGCCCAGCGCCCATTGCCAACGCATCGGCACCCAGGCCAGCAACGACTGCCGCCACCAGCGCAGGAAACGGCCGGCACCGGGGCCGATCTGGCCCTGCACCTGCCGCAGACTGTCCTGCCACGCCGTCATCTTGCTGCCATTCCCTGCTCCCAGCGAAGCACTGTGTAGGTCCGGCCGGGCACCCCGCCCGATCCGTTGCGTACCACCGCCTGCAGCACCGACAGGCGTCCGCTGCCGTCAGTGGCGCGGGACTCGATACTATAGGTGCCACTGCCGCTGGCAAGCGCTGATGCACCCGCAGCGTTATCTCCGTCACGCTCCTGCTGGGCGCGTTGCGCCAGCAGTTGTTCCGCATCCAGGCCCAATGCCGTCAACACCGGTCCACTGGCGAAACGTGGATCCGGGCGCGCCTGCCTGCTGTAGAGCGTCAGGTGCGGCAGCATCGCGGCATACAGCGACCCGCGCATCCCCAGCACCCGCTGCAGTTCGCCCAGGGTTTCAAAGCGCTTGTTGCGCGGGCCATAGGGCAGGCCTGCGGCGGCGTACTCCGGCGCCTCGGCACCGCCACCGGGCTGCAGCAGGCTGTCTTCGTCGCGCCAGTCGATGATCGCACCGGCCAGCTGCCTGGCGCTCTCTGCCGGCTCGCCCAGTGCCTGCATGAATGCGGACAGCAGGGCCGCATCGGCCAGGTTGAGGTTGATCTTGCCGTTCTCGTCCAGCACCCGGATCTCGATGCGGGCGTCGTCGAACTGCCAGCGATAGGCGCGGCCATCAGCCTGCCACGGCGGACGCTGCGGGTCCGGCTGCAGCCGCAGCAACGCGTATTCCAGGCCGGCGCGGGCACGCTCCTGGCCGCGTGCGTCGTCACCGAGCACCCGCTGCTGCAGGTGTTCGACCCGTGCGCTGAGCGCAAAGGCGCCGACCAGCGCGGTCATCAGCGCGATCAGCCACAGCACCAGGACCAGCGCGGCACCACGTGGACGCTTCATCGCGCACCTCCGCTGCCACCGGCCCGCAGTGACACCACCAGCGGCGGCCACGGCGTGCCCCTGGCCGGCACGATCTGCACTTCCACCAGCAATGGCAGGCGTCGGGTGTCCTCCCAGCGTGGCAACCATTCGGTCAGCTGCCCGTTGCTGGCGTCGACACCGCGGTAGCGCAGCCTTACGTCCTTTAACTCCTCCGCCAGCACTTCGGGCGGGCGCGGCGGGTTCTCTTCGATGCGCTCGCCTTCCTGCAGCAGCACCAGCCCCAGCAGCAAGCGGCGGTGGCCGGCTGCGCCATCCACCTGCAGCGCATGCAGGTAAGGGCCGCCACGACCGAGATAGCCCGGCAGGTCGGCAACGAACTGCATGCCCTGATCGTCACCCTGGAAGAACACCGGTTCGCGGGTGGGATCGGGCACTTCCAGCGGGCTGCGCAGGGCACTGGCGAGCTGCCGCCGCAGCAGGGCCTGCACTGCGCGCATGCGTTCGCTCTGCGCGGCAATCTGCTCGCCGCGCTGGCTGATCGCCATCGCCGAGCGCACGCTGGCGAACGCCAGCGCCAGGCCGCCTGCCAGCAGCACCGTGGCCAGCATCACTTCGACCAGGGTGAAGCCGCGTGCGCGGCGCCTCATCGCGCATTCTCCAGCGCGGGCGGCAACAGACGCAGGCTGCGCCAGCGCAACTGCTCGCGTTCACTGTCGCCCCAACGCACCTGCAGCTGCAGTTCCGCCAGCCAGGGTGCGCCCGGCGACTGCGCAGCGGGCAGCGCACCACTGCGCGGCTCGGCCCAGGGCTGCACCTGCAGCTGCCAGTGATAACGCCCCTGCTCCCACTCGCCCTGCTGGCTGCCGGCCTGCAGCGGTGCTTCCACCCCGGCGGCGGCCAGCAACGACTGCGCGTGCAGCACCGCGCGCGTGCGCAGCTCGGCGTCGCGCACCTGCCGCGCGCCGCCGGACAGGCTGCCCAGCAACAGCGTCAGCGCCAGCCCGAGCAAGGCGAAGGCAACGATCACTTCCAGCAGGGTGAAACCACGGGCTCGCGACCTCATTGCGCCCGCCAGGGTCCGGAACGGACTTCACCGGTCAACCAGCCGACATCGATGCGCCACTCGGCGCTCTCCAGCTGCAGGCGGATGCGGCCGCCACTGGAGCCGCCGTCGGGATGGAATTCGATCACGCCCTGGCCGGGCGCGGTGGCCAACTGCGCGGCACCTTCGAACTGCACCTTCAGCTTGGCCGGCACTTCACCGTGGCGCTGGCTGGCGCCCTGCCAACGATGCTGCGCCGGTTCGATCACGAAGCGCTGCGGTTCGCCGCGGGCAATGGCCTGCGCGCGCACCATGCGCAGCTGGTTGGCGATGTCCTTGCCGGCACTGCGCAGCTGCATGCCGGCAAAGCCGCGCGACATGCCAGCGGCGGTGATCAGGCCGATGGCCGCGATCAATGCGATCACCAGCAGCATTTCCAGCAGCGACAGGCCCGCCGCGCGCCTGCCGTGCAGGCGCGGGCGTGACACCCGGCGCGGCAGGAAAAGCAGCATGCGTGCTTACGGCTGGTAGCGGATGTCAGCGTCGACGCTGCTGCCGCCGGCCTTGCCGTCCTTGCCCAGGCTGATCAGTTCATACGCCTGGCCCTCGCCCGGTGCGCGGTACTCCAGCGCGTGGCCCCACGGGTCGTTGAGGTCGGCAGGCTTGGCATACGGGCCCAGCCAGCCACCGACGCCGGCCGGCGCGGTCACCAGGTCGTTGAGCGAGGCGGGCAGCTTGCCGGTGTCGATCTGGTAGTTGTCGACCTTGGAGGCAACGGTCTGCACCTGCGCCTTGGCGATGTTGGCCTTGCCACGATCGGCGCCGCCGAGCACGCGGCTGGCGACCAGGGTCAGCACCGCGCCGATCAGCACGATGACGATGATGATCTCCAGCAGGCTCATGCCGGACTGGTGGCGTGCGGCGGTGAAGGAAAGGCGGATCGGTCGACGGGAAGCAATCATGGTCGGTCCTTTCAGGTACGGGATGTCGGGGTTGCGAAGGAGGCCATCGTCAGCCGATGGCGTTGGTAAGGTCGTACAACGGCACCAGCACGGCTACGATCACCGCGCCGACCACCGAGGCCAGCACCAGGGTGATCGCCGGCACCATCGCCGCCAGCAGGCGGTCGATGCGGCGGGCGCTGTCCTGTTCGAAGGTATCAGCAGCTTTCAGCAGCATGGTATCGAGCGCGCCGGACTCCTCGCCGACCTGGATCATCTGCAGCGCCAGCCGGGGAAAACGCTTGCCGCGCGACAACGCCAGCGACAGGCCGGTGCCGTTCTTGACCTCGTCGGCGGCGGTTTCCAGGTCTGCGGCAAGGGCGCGGTTGCCGAGCACGTTGCGGGCGATGCCCAGCGCCCCCAGCAGCGGCACGCCGTTGCGCAGTAGTGTCCCCAGGGTGCGCGCCAGCCGCGCGGTTTCCAGCTCGCCCAGCAGGCGGCCGATGCCCCGGCGCTGCAGCAGCCAGCCATCCAGCGCCAGACGGAACGCGGGCTGCCGCACCTTGCGTTCGAACAACAGCAGCAGCACGCCCGGCACCACCAGCAGCAGCACCCACCAGTCGCGCACGAACAGGCCCAGCTGCAGCACCAGGTTGGTGAACCATGGCAGCGCCACGTCCAGGCTTTCGTACATCTGTGCGAACTGCGGCACCACGTAGCCCAGCAGGAACAGCAGCGCACCACCCACCACCACCAGCAGGATCGCCGGGTAGACCAGGGCGTTGATCACCTTGCCCTGCAGCGCACGGCTGCGTTCGAGGTAGTCGGCCAGGCGTTGCAGTGTGTCGTGCAAGCTGCCACCGGCTTCGCCGGCGCGCACCATGTTCACGTATAGACGCGAGAACAGGCCGTGCTGGCGTTCCAGCGCAGTCGACAGCGGCGCGCCACCACGCACCACGTCGCGGATGTCAGTGATCGCGCGGCGCGAGCGCTCGTCTTCGGGCAGGCTGAGCAGGATCGACAGCGCGCGGTCCAGCGGCTGCCCGGCACCGAGCAGGGTGGCCAGCTGCTGGGTGAACTGCAGCAATGCCGCGCCCTGCAGCGGACGCTGGCGGAACAGGCCGCGCAGGCTGCTGCCGCCAACCGCCCCCCCGTCGGCCAGCTGCGTTTCCATCGGCAGATGGCCCTGGTCCTGCAGGCGCGCGACCAGCTCGGCCTCGCTGGCCGCTTCCATCTGTCCGTCGAACACTTCACCGTGTGGGTTCAGTGCCTTGTAACGGTAGTTCGGCATGTCAGCGTCGTCCCTGCACGCGCATCAGCCTTCCTCGGTCACGCGAAGGACTTCCTCGAGGGTCGTCTGCCCGCTCAGGGCCTTGCTCAGGCCATCCTCGTACATGGTGCGCATGCCGGCTTCGCGGGCGATGCGCTCGATCTCGCCCATGCCATCGCGACGCATCACCGCACGGCGCAGCGCGTCGTTCATCACCAGGAATTCCATGATGGTGGTGCGCCCCAGGTAGCCGGTCGGCGCCAGCGCCGAAGGCTTCGGGCGATACAGGTAGATCGTTCCATCCGGTTGCAGGCGGCGCAGGTCGAAGCGTTCGATCTCTTCCGGCGAGGCTTCGTAGCGTTCGGCGTGGGTCGGCTCCAGCCGGCGCACCAGGCGCTGGGCCAGGATGCCGTTGATGGTGGAGGTGAGCAGATAATCTTCCACGCCCATGTCGAGCAGGCGGGTGATGCCGCCTGCGGCATTGTTGGTGTGCAGCGTGGAGAGCACCAGGTGGCCGGTCAACGCTGACTGGATCGCGATGCGCGCGGTTTCCAGGTCGCGCATTTCGCCGATCATGATGATGTCCGGATCCTGGCGCACGATGCTGCGCAGCGCATTGGCGAAATCCAGCCCGATCTGCGGCTTGGCCTGGATCTGGTTGATGCCTTCGATCTGGTACTCGACCGGATCTTCAACGGTGATGATCTTGACGTCGGCGGTGTTGAGCTGGCTCAGCGCGGTGTACAGCGTGGTGGTCTTGCCCGACCCGGTGGGGCCGGTCACCAGCAGGATGCCGTGCGGCTGTTCAAGCACCTTGCGGAACTGCGGCAGGAAGGCATCGGTGAAGCCCAGCCGATGGAAGTCGAACACCACCGTCTCGCGATCAAGCAGGCGCATCACCACGCTTTCGCCGTGCGCGGTGGGCACCGTGCTGACACGCAGGTCCAGTTCCTTGCCCTGCACGCGCAGCATGATGCGGCCATCCTGCGGCAGGCGGCGCTCGGCGATGTTGAGCCGGGCCATGATCTTGATGCGGCTGATCACCGCGGCGGTCAGGTTGGCCGGCGGACTCTCGCCTTCGACCAGCACGCCATCGACGCGGTAACGCACCTTCAGCCGGTTTTCGAACGGCTCTACGTGGATGTCCGACGCGCGTAGTTCGACCGCGCGCTGGATCACCAGGTTGACCAGGCGGATCACCGGCGCTTCGGAAGCGAGATCGCGCAGGTGCTCGATATCGTCCACTGCGCCGCCCTCGCCATCGGCGGTTTCCACGATCGCGCCCATCGCACTGCGGCCCTGGCCGAACCAGCGCTCGACCAGATCATCGATCTCCGCGCGCATGCCCAGCAGCGGCGTGACCGGTACACCCAGTGCCAACTGCACGGCTTGCTGCGGGTAAGGATCGTGGGCGTCGGCCAACCACAGCTGCACACCGTGTTCATCCAGCGCCAGCGGGCACACGTGGAATTGCTTGAGGAAGCGCAGCGACAGCGGCAGGCCTTCGGCCAGCGCCTGCGGTGGCGATTCAGGCAGCTGCCGTCCTTCCAGCAGCGGCAGGCCCAGCACATCGGCGCTGGCCTGCGCCTGGTCACGTTCGGACACCAGCCCAAGCCGTACCAGCAGCCCAAGCAGGCTGCCACCGGACTCGGCATGCAGCGGCCGCGCACGTGCCAGATCTCCTTCCTTGAGCCGACCACGTGCCAGCAGCGCATCGAGGATGCGGCCTTCAGTGTCGTCGATGGCGGTGGCAGCGAGCGCGTTCACGTGACTCTCCTGTCGATCGTCCCGACTTTAGCAGTTAAGCCGTGGTTTCCACCCTCTCCGGTTCTTCTTTCGTAGAAAGACGAGGCCCGTCATACAGGTGACGGGCCCCGCTTGTTCATTTACGACAGTCGGTTATTACTGGGTCGCCAGGATGCTCACCCCGCTGTAAGCGGCCTCACCCACCACCTTGATGTAGTAGGTACCGGCCACCGGCTTGGCCACGCGCACGGTTTCGGTATTGCCCGGGCGGGTCGACTTGGCATCGTTGTCGGTCGCGGTGGGCACGCGGCCCTGCGCCAGGTACACCGACACGTTGCCGCTGCCGCCGTAGGTCAGCACGCTCAGCGTCTTGCCGGCAGCCGCTTCGAAGGTATAGACGGTTTCGCTGGCGGCCGCACCGGCCAGCCCACCCACGGTCACCTTGTTGGTCAGCGGAATGCCTTCCGGCTCGCAGTTCTCGGTGCACGGTTCCTTCAGCGCGGCATCCAGTGCGGCCTTGGCATCGAGGATGCCGGTACCGATCGGGGTGGCCGCCGGGATGGTCACCGGGAACTTGCGCGCCGACTGCTTGAGCAGGGTTTCCAGCGCGGCCGGCGCCAGCGGCTCCTTGCCCTTGGCGATCAGCGCGCTCTGCACCAGGGCAGCCACCGCGGCAACGTGCGGCGAGGACATCGAGGTACCGCCCTTGCCCATCAGCACCCACTCACCGGCGTCCGGGGTGGTTTCCGAACTGGAACCGACCTGCCAGATGTAGCCGTTCGGGTTGCCGTCGACACTGCCGCCACCGCCCGGGGCCGACAGGTCGACCGCGGTGCCGTAGTTGGAGTAATAGGTGATGCCACCGGTGACACGGGTCGCACCCACCGCCACCACGTTGTTGCAGCTGGCCGGACGGTACTTGGACGCGTTGTCGGTTTCGTTGCCGGCCGCGACCACCACCAGGGTGCCGCGCGACACGGCGCCGTTGATCGCGTCCTGGTAGGCGGCATCGCAGGCGCCGCCACCACCCAGGCTCATGTTGATGATTTCCGCCGGATTGGTGTTGGCCGGAATGCCCGGCACGGTGCCGCCCGACGCCCAGGTGATGGCGTCGCTGATGTCGGCCAGGGTGCCGCCGCACTTGCCCAGCACGCGCACCGGCAACACCTTGGCCTTGTAGGCCAGGCCTGCCAGGGCACTGCCGTTGTTGGTCACCTCGGCAATGGTGCCGGCCACGTGCGTGCCGTGCCAGGAACTGCCTTCCGGTTCGGAACCGGTGTAGCACTCGTTGGCCGTTTCCACCCAGTCGCCGTAGTCGGTGGCACCCGGTGCGCGGCCATCGTTCGGGCGGCGCGAGGATTCCTTGTCACTGATGAAATCGTAGCCTTCCAGCAGGTTGCTGCCGAAATCCGGCACGCCCGGCAGGATGCCGGTATCGAGCACGGCGACCACGATGCCCTCGCCCTGCGAGAGATCCCACGCGGCCGGTGCATTCACACCACCGGTGGCGTTGAAGAAGTTCCACTGGTACTGCGCGTAGTTGGGATCGTTGGGCACCAGTGCCGGCTGCGCATTGGTGGCACGCAGGTCCGAGCGCTGCAGGCGCACGTTGGCCACCGCGTACTGCACCGACGGATCGGCATTCAGTTCAGCCAGTACCTTCTGCATGTCGGCCGAGCCCAGCCGGGACTTCAGGCGGATCAGGTCGCCACCGGTACCGAGCTTGCGCTCCACCAGCGGGGAAAGTGCCGCAGCACGGCTGGTGGTGCCGCTGCTGACGATGGCACGCGACAGTGCCGACTGCACGACCGAGAGCTTGGTCGAACGATCGCTGGCGGCCGCGGTGCCGTTGCGGTACTTCACGATGATGCCGTCCACGCTCTGCTGGGCAGTGCTGGCCACGCGCGCCGGTTCCTTGGCCACGCCCGGCTTGGCCGCATGCGCCGCACCGACGCCGACAGTCAGCGACAACACGGCGGCAGCCAGCACATTGATGCGAAGGGTCTGCTTCTTGGTCACGTTCGAAATCCTCTTCAAGGTCATGGTTGAGCTTTCCTTCTCCGCCCGTTGCACGGACGGAGCTCACTACGGCCATCACTCCCTGCGACTGCCCTGGCTGGCCCACCAGGGTTGCCATGCCACGCCCCTTTGGCGCTCACTGCTCGACGTGCCGATGGGTTGCCCACCGGCACGTTGTTGCGCACTTACCAGCCGAAGCCGGCACCGACGCCGACCGAGCTGTCATCACTGCTGAAGGCACCACCGACGGTGACCGTGGCGCGATCGCTGATCGCACGCTGGTAGCCCAGCGACATGGCCGACTCGCCGCCCTGGAAACCGATGCCGACGCCGACCCGGTTCTGGGTGCGGATGCCGGCGGCACTGGTGGCCATGTTGAGCATCGCTGCGCTCATCGCGCCCTGGCGGTCGATGCGGCGATCCATGTGGCGCAGGCGCCCATCGACTTCACCCTTGAACACATCGAAGCTGTCGGTGACTGCCTGCACGCGGCTGTCGGTGTAGCTGTTGGCGGTGGTGATGCCACGATCCAGCTGGCCCTTGTTGACCGCATCGGTTGCGGTGGTACCGGCCGCCACGTTGGTGACCTGGCGTTCGTTGCCCTCACTGCCGACCGAGACGGTGTTGGCGCGATCGGCAACCGAGCCCTGGCCCAGCGCCACCGCATTGGCCGCCGTTGCACTCGCGCCTTGGCCGACAGCGGTGGACGATGCACCGCTGGCGACAGCGCCATCGCCCATCGCGACGGCGTTGACGCCACCGCCTGCGACCAGTGCTGGCTGAGCACTGCCTGCGCTGGCGGCGGTCGGCGTGCCCTGCACACGGGCCGTTGCCGATCCGCCATCAGCCATGCTCGCGTCGGTGGCAGCCGACGCCGTGGCCACGTTGGACGCGTCTGCGTCCAGCGGAGCGGCCATCGAACGCAGGCTGGCCGCGCCGGAACGCGTGCCGCTGGCGGTGCGACGATCGATCTCGCTGACCTTGCGGTCCAGTGCGCCCAGCGCGTCGCCGACGTTGCTGTAGGTGGACCCCTGGATCACATAGTTCGGCGCGACGAACACGCCCTGCATGCCGACGCTGGCACCGCCGCCGAGGAAGCTGGCGGCATCGCTGAGCGACTGGAACAGCTGCCCACCGTTGATCGCCTGGCGGCTGCCGGAGGCGATGCTGCCGGCGCCGACGTTGTCGATGGTGGTGCCCTGGATACCGGCCAGGGTCAGGCGGTCACGGCTGGCATCGTCGTAGCCGACCGAGCTGGCCGCGCTGGTTTCAACGGTGGCGATGCGCGAGTCGAAATCACCGACCCGGGTTTCCACCGCACCCACGCGCTGGTTGGTGACGTTGAGCTGTGAACCGGTCACGGCGTCGCTGCTGCCGGCGGCGATGCGGCCATCGGCAACGTTGACGATGCGGCGTGTAGCAGGACCATCAGTGCCGTTGCCGCCGCCGACCGACACCACGTTTGCGTCCACCGCACGCGCGCCGGCACCGAGTGCCACTGAGTTGCTGCCGGTGACGGCGGCATTGGCGCCTACGGCCAGTGATGCGTTGCCGACGGCGCTGGCGTTGCTGCCCAGTGCATTGCTGCGGTTGCCACTGGCAGTGGCACTGGAGCCCACCGCCACTGCGTTGGTACCGCTGGCAGTGGCGGTGCCGCTGCCGTTGGCACGGAAGTGCCTGCTGGTGGCGTCGGCGGTGGAGGCCACCGCATCCAGCTGGCCCTTGTTCACCGCATCGTTGGCCTGGGTACCGGCGGCCACGTTGGTCACCTGGCGGTTGATCGCGCTGTGGCTGACCCCGGCAGCATCGACCCACTCCTGCGCCGCACCCACCGATACCGCATTGGCACGGTCGGCCAGCGAACCTGCACCGAGCGCCACGCTGTTGTCGGCGTCCTTGGTGGTCCAGGTATTGCTGCCCAGCACGGTGGCATTGGTGGCCTGCGCATAGCTGTTGTAGCCGACCACGGTGGCACCGTCCTCGGTGGCCCATGCCTCGCTGCCGATCGCGGTGGTGTGCTGGCCCGTGCCAACGCTGTTGGCGTCCTGTCCGGCCAGCGCGTTGAAGCCGACCGCCACGCCATTGAGCCCGGTGGTGGCATTGTTGCCCAGTGCGGTACCGAACTGGCCGGCGCGCGCCTGCACGCCGAAACCAGCACCGGCGATCTGCGCGACGGTGCCCTGGCCCACGGCTGTGGACACTTCGGCGGCCTGCGCGCCACTGCCCAGCGCCGTGCCGAAGAAGGCGGCCGTGGCACCGGCGCCGTAGGCGGTGGACTGCCAGCCGTTGGCCGACGCGAAGTTGCCGACGGCGGTGGCTTCGCGACCATCAGCGGTTGCGCCATAACCGACGGCGGTTGCGGCCAGCCCGTTGGCCTGGGCGATGCCGCCGACGGCGACCGCACCGATGCCCTGCGCCTGGGACTGCGCACCGAGGGCCACACTGGCCGGGCCTGCGCTGCTGCTTTCCACGCCGATGGAAATCGCGCCACCGGCCGTGCTGCTGGCGCTGCTGCCGATCGCCACACCGTCTTCACCACTGGCCAGCGCATTGAAGCCGACGGCGGTGGCGTTGGCCGCGACCGCGGTGGCACCACTGCCGAGCGCACTGGCGCCATTGCCGATCGCATTGGCCGCTTCACCGGCCGCCAGCGCATTTTCACCTTCGACGTAGGCACCGGCATCGCTGTCGGCACTGCCGCTGGCCTGGAAGTGCTTGCTGGTCTTGTCGGCGACACTGGCCACGGCATCCAGCTGGCCCTTGTTCACTGCATCGGTGGTCTCGGTGCCGGCGGCAACATGGGTGACCTGGCGTTCACCGCCCGCGCTGCCGACGGCCACCGTGTTGTCACGGTCGGCCTTCGAACCCGCGCCGAGGGCGACACTGTTGACACCGTTGGCGGTCGCGCTGGCACCCAGGGCGGTGCTGTCAGCCGCATCGGCCCATGCATTCCAGCCGATCGCGGTGGCGTAGTCATCGGTCGCCCAGGCACCGGCACCGAAGGCCGCCGCACCGGTACCGCTGGCACGCGACGGGATCAGGCCGAAGAAGGTGCTGCCGCCGATGGCGACACTCTCTGCGCCACTGGCTTCGCTGGACTGACCGACGGCGACGGCGCCGCTGCCTGCTGCCGCCGCTCCGAAGCCGACAGCCGTGGTGTTGGCACCGGTCGCCGCCGAGCCGTAGCCCAGTGCGGTGCCGAGGCGGCCGCTGGCTTCGCTGTAGCCACCGATGGCGGTGGTGCCATCGGCCGAAGCGGCACTGCGGAAACCGCTGGCCAGCGACTGCGCACCGCTGGCGACGGCCTCCGCACCGTTGGCGGTGCTGTAGACGCCGCTGGCCTGTGCAGCGGTGCCGGTAGCGGTGGCGCTGATGCCACTGGCTACCGCGCCGTTGCCGAGTGCGGCACTGCCTTCACCGGTGGCCTGCGCGTTGCTGCCTACCGCAGCCGCATTGCTGCCCGTGGCCAGCGAGTTGATGCCCACGGCGGTCGCGTTGGCGGCCACGGCCGTGGCACCACTGCCGAGCGCGGTGGCGCCATTGCCGATCGCATTGGCCGCTTCACCGGCAGCCAGTGCGTTGTCGCCTTCCACATAGGCACCGGCATCGCTGTCGGCGCTGCCGCTGGCCTGGAAGTACTTGCTGGTCTTGTCCGCCGTTGCGGCGACAGCATCGAGCTGGTTCTTGTTGACCGCATCGGTGCCTTCGGTGCCAGCCGCCACGTGGGTCACCTGGCGTTCGCTGCCGGCGCTGCCGACGGCCACCGTGTTGTCACGGTCGGCCTTGGAGCCTGCGCCCAGGGCGACGCTGTTGGCGCCGTTGGCGGTAGCGCTGGCACCCAGTGCCGTCGACTCGGCGCCATCGGCCCACGAATTCCAGCCGATTGCAGTGGCGTAGTCGTCGGTGGCCCAGGCACCGGCACCGAACGCCGCTGCGCCGTAGCCACTGGCACGTGATGGCACCAGGCCGAAGAAGGTGCTGCCACCAATGGCCACGCTCTCATCGCCGCTGGCTTCGCTGGAATCACCCATCGCCACCGAGCTGGCGCCCGACGCAGCAGCGAACACGCCGGCAGCGGTGCTGTTGGCACCACTGGCCACGGTGCCATAGCCCAGCGCCGAGCCGAGGCGACCGCTGGCTTCGCTGTAGCCGCCGACTGCGGTGGTGCCGTCTGCAGAGGCTGCCGAACGGAAGCCACTGGCCAGCGACTGCGCACCGCTGGCGACCGCCTCGGCACCGTTGGCCGTGCTGTACACCGCCGTCGCCTGCGCGCCTGCACCGGTTGCGGTGGTGCTGGTTTCGCTGGCCACCGCGCCGCTGCCGAGCGCCGCACTGTCTTCGCCCGTCGCCTGTGCGTTGTTGCCCACCGCAGCCGCACTGCCGCCGCTGGCCAGGCTGTTGAAGCCTACCGCCGTAGCGTTTGCCGCTACCGCTGTTGCACCACTGCCGAGTGCGGTGGCGCCGGTGCCGATCGCATTGGCGGCCTCACCGGCGGCCAGCGCGCTGTCACCTTCCACGTAGGCACCGGCATCGCTGTCGGCGCTGCCGCTGGCCTGGAAGTACTTGCTGGTCTTTGCGCCTTCGGCGGCCACCGCGTCCAGCTGGTCCTTGTTCACCGCATCGGTACCCTGGGTACCGGCGGCCACGTTGGTGATCTGGCGGGTGTTGCCGCCGCCACCGACCGACACGGTGTTGTCGCGGTCGGCAATCGAATCGGCACCCAGCGCCACGCTGTTGGCACCGCGCGATTCAGCCGCATTGCCCAGCGCGGTGCTGTTGATGCCCGGCGCATAGGCGCCGCCACCGACCGCGGTGGAATAGTCGCCGGATGCTTCGGTCGCCAGCAGGCCGAACAACGATCCACCGACGGCCACGGCATTGGTGCCGGTAGCCAGGCTGCCCTGGCCGGTGGCGGTGCTGTAGGCACCGGACGCTTCCGAATCGCCACCAAGCGCGACGCTGTTGGAACCGGACGCGTTGGCAAAGTTGCCGAAGGCAGTGGCGTTGAATGCCGAGGCGTTGGCGTAACCGCCGATGGCGGTGCTGTAGCCACCGGTCGCTTCGGCACCGATGCCGAATGCTGCCGAAGCGGTGCCACTGGCCACGCTTTCACTGCCGACCGCAGTGGCGGCCTCACCGCTGGCGTTGCTGAAGTAGCCTACCGCCACGGCTTCTTCGCCGCTGGCTTCGGACAGCACGCCGCTGGCGGTGCTGCCAGCGCCGCTGGCCACCGAGGCCGCGCCGAAGGCCGCACTCTGCTCGCCGCTGGCTTCGCTCTCGGCACCATGAGCAGTGGCGTATTCGCCGGTCGCCTGTGCGTTGGCACCGATGGCGCTGGCATTGGCCGCGCTGGCCAGGGCATTGAAGCCGATGGCCTGTGCGTTGCCGGCCAGTGCATTGGCGCCACTGCCGAGGGCGGTTGCGCCGTTGCCGATGGCATTGGCCGATTCACCCGCGGCCAGCGCGTTGTCACCTTCCACGTAGGCACCGGCGTCGCTGTCGGCACTGCCGCTGGCCTGGAAGTACTTGCCGGTGGTCGCGGCACTGGCTGCAACCGCGTCGAGCTGCGACTTGTTCACCGCATCGGTGGCCTGGGTACCGGCCGCCACACTGGTGATCTGCCGCTCATTGCCCGCGCTGCCCACCGACACGCTGCGGTCGCGGCTGGCCACCGAACCGGCACCCAGCGCAACCGCGTTGTTTCCGCTGGCCGTGCTGCCCGCGCCCAGGGCGATCGCACTTTCACCGCCGGCCACCGTGTTGGTGCCGATGGCGATGCTGTTGATGCTGTTGCCCAGCGCCTGGAAGCCCAGCGCAACACTGTTGTCGCCGTAGCTGAAGGCGCCACGGCCGACGGCGGTGGAACTGGTGCCGTTGGCCCAGCTGTTGTAGCCGATGGAGGTGGCACCGTTGGCGCTGGCCCATGCCGCCGGACCAAACGCGGAGGCATTGCGGCCGGTGGCCCACGCGCCGGCACCGAAGGCGGTGGCGCCTTCCTCGCTGGCAGTGCTGTAGCCACCCACGGCGGTGCTGTCATCGGCCTTGGCGAAGGCGCTGTCGCCGACGGCGACGGCATAGCTGCCGGTAGCGCGCGACTTGCCGCCTGCCGCGAAACTGTTGTCGCCGGTGGCCTGTGCCGCATTGCCGAAGGCGCTGCTGCTGGCACCGGTCGCCTGCGCGGCATTGCCGACGGCGGTGGAACCGGCCGAAGCGGTGGTGCCGATCTGCACTGGGTTGCCCTGCTCATCCAGCAGCGGCTGGTTGTATTCGTCGTAGGCCTGGCCGAGGCCACCCACGGCTACCGCACCGTCACCGTCGGCGAAGGTATTGCGACCCAGCGCCACGCTGTCGGCGCCGATGGCCGCAGCGCCTGCGCCCTGTGCCAGCGCGCCGGCACCGATGGCGTTGCTGGCCGAACCCGCCGCTACCGCACCCTCGCCTTCTGCGTACGCACCGGCATCGCTGCCGCTTTCCGGCTGCGCCTGGAAGAAGCGCGCGGTGGTGTCGGCGGTGCTGGCCACGGCGTCCAGCTGGGCCTTGTTCACTGCATCGGTGGCTTCGCTGCCGGCCGCCACGCTGGTGATCTGCCGCTCGTTGCCGGCACTGCCCACGGCCACGCTGTTGGCGCGCACCGCTTCGGAATTGGCGCCCAGTGCAACGCTGTTGGCACCACGCGCAGTGGCGTAGTAGCCGACGGCGGTGCTCTGCGTGCCACTGGCCCAGGTCTGCGCGCCCAGCGCGCTGGCGTTCTCGCCCGGTGCATAGGCGAAGTAGCCCACTGCGACCGACTCGGCACCGGAGGCCTCGGTCAGGCTGCCATTGGCCACGGCCTGGTCGCCGCTGGCGATGGCACCGGCACCGACGGCCGTGGCCGCTTCGCCACTGGCCTGGGTCTGCACGAAGAAGCCCAGGCCCGGGATCAGATCGGCCGGGCCACCGATGGCCACGCTGCTGGTGCCGGTAGCGTTGCTCTGCGTACCGACGGCCGTGGAGTAGTCGCCGATGGCATTGGAGACAGCACCGAATGCCGACGACTGCGCACCTGCCGCGTAAGCTCCCACACCATACGCCGACGCTGCAAAACCACCGGCATCGGCGCTGGCGCCGACGGCGGTACCACCGACCCCGGCACTGGTGGCGCCGGTCTCTACCGGCACGCCACCACTGGTGATCAGCGGATTGCCATCGGCATCCACCGCAGCACCGCCGACGGCGACGCTGCCCGGGCCGACTGCCTGCGCGTTGTTGCCGAAGGCCGCGCTGTTCTGGCCAGATGCAAGCGCGTTGTTGCCGACCGCAGTGGCGTTCTGCGCGACGGCGGTCGCACCTGCACCGACGGCGGTCGTACCGTTGCCGATCGCATTGGCGGCTTCGCCAGCGGCGAGCGCGTCATCTCCCTCGGCCAACGCACCGGCATCGCTGTTGCTGCTGCCGGTGGCCTGGAATCGCTTGGCGGTGGTATCGGCTACCGCTGCCACGTCGTTCAATTGAGCGACGTTGACCGCATCGGTGTCTTCGGTACCGGCGGCAACACTGGTGATCTGCCGGGTCAGGCCGTAGTCGACCGCACCCACCGACACGGTATCGACGCGGTCGGCCAGCGAGCCGGCGCCCAGCGCCACGCTGCCGGTAGCCACGGCCGCCGAATTGGAACCCAGCGCGGTGCTGTATTCGCCCACCGCCGTGCTGAACGCACCGACGGCAATCGACGCTTCGTTGGCGGCGGTCGCACCGCGGCCCAGCGAGGTGCTGCCGGGGCCCATCGCCACGGCACCCGCGCCGACCGCGGTAGCGCCATCGGCGCTGGCTTCGGACAGTGCACCCAACGCGGTGGCTGCGCCGTTCTCGCTGGCGGCCACGGCACTTGCGCCTACCGCCGTATCGCCAAGGCCGAAGGCGGCCGCACTCTGCCCGACCACTACGCTGGCATCACCCAAGGCGAGCGCGTTCTGGCCGAAAGCACTGGCACCAAGTCCTGCGGCAATCGCCTGGGTGCCGACCGCGGTGGTGGCGTTGGCCAGCGACTGGCTGCCACTACCGACCGCGATGGCGCCCTGGCCTTCGATCTTTGCCGCGTCGCTGTCATCACCAGCGCCATCGGCCTTGAAATAGCGGCTGCCCTCGGCCGCCGCCTGCGCAAGCGCGGCCTGCGTGGCGCGCGCCTGTGCATCCAGCTGTGCCTTGTTCACCGCATCGGTGGCGGCGGTACCGGCGGCGACATTGGTCACCTGCCGTTCCTTGCCTGCATCACCGACAGAAACGGTGTTGGCGCGCGTTGCCTTGGAGCCGGCGCCCAGCGCCACGCTGTTGGCGCCGGTGGCGCTGGTACCCGCACCAATCGCCACCGCGTTGCTGCCCTTGGCGCTGGCGCTGCCATCGACCGCGCACTTGTCCAGCACCTTGCTGTTGAGCACCACGCAGTTCGCGCTGCCCCCAATCTCGACCGACTGCGCCGCAGCGATGCCGGTCATGCCCAGTCCCATTGCCAAGGCCAGCGCTGCAGCCAGTCGTGCCGGCGCGGCATCGGTCGCACCGCGGCGCTGGTCGACGACCCCGCCTGATGAGCTGGAAGAGGCCAGTTCCGAGGCCACCACCAACTGACCCAATGCTTTGTTCCAGACCTTGCGATAAATCCGATTCATCGGTACGGCTCCTGATTGGACTGGTTTTGGGCAAAGCAACGCCACCGCCGAGCCTTCGTGGCCCAACGTCCCCTGGGGGCGTTTATTCGCGTGATTTACTGCGGGTATTGCCGAACGGCGCGCAGGGACAGAAAACCGAGCGCATGCGCCGTGCGGTTACTGCGGGATGAACAGATTTGAAACGGGGGTCAAGTGTTAACGGCATCTTTGCGGATCGTCAAGAGTTTGACGCAGCAAAACCCATTGCCGTGAAGCAGTTCACTGTTTCACTTGTTTATGTACGCATTTTGTTAGGCGCACGTGAGGAAATCCTCACTTATGAAAACGCATGTAACTGATGGCCAGTTCAGGAGTTTCCGTATGGACAAAGAAAAACCCGCCGGTTTCCCGGCGGGTTCTCCATACGCGATGGCATCGTCAGCTGCGCAATGCGCGTGCGATCAACCGCACCACACCCGTGCGTTGCGGAACATGCGCATCCACGGTGAATCGCCCTGCCACTCGGACGGGGCCCAGCTCAGGTTGAGCGCGCGCGGGGTGCGCTCCGGGTGCGGCATCATGATGGTCACCCGGCCGTCGGTGCTGGTCAGGCCGGTGATGCCGTCGGGCGAGCCATTCGGGTTCAGCGGGTACTGGCTGGCGACGTTGCCGTTGCCATCGATGTAGCGCAGTGCGACACGGGCTGTGGCCTGGTCGACGGCGTTGTCGAACACCGCCTGGCCTTCGCCATGTGCCACCGCCACCGGCAGGCGCGACCCGGCCATGCCACGCAGCAGGATCGACGGCGACTCCACCACTTCCAGCAGCGCGGTGCGGGCTTCGAACTGCTCGCTGGCGTTGCGGCGGAACTGCGGCCAGTGTTCGGCACCGGGGATGATGTCCTTCAGCTGGCTCATCATCTGGCAGCCGTTGCACACGCCCAGGGCGAAGCTGTCCTCGCGCGCGAAGAACGCGGCGAAGGCATCGCGCAGCGCGGTACGCTCGAGGATCGAGGTCGCCCAGCCGCGGCCGGCACCGAGCACGTCGCCGTAGCTGAAGCCGCCGCAGGCAACCAGGCCGGTGAAGTCCTGCAGCGCCACGCGGCCTTCGATGAGGTCGCTCATGTGCACGTCGAACGCGCGGAAGCCGGCACGTTCGAAGGCGTTGGCCATTTCGATCTGGCCGTTGACGCCCTGTTCGCGCAGGATCGCAACGCGCGGACGCGCCCCGGTCTGCACGAACGGTGCGGCAACATCCTCATTGGGATCGAAGCTCAACTTCGGCTTCAGGCCCGGCGCGGTAAAGGCGCGGGCGATCTCGCGCTCGGCATCGGCGTTGGCCGGATTGTCGCGGCGCTTCTGCATGGCGTGGGTGACCGACCACCAGGCATCGAACAGCGCTTCCCAGCGCCATTCGGCCAGCGACTCACCGCCCAGCGACACCCGCACCACCGGCGCAGTGGTCGGCTTGGCGATGCGCTGTGCGCACTCGGTCAGCGCATGGCGCTCGACCAGGTCGGCGAACGCGGCGCGGTCTTCGCGGGCGATCTGCACAACGGCGCCCAGCTCTTCATTGAACAGGCTGCGGAACGGGTCATCGCCCCAGGCATCGAGGGTGATGTCCAGGCCCAGGCGCGAGGTGAAGGCCATTTCGCACAGCGCGGCGAACGCACCACCGTCGCTGCGGTCGTGGTACGCGCGCAGCAGGCCGGCCTGGCGTGCATCGCGGATCAGCTCGAAGAAGCCACGCAGGCGCTGCGGGTCGTCCAGGTCCGGGGCGGCACCGGCGAAGGCCGGCAGGTCGCCGTGGTCGGCATGCACCTGGGCCAGGATCGAACCGCCCAGGCGCTGCTTGCCGGCACCGAGGCCAATCAACCACAGCTCGCTGTCGATATCGCGGTCCAGCAGCGGGGTCAACTGCTGGCGCGCATCGGCCACCGGCGCGAACGCGGTGATGACCAGCGACACCGGCGACACGCTCTTGTGCGCCTGCCCCTGGTCGTGCCACTGCGCCTGCATCGACAGCGAGTCCTTGCCCACCGGGATGCTGATGTCCAGCTGCGGGCACAGTTCCATGCCCACCGCCTTCACCGCGTCGTACAGCAGCGCGTCTTCGCCCGGGTGGCCGGCAGCGGCCATCCAGTTCGCCGACAACTTGACTTCATCCAGCGCATCGACCGGGGCCGCGCACAGGTTGGTCAGTGCTTCGCCAACGGCCATGCGGGCCGAGGCAGCCGCGTCCAGCAGCGCCAGCGGCGTGCGTTCGCCCAGTGCCATCGCCTCGCCGGCCACGCCGTCGAAATCGGCCAGGGTGATCGCCACGTCGGCCACCGGCAGCTGCCACGGGCCGACCATCTGCTCGCGCGCGGTCAGGCCGCCCACGCTGCGGTCGCCGATGGTGACCAGGAAGTTCTTGGAGGCCACGGTCGGGTGTGCGAGCACGCGCAGCCCGGCTTCCTGCAGATCCAGGCCACCGGTCTTCAATGCCGGCCAGCGCGGTGCCGGCGGGTGCGCGGTATCGCGGTGCATCTTCGGCGGCTTGCCGAACAGCACGTCCATCGGCAAATCGATGGGCGCATCGGCCGGGATGTTGCCCGGCACGGCACCATAGGCCACCACCAGGTGTTCGGCTGCGGTGGCGACACCGACCGCAGCGAACGGGCAGCGCTCGCGCGCGCACAGCGCGGCGAATTCAGCCAGGCGCTCCTGCGCCACGCCGAGCACGTAGCGCTCCTGCGACTCGTTGCACCACAGCTGCATCGGCGACAGCGACGGATCGTCGGTGGGCACCTTGCCCAGGTCGATGATGCCGCCCACGCCGGAATCGTGCAGCAGTTCGGGAATGGCGTTGGACAGGCCACCGGCACCGACGTCATGGAAGAACTTGATCGGATTGTCAGCGCCCATCGCCACGCAGCGATCGATGACCTCCTGGCAGCGACGCTCCATTTCCGGGTTGTCGCGCTGCACGCTGGCGAAGTCCAGGTCCTCGGCGCTCTCACCGGAAGCGACCGAACTGGCGGCACCGCCGCCGAGGCCGATCAGCATCGCCGGGCCGCCGAGCACGATCACGGCATCGCCGTCCTGCAGCAGGATCTTGTCGACCTGCACGCGATCGATGGCGCCGAGGCCACCGGCCAGCATGATCGGCTTGTCGTAGGCGCGCACCAGGTCGGCGCCTTCCGGCAGTTCGAAACTGCGGAAGTAGCCGAGCAGCGCCGGGCGGCCGAATTCGTTGTTGAACGCGGCGCCGCCGAGCGGGCCGTCGGTCATGATCTCCAGCGCCGGGGCCATGCGCGGGTTCAGCGCACGCGGCGCTTCCCACGGCTGCGGCAGCTCGGGAATGCGCAGGTGCGAGACCGAGAATCCGCTCAGGCCGGCCTTCGGCTTGCCGCCACGACCGGTCGCACCTTCGTCGCGGATTTCACCACCCGCGCCGGTCGACGCGCCCGGGAACGGCGCGATCGCGGTCGGGTGATTGTGCGTTTCCACCTTGATCTGGAACGCGCTGGGCACCTGCGGTTCGCGGCGGTACTCGCCGCTGGCCGGGTCCGGGCGATAGCGCGAGGCCGGATGGCCTTCGATCACCGCCGCGTTGTCGCTGTACGCGCTGAGCGTGTGCTGCGGGGTCTGCTGGTGGGTGTTCTTGATCATCCGGAACAGCGAGCGGTCCTGCTCCTGGCCGTCGATGGTCCAGCTGGCGTTGAAGATCTTGTGCCGGCAGTGCTCGGAATTGGCCTGCGCGAACATCATCAGTTCCACGTCCGACGGCGACCGGCCCAGCGCGGTGAAGCGCTCGCGCAGGTAGTCGATCTCGTCCTGCGCCATGGCCAGGCCGAGGCGCTGGTTGGCGGCCTCCAGCTGGTCCACCGGCACGCGCTCCAGTTCGCCACGGGCCGGGGTCGAGAACAGGGAGTGGCCCTGATCGACGCGCTCCAGCACCGACTGCGTCATCGGGTCGTGCAGCACCTTGACCAGCGCCTGCTGGGCGGCAGCGTCTGTCGGCCAGCCCTGCACGTCGATGCGCAGGCCACGCTCGACCCGGCTCACCGGCTGGCCGGCACCGCGGACCAGCTCGCTGGCCTTGCTCGACCACGGCGACAGCGTGCCCAGGCGCGGCACCACGATGCGGCTGACCGCACCGTCAGCGACCGCCTCGGACTGCGGGCGGGCTTCCAGGATGCGGCACAGGGTATCGACGTCGGGGGCGGCAGTGCCCTCGGCCTGCACGAAGTAGACGTGCCAGGCACCGCTGATGCGCAGGGAGGGAGCGATGGACTGCAGGCGGGATTCAAGACGTTCGCGGCGGAACGGCGACAGGGCGGGCGCGCCCTCGAGGACCATCATGTCCGGGGAACCGTAGTTGGGAAACGGGCCCGACATTGTACCGGAAGCGGGGGAAGGGCTTTGGCCGGGCGGCGCCCGGCACCCGCCGAAGCGGTAGTGCCGGCCGCTGGCCGGCAACCTCAAGAGCAACAGCCGAAGCTGGCATTCCGTGGGATGGCAGGGGGGGTCCGGTTGCGGGGGACGCCGTGAATCCGTCCATGGAGGCTCGGTCGCCGCATCCATGCGGCTCACGCCCCCGCAACCGGACCCACCCCGCCTTCGACAGATTTCCGCGATCTGCGGTAGATCCACGCCATGCGTGGATGCTCTGCGGTAATGCCGGCCACTGGCCGGCAACCAGGGAACATCAGAAATCAGGCATTGAAGAGCGCAGCGACCGGCTTCTGCTTTTGATTTTCTGTTCTGTCTTCCGTGGCTGACCGCACAGGAACCTGTCCGTGGCCGGGCGGGTGGGGTCAGGCGGGGTGTCCGCGGCATGGATGCCGCGGCCAAGCCCCCATGGACGGGTTCACGGCGTCCCCGCCTGAGCCCACCCGCCCGGCCATCCCCCAGAAATCCGCTGTTCGCGGCAAGCCCCAGCCACGAGGGGGCTCCGCCGATGGCTGCCGACCGCGCGCCAGCGCCGCTCTCCGCCAAATCCCCGAACCATGCACTCGCTCACGGATTGACCACGCAATTGATGACAACGTTGTCCCCACCTGGCGCCGGACTCTCTCCCCGGCCCACCAGGTACCTCCGTCCGCCCCCTCCGTCGCCTTCCCGGGCGACGTCCGGACCCTGCGTTACGTGCGGCGCCGTCTTGGCCCGCGCGCCAACCATCGATCGGAGACACACCATGTACGACCCGCTTGTGCAGAGTGCCGATGTACGCAGTGCCCACCCTTCCCTTCATCGCTGTCGCCCGCGCCGTCTGGCCTGGCTGCTGGCCCTGGCCGGGGCGGTCGCCCTGCCCGGCCTGGCCCAGGCCGCCAGCTGTGCCGGCGTGGCCGAATGGGACCAGGCCAAGATCTACCGCAGTGGCGACACCCTGCAGAAGGGAGGGGTCCTCTACCGGGCGAACCAGGACATCTGGAACGCGCCGCCGGACCATCCGGCCGGAGCGCCCTACTACACCAACCTCGGCGCCTGCGACGGCGGCGGGGCGAACCAGCCGCCGGTGGTCAGCCTGACCTCGCCGGCCAACGGCGCCACCTTCAGCGCCGGCAGCACGGTCAACGTGACCGCCAACGCCAGTGATGCGGACGGCAGCGTCAGCAAGGTCGAGTTCTTCCGTGATGGCAGTTCGCTGGGCATCGACACCAGCGCGCCGTACAGCGCCAGCTGGGCCAACGCCAGCGCCGGCAGCCACACCCTGCGCGCGGTCGCCACCGACAACAACAACGCCACCGCCAGCACCGCGACCATCACCATCACCGTCAACGCGGCCAGTGGCGATACCACCGCGCCCAGCGTGCCCGGCGGCCTGGCCGTGGGCACCCGCACCGCCAACAGCATCGCCCTGAGCTGGAGTCCCTCCACCGACAACACCGGTGGCAGCGGCGTGGCCGGCTACGACGTGTACCGCAATGGCAGCCTGGTCGGCTCGCCTTCCAGCGCCAGCTATGTCGACGGCGGCCTGACTGCGTCGACCAGCTACAGCTACCGCGTGCGTGCCCGCGACAACGCCGGCAATGCGTCGGCACAGGGCACGGCAGTGACCGCCAGCACCCTGGCCGGCGACGGTGGCACCACCGGCAAGCGGGTCATCGGTTACTTCACCCAGTGGGGCATCTACGGCCGCAACTACCGGGTCAAGAACATCGACAGCAGCGGTTCGGCCGCGCGCCTGACCCACATCAATTACGCCTTCGGCAACGTGCGCAACAACCGCTGCGAAGTGGGCGTCACCCAGCCGTCGGATCCGAACAGCGGAGCCGGCGGCGATGCCTTCGCCGACTACACCAAGGCCTTCGGTGCCGGCGAAAGCGTGAGCGGCAGCGCCGATACCTGGGACCAGCCGCTGCGCGGCAACTGGAACCAGCTCAAGCAGCTCAAGGCCAAGTACCCGGGCATGAAGGTGCTGATCTCGCTGGGTGGCTGGACCTGGTCGCGCGGCTTCTCCAGCGCGGCGCAACCGGCCAACCGCCAGGCCTTCGTCGCCTCGTGCATCGACGCCTACATCAAGGGCAACCTGCCGGTGACCGACGGTGCCGGTGGCCCCGGTGCGGCGCTGGGGGTGTTCGATGGCATCGACATCGACTGGGAATACCCGGTGGCCTGCGGTATCGCCTGCGGCACGCCCGAGGACAACGCCAACTTCACCGCGCTGATGGCCGAATTCCGCCGCCAGCTCGATGCGGTGCGCCCGGGCCTGCTGCTGACGGTGGCGGTCGGCGCCGGCATCGACAAGATCCGCGTCACCGATCCGGCCGCGTACCACCCGTACCTGGACTACATCAACGTGATGACCTACGACTTCCACGGCGCGTGGGATGCGAAGACCAATCACCAGTCGGCGCTGTTCGATTCGCCGAATGATCCGTCCACCGGCGACCAGAAGCTGTACAACAGCAACGACGCCATCGAGGCCTTCATCAGCCGTGGTGTTCCCGCCGCCAAGCTCAACCTGGGCATCGGTTACTACGGGCGCGGCTGGACCGGGGTGACCAACGCCAACAACGGCCTGTACCAGAGCGCCACCGGTGCGGCACCGGGTACCTACGAGGCTGGCATTGAAGACTGGAAGGTGCTGAAGAACCTGGCGTGGCCGAGCTACACCGACAACACCGCCGGTGCCACCTGGATCTACAACGGCAGCACACTGTGGAGCTTCGATACCCCGGCCAACATCACCCGCAAGATGGGCTACGTGAAAACCCAGGGACTGGGCGGTGCGTTCGTCTGGGAGTTCAGCGGCGACGATGCGCAGGGCACGCTGACCAAGGCGGTCAGTGATGGGTTGAAGTAAAAAAAAAGCCGGGGGCGCACTGCGTCCCCGGCTTTCTGTCTGATGCATCCGCCGGGCATGGCCCGGCGCTACCCGCCCATCCACGGTAGCGCCGGGCCACGCCCGGCGGCGTTTCAATCAGCGCTTGGCCGACAGCTTCTCCAGCGCAGCACGCAACTGCGCCGGCGGCAGGTAGCCGCCGAGCTGGGTGCCATCGGGCGCGAAGATCGCCGGCGTGCCATTCACGCCCAACTGCTGGCCCAGGGCGTACTGCATCGCCACCGGGTTGGTGCAGTTCTTCGCTGCCACCGTGCCACCACGCTTGGCATTGGTCAGCGCCTGGCGGCGATCGGCCGCGCACCAGACCGAGATCATGTCGGTGTAATCCTTGCTGCCCAGCCCCATGCGCGGGAAGGCCAGGTATTCGACGGTGATGCCGTTGCGGTTGAGCTCGGCGATGTCCTGGTGCAGCTTGCGGCAGTAGCCGCATTCGATGTCGGTGAACACGCTGATGGTGTACTTCGCGTTCGGCGCGGCGAACACGATGCGGTCGCCATGGTTGGCCTTGGCCAGCAGGTCGCGACGATAGCCCAGCAGGCCTTCGCTGTTGGCCGGGCTCTTGGCGCGGGTGTCGTAGGGCTGCGACTGGAACAGGTAGCGGCCGTCGTCGGAGACGTAAAGCAGCTGGCCGGAGACCACCACTTCACGGAAGCCCGGGAAGGGCGCGGCACCGATGTAGTCCACCTGGAAGCCGGGGTTGAGCTCGGTCAGCGCCTTGCGCACGGCCTGCTCGGCCGGAGCATTGGCCGTGGCGGCAGGGCCGGCCTTGGCTGCCGCTGCAGCGGGGGCCTTTGCGGCGGGCGGGGCGGGCTGGGCGCAGGCACTCAGGCTGAGCGCGCCGAACACGGCGGCGATGGCGAATCGGAGCATGGAGCAGTCCGCAGCAGAAAGAAGACCCCGGATTCTGACACAGCCATCCTGAGCGGTCCGCGATGCCGCGCACAGGCCCGGCAGGGGTTCAGCCGCGGGCTCAGCCGCGTGGATGATGGCGGGCGTGCAGTTTCTGCAGGTGTTCGCGTGCGACCAGCGTGTAGATCTGCGTGGTGGACAGCGAGCTGTGGCCCAGCAGCATCTGCAGCGCGCGCAGGTCGGCGCCACGGTTCAGCAGGTGGGTAGCGAAACTGTGCCGCAGGCCATGCGGACTGATCCGCGCCGGGTCGATACCGGCCACCGCCGCATAGCGCTTGACCAGGTGCCAGAACGCCTGGCGGGTCAAGCCATGCAGCGCCGGTTCGATGAACAGCGGCGTCTGCCCGTCGGCCAGCGCCTGCACCTTGCCCTTCCCCACCAGCTGCGGTCGCGACTGCTGCAGGTAGCGTTCCAGCCAGTACTGCGACTCCTCGCCCAGCGGCACCAGGCGTTCCTTGCTGCCCTTGCCGGTCACCCGCAGCACGCCCTGGCGCAGGTTCACCGCGGTGGCGGGCAACAGCACCAGCTCGCTCACCCGCAGCCCGGCGGCATACATCAGCTCCAGCATGGCGCGGTCGCGCAGGCCGAGCGGACTGTCGATATCCGGTGCCGCCAGCAGCGCGTCGATCTGGCTCTCTGCCAGTGCCTTGGGCAGCAGCCGTGGCAGCTTCGGCGGGTCCAGCAGTGCGCTGGGATCCTCGCTGCGTTCGCCACGCCGCACGGCATCGGCAAAGAACGCGCGCAGCGCCGACAGCAACCGCGCGTTGCTGCGCGGCGACCAGTTGTGGCGGGTGCGCCAAGCCAGGTAATCGAACAGACCGGCACGTTCAATACCGGCCAGACCACCGTCGCGCCCGTCACACCAGCGCGCCAGGCCTTCAAGGTCGCGGCGATAGCTGTCCAGGGTGGCGCGGGCCAGACCGTGCTCGGCCCAGATCGCATCGAGGAAGCGCTGGATGCGCTGGCTGTCCTCGCCGCGCAGCTCGGGCAATTGCTGGACCAGCTGACGACGTTCGGCGGGGGTGGAAGTGACGGCCATGCGCGCAGGATACGAGGCCAACTGCGGGCACGGCCAGCATTGCGTATGCTCGGCACATGTCGAGCCCCGCCACCGATGCGGCCCACGTCGCCGCTGATACGCCCCGCCCGCGCGCGCTGCTGCTGTGGCGCCTGCTGGCGATGATCTATGACGCGCTGCCGGTGCTGGCCTTGTGGATGCTGGCCGGAACGGCCTTCACCCTGGCCTATACGTTCAGCGGCCATGCGCAGCGCGACAACATCGCGCCTTTCAGTGCCTGGCAATGGCTGTTGTGGGCGGTGTGCTGGGCCATGACCGGGTGGTATGCCACCGCCAGCTGGCGGCGCGGTGGGCAGACGCTGGGCATGCGCCCATGGCGCTTGAAGCTGGAATCACGCGATGGCACGCCGTTGCGACGCGGCCAGCTGTGGCTGCGCTTCGCGGTGGCCACGCTGTCGTTGCTGCTGGGCGGATTGGGCTTCTGGTGGGCCTTGGTGGATCGCCAGCGGCTGACCTGGCACGACCGCGCGAGTGCCACGCAGCTGCTGCGGATGCCAAAGCGCTGACCTGTCCTGGCAGCGCCGGGCCATGCCCGGCGGACGCGGGATATCGCACACCTTCGCCGGGCATGGCCCGGCGCTACCGGAATCAGCCCGATTTGCGCCGGAACAACAACCCGGACACGGCCAGCATCACGATCGGCGGCAGCGCGTAGGCAATGCGGTAGTCGAACTTGAGCGCACCGGCCATGCGGCCGAAGAACAGCTGCAGCAGCCAGAACGCCAGCGCGAACAGGATGCCCAGGAACAAGCGCTTGCCCATGCCGCCACTGCGCAGCGAACCGAACGCGAACGGCACCGCCGCCAGGCACAGCGCCAGCACATTCAACGGATAGAACCAGCGGCTCCAGTACACATCCTCGTAGTCGCGTGCATCCAGCCCGTTGCGCTCGCGGTAGGCGATGCTGGTGCTCAGCTCGGACACGCTGAGGTTGCGCGGCTTGGCGATGCCGGTGGCCAGGGCGCCGGCATCCAGCTTGGAATTCCACGGCTCACGGGCCGCTTCCTGGCGCGTTGCCGAGCGCTCGCCGAAGGTGTCACGGCGCACGCCGGTCAACACCCAGCCATCCTTGTCATGCTCGGCGGTGGCCGCATGGGTCAGCGTACCGATCCGACCCTCTTCGTCGATCTTGTACAGGCGCACGTCACGCAGAATCAGCCGGGTGCCCTTGTCGCCGACCAGCTGCTCCTCGCCACTCTGTGCGTTGAGGAAGGTGTCACCCTCACGCGCCCACAGGCCGGAGTAACGCGCCACCGCCATGTCGGTGCCCCACTTGGCACTCATCTTCAGCGAATCGGCGCGGTTCTGGCCCCACGGCCCCAGGGTCTCGGCGCTGATCACCATCAGCCCGGTCAGCAGCGACAGGGCGATCGCCACCGACACGCTCAGGCGCTTGCGCGACAGGCCCAGCGCGCGCAGCGCCGTCAGCTCCGAGGTCGCGGCCAACTGGCCCAGGCCCATCAGCGCGCCGATCACCGCCGCGGTCGGGAACATCGTGTAGGCCCGGCGCGGCACGGTGTACAGCACCCAGGCGGCCGCATGGCCCAGCGAATAGCCGTTCTTGCCGATGTCCTTGAACTCACCGGAGAAGGCCATCAGCACGTCCAGGCCCACCAGCACTGCCCAGGTCAGCAGCACGGTACCCAGCACTGCCCGGCCCAGGTACAGATCGAAACGCATCGGTCGCAGCATCATGCGCGGGCTCCCTTCGGGCGGGCCATGCGGCCGTCACGCGCGTACATCCAGATCGCCAGTGCCAGCAGCGGCAGGGTCAGCCACCACAGGCCAAGCGCCGACGGAATCTGGCCATTGGCGATCCAGCCACTGCCGATGAACATCAGGTTGGTACCGACCATGTAGGCCATCAGGGCCAGCATCATCCGCCCATAGCGCTGCTGGCGCGGCGAACTGCGTCCCAGCGGCACGGTCAGCAGGGCAAAGGCCAGTGCGATCAGCGGCGGCGCCAGGCGACGGTGCAGCTGTGCCTGGGCCTCGGGGCGCTTGTCACCGAACAGCGCGGTGGTCGGCATCAGTTCGGGGTCATCACTCTTGCGGGCCTCACTGCCGTCGGGCAGCGCCACGTCGTTGCGGGCGAAGGTCGCCAGGCGGTAGTCCAGTGCGCCGGCCGCCGGCCCTTCCAGCTGGTGGCCATCATCCAGTTCGAGGAAACGCTGGCGGGCGCCTTCGAAGTACATGCGGCCGCTGGCGGCGGACACCACTTCAAGGCGATCCTCCTTCTGCCGCTGCAGGAACACGCGGCCCAGCTGGCTGCCATCGGGCGAGATCGAGGCGACATAGACCACCCCGCCATTGGGCAGCGGGGTGAACCGGCCCGGCTCCAGGCCGGCCATCAGCACGCTGCGGTTGGCGTCCTGCACCATCTGTTCGGCGGTGCGCCCGGCCCAGGGGCCGAGCCACAGCGAACAGGCGCCGACCACCGCGATCACCGGCAGCACCAGCATCAGCAGGGGCTTGAGCAGGCGCCGGGGGCCGACACCGATGGCGGTGATGACCGCCATTTCCGAGTCGCGGTAGAGGCGGGCGATGGCCAGCAGCAGGCCCAGCATCAGTGCCAGCGGCAGGATCAGCGGCATGTAGACGATGAACTGCAGGCCCAGTTGCGAGAACAGCAGCTTGGCCGGCAGCCGCCCGTCGGCGATGTTGCCGAGGATGTCCACCAGCACGCCGCCCACGCTGACCACCAGCAGGACGATCAGGGTAGCCAGGAAACTCTGGACGAAATCGCCCAATAGATAGCGGTCGAGCTTCAACATGGGGCGGTGGTTTAAACTCTCAGGTTCGTTCGCGGTGCCGCCCAGTCTAGCGTCTGGGCGTAAACGGTCCGCGATTGTACGGACTTGCCAATGGAATCTGCTCAATGGCTCTCGAATTCACCCTGAACCACCTCGCTGCGGCTTCGGCCGCCGTTGACTGCATCGTCGTCGGCGCCTATGCCGACCATACCCTGACTGCGTCCGCGCAGGCACTGGATGCTGCAAGCGGTGGCCGCCTGGCCGCCCTGGCCCAGCGCGGCGACCTGTCCGGCAAGACCGGCGCCACCACCCTGCTGCACGACCTGCCGGGCGTCACCGCCCCGCGCGTGCTGGTGGTCGGCCTCGGCGATGCCGCCCGCTTCGGCGTGCCGCAGTACCTGAAGGCGGTCGGCGATGCCGTGCGCGCGCTGAAGGCCGGCGCTGCCCGCAGCGCACTGTTCACCCTGTCCGAAGTGGCAGTGAAGGACCGCGACGCGGCCTGGGCGATCCGCCAGGCGGTGATCGCCGCCGACCACGCGGCCTACCGCTACACCGCCACCCTGGGCAAGAAGAAGGCCGACGATGCCGGCCTGGCCCAGCTGGCCATCGCCGGTGATGACGCACAGGCCCTGGCCCAGGGCCAAGCCATCGCCGCCGGTGTCGAGTTCGCCCGCGAGCTGGGCAACCTGCCGCCGAACTACTGCACCCCGGCCTATCTGGCTGAAGTGGGCGTGAAATTCGCCGGCGAGCATGACGGTGCCGAAGCCGAGATCCTCGACGAGACCCAGATGGAAGCGCTGGGCATGGGCTCGCTGCTGGCCGTGGCCCGTGGCTCGGCCAACCGCCCGCGCCTGGTCGTGCTGAAGTGGAGCAATGGCGGCGACGCCAAGCCCTACGTGCTGGTCGGCAAGGGCATCACCTTCGATACCGGTGGCGTCAACCTGAAGACCCAGGGCGGCATCGAAGAGATGAAGTACGACATGTGCGGTGGCGCCAACGTCATCGGCACCTTCGTCGCTGCGGTCAAGGCCAAGCTGCCGTTGAATCTTGTGGTGGTGGTCCCGGCGGTGGAAAACGCCATCGACGGCAATGCCTACCGTCCGTCCGACGTCATCACCTCGATGTCGGGCAAGACCATCGAAGTGGGCAACACCGACGCCGAAGGCCGCCTGATCCTGTGCGACGCACTGACCTACGCGCAGCGCTTCGAACCGCAGGCGCTGGTCGATGTGGCCACCCTGACCGGTGCCTGCATGGTCGCCCTCGGCCACCAGACCGCAGGCCTGATGAGCAAGCACGACGACCTGGCCAACGAACTGCTGGCCGCTGGCGAGCAGGTCTTCGACCGCGCCTGGCGCCTGCCGCTGTGGGACGAGTACCAGCCGATGCTGGATTCCAGCTTCGCCGACGTCTACAACATCGGCGGCCGCTGGGCCGGTGCCATTACCGCCGGCTGCTTCCTGTCGCGCTTCGCCGAAGGCCAGCGCTGGGCCCATCTGGACATCGCCGGCGTGGCCAGCGACGAAGGCAAGCGTGGCATGGCCACCGGCCGTCCGGTCGGCCTGCTGAGCCAGTGGTTGCTGGACCAGGTCGCCCGCGCCTGACGCTGTACCTGACCCTGGCCGGCAACCGCCGGCCGGGGCCTCGCCGGTCCAGCCGCTACCCGGCATGGATCGGCACCTGCCTCACCTGGATGCCGCCATGCCCCGCGCCGACTTCTACCTGATCGCCAAGCCCCGTTTCCTGACCGAGCCGTTGCGCCTGGTCTGCGAGCTGGCGCGCAAGGCCAACGACGCCGGGTTGTTCACCCTGGTCCTCGCCCGCGACCAGGCCCAGGCCGAAGAACTTGACGAACTTCTGTGGTCATTCGACGACGATGCCTACATTCCGCACCAGATCGTAGGTGAGGACGTGGACGAGGAAGAAGCCCTGGTGCTGATCGCCCCGCCCGGTGGCGAGGCCCCCGTGCGGCCGCTGGTGATCAACCTGCGCGACGAACCCTGGCTGGGCCAGTGCGAGCGCGTGCTGGAAGTGGTCCCGGCCGATCCGGAAGCGCGCGAACCACTGCGCGAGCGCTGGCGCCAGTACAAGACCGCCGGCTACGACCTGAACAAGCACGACATGTAAGCCCCCGCGAGAACCCCTTGATGCGCCTGCTGATCGCCCTGATTCTTCCCTGGCTGTCCTTTTTCACCATCGGCCGGCCGTTTGCCGGCATCGTCTGCCTGATCCTGCAGATCACCCTGATCGGCTGGCTGCCCGCCGCGATCTGGGCTGCCTATTCGGTCAGCCAGTACCACACCGACCAGAAGATCCGGCGCACCCTCGGGTCGCGCTGATCTCCCTTCCCGCCTTGATGACTGGTTCCCCCGCATGACCCAACTCGCCTCCAGCTACGACCCGAAGTCCTTCGAGACCGACCTCTACGAGGCCTGGGAGAAGGCCGGCCATTTCAAGCCGTCCGGCAAGGGCGAGCCATACACCATCCTGCTGCCGCCGCCGAACGTGACCGGCACCCTGCACATGGGCCATGCCTTCCAGCAGACCCTGATGGATGCGCTGGTGCGCTACCACCGCATGCGCGGCTACGACACGCTGTGGCAGGTCGGTACCGACCACGCCGGCATCGCCACCGAGATGGTGGTCAGCCGCAACCTGGCGCTGGAAGGCAATGGCGAGACCCGCGATTCGCTGGGCCGCGAGGGCTTCATCGGCAAGGTGTGGGAATGGAAGCAGCAGTCCGGTGACATCATCGAACGGCAGATGCGCCGCCTGGGCACGTCTGCCGACTGGTCGCGCAGCACCTTCACCATGGACCCGCAGCCGTCCGAAGCGGTGATCGAAGCCTTCGTGCGCTGGCATGAGCAGGGCCTGATCTACCGTGGCCAGCGCCTGGTCAACTGGGATCCGGTGCTGAAGACGGCGATCTCGGACCTGGAAGTGGAGAGCGCCGAGGAAGAGGGTTTCCTGTGGTCGATCGCCTACCAGCTGGATGAAGGCCTGAGCTACGAGCACGTCGAGCGCGATGCCGACGGCGTCGAGACCCTGCGCGAAACCCGCGATTACCTGGTGGTCGCCACCACCCGCCCGGAAACCCTGCTGGGCGACACCGCAGTGATGGTGCATCCGGAAGACGAGCGTTACCTGCACCTGATCGGCAAGAGCGTGGTGCTGCCGCTGACCGGCCGCCGCGTGCCGGTGATCGCTGATGACTACGTGGACCGTGCGTTCGGTACCGGCGTGGTCAAGGTCACCCCGGCGCATGACTTCAACGATTACCAGGTGGGCGTGCGCCACAGCCTGCCGATGATCAACCTGTTCACGCCGGTGGCCGCGATCAACGACAACGCGCCGGAACGTTTCCAGGGGCTTGACCGTTACGACGCGCGCAAGGCCGTGCTGGCTGAACTGGAAGACCTGGGCATCCTGGTCGAGACCAAGGCACACAAGCTGCAGGTGCCGCGCGGCGACCGTACCGGCCAGGTGATCGAGCCGTACCTGACCGACCAGTGGTTCGTGAAGATGGACGAACTGGCCAAGCGTGGCCTGGAGCTGGTCGAGAACGGCAGCATCTCCTTCGTGCCGCCGAACTGGATCAACACCTACCGCCACTGGATGACCAACATCCAGGATTGGTGCATCAGCCGCCAGCTGTGGTGGGGCCACCGCATTCCCGCATGGTTCGATGCCGCCACCGGCAGCTGCTACGTCGGCCGCAGCGAAGACGAGGTGCGGGCGAAAAACAATCTCGGCAGCGACGTCGTGCTGAGCCAGGAAAGCGACGTGCTGGAGACCTGGTTCTCCTCGCAGCTGTGGCCGTTCTCCACCCTGGGCTGGCCGAACGAGCAAGCGATGGCCGAGCGCGGTTTCGACCGCTACCTGCCGTCGTCGGTGCTGATCACCGGCTTCGACATCATCTTCTTCTGGGTGGCGCGCATGATCATGGCCACCGACAACCTGACCGGGAAGATCCCGTTCAAGGACGTCTACTTCACCGGCCTGATCCGCGACGGCCAGGGCCAGAAGATGTCCAAGAGCAAGGGCAACGTGCTCGACCCGCTGGACATCATCGACGGCATCACCATCGATGACCTGGTGGCCAAGCGCACCGGCGGGCTGATGCAGCCGCGCATGGTCGAGAAGATCGAGAAGGCCACGCGCAAGGAGTTCCCGGACGGCATCGCCGCCCATGGTGCCGATGCGCTGCGTTTCACCATCGCCGCGCTGGCCACCCATGGCCGCGACATCAAGTTCGACATGAACCGCGCCGAGGGCTACAAGAATTTCTGCAACAAGCTGTGGAACGCCAGCCGCTTCACTCTGATGAACACCGAAGGTGCAGCGTTCACCGGTGCGCCAACGCCGCGGACCGACGCCGAGCGCTGGATCCTCTCGCGCCTGGCCGCCACCACCGCCGAGGCACAGGGCCATTTCGCCGCCTATCGCTTCGACCTGCTGGCGCAGTGCCTGTACGAGTTCGCGTGGAACGCGTTCTGCGACTGGTTCCTGGAGCTGAGCAAGCCGGCATTGAACGGCGCCGATGCCGCCGACGCCGACAGCACCCGCCACACCCTGCTGTACGTGCTGGAAGCGCTGCTGCGCCTGCTGCACCCGCTGACCCCGTTCATCACCGAACAGCTGTGGCAGCAGCTGGCACCGCGCCTGGGCCTGGCCGAAACCACGCTGTCACTGCGCCCGTACCCGACCGCCGCCGAATTCGAGGGCGATTTCACCCAGGCCGAGGCCGACGTGGAATGGTTGAAGGCAGTGATCAGTGCGGTGCGCCGCGTGCGCAGCGAGCTGAACGTCGCCCCGTCCAGGCTGGTGCCGCTGCGCCTGCTGGCCGGCCAGGAACATGCCGGGCAGAGCCAAGACCGCGCGCGCATCGAGCGCTTCAGCGCTTCGCTGTCGTTCCTGCTGAAGCTGGACAGCATCCAGTGGCTGGCCGATGCACAGAGTGCGCCGCCGGCCGCCGCCGCGATCGTCGGTGAGCTGAAGCTGCTGGTGCCGCTGGAAGGCCTGGTTGATCTCGATGCCGAGCGCGCGCGCCTGGACAAGGAGATCAAGCGCGTGGAAGGCGAACAGGAGAAGAGCGAGACCAAGCTGGCCAAGTTCTCCGACAAGGTTCCGCCGGCGGTGATCGAGCAGGAACGCGTGCGCCTGGTCGACTGGAACAACCAGCTGGCCGGCCTGCGCGAACAGCGCGCGAAGCTGTAGCGCCGCCCGGGTAGGTGCGGACCTTGGTCCGCACCGCTGTGATGTGCCAACCCAGGTTGGCACCTGCCATGCAAAACGATGTGCCGACCAAGGTCGGCACCCACCCCTGTCTTTTGGCATCATCGCTTGATGCCGCTTTCCATCTTCCTGCTGGTCCTCGCCGCCGCCGCACTGCACGCCAGCTGGAACGCGATCGTCAAACGCGGGCCGGACAAGTTCCTCGGCACGGTGCTGGTCACCGGCAGCGCTGCGCTGTTGTCTGCGCTCGTCTTGCCGTGGCTACCCTTCCCCGCCGCAGAAAGCTGGCCGTGGCTGGGCGCTTCGGTGCTGCTGCAGGTGACGTATTACGCGTTGGTCGCACGCTGCTACCAACAGGTCGACATGAGCCTGGCGTATCCGATGATGCGTGGTTGCGCGCCCATCCTCGTTGCGCTGGCCGGCGCCGTGCTCGGCGAACGCCTGCCGCCGTCGGCCTGGCTCGGTGTCCTCCTGGTGAGTGGCGGCATCCTGTGCATGGCCCGCGGCGCACGTGGCGGCCAGCTGCGGCTGCCGTTGCTGACGGCGGCGATGATCGCCACCTACACCCTGGTCGATGCGCAGGGCGCGCGACTGTCCGGCAATGCGCTGAGCTACACGTTGTGGCTGTTCCTGCTGTCGGGCATTCCGTTGCCGTTGTGGGCGCTGCATCGGCAGCGCGGCAAGCTGCTGGCGTATGCGCGCCAGCACTGGCCGCTGGGCGTGGCCGGCGGCATCGGTACCACCGCCTCGTATGCGATGGCGCTGTGGGCGATGACCCAGGTGCCGGTGGCAATGGTGTCGGCGCTGCGCGAATCGTCGATCCTGTTCGCGCTGCTGATCTCGGTGTTCCTGCTGCGCGAGCGGGTACCGCGTGCACGCTGGGTGGCGGCCGCGCTGATCGTCGGCGGTGTGCTGGCACTGCGGCTGGCGTAAACAACGCATCGGTAGCGCCGGGCCATGCCCGCCGAGCGCAGCGGCCACGCGACGCCCATTACAGCGGCGGCATTGTCTCCAGCTCGCCGTCCACCAGCTCGATCGCCATCACCAGCGCATCTTCGCGCCCCTGCGCAGCAGGGTAGTAGCGGGGGCGCCGGCCGATCTCGTTGAAGCCTTCGCTGTGATACAGCGCCAGCGCCGGGGTATTGGACGGACGCACTTCCAGGAACACCCGCTGCGCGCCTCGATCACCGGCCAGGCGGACCAGCGCACGCAGCAGCTGGCGGCCGAGCCCACGCGACTGCACCAGCGGATCGATGCAGATGTTCAGCACATGTGCTTCATCGGCAGCAAGGCTGAGCACGCCATAGCCGATCAACAGGCCATCGCGCTCCATGGCCAGGCCGGGGTAACCGGCACGCAGGCAATCCAGGAAAATGCCGCGGGTCCAGGGATAGGGATAGCCACGCACTTCGATGGCCATCACCGCGTTGAGATCGCTCTCGCGCAGCGCACGCAGCGCCACCGGCCCGGGCTGGCTGACCGCACTCATGCGGTTCCGCCCTTGCGCAGCGCGCGCAGCTGCGGCCACAACGCGCGCTTGGCTGCGGGGTCGCGACGCAGTTGCTCCAGCGGCCAGCTGTCCATCAGTGCCTGGGTGGCGGGGTCGTTGGGATTGCAGCCCGAGGCACGCAACAGCGCGATCTGCAGGCGGTCAGGCAGGCGCACCAGCGGCTGGCGCGCGTTGCCGGTGGGCAGCGGACGGGCCGCAGCCGGGACGGTGTCCGGCGCCGCTACCGGCACGGCAGTGCGTGGTGGCGCGCGCTCGAGCCGAGGCTCCGGCGCCGCACCGCGCTGGCTGGGTGCGTGCTGCATCGAAGGTGGAGCCGCGCGCGTCGCCTCGACCGGCACGGGTGCCGACGCTGCGGCTTCAGCCACGCTCAGCTGCAGTGCCGCGTCCATTTCGGCGGCCAACTGGCCGTCGTGATAGACGGTGTAGCCCATGGCCTGCAGCCACGCCTGCTGGGCCGGGGACCACAACACGGGCAGGTCCTGGCTCACGCCGCCTCGGGCTTCTTGCGCAGGCGCTGCACGCCCCACATCACCGGGCCTGACAGGGCGTACAGGATGCCGACGACGAACAGCACGCGGGGCAGGTCGATCACCGCGATGGCGATGGCGATCGGCACCAGTGCCAGCACCAGGAACGGGACACGGTCCGAGCGCGCGCCCTGCTTGGCCGCGCCGCCCTTGAAGCTCCAGAAGCGGATGCGGCTGACCATCAACAGTGCGGCGACCAGGGTCACCGCCAACGCCACGAAGCGCAGCTCGTTGCCGTTCCAGCCCAGCGTGCCATCGGCGAAGGCCCAGACGAAGGACATCATCAGGCCGGCGGCAGCCGGACTGGCCAGGCCAACGAACCAGCGCTTGTCGACAACGGCCACCTGGGTATTGAAGCGCGCCAGGCGCAGCGCCGCGCAGGCGGCGTACAGGAACGCCACCGCCCAGCCGAGGCGACCGACCAGCTCACCGTCGTATTTCAGTTCCGACAGGGACCAGTGATACATCACCAGTGCGGGCGCCATGCCGAAGCTGACCAGATCGGCCAGCGAGTCGTACTGCACGCCGAACTCGCTGCTGGTGCCGGTCAGGCGCGCGACACGGCCATCGAGGCCATCCATCACCGCCGCCACGAACACGGCGATGCTGGCGTTGACGAAATCCCCGTTGGCCGCGGCGATGATGGCGTAGAAACCAGAGAACAGCCCAGCCGTGGTGAACAGGTTGGGCAGCAGGTAAATCGTGCGCGAGCGCGGCGGCGGTGTGATCGGGTCCATGGAATCCAGTTTAATCGACTTGCCAGCGGTCGGCGCCAATGCTGCAATCGGCGTTCTACGCCCATTCTGCGGAGTTTGCCATGCGTGCCCTGTCCTGCCTGGGTTGCCTGCTGCTGTTGGCCAGTACCACTGCGCTGGCCGGCCCTGTCTACAAGTGGAAGGATGCCAAGGGCGTGACCCAGTATTCGGAAACGCCGCCGGCCGGGGCAAAGTATGAGACGCGTGCCCAAGCCAGGACAGCGGCGACGGACGCGGCCCCCGAGCCTGCCGCCGCGCCGGTGCCGGAACAATGCAGCACCGCCCGCGCCAACGTGACGCTGCTGGAAGGCACCGGCCCGGTGATGCAGGACACCGATGGCGATGGCAAGGCCGATACCGCGCTTACCCCGGAACAGCGCAGCGCGCAGAAGGGCCTGGCCGAGGCGGCGATCAAGGCGTACTGCCCTCCGGCGGGTTGAGGGGGGATCGGCCGGGCGGCGCCCGGCACCCGCCGAATCAACGTCAACGTCAACGTCAAAAGCGGGCATTCCGTGGGATGACGGGGCGGTGTCGGATTGCGGGGACGCCGTAAACCCATCCGTGGGGGCTTGGCAGCCGCATCCATGCGGCTGACACCCCGCAATCCGACACCGCCCCGTCTTCGACAGTTTCCCGGTGGCCAGTAGATCCACGCCATGCGTGGATGTTCTACGTTCAATTGTCGAAATATTCGATTTCGACGGAGATTCATACACGCATGGCGTGGATCTACGCGTCGACCAAGGTCGACACCCACCAAGAGCAGGCCATGCCATCCCGACAGATTGCGGAGATCTGTCGAAGGCGGGGTGGGTCCGGTTGCGGGGGTGTCCGCGGCATGGATGCCGCGGCCAAGCCCCCACGGATGGGTTTACGGCGTCCCCCGCAACCGGACCCACCCCGCCATCCCACAGCAACCCCGCTGTTGCCGTTGCCGTTGCTCCAGCCGTTGCCTCTGCGGGTGCCGGGCGCCGCCCGGCCGATACCCCTCCCCCGGCCGGGCTGGCAGAATAGGTATCTCTGCCGTAATCCGAAGCCGACGATGCGCCTCTCCCAGTTCCACCTGCACACCACCAAGGAAACCCCCAGCGACGCCGAGCTGACCAGCCACCGGCTGATGCTGCGCGCGGGCATGATCCGCAAGCTCGCATCCGGCCTGTACACCTGGTCGCCGCTGGGCCTGCGCGTGCTGCGCAAGGTCGAACGCATCGTCCGCGAGGAAATGGACCGCGCCGGTGCCGTGGAATTCCAGATCCCGACCATCCAGCCGAAGGAACTGTGGGAGCAGACCGGCCGCTGGCAGAAATTCGGCCCGCAGCTGCTGAAGATCAAGGACCGCAAGGAACAGACCTTCTGCTACAGCCCCACCGCCGAGGAAGCGGCCTGCGATTTCGCGCGCAGCGAACTGTCCAGCTACAAGCAGCTGCCGGTGAATTTCTACCAGATCCAGACCAAGTTCCGCGACGAGATCCGCCCGCGCTTCGGTGTCATGCGCGCGCGCGAGTTCCTGATGAAGGACGCCTACTCGTTCCACCTGCACGACGAAGACCTCGTGCGTGAGTACGAAAACATGAAGGTGGCCTACAGCCGCATCTTCACCCGCCTGGGCCTGGACTTCCGCATGGTGCAGGCCGATTCCGGCGCAATCGGCGGTGACGCCTCGCAGGAATTCCACGTGATCGCCGACTCCGGTGAGGACGCGCTGGTCTTCTCCACCGGTTCGGACTACGCGGCCAACATGGAAGCGGCCATCGCCGCCGATCCGGCCGCGCGTGCTGCGGCCAGCGAAGCGCTGCGCAAGGTCGAGACCCCGACCCAGAAGACCTGCGAAGACGTCGCCGCGCTGCTGGGCATCGATCTGCAGCGTACGGTGAAGTCGGTGGCGCTGATCGCCGGCGAAGGCGAGGCACAGCAGTTCGTGCTGGCGCTGGTGCGTGGCGACCACGAGGTCAACGAAATCAAGCTGGGCAAGGTTGCTGGCCTGGACGAGCAGCGTTTTGCCAGCGAAGCAGAGATCGCCGAATACCTCGGCAGCGTGCCGGGCTTCCTTGGTCCGGTCGCCCCGGCCAAGCCGATCCGCGTGGTCGCCGATCGCGAAGTGGCGGCGATGTCCGACTTCGTCGTCGGTGCCAATGAGGCCGGTTTCCATCTGGCCGGCGTCAACTGGGGCCGCGACCTGGCCGAACCGGAAGTGGCCGATATCCGCAACGTGCGCGCCGGTGATCGTGCGCTGGACGGCGGCGAACTGAAAATCGCCCGCGGCATCGAAGTCGGCCACGTGTTCCAGCTGGGCCGCACCTATGCGAAGGCGCTCGATGCCACCGTGCTGGACGAGAATGGCAAGGCCGCGGTAATGACGATGGGCTGCTACGGCATCGGTATTTCGCGTGTTGTCGCCGCAGCCATCGAGCAGAACCACGATGACGCCGGCATCATCTGGCCCGACGCGATGGCGCCGTGGCAGGTGGTGGTCTGCGTGATCAATCCGAAGGGCGACGCAGGCGTGGCCGATGCAGCTGCAGCTCTGCTGCAGGAGCTGCGCGATGCCGGCCTGGATGCCGCACTGGACGACCGCGGCCTGCGCCCGGGCGCGATGTTTGCCGACATGGAACTGATCGGCATCCCGCACCGCGTGGTGGTCAGCGAGCGCGGCCTGGCCGCAGGCACCTTCGAGTACCGCTCGCGTCGCGCAGCCGAAGCGGAGAGCCTGGACAAGGCCACCCTGCTGCAGCGCCTGCAGGGCTGATCGGAAAAAGACCGGGGTATACCCCGGTCTTTTTTTTTGCGGCTGGCCGCCCCGGGAAAACCGCAACGGACATAATCCGGTCAAAATGGTCGCAACCGGGCCAGCCAGCCGACAGACGGTGACCGCAACTGTTTGTGCTGGGATTAATTCCTCATTACTCTGTCCTGCGACGCCACGGACCGGCTCGTCCCTGTCCCTAAATTAGTTTCTGGAGTAATCGTTGATGAGCATCGACCTGACCGGCCTGTCTGCACGTGAGCTGGGCGCATTGATCCGCACAGCCAAGAAGCAGCAGACCATCGTCGCCAAGCGTCGCCCGATCACCAAGGTTCGTGCCCAGCTGAGCAAGCTGGCCAAGACCGAGGGTTACACCATCGAGGAACTGTTCGGTGGTGAACCCGCACCGCGCGCGCGCAAGGTCGCCAAGACCACCAAGGCCCCGTCCAAGGCTGCCGGCCGCAAGCTGGGCAAGGTTGCGCCGAAGTACCGCAACCCGGCCAACCCGAAGGAAACCTGGACCGGTCGTGGCAAGCAGCCGCGCTGGATGGCCGAGCTGACCGCCAAGGGCAGCAAGAAGCCGGAAGATTTCCTGATCAAGAAGGCCTGAGGCCAGCTGCAGCAGGAATGAAAAACGCCGGCGAAAGCCGGCGTTTTTTTGGGGTAGCGCCGGGCCATGCCCGGCGAGCGCAGCGGTTGGTTACCCGATCCGCCGGGCATGGCCCGGCGCTACCGCCTGGTCACAGCGTCTTGCGCGCCGGCATCAGCAGGTTGCCGAACAGCAGGCCGGCGACCAGCGCCATCACCACGTTCAACACGGTCAGGAACACGCTCTGGCCGGCGCCCACGTCCTGTTGCTGGACCAGGGTCAGCACGCCGCGCAGGCTGGTGCTGCCGGGCACCATCATGATGATGCCCGGCAGGCGGATGATCGCACCGGGGCGGCCGACCACGCGCCCGAACAGGTTGCCGCCGGCGGTCAGCAGCATCGCCGACAGAAAGATGCCGGCGGGCGTACCCCAGGCATGACCACCAAATTTGGAGATCGCGTAGCCGGCCACCGAGGCGGCGATCACCCACGGATAGTCGCGGCGGTTGGCCTTGAACAACATCGCGAAGGCGAACGCCGCCGTCAGCAGCGAGCCCCACTCCACCCACGGCCCCTGTGGCCGCGAGGCACGGATCATCGGATCCAGCCCCAGCACATCGGCCAGGGTCACCGCGATCATCGCGCCGACACTGAGCTTCATGATCGTGGTCAACGCGCCGGCAAAGCGCGCGGTGCCGGACACCCAGTGCTGGCTGGCCAGTTCGTTGACCGCATTGGTCAGTGACATGCCCGGCAGCAGCACCACCAGCGAGGCGATGATCACCGTGTTGAGATTCAGGGCACCCACGAACGTGGCAACCACGGTAGCGACCAGGCCGGCCAGCAGCGCCGCCAGCGCTTCGGCCGCTTCCCGGCTGGCCGGACGCTTGTCGGTGACCATGCCGAGCAGGCCGATCAACAGGCCGATGACGCCGGCGGTGGCGATGTCCAGCCACGGCAGCTTCCACATGCCCGCCACGCCGGCCGCACCGAGGGTGAAGGACAGGATGGTGCGCAGCTTGCCGCGCCGGCCCGGATCCTTGTCCAGCTGGCGCAGCGCGGTGTGGCCCTGGGCAATGCTCATGCGGCCGTTGGCCACTTCTTCGGCGATCCCGTCAGCCACGCTGAGCTTGTGCAGGTCGTTCTCGCCGGGCGCCAGCCGGATCACCCGGGTGATGTCGCTGGAGCCAATGGCCTGCGCCGGATCGCTGAAACTGAGGATGATGCCGGTGGGGTTCGACCACGGTTCACAATCCAGATCGAGCTGCCGGGCCAATGCAACCACCGCCGCTTCCAGGCGCTGGGCCGTTGTGCCGTAGCTGTGCAGGCGGCCGGCGATCTCGGAAACGAAGGCCACGCGCTGCGCGTAGGTGGCCTGGGGCGTGGGGATCGTGTGAGCGTCTGCGGACATGCGCCGTAGTATTACCTACGTCAGGCTCTGCTGGAGAAATTCATCCTGGTTCGACGCGACGTGCAATTCAGAACGGTTATGCTGCGACCCGAATGGCCCCCATGACCCCGACCCACGCCCCCCAGCTCGAACAGGACGCTCAGGATCCGGGATTGATCCGGCTGTCCGGCCACTGGACCCTGAAGACCGCGCTGGCCGCGGCCGAAGTGCTGCGTGGCGTTCCGGACAAGCTGACCGGCATCGACGCTACCGGCATCGAGCTGCTCGACTCCGCCGGCGTGCTGCAGGTGCTGCGCGTGGCCCATCGCGCTGACCTCAGCGAAGACGCGTTGCAGTTCCGCGCGGACCACCAGGCGCTGGTGTGCACCATTGAAGAAGTAGCCGACGACCGCCCGAAGCCGAAGCGTGACTTCGGCGTACTGGCCGCACTGGAGCGGCTGGGTGTCAGCGTCCATGCCACCGGCCACAACATCAAGGCACTGTGCAGCTTCCTCGGCGAGAACCTGGTCAAGGGTGCGCGCCTGGTCAAGGAACCTCGACGTTTCCGCCTGACCGCGACCGTGCACCAGATGGAACAGGTCGGGCTGGATGCGGTGCCGCTGGTGGCGCTGCTGTCCTATCTGGTCGGCGCGGTGATCGCCTTCCTCGGTTCGACCATCCTGCGCGACTTCGGTGCGGAGATCTATGTGGTCGAACTGGTGAACATCGCCTTCCTGCGCGAATTTGCCGTGCTGCTGACTGCGATCGTACTGGCCGGCCGCACCGCCAGTGCCTTCACCGCGCAGATCGGTGCGATGAAGGCACGCGAGGAAATCGATGCGATGCGCACCCTTGGGCTCGATCCCATCGACCTGCTGGTACTGCCGCGCCTGGTCGCGCTGCTGTTGACCCTGCCACTGCTGACCTTCATCGCGATGGTCGCCGGCCTGGCCGGCGGCATCACCGTCGGCGCGTTCGACCTGGACATCCCGCCGCAGATGTACATCGCGCGCATGCACGAAACGATGGAAGTGCGGCACATGCTGGTGGGCCTGTCCAAGGCGCCGGTGTTCGCGCTGGTGATCGGCCTGATCGGCTGCCTGGAAGGCCTGAAGGTGGAAGGCACCGCGCAGTCGGTCGGCGAACGCACCACCTCCAGCGTGGTGCAGACGATCTCGCTGGTGATCATCATCGACGCCTTCGCGGCGTTGTGGTTCATGCACATGGACTGGTGACATGACTACGCATCCGACCCCCGAAGACGTGCCCATGCAGGACGACGCCGGCCACGACCTGGCCATCCGCGTGCGCGGGCTGGTCAACCGCTTTGGCAGCCAGACCGTGCATGAAGGGCTGGACCTGGACGTGCGCCGTGGCGAGATCCTTGGCGTGGTGGGCGGCTCGGGTACCGGCAAATCGGTGCTGATGCGCTCGATCCTCGGGCTGCGCGTGCCGGATGAAGGGCAGATCGAGGTGCTCGGCCGCGATGCGCGCGCCGACGATCCCGAGAGCCGCCTGCATATCGAGCGCAACACCGGCGTGCTGTTCCAGGACGGCGCCCTGTTCTCGTCGCTGACCGTCGGCGAGAATGTGCAGGTGCCACTGAAGGAACACCACCGCGAACTGCCCGAGCGCTGGCATTACGAACTGGCACTGCTGAAGGTGAAACTGGCCGGCCTGCCCGCCGATGCCATCAACAAGCTGCCCTCGCAGCTGTCCGGCGGCATGCGCAAGCGCGCCGGCCTGGCACGTGCGCTGGCGCTGGATCCACCGCTGCTGTTCCTGGATGAGCCCACCGCCGGCCTGGACCCGATCGGTGCGGCGGCGTTCGATCGCCTGATCAAGACGCTGCAGGAGGCGCTGGGGCTGACCGTGTTCCTGATCACCCACGACCTGGACACGCTGTATGCGATCTGCGACCGGGTGGCGGTCATCGCCGACCGCAAGGTGGTGGCCAATGCGCCGCTGCCGGAAATCGAGAGACTGGATCATCCGTGGATCCAGGAATACTTCCACGGACCCCGCGCGCGCGCTGCGCGTGGCGAACAGATCGAGAGTGCCTGAGCCATGGAAACAAAAGCCAACTACGTGCTGATCGGCGCGTTCACCCTGATCACCGGCCTGGCCCTGCTGGCCTTCGGCCTGTGGGCCGCCAAGTACTCCTCCGACCGCACCTGGCAGGAGTACCGGGTGGTGTTCCGCGAAGCGGTGACCGGCCTGTCGGTCGGCAGCCCGGTGCAGTACAACGGCATCGCGGTGGGCTCGATCACCGAACTGAACCTGGTACCGGATGACCCGCGCCAGGTGGTCGCACGCATCCGCCTGAACTCGACCACGCCGGTCAAGACCGATACCCGCGCCAAGCTGGCGATCACCAGCCTGACCGGCCCGTCGATCATCCAGCTCAGCGGCGGCACGCCGCAGTCGCCGGCGCTGACCACGGTCAACAAGGACCCGGCACCGATCATCCCGACCACGCCGTCGGCGCTGCAGAACATCACCGACGTGGCCAACCGCATCGTCGAGCGCATGGACCAGATCCTCAGCGACCGCAACGTCGCCTCGATCAACGCCACCCTGGCCAACCTGGAAACCATCAGTGGCGGCCTGGCCGACCGTGACCAGGGCACGCAGTCGCTGCTGCTCAGCGCGCGCGATGCCGCGCGCAGCCTGGACGCCACCCTGAAGACCACCAACGGCACCATCGAGCGCCTGGACAAGAACCTGGTGCAGCAGCTGCCGGGCATCATCGACAAGCTCGACGCCACCTTGGCCAAGCTTGATTCGGCGGCCGGCAATGCCGATTCGATCCTTGGCGAGAACCGCGCCGCCATCAACAGCTTCGCCAATGACGGCCTGGGCCAGCTCGGCCCGACCCTGGGTGAACTGCGTGGCCTGATCCGCGACCTGCGCCGGGTCAGCGACCGCCTCGAGAACAATCCCGCACGCTACCTGCTCGGCCGCGACGCCCCGAAGGAGTTCGAACCCAAATGAGCCCGACCACCCTTCCGCGCCTGTTGCTGGCAGCGTCGCTGGCCACCCTGCTGGGTGGCTGCTCGATCCTCGGCAGCGGCGACAAGAACCCCGTCACCCTGTATTCGCCGGCCGTGCAGGTCAAGGTCGACCCCAGCTGGCCGCAGGCCGACTGGCAGCTGGTGCTGGCCAAGCCCAGCGCCGCGCGCATGGTCGACAGCCCGCGCATCAACGTACGGCCGACGCCGTCGGAGCTGGAGATCTACAAGGGCGCCAGCTGGGCGCAGCCGGCCACCGACATGATCGAAGACACCCTGCTGCGTGGCTTCGAGGATTCCGGCCGCATCCACGGCGTGGCCCGCGTTGCCGCCGGCATCCGCGCCGACTACAAGCTGTCCACCGACATCCGTCGCTTCGAATCGGATTACCAGGGCCAGGCAACGCCGACGGTCGTCATCGAGATCAACGCCAAGCTGATCGACGTCACCAACCAGCGCGTGGTCGCCGACCGCACCTTCCGCCAGCTGCAGCCGGTGGGCAGCACCGATGTGTCGGCAGTGGCAGCGGCGTTCGAGCGTGGCCTGCAGCAGGTGGCGCAGGACGTGGTGGGCTGGACGCTGACCAGCGGGCAGAATGACAAGCAGGCGCTGAAGCGCTGAGGCTGCCCGTTTCGCACGCCGGGCATGGCCCGGCGCTACCGCCACCTGTTCCTGGTAGCGCCGGGCCATGCCCGGCGAACCCCGGTCAACGCGGATGGATCCAGCGGAACGTCAGGTTGATGCGTTCGCCCTGCACCCGCGCCATCTTCGGCAGCGCGTGCTGGTAGTGGCGCTGGGTGGCGCCGCCCATCAGCAGCAGGTCGCTATGACCGAGCAGGAATTCCGCCTTGCGCGTGGTGTCATCGCGGCGGCGCAGCAGGAACCTCCGCGCTGCGCCGAGGCTCAACGAAGCGATCAGCGGCGCCGGCCCCAGCTCGGGCTCGTCATCGCTGTGCCAGCCCATGTAGTCGGCGCCGCCGCGATAGCGGTTGAGCAGTACGCTGTTGAATCGACCGACGCCCTCGGCCTGTAGCCGGTCGCGCAGCGCGGACAGCCCTGGCGGCCACGGATGCGGCACGAACTCGGTACCTGAATAGCGATAGCGCGCCTGCGGATCGCCGATCCAGCAGCTCAACCGCGGTGAATCCACCCAGTTGCCGAACATGCGGATGCGGTGGGTTTCCCAGGGGATTGCCTGCGCCAATACACGCTGCAGTGCATCGGCGTCAGCCGCTGGCAACCAGCCCGGCAGATGTCGGACGTCAGCATCAGGCAGATCGTGGGGGAATAGCATGGGAGATTCAGGAGATGGGGCAGCGACATGCCGCCCCGTGGATGCTCAGCGGCGCTTGAACGCGACGCCGGTCTTTTCCTTCAACTCATCCTCGCCCACACCCGCCGCAGTCTCCACCAGCACCAGGCCGTCATCGGTCACATCGAATACCGCCAGGTCGGTGATGATGCGGTCGACCACGCCCACACCGGTCAGCGGCAGCGTGCATTCGGCCAGGATCTTGTGTTCGCCGTTCCTGGCGGTGTGCTCCATCAGCACCACCACGCGCTGCACGCCGGCCACCAGGTCCATCGCACCGCCCATGCCCTTGACCATCTTGCCGGGCACCATCCAGTTGGCCAGGTCGCCTTTGTCGGTCACCTGCATCGCACCGAGGATGGCCAGGTTGACGTGGCCACCGCGGATCATCGCAAAGCTGTCATGGCTGCCGAAGTAGCTGGCGCCCGCACGTGCGGTGACGGTCTGCTTGCCGGCATTGATCAGGTCGGCGTCCACCTCGGCCTCGGTGGGGAACGGACCGATGCCCAGCAGGCCGTTTTCCGACTGCAGCCACACGTCCACGCCTTCGGGAATGTGGTTGGCCACCATCGTCGGCAGGCCGATGCCCAGGTTCACGTAGGCGCCATCGGTCAGTTCACGCGCAGCGCGCGCGGCCATCTCATCGCGGGTCCATGCCATGTCAGTTGCCCTCCGCACGGATGGTGCGCTGTTCGATACGTTTTTCAGGGGTGGGGTTGTGCACGATGCGGTGCACGTAGATGCCCGGCAGGTGCACTTGGTCCGGATCGATGCTGCCGACCGGCACCACCTCCTCCACTTCCACGATGCAGACCTTGCCGGCCATTGCACAGGCCGGGTTGAAGTTGCGCGCGGTCTTGCGGAACACCAGGTTGCCGGCCTCGTCGGCTTTCCAGGCCTTGACCAGGGCAACGTCGGCGCGCAGCGCGGTTTCCATCACATAGTGCTTGCCATCGAACTCGCGGGTTTCCTTGCCCTCGGCGACCACGGTGCCGTAACCGGTGGCGGTGAAGAACGCCGGGATACCCGCCCCGCCGGCACGCAGGCGCTCGGCCAGGGTGCCCTGCGGATTGAATTCCAGCTCCAGCTCGCCGGCCAGGAACTGCCGTTCGAATTCCTTGTTCTCGCCCACGTACGACGAAATCATCTTGCTGATCTGCCGGGTTTCCAGCAGCTGGCCCAGGCCGAAGCCATCGACGCCGGCGTTGTTGGAGATCACGGTCAGGCCCTTGGCGCCACTGTCGCGCAACGCGGCGATCAGTGCCTCGGGGATGCCGCACAGGCCGAAGCCCCCCACGGCCAGGGTCTGGCCATCGGCGACCACGCCCTGCAGGGCCTGCGCCGCAGAGGCGAAACGCTTGCTGCGCGTGCCGCTGGAAGTTGATTGCTGCATCTCTACTGCCCTACCCGGTGAGAATGCCGCCATTCTAGCGGCACACCCGTTACCGGCTGGGATGCGCCGCAGCATGAACCGGCATGCCGGGCTGCCAATCCGTAGAATGTTCCCTTTCCCGCTTGCGGTGCCCTTGGCAACGCGTGCTGTAGATGGAGAGGACAGGACGACGCATGGCCGAAGTATTCACCGGAGGGGAACTGTCCCGCTGGCTGGATGCCGGGACGCTGGAAAAGGGCAACCACCACGTGTCGGCAGTGCGCGAGCTGCGCTACCGGTCACCGCTGCTGACCGCCCAGGTCGAGGGCTGGCAGGTGGCGATCGACCTGGATGCCAGCGCACGCACCCCGCACAGCCCCCTGCAGAGTCGCTGCACCTGCCCGGCTGGCACGCACTGCGAGCATGTCGCCGCGGTGTTGCTGGCCGCACTGCAGAACTCACTGGAGGGTGAACCGGGTTCGCTGCGTGCGGCCGCCGATCCGATACTGCCTACCCTGCAGATCCAGGCGATGACACCGATCCTGCATCTGCACAGCATGGAATACCGACCTGCCTGGCTCACCGAACGTGACCCCTCGCAATGGCTCGACGTCGCCACCGTCGCGTTCGAGTACGACGAACACGTGCGTTTTCTCGACGATCCGTCGCTGTTCGTGCATGACGCCGAGGGCCAGCTCTACCTGCTGCCGCGTGACCTGGCCGGGGAGGCACGGCGCGAGGCTGAACTGCACAGCGTCCACCTGCACCGCGAGCGGCAACCGCGCATCGCGCTGGACGGCGGCGGCCCGTTGTTCGAGCTGCGCAGTTTCGACTGGACCCGCTTCCTGCTGGAGGATGTGCTGCGGCTGGAAGCGCTGGGCTGGAAGATCGAGACTGACGACGCCTTCCGCCACCGCATCACCCGGGTGGAGGACATCGACCTGGATGTCCGGTCGGTGTCCGCCGACAGCAACGAGCTCGACCTGGCCCTGACCATCGACGTCGATGGCCGCAGCATTGCGCTGGTTCCGCTGCTGCAGGGCGTACTGCAGTCCGATCCGCGCTGGCTGCGCGGCCAGCTGGACGCGATTGGCGATGACGAGAACGTATTGCTGACGACGGCAGACAATGAACGTCTGGCCCTGCGGGCAGCGCGGCTGAAGCCGGTGATCGCGCTGCTTGCGGATCTGTTCGGCGACCGTGGGCAACCGCTGCGCCTGCAGGCGCATGATCGCGGCCGCCTGCAGGCCCTGCAGGACGCTGCGCAGTTACGGCTGCACAGCAGCAACGATACCCGTGCACGCGTGCAGCGCCTGCTGGACGCCCCGGCGATGAGCGCTGTCCCAGCGCCCCAGGGTTTGCGCGCGACGCTGCGCAGCTACCAGCTTGAAGGCCTGTCCTGGCTGCAGTACCTGCGCCAGCAGGGCCTGGGCGGCGTGCTGGCCGATGACATGGGCCTGGGCAAGACACTGCAGACCCTGGCCCATCTGCTGCTTGAAAAGCAGAGTGGCCGCCTGGACAAGCCGGCGCTGGTGGTCGTGCCAACCTCATTGCTGCACAACTGGCAGAGCGAAGCGGCGCGCTTCACCCCGGATCTGCGTGTACTGACCCTGCACGGCCCCGCACGTGACACGCAGTTCGACGCCATTGCCGCCCATGATCTGATACTCACCACCTATCCCCTGCTGTGGCGCGACGAACCGGCGCTGCAGGCGCATTCCTACCATCTGCTGATCCTGGATGAGGCACAGCAGGTGAAGAATCCCAAGTCGCGCGCGGCGGCCACGCTGCGCACGCTGCAGGCGCGGCATCGGCTGTGCCTGACCGGTACCCCGCTGGAGAACCATCTGGGCGAGCTGTGGACGCAGTTCGACTTCCTGCTGCCCGGCCTGCTCGGCAGCGAAAAACAGTTCAACCAGCACTGGCGCCATCCCATCGAACGCGGCAGCGACCAGCGGCGTGCTCAGCTGCTGGCCCAGCGGCTGCGACCTTTCATCCTGCGCCGGCGCAAGGACCAGGTCGCTTCCGAGCTTCCACCGAAGACGGTCATCACCCGCACCGTGGCAATGGAAGGCGCCCAGCGCGATCTGTACGAAGCCGTGCGCGTGGCGATGGAAAAGCAGGTCCGCGATGCGATCAACGGCAGCGGGCTGGCGCGCAATCACATCGTGGTACTGGACGCGTTGCTGAAGCTGCGCCAGGTCTGCTGCGATCCGCGCCTGCTGCCAGGCGAGACACCCGCGCGCGCTGCCGGTTCGGCCAAGCTGGACCTGCTGCGCGAGATGCTGCCTGCCATGGTCGAGGAAGGGCGGCGCATCCTGCTGTTCTCGCAGTTCACCGGCATGCTGGCGTTGATCGGCCAGGCCCTGCGGGAACTCAGCCTGCCCTACGTGCAGCTCACCGGCGATACCCAGGACCGGGTCACGCCCGTGCAGCGCTTCATGCAGGGCGAGGTTCCCGTGTTCCTGATCAGCCTGAAGGCCGGTGGCGTGGGCCTGAACCTGACCGCTGCCGACACCGTCATCCACTTCGATCCCTGGTGGAATCCGGCCGCCGAGAACCAGGCCACCGACCGTGCCCATCGCATCGGCCAGGACCAGCCGGTGTTCGTCTACAAGCTGATCACCGCCGGCAGCGTCGAGGAACGGATCGCCGAGCTGCAGCAGCGCAAGGCCGACCTGGCCGACGCGATCCTGGAGGGCAGTGGCGGCACAGGCCCACGTTTCGACGCAGCCGACCTTGAGGCCCTGCTGTCTCCCCTGCCCGGCGCGCCGGCCAAACGCGCGGCAGGCAGACGCAGGGCCACCCGCACGTGACCACTTCGGCGGTCAGGCAGCGTTCGGGCTATGGAAACGATTCCCATACAAGGCTGGGATTACACTAGCCAACTGATCTGACAAAGGATTCCAGCGATGCCCCTGCCCGCCTTCAAGGCTTATGACATCCGCGGCCGCGTGCCGGAAGAACTGAACGAAGACCTCGCCCGCCGGATCGGCGTGGCCTTGGCCGATCAGTTGTCACCCGGGCCAGTGGTGGTGGGGCACGACGTCCGCCTGACCAGTCCGGCGCTGCAGGATGCCCTGGCAGCCGGCCTGCGCGGCGCGGGCCGGGAAGTGATCGACATCGGCCTGTGCGGCACCGAGGAAGTCTATTTCCAGACCGACCATCGCGCTGCAGCGGGCGGTGTGATGGTTACCGCCAGCCACAACCCGATGGACTACAACGGCATGAAGCTGGTCAAGGAGAACGCCCGGCCGATCAGTTCCGATACCGGCCTGTTCGCGATCTCCGATGCCGTGGCAGCCGACAGCGCAACACCGCAGCCGCCGACCGCAGGCCAACGCAGCGAGCACGACAAGAGCGCCTACATCCAGCATCTGCTGTCCTATGTGGACAGCACCAAGCTCAAGCCCCTCAAGCTGGTGGTCAACGCAGGCAATGGGGGCGCCGGCGCCATCGTCGACCTGCTCTCACCGCACCTGCCGTTCGAGTTCATCCGCATCTGCCACGAACCCGATGGCAGCTTCCCCAACGGCATTCCCAATCCGCTGCTGCAGGAGAACCGCGCCGCCACGGCCGAGGCGGTCCGCGAGCACGGCGCCGACTTCGGCATTGCCTGGGATGGCGATTTCGACCGCTGCTTCTTCTTCGACCACAGCGGGCGCTTCATCGAGGGCTATTACCTCGTCGGCCTGCTGGCCAAGGCGGCGCTGGACCGTAACCCGGGTGGCAAGATCGTGCATGACCCACGCTTGGTCTGGAATACCGTGGAGATGGTCGAACAGGCGGGTGGTGTGCCGGTGCTGTGCAAGAGCGGCCATGCCTTCATCAAGGAGAAGATGCGCGCAGAGGACGCGGTGTATGGCGGCGAAATGAGTGCCCATCACTACTTCCGCGAATTCGCCTATGCCGACTCGGGCATGATCCCCTGGCTGCTGATCGCCCAGCTCATTTCCGAAAGCGGCCGTTCGCTGGCCGACTGGGTTGAAGACCGCATGGCCGCCTATCCGTGCAGCGGCGAAATCAACTTCAAGGTCAGCGATGCGAAGGCGTCCGTGGCCCGCGTGATGGAACACTTCGCCGCGCAGTCGCCGGCGCTGGACCATACCGATGGCATCAGTGCCGACTTCGGCGACTGGCGCTTCAACCTGCGCAGTTCCAACACCGAGCCGCTGCTGCGCTTGAACGTTGAATCGCGTGGGGATGCGGCGCTGATGCAGGCACGCACCGATGAAATCGCCACGCTGTTGAAGGCCTGAGCGGAGATGTTCCGATGAACACCGTCCAGCCCGTGATCCTCTCCGGTGGTTCCGGCACCCGTCTGTGGCCGCTCTCGCGCGAAGCGTATCCCAAGCAGTTCCTGCCCTTGGCCGGTGAGCTGACGATGCTGCAGGCGACCTGGCGGCGCGTGGCGCCCATTGCCAGCCGTGGCCCGCTGGTCATTGCCAATGAGGAACATCGCTTCGTTGCGGCCGAACAACTGCAGCAGGTCGGCGCCGAGCCCGCGGCGATCATTCTTGAGCCGGTCGGCCGCAACACCGCCCCGGCCATTGCCGTTGCCGCGCTTGAGGCGACCCGCGATGGCAACGATGCACTGCTGCTGGTACTGCCCTCCGACCACGTGATCACCGACGAAGCCGCGTTCCGCGCTGCGGTGCAGGCTGCTGCCGGCGCCGCTGAAGCCGGCAAGCTGGTCACCTTCGGTATCGTGCCGACCGGCCCAGAAACCGGCTACGGCTACATCAAAGCCGCCGACGGCCAAGGCGTGCGCGCGGTTGAGCGTTTCGTCGAAAAGCCCGATCTGGACACCGCCACCGGCTACGTGGCCAGCGGCCAGTACTACTGGAACAGCGGCATGTTCCTGTTCAAGGCCTCGCGTTACCTGCAGGAGCTGGAACGCCTGCAGCCGGCCATGTTGTCGGCCTGCCGCGACGCATGGCAGAGCGCACGCCGCGATGCCGATTTCACCCGGTTGGACAGGGACGCGTTCACTGCCGTGCCGTCCGATTCGATCGATTACGCCGTGATGGAAAAGACCGCCGATGCAGTAGTGGTGCCGCTGGATGCAGGCTGGAACGATGTCGGCTCCTGGACCGCACTGCGCGATGTATCGCAGCAGGACGGCGATGGCAATGCGCACCAGGGTGATGTGATCGCCATCGACTGCCGCAACACCTATGCCTACGGCCAACGCCTGGTGGCGATGGTCGGGCTGGATGATGTGATCGTGGTCGAGACCGACGACGCGGTGCTGGTCGGCAAGGCCGACCGCATGCAGGAGGTCAAGACGGTGGTGGCGAAGCTGAAGGCTGACGGCCGCAGCGAAGCGACCTGGCACCGCAAGGTCTACCGCCCGTGGGGAGCCTACGATTCAATCGACAACGGCGAGCGTTTCCAGGTCAAGCGGATCACGGTCAAGCCCAGCGGTACGCTGAGCCTGCAGATGCACCACCACCGTGCCGAGCACTGGATCGTGGTCAGCGGCACCGCCGAAGTCACCCGTGGCGACGAGGTGATCCTGCTGAGCGAAAACCAGAGCACCTACATCCCGCTGGGGGTGACCCATCGCCTGCGCAACCCCGGCAAGCTGCCGCTGGAACTGATCGAGGTGCAGTCCGGCAGTTACCTCGGCGAGGATGACATCGTGCGGTTCGAGGATACGTACGGGCGGAGTTGACCCTACGCCCTGCGGTGGGTGCCGACCGTTGGTCGGCACGTCGCCTACCGGGTCAGGCAATCTCAGCCATGACCCGCTTCAGGCCGTCCTGCCACGTTGGCAGCGCGATGCCAAAGTCCTGCTGCAGCTCGCGGTTGTCGAGCACCGACCATGCGGGACGCTTGGCCGGGGTCGGGTATTCGGAACTGGGGATGGCTTCAACCGACGGCACCTTGGCCAGCACGCCCGTCGCCAGTGCTTCGGCGAAAATCGCTTCGGCAAAACCATGCCAGCTGGTCTGGCCCGACGCCGTCAGATGCCACGTTCCCGACAGCGCGCCCGGATGCTGCAGCGCCTGCACGGTGACATCCGCGATCATTGCCGCCGGCGTCGGCGTGCCGATCTGGTCGGCCACCACACGCAGCTGATCGCGCTCAGCGCCCACCCGCAGCATCGTGCGCAGGAAGTTTGCGCCGTGCGAGGCATACACCCATGCAGTGCGGAAGATCAGATGACGGCCGCCGGCAGCGCGCACGGCGTCTTCGCCATCACGCTTGCTGGTGCCATAGACCCCCAGCGGCGCGGTCGGTTCATTCTCGCGGTACGGAGCCGTGCCCTGGCCATCGAACACATAGTCGGTGGAGTAATGCACGAACGGCACGCCATGCGCCGCACACCAGCGCGCGATCACGCCCGGCGCCTGCGCGTTGGCCGCAAAGGCGGCGTCGACCTCCTGTTCGGCACGGTCGACGGCGGTGTAGGCGGCCGCATTGACCACGATCGACGGTTGCAGCCGGTCAAGCAGCGCCGGCAGGCTGTCAGGCTGGCCGAAATCGGCGGTTTCGCAGGCGCTGCCATCGGGCAGGACGCCGCTGCGGGTGGTCGCAACCACCTTGCCCAGCGGTGCCAGCGCGCGCAGCAGCTCCTGGCCGACTTGGCCGTTGCCGCCGAATACCAGAACGGTCATGGTACGTAGACCGGCAGGCGGTCTTCAGCAATGTCCTTCAGGAAGGGAGCGTTCTCGTCCTTGGCCGACAGCGTCGGTGCACTGACCGGCCAGTCCACGCCGATATCGGCGTCATTCCAGCGCACGCCGGCATCGAAGTCCTTGAGGTAGACCTCGGTGCACAGGTAACTGAACACCGCGCGTTCGGACAGCACCGCGAAACCATGCGCGAAACCTTCCGGAATCCAGAACTGCTTCTTGTTTTCCGCGCTCAGCACCACCGCTTCCCACTGACCGAAGGTCGGCGAACCGCGGCGGATGTCCACAGCCACGTCGTAGACCTCGCCTTCCAGCACGCTGACCAGCTTGCCCTGCGGGCGCGGCCACTGGTAATGCAGGCCGCGCAGCACGCCCTGCGCCGAGGTGGAAACATTGCTCTGCACGAAGCGATCCGGCAGGCCCAGCGCTGCGAAGCGCTCGGCATTCCAGGTTTCGAAGAAATAACCACGGGCATCGCCGAACACGGCCGGCTCGATCACTACGCAGCCGGGCAACTTGGTTTCAATCACTTTCACGGAACGACTCCACGCAGGGCGAGCTTGTGCAGGTACTGGCCGTAGCCATTCTTGATCAGCGGTGCAGCCAGCGCTTCCAACTGCTCGGCGCTGATCCAGCCTTGGCCGAAGGCGATTTCCTCGGGGCAGCAGACCTGCAGGCCCTGGCGGGTCTGGATCGTCTCGATGAAGTTGGACGCTTCCAGCAGCGACTGGTGGGTACCCGTATCCAGCCACGCGTAGCCGCGGCCGAGCGCCTCCAGATGCAGGTTGCCTTCACGCAGGTAGCGCTGGTTCAGATCAGTGATCTCCAGCTCGCCGCGCGGCGACGGCTTCAGCTCGGCCGCATGGTGGCTGGCATTGCCGTCGTAGAAATACAGGCCGGTCACGGCATAGTTGGAACGCGGGTTCTCCGGCTTCTCCACCAGGTCGACCACCTTTCCAGACTTGTCGAACTCGGCAACGCCGTAGCGCTCCGGATCATTGACCCAGTAGCCGAACACCGTCGCGCCGTGGTCGCGCTGATCGGCATTGCGCAGCACCTCGCGCAGGCCATGGCCGTGGAAGATGTTGTCACCCAGCACCAGGCAGCTCGGCTTGCCGGCCACGAAATCGCGGCCGATCAGGTACGCCTGGGCCAGGCCATCGGGACTTGGCTGCACGGCGTACTGGATGTCCATGCCCCACTGCGAGCCATCGCCCAGCAACTGCTGGAACAAGGCCTGTTCGTGCGGGGTATTGATGATCAGCACTTCACGGATGCCCGCCAGCATCAGCACGCTGAGCGGGTAATAGATCATCGGCTTGTCATACACCGGCAGCAGCTGCTTGCTGACGCCCTTGGTGATCGGATACAGCCGGGTGCCGGAACCGCCGGCGAGGATGATGCCCTTGCGTTGGGTCATGTCGTGTCCTTGGTTCAGGCCGCGGTGCCGATGCGCTGCAGGCGGTAGCTGCCGTCGAGCACGCCGTTCACCCATTCCTGGTTGTCCAGGTACCAGTCGACGGTGAAGCCGATGCCCTGTTCAAAGGTGTAGGCCGGCTCCCAGCCCAGATCGTTCTTCAGCTTGGAGGCATCGATCGCGTAACGGCGGTCATGGCCCGGGCGGTCGGCAACGTAGGTGACCTGGCTGCTGCGCGGCTGGCCGTCCGCACGCGGGCGGCGCTGGTCCAGCAGCGCGCAGATCGCCTGCACCACTTCGATGTTCTGCTTTTCGGAGTTGCCGCCGACGTTGTAGGTCTCGCCGACCTGGCCCTTGGCCAGCACGGTACGGATCGCTTCGCAGTGGTCGGACACGAACAGCCAATCACGCACCTGCTTGCCATCGCCGTACACCGGCAGCGGCTCGCCGGCCAGCGCCTTGGCGATCACCAGCGGGATCAGCTTCTCCGGGAAGTGGTACGGACCGTAGTTGTTGGAGCAGTTGGTGGTCAGCACCGGCAGCCCGTAGGTATGGTGGAACGCACGCACCAGGTGGTCCGAGGCGGCCTTGGACGCCGAGTACGGCGAGTTCGGGGCATACGGGGTGGTTTCGCTGAACTTGCCGGTCTCCCCCAGGGTGCCGTACACCTCGTCGGTGGAGACATGCAGGAAGCGGAAGGCCGCGCCCTGATCGGCCGGCAGCGCCTTCCAGTAATCGCGCACGGCCTCGAGCAGGCCGAGAGTGCCGACGACATTGGTCTGGATGAACGCGCCTGGGCCGTCGATGGAACGGTCGACGTGGCTTTCGGCCGCGAAGTTCAGCACCGCATCGGGCTGGTGCTCGGCCAGCAGGCGGGCAACCAGCGCACTGTCGCCGATGTCGCCCTGCACGAACACGTGGTTGGGATTGCCGTCCAGGCTGGACAGGGTCTTCAGGTTGCCGGCGTAGGTCAGCACATCGAGGTTGATGACCTTGACGCCGCGTGCGACGGCCTCGAGAACGAAGTTACCGCCAATGAATCCGGCGCCGCCGGTGACAAGCCATGTGGGCACTACCTGTTCTCCTGATGATGATTCGCGGGACAGGGCCCTCGTGGCCCCGACAATGCAACTTGAAAGGATACAACGCAGTTCCTGTAGCGGGCGATCACACAGGTGAACTGGCGCCCACTGGATTGCTGCATCGCACCAGGAAACAAGTAGACCATACGCATTCGCATGGTTGCCCCAAGCCAGCTAGAATCGGGGTCCCACCCCCGAACCGGTTGCTGTTGCAGGACCGGACGTTCTCCAGCAAATGCGAGCCGGCCAGCGACCGGCACTACAAGGATCTCGTACCAGATGAAAATCCTCGTCGCGTACAAGCGCGTGGTGGACTACAACGTCCGCATTCAGGTCAAGCCGGACGGCTCCGGCGTGGTCACCGATGGCGTCAAGCTGTCTCCCAATCCCTTCGATGAAATCGCCCTGGAAGAGGCCCTGCGCCTCCGCGACAAGGGCATCGCCAGCGAAGTCGTGGTGGCCACCATCGCCCCGGCCGACGCCCAGGCGCACCTGCGCAACGGTCTGGCCATGGGCGCCAATCGCGCCATTCATGTGGTCACCGATCAGGCCATCCAGCCGCTGACCGCCGCCCGCACCCTGCTCAAGCTGGTGGAGAAGGAACAGCCGGACCTGGTGATCCTGGGCAAGCAGGCCATCGACGATGACGCCAACCAGACCGGCCAGATGCTGGCCACGCTCTGGGGCCGTCCGCAGGCGACCTTCGCCAGCAAGCTTGAGATTGCCGATGGCAAGGCCATGGTGACCCGCGAGGTCGACGCCGGCTTGGAAACGCTGGAAGTGGACCTGCCGGCCGTGGTCACCACCGACCTGCGCCTGAACGAGCCGCGCTTCATCAAGCTGCCCGACATCATGAAGGCCAAGGCCAAGCCGCTGGAAACCCTGCAGCTGGCCGACCTCGGCGTTGAAGCTGCCGACACCTTCAAGACCACCCAGTACGCCGCGCCGTCCAAGCGCAGCAAGGGTGTGATGGTCAAGGACGCGGCCGAACTGGTTGCCGCACTGAAGCAGAAGGGGCTGCTGTAATGAGCAAAATTCTCGTCATCGCCGAGCACCACGACGGCAAGCTCAACGCCGCCACCGCCAAGACCGTCAGCGCGGCCGCCGCCATTTCCGGCGCCAGCATCGACGTGCTGGTGCTGGCCGCCGACCCGACCGCCGTAGCGGCTGAAGCGGCCAAGATCGCCGGCGTCGCCAAGGTCCTGACCGTGGCCAATGCCGCCAACGCGCAGGCGCTGGCCCAGGTACTGGCCCCGCAGATCGCACAGCTGGCCACGGGTTACACCCACGTATTCGGCCCGTCGACCACCTTCGGCAAGGACCTGATGCCGTGCGTGGCCGCCCTGCTCGGCGTCAACCAGGTCTCCGACCTGATGGCCGTCGAAGGCAGCCACACCTTCAAGCGCCCGATCTACGCCGGCAACGCCATCATCACTGTCGAAGTCCCGGCCGACCAGATCGTGGTCGCTACCGTGCGTGCCGCGTCGTGGCCGGAAGCCGCCCAAGGCGGCAGCGCCTCGGTTGAGGCCGCAAGCGTCGACGCCTCCCTGCCGACCCACACCCGCTTCGTCGGCCTGGCCGCCGGTGCCAGCGACCGCCCGGACCTGCAGAGCGCCAAGCGCGTGGTCTCCGGTGGCCGTGGTGTTGGTTCGGAAGAGAACTTCAAGGTGATCTTCCAGCTGGCCGACAAGCTCGGCGCCGCCGTGGGTGCCTCGCGCGCCGCCGTGGATGCCGGCTATGTGCCGAGCGACCTGCAGGTCGGCCAGACCGGCAAGATCATCTCGCCGGAGCTGTATGTGGCCGTCGGCATCAGCGGTGCCATCCAGCACCTGACGGGCATCAAGGATGCTGGCACGATCGTGGCGATCAACAAGGATGCGGATTCGCCGATCTTCGAGATTGCCGATATCGGCCTGGTCGGGGATCTGTTTGCGATCCTGCCGGAGCTGGAAAAGGCGCTCTAAACAGCGTGAACCTCCCGGCACGCGTGCGCCGGGAGGTTTTGGACTTGCCGCTATACTGGATGGCCTTTGCATCCGGAAATGGAACCTATGCAGTCCAAGCCAATCCGTCCCCTAGGGAGCGCTGTCGCGTGAGCACCAATAGTCGTCCCCTCTGCGTAGACCTGGATGGAACGCTGCTGCGTTCAGACGTCCTGTATGAGTCATTGCTCGCTCTGCTCGCACAGAATCCGCTCTACGTATTCATGCTGCCGCTCTGGCTGCTCAAGGGAAAGGCGGCACTGAAGCGTGAACTGGCCAAACGCACAACGCTGCCGCCGGAGACGCTGCCGTATGACGAGCGCGTACTGGAACTGTTGCGGACCACCCCACAACGGCCCCGCGTGCTTTGCACTGCGTCGGATGCATTGCTGGTAACTCCGATTGCAGAACACCTTGGGCTCTTCGAAGAGGTTCTATGCAGCGACGGCAACCGTAACCTGGCCGGGCATCGCAAGGCGGAGGCGCTCGTGGAGCGCTTCGGTGAGCGGGGCTTTGACTATCTCGGCAATGGGCGCGTTGACCTGCAGGTCTGGAAGCATGCTGCCTCGGCGATCGTAGTCAATGGTGCTGACTCGCTGGCAGAGGCCGCAGCAAAGGTCACCACGGTGGGCAGCACCTTGCCACGCGCACGGGAAGGCTTGAAGACCTGGGTAAAGGCGCTGCGCATTTATCAATGGCTCAAGAACCTGCTCGTGCTGGTTCCGCTCGTCACTGCGCACCGCTTCTTCGATATTGATGCGATCATCCAAGGCGTGGTGGCATTCCTTGCATTCGGCCTGTGCGCGTCGGGCGTCTACGTCCTGAACGACCTGCTGGATCTCACCCCCGACAGATTGCACGCACGCAAACGCCTTCGCCCCTTTGCTGCAGGCCGGCTTCCCATCCTGCAGGGCCTGCTGGCAGCCCCCCTGCTGACGCTGAGCGGTTTCGCACTTGCACTGGCCTGCAACTGGAAGTTCGCCTTGGTGCTGGTGGGCTACTACATCATGACGCTCAGCTATTCGTTGAAGCTGAAGCGCATCGTCATGATCGATGTCGTCCTACTTTCGGCTCTGTATACCGTCCGGATCATCGGAGGAACAGTCGCCATCAATGCAGACATGTCGTTCTGGTTGCTCGCCTTCTCCATGTTCCTGTTCCTGAGCCTGGCATTGGTGAAGCGTTATGGTGAACTCGAGTCGGCGCTCAGCAGTGGCAAGGGAAGCGCTATCGGGCGGGGGTACAGTGTCAATGACCTGCCGCTCATCCAGTCAATGGGAACCAGCGCGGGCTACCTGGCGGTGCTGGTGTTCGCCCTGTACATCAACAGTCCTGCCAGCATCCAGCTCTACAGCAGGCCGGAGCTGCTGTGGCTGCTGTGCCCGATTCTGCTGTACTGGGTGAGCCGCGTCTGGGTCGTTGCGCACCGTGGCGACATGCACGATGACCCCATCGTGTTCGCGGCCACAGACCGCGTAAGCCAAGTGGTCGGCGCCCTGGGACTGCTAGCGCTTTTGATCGCCATATGAGCAGCGAGTTCAGCTCATGGGGCCGCTTTCCCGTCACCTACGGACAGCGCAACCTGCCCGTGGCGGGTCGGCTTGCGCCGCTGCCTGATTTCAGTGGATCCGCGCTTCCCCGTGGCAACGGCCGTAGCTATGGCGACAGCTGCCTGAACGCCGGCGGAAGTCTGCTGACCACCCGTGCCTTGGACCATTTCATTTCCTTTGACCCTTGCACTGGCGTACTCGAAGCGGAGGCGGGCGTCACCCTGGCTGAGGTCATTTCGCTGGCCCTACCCCACGGATGGTTTCTCCCCGTTACGCCTGGTACGCGCTGGGTCACGCTGGGCGGGGCCATCGGCAATGACGTGCATGGCAAGAACCATCACGTAGCAGGCAGCTTCGGGCACCACGTGCGCTCGGTTGAACTACTGCGCTCGGATGGATCAAGGGAACATCTCGCTGCTGGGACGGGAAGCGAACGGCTGCGTGCCACTATCGGGGGCCTGGGGCTGACCGGGCTCATCACCCGCTGCGAAATTCAGCTACGACGTGTCCCGGGACCATGGCTCGACACAGAAACAGTCCGCTTCGGCTCACTCGATGAATTCTTCGCACTTTCTGCAGAATCCGCCTCTACGCACGAATACACGGTCGCGTGGATCGACTGCCTGGCAAAAGGCAGCAGGCTCGGTCGCGGGCATTTCATTCGCAGCGACCACGCACCCGGCGATCCTCTAGCACCGGTTCCAGGCGGCCGGCAACGATTGTCCTTCCCTGCCACGCCACCGGTATCGCTGGTGAACCGGCTCACCCTGCGGCCGTTCAACACTGCCTATTATTGGCGGCAGTTGGCCCTGCGCCAGCGTCGCCAGCAGCATTACCAGGGCTATTTCTACCCGTTGGATGGAATAGGAAACTGGAACCGGATGTACGGACCACGAGGGTTCCTGCAGCATCAATGCGTGCTTCCCCCCACCTGCGCCAAGGACGCGACCGCGAGCTTGCTGCGGGCAATCTCCGACAGCGGCAACGGCTCCTTTCTCGCGGTACTCAAGGAGTTTGGCGACATCAGTTCCAGCGGGATGCTCTCCTTCCCCCGGCCAGGCACAACCCTTGCGCTCGACTTCCCAAACACTGGGCCCAGTGTCTTCCGGTTGCTGAGCAGGTTAGACGATATCGTCACTGAAGCGGGTGGAACCCTGTACCCGGCCAAGGATGCCCGCATGGCGCCCAAGCTTTTCCAGCAAGGATATGGGCACGCGCTCAGCGCCTTTGAAAGCCACATGGACCCTAGATTTTCGTCAGATTTCTGGCGACGCATGACGGAGTAAATATGCAGAAGATCCTGATCATCGGCGCCACTTCGGCCATTGCTGAAAGCGTTTCGCGTTGCTATGCACAACGCGCCAGTGCACTGCACCTTGTGGGCCGCAGCAGCGCGAAACTGGACATCATCGCGGCGGATCTCTCAACGCGTGGCGCAGCTCGGGTGACCTCTTCCGTACTGGATGTGGCCGACATTCGCGCCCATGCTGCGATCCTGGATAAGGCAATGCAGAGCCTAGGGCAGATCGACGTCGCCCTTATCGCGCACGGAACGCTTCCCTCACAAGCAGATTGCGATGCGGACGTCGATGTCGCGCTACGCGAGTTCCATGTCAACGGAACCGCGACTATTGCACTTGCACACCAGCTGACTTCCAGAATGCAGGCGGGTTCGACCATCGCGGTCATTTCATCTGTCGCCGGAGACAGGGGCCGCGCCAGCAACTACCTTTACGGGAGCGCGAAATCTGCGGTCACCGCGTACATGAGCGGCTTGTCGCAACGCCTGCAGAGCGAAGGCATCAACGTCCTAACGATCAAGCCAGGTTTCGTTGACACGCCGATGACTGCCTCCTTCAAGAAGGGTCCCCTTTGGGCGTCTGCGGACAACGTTGCAAAGGGAATCGTCAAGGCGATCGACCGGCGACGCCCTGTCGCCTATCTTCCCGGATTCTGGTGGCTCATCATGCAGGTCATCAAGCACATCCCCGAGCGGATCTTCCAGAAGGTCCGCCTGTGACCCGCACCAGGCTCGTAGCGATCTACGCAGCATTCGCAGCGTTGTCGATCGCTGTGAACATTGGTTCACAGGCCTTGGTCATCGCCGTGTATTCAGGGCCTTGGGCAGTTGCGCTCTCGATGGCGTTTGGTACAGGTACCGGGCTCGTCTGCAAATACGTCCTCGACAAGCGATTTGTGTTCGAGCATCGTTCGCGCGACCACAAGCACGAAGCCAAGACATTCATTCTTTACACATTGATGGGCATGGCAACCACGGTCATATTCTGGGGAACGGAGACCGTGTTCCATTTTGTGTTCGAAAGCGACGTAATGCGCTACATCGGTGGGATCGTGGGTCTGTGTATCGGATATATCGTGAAGTATCAGTTGGATGCGAGATTCGTATTTTCCCGGCAACACGATCCAATCTGACCGCCAGTAGTATGCTGGGCCGGCCTATCGCCAGCCATTTCCCATGACACAGCCTCCAAGCCGCTCGTCATCCCCCCTCCACTGGCACATTGCGTATCGCTGGCTCCCTTACGTGTTGTTGCTTGCCTTGCCGATTGTGCAGATCGCACGGCATTTCCGGGACCTGCAGGTCTACCCTTTTGCTGATGAGTGGTACTACGTAACCTCCGTCTTGATACAGCGTGGAATTCCGTGGGGTTGGTTCTGGGAGCAGCATGGGGACCACAGGATTCCCCTGCAGAAGGCCGTGCAGTGGGCTCTGCTCAACGCATCAGATTTCGACTTCAGATCACTGGTCATCCTCAATCTCCTTGTAGCTACAGCGATCGGCCTCATCACTCTGCAGGTCGCCCGCAATCTCCGCGAATCCACCAGCGTATGGGATGCGATGATTCCCATCGCGCTTTTCAACCCGATGGCCGGTTACGCCATGTGGGGATTTCACCTGCAGTTTCTGTCGAGCGCGCTATTTACCTGCGTATTTGCGTGGGCAGTTGTTCGTCATACCGTTCGCCCATGGCATCTGGCCGTGGCGATTCTGGCAGTCATTGCGTGCGGCTTGTGTGGATTGAATGGCCTCTTGCAGGCCGGGTTCATGCTCCCGCTGGCATGGCTGCGCGCAACGAAGACGCAGCGCGGACCATACCTCACTGCTGCGCTATGCTTGGCCAGTCTACTTCTGGCATTGCTGTGGTTTTCATGGTCACGGGCCGGTGCGGGTGAGGCAGTCCCCTCTCCCTCTGCGTTCGGACAGTTCTTTGCGGGCTTGATCGGTGCGAGCCTGCTGCCAGCCTGGAATGTGTACGCCGCAGCAGCGATCATCAGCGTGGCTGCGGCAGCCGCGGTGCTGGCTGGACTGCGCGGTGGGCAAGAAAATCCTGCCGCCCGCGTCTGCGCACTCTTGGTCTCCGCCGTCATGCTCCAGCTGTGCGCCGTTGCGTGGGGACGCGCGCAGTATCAGGGCGGCTGGCAACCTGGGTTGGCTATGCACTATGGCGCGATCTCCATGCTACTTCCGATTCTGGCATGGCTGACGCTTGCTAGCCGAAACCGACCGATGGCCACGCGAGCCGTTGGTGTTCTGCTTACGCTTGCATTAGGCGCTGGCTGGGTCGAGGCCGAATTCTGGCGCACGACGTACACCAGGGAGCACTCTTCCAGCAAGGCGCTGGCATACAGGGATATAAGGGATAGGTACATGCCGATCCCTACGGTCATAGAGCGTAATGCCGCACTTTACTGGAGCGATGACGCCGCAGCCAAAGAGACCATGTCGCTCGGCATCCCGATCCTACGGCGGGCGTACGAGAGAAAATGGCCGGGCCTCGCTGTGGAAGAACCCGGCCCCCCACTGAATCAGTGAGCCGTTGCATCGGCCTTACGTCGGTAGAGCATGGCGCCTTGCTTCAGCAGCACATCCCAGTAGGGCTCCCGGAACTCTCCTACCAGTTCGTAGTGATCAAAGAAGCCGGGCTGCTGGTCAGGGTTGTACTTGCCTTGCCAACTCGTCACTACGTACTTGGGCTTCCAAGTTGTCACCGTATAGTTGAAGTCGCCAGCGCGCAGGGCCTTCGCTACACCCGGACTTGCCAGACCGAGCACGTCCAGCACCTGGTAGTCAGGACCCAGCTTGTATCCGAAGGTGCCCGGCTCAGCTATGGCCACGCTCGTACCAGCAGGCTCATGCTTCTTCAGGTAATACATGATCGGGTCATAGCTTGTCAGGTGCCCGTTGACGTTTCGGCCGGTTGCGAACGTCTTTGCCTGCTGGTCAATCCGCGGCGTGATCGACAGGCCGACAGCCAGCAGGAAAACGAGGATGAAGGATGCCCACGTTCCAGGCGTGCTTGGCACTTGGCCAACACTGGCAGCACTGGCTACCCGCTGCTGCGCGAGGTAGTTGGCGCCGTATACGCCTGAGAGCAACAGCCCGAAACCGATCGGCGCGACGTACCACGTCCACAACGTCACCTTGAACACGGTATAGGCGCAAACGACACCCAGTGCGAACAAGAGCCAGACCGCGCAGTAAAGGATCAAAGGATTGACCAACGGACCTGACAGGCGCGCGCGCAACTGTCGCAGGAATACACCTGCGGCGACCAGTGCGGGCACCGGCAGCAATAGCCAGTAGCGACCCGCGAACAGCTGGTCGAGCGCCGTTACGACGGTGCTGATCTTGAACAGCGGCCAATAGCCCATCTGCACCTGGGCCTTCTTTGCGTCCATCGTGCCCGGGAAGAAGGTGCCGTAATACAGCTTCATCGCCACCACCCACGCCAGCATCCCGACTAGGACTATGCCCACCGCAATGCAGATCTGCCGCAGGGTGTAGCGGGACTGTGTCCGGTCAACGCCAAAGGCGAAGACCAAGCCTGAGAACTGGATGATGACGAATAACAGCGAGTCCGGGCGCAGCGTCATCGCGAGCACCATCATCAGTGCCCCTACAAACAACGCGCGTCTCATGATGATCAGGTAGCTGCCCACCGCAAGCGCCGCGGTGAAGGCATATGTCTCATGGCCAGATACCGAACTGGACAGCGGAAGGACCACAATGAACACCGCTACTGCAACCGCAGCGACCTGTCCGAGCAACGAGCGATTCCAGAGACAGGCTCGCCCAGCGATCCAGGCGATCCCAGCGACCGACAACGCTGAGAGGAAGGTCGATACCTGCGGGATGTCGACCAGAATGCGTACGAACGACAGCAACTTCACTATGCCGGCAAGCAGCATGGCGTAGCCGGTTGCGGTTGATCCGTAGTAGTGCTGGCCTACGTTGAAGACGAAGCCATGACCGGCCAATGCATTCTGCGCATAGCGGAAGGTGATGTAGGAATCATCTACCGCGAACCCTTTGTTGAAGCGCAGATATGCCCAGAACAATAGGACAACCGAAATAGTGAGCGGCGCGAGGCGCTTCCATGTTACCAAGGTACCGCTATCGAATCTGGTCAGGCTTTCATTCATTGGATCAACTCACATTCCTGGGATGCGCTTACTTGGGTACAACGTCGTGGAAACCGACTGCAAGCCAGTCACACCAGATGACGCCGTTCTGGTCGCTGGACTCGATGACCAGCTGTTTGGCGCCACCGACATCGACCCGGATGGTCGAGGCATACTTGCGGTCTACGACGACGTCGTTCATCGGTGCCCCATCAAGCTGCCAGTGCAGTCCTGCAACGCCGGCGCTCGGATCCGCCTCACAGGTCGCATTACCTTGGAAACTCTCGATGACAGGCGAAAGCGTGAGACCTGAAAGGCTGCTTACATCGAGCACAAGGCGGGAACGCTTGCCTTCAGCTGGGTGCACCAAGAGTCGGTGGTCAGCCAGCGGTGCGATAGGCAGATAGGCATCCTCCTTTGACTTGATCAGCGGCTGCACTGCATCCAGCCCAGCAAGCAGCTGTGCCTCCACTTGAGCCTTGGCGGCGGAATCCGCGGCCTCGTTCGCCCCCGCAGTGGGCGCTGCATTCACCGGCTGGGCCGGATCCGCTGCCGCAGCAGGCGTGGCTGCTGGCTCACGCAGATCACATGCCGTCAGCGCCAGACACGTCGCTCCTGCCAAGCACAGCGAGGACAATCCGATACTGAACTTCATTTTAGTTTTCCTTGTTGAATAGCGGATCGATTCAGGAGCGATCAGTGCAGTTGAATAGTTTCATCACTTATCGAAAGTGACTTGGCGGCCATTGTCGCAACGGTACGTCTTTCCATCGACAATGTAGTGCAGAAGCAGCTTGTAGGTGCCCGCCGGTACGTCCGGAAGCGCAGCCTCGAAACCGGATTCGCGTAGTTCCGCTCGCCCTCCGTAGGCGTTCACCACATCGTCCCGCACCATGGACAGCTGCAGGGCGATCTCTGCAGCGGCGCCGTGCTCGCCCAGCAGCACTAGCACGGGTGAACCTACAGGGGCGGGCGTGGAATGACCCAACCAGCCGTGGACCTTCTGCGCCGGCGCCACCGCCAGTGGTCCTGCGACGAAAGCACTGGACCCAACGCTCTCGATGTTGCAGTAGGACTGGTCAGATGCCTTGGCAACATCGATACCCTCCATGACGCCAGGCCCCGCTTGATCCTGGGCAACGGGCGGCTCGACTTCAGCTGCCGATTTTACGCCACCAGGCCCACTGCCAGCAGGCAAAGTGGAAGCTGGCAGCGGTGCGTTTGGTTCCCGGCAACCTGCCAGGAGCAAGATTGAAACAAGGAACAGGCCATTCCAGCTCTTCATTGCACAGTCTTCCTCGGGATCCAGCGTGCTTCCAGCGACTTGCCCAGCCGGATGCCCGGCAGTTCGATGAAGCGATAGGACAGCCAGGCCAGCGGCAGGAGAATTGCGAAGGTCAGTCCGGCGCACACGATGAACGCGACCGTCAGATCGGTCTGCTGTTCGTGGATGCGGCGATAGACGGGGATCAGCAGGTACACGATGGTCGGGTGCAACAGATAGACCGAGTAGCTGACCTTGCCCAGGAATGAAGTGAAGCGATTGACAACCAGCTTCCAGGGGAACAGGGTCAAGCCGATGAAGATCAGTCCATAGGCAAGCGCCTGGAAGTAGTACGGGTTACCCAGAACGTTCGGCAACCAGCCTTGAATCAGTGCCAGATAGGTAAAAGCCCCCGCGAACAACGCAGCCTGTCCCTTGCTTCGGGCCATGCTGCAGTCGGCATCGGTATCCATGAACCAGTAGTACAGAAGGATGCCCGTGGCGAAGATCGGGAAATGCTTGAAAGTGCTCCACTGCAGGATCGACTCGCGCCACCCCTCCGGCAACACCAAGTAATCGAGCACCAGTCCGATGAAGTACCAGAACAGGAGGGTGACAAAAATGAACGCGACAGCCCTGTACCGATCCCTCACCCGGGCATAGATCAAAGGAAACACCGCGTAGAAGATCATTTCCACGCCAATGGTCCAGCCTGCCCAGACGAATCCTTCCTGGCGCATGGGGAATAGGTTGAAGATGAAAGTCGCAGACGCTGCCACCGCGCTTACCGAATGGTGGACATCAAACAGCCAGGCGTCGCGGAGCCAGCTCACCAGAATAAGGAAGTAGAAAAGAGGCGCTACGCGGAAGAAACGATGCAGATAGAAACTGGCAGTCGGTTTCGGGCTGCCTTCGCGCATCGGCATCGTGTAATAGAGCGAGAAAGCGCTAACGATGAAGAACAGGGTGACTCCCGTGCCCCCCATCAGGGTGAACTTCTCGGCCCAACGCGGCAATGCCAACTGGGGCTGGGGCATCAGGGTCATGTGGTAGATCACCACATAGGCAGCAGCCAGGCCACGCAGTGCGTCCAGAAACTCCAACCGTCCGCGCTTGGGAAGTGCGGTAACGGCGGACACAACAGCGGTGTTGTCTTGCATTTTCACTCCACGATCGACGCCGGGGCAGGATTCGTCTCATCCATCCGCTCCCTGACCGCACGGACGACCGTGGGTAGCATAAGGAACTCATCCCCATAACGGTAGTTGTTTGTCACCAGGCCAGCATAGGGGTCATAGCACACGCCAAAGGAGACGTCTGCGAACCCCGCACGCGTCACCAGGTCGGCGAAATCGGCACCGAAATTGTGAAATGTGTAGATCCCCTCGGGGCGAAGGCCGTCGCCATGCAACTCTGTTGGCAGCAGCTCCACCAGGGCCCCGCCCTCGTCCAGTCGCCCTCTGACCAGGGTTTCAGGAAGCCAAGGGAAAAACGGTACAGTGAACAACGCCACGCCACCTGGCGCGAGCACGCGGTGACATTCTTTCAGGCCCGCCAAGGGATCTGGAACGTGCTCAAGTACGTCGTTGTGGAGTATTCCATCCAGGCATCCATCGTCGAACGAGAGTGCCTGCATATCCTGATGAACCGCAGTGCGCGTGCCCCCCTGGTGATCGGGGAAGGTGTACTCTTCCCCACCCCGTGAGCCAGGCCCATGGAACTCAGACAGCATCATCGCGGGCCATACCGCCGCGGCATAGCGCGACAGCGGCGAAAAGGCCTCCAGGAGCGCGAGACGGTCAGTTGGCTCGAAGCAGTTGCGTGCTTCCATGTACAGGTGCCGGGACCGTGAGTTGAGCCCACACGACTGGCAGACCAGCCCTTCCCGAAGGTTGACATCGGCACCAAACATCGCACCGCCGTTGACCTGCAGATCCCGCACCTTGCCGCAATGGGCGCATAAGCCACGGGTCAGGCTGCCCTTGGCGATCTCGCCATCAATTTCACGCATCAGATCCAGCGAGCCCGCTACCGCTTGGGAGATCGCTGCTACAGAATCAAACCACATCGTCTGCGGGTACATGGCCTGCTCCCTGAATGGGCGGTATCCACTACATCATCCCCTGGAAGCACCCTCGTCCAGCATTGCCTGCCAGGTTCTGCGGATACCATCGTGAATTCCCACCTGGGGCAGCCACCCCAGGTCCTCTCTTGCCCTTGCCACATCGAGCACGATTTCGCGCACATCGAACGCGCGAGCCGGCTGGTACTGAACAGACAACGCACTGCCAGTAACACTCCGGATGCAGTTGCACAGCTCGTTGAGACTGATGCCGCTACCCGAGCCCGCATTGAAGACCGCATTGCGGCCCGAATCAACCGCACGCAGGGAGAGGTCGATCAGATCGTCAATGTAGATGTAGTCCCTGACCGTCTCTCCATCGCCCCAGATCTGTATCTCTTCACCGGCAAGCGCCTTTCCAAGGAAGACAGCAACGGCGCCTTGGATGCTGCGCGCCGGCTGACCCGGGCCGTACGGGTTGGAGGGCCGGATGATCACCGGATCCAGCCACCCCTTGCGCTGGAACATGGTCAGATAGTGCTCGATGGCGACCTTCACGATGCCGTAGGACGAGATTGGCCGCAGCGCGTGCGTTTCGGGCACAGGAACGGCGTCGGGGTTGCCGTACACCGTTCCTCCCGAGGAGAAGTAGCAGAACCTGCGGACACCGCGCTCACGCATGGCCTCCAGCAGCCGGTGGGTTCCGACCAGATTGCCTTGGATGTCAGCGATGGGGTCGGCATCGGCCGTGCTCGGCACGGTGCAACTGGCCAGGTGGTAGACGGTGTCCACCCCCTGCAGTGCCTGTTCCAGTACATCCGCGTCATGGAAATCGCCCTGGAAATAGCGCACGCCACTCCAGTCCATGTCCAGGCGGGCAGCAAAGCGATCCAGCACCGCTGTCTCGTCACCGCGCGTGCGCAGCGCGGCGACGAGTCGCGAGCCGATGAAACCATTTCCACCGATGACCAGCACTCTCATGCGATCATTCCGCCCCGGCCGGGAGGCTGCGCAACCCGAAGTGGGTGCGCAGTTTGTCCTCATAAGCCGCCGCCGCGCTTCGCGTAGCCGCGCTCAGCGGGAACAACCGTTGCGCATGGGCATGCAGGCTGCGGATTTCATCGAGGTGACCTTGCGCCTTGGAGCCGATGGTCACGCTATTGCCATGGCGGCGATGCTGGTTGAGCGATTCAGCATTGAAGCTGAGGCCACCATCGCGCAGCAGCAGCAGGTAGACCAGCCAGTCGCCCGCGATCCGATACTGAGTGATCTCTTCGATGTGCTCCTGCATCACTCTCAACAGCGCCTCGCGACGGAACAGCACGGCGCTGACGTTGGGCAGGGTGTTCTTGACGGCCAGTCCGGCTTCAACTTCTTCGGAACCCATCGCCGAATAGCTGCTGCGCCAGCGATCACGCGAGAGATCGTTGGTGTATTCCAGATAGTCGCCAGCCATCACCTCCCCGAACTCGTCGATCTGTTCCGACTGCGAGAACGCCATCACCGAGCGGGGGTTGGACTCGAGCAGGTGCACCAGCGAGCGCAGGAATGCAGGCTTGGAAAGATCGTCGGCCTCGGCGATCCAGACGTACTCGCCGCGCGCAAGGCTCACGCCCTTCATCCACTGGCGGAAGACCGACCCGCTGTTGTCCGACGACGCCTCAAGGCGAGGCTCCGGATCGAATGTTGGCCAGAGGCGTTCGAGTTCTGCCAGGCTCCCATCCGATGAGGCGTCATCAAGGATGATGACCTCATACAGCGGGAAGTCCTGCCCGTACACCGACGCCAGACGCTCTTCCAGGTAGTGGGCGTAGTTGTAGTTCGGCACCACCACCGAGACGCGCGGAATGCGATGCCCGGCCAGTTCCAGCAGGTCCAGCAGGTAGCTGCGGAAGGAGAAGTCGGCATTGACAAGGCGTCGTCCGGCTTCGCCTGCCGTTGCTCGCAGGGAATCCTCATCAAGCAGACGCGCCAAGGCGCCGCCATAGGCGACAGCGTCCAGTGCCGGCACGACCACGCCCGCCTGGTGCTGGGCGACGAGGTCCGCACCGCCCCCCGTGCCTGCGAATGCGACGACCGGCAGCTCAACAGACAGCGCCTCCAGCACAACGGATGGGAAAGGATCTTCCCGCGACGCGAGCGCGTAGACGTCAGCGCCTGCGTAGTAGTCATCGGTGTCAAAGTCGAGACCGGAAAAGTGGAACCGCTCCAGCATGCCGTGGCGGCGGAGCACCTTTTCCGCGGCCTCACACGCAGCCTCTTCACGGTGACCGACCCAAACGATGTGGACCTCAGGTCGCTGGGCGAATGCACTGGTGAACGCCTCGGCCAGCAGGTCGACACCCTTACGCGCATCGGCGTAACCCACCGACAACACGATCCTGTCCGTCGATTTGAGACCCAAGCGCTGCCGCAGCGCTGCGCGCGCAGCGTCTTGATTGCGCTTCCCGCGATGGCGGTTGGCTGCAAACAGCCCCTGCGGCAGCTTGGTTACCTTGGCCCGCCCTGCCGGGTCGAGGAAGGGCTGCAAACCTTCGCGTACGGCGTCCGAGGCGACAACGATGCGCTTGGCAACACGGGAAATGTCCGTCAGTGCAGGCTGCAGGCCGTAGCTCTGGATGACACCCGGCAGCTCGTGGATCATCGACACCACGGTAAGACCTGCATCACCCAGCGCCTGCACGATGCGGCCGCTGACCGCCGTATTGGCAAGCACCGAGCGCACGCCCAGCTGGCGTAGTTCATTGGCCAGCACCGCTGGATCCCGGTCGCCCAGCAGGTGGACCGTGGAGCACTCGGCGAACTGGCTGTGCAGGCGGCCGTCTTCGAGCAGCACGACATGCACGTCCAGTCCCAGGCCGGCCGTCATCTTGCGTGCCATGTTGAGCGCCAGGTACTGCGCGCCATGGGGGTGCGCGTCATGCGAAATCAGTGCGACACGCGGCTTCGCCCTGCCGGCGGTGACATTGCGCGTCGCCTGTAGGAAGGCATAACCGTAGTAACGGTCCGGTTCCAGATGGGCGCCTTCGGCCCACTCATTCCAGGCGTTGATGAAGACCACGCTCTCGCCACGCACAGGTTTGGCCAGTGCGAACTCGCCCGCCGATTCCAGCCAGCGCTGGTACTCGCCCGGCGAGGAATGGGCGAACGTGTAGCCGCGCCCCGGCTTTCGCGCTTCATTGTCCCAGCGTGGCGTAACCCCCTTGAACAGTGGATAGTCTTCTTCCGGCCAGTTTCTGGAGCGGTCGGCCATCTCGCGGTAGTCGACCACGTAGCCTTCATAACGCGGGTTGGCAATGTCTAGCGTGTGGTTGATGCTGGAAAGGCCACGCGCCACCTTGTGTGGCGGGAACTCGAGCGCTGCATCGAAGCCGTAGGTGCGCGGATCATCGACGTCGAACTGGACCATGGCAATGAACAGCTCGCCAAGGCCCTGCTCACGCGCATAGTCTCGCCAGACATCCAGCGACTTGCGGGCATCGGGAAGCAACGATGGCCGGTAGATGACGAGCAGCGGCCGACCATCGATGCGGATATACCGGGGATCAGACAGGTACGGCATCGCATCACGAATGAACGCGATGTCGTTGTCAGCCGTGTAGTTCTGACCAATCAGCACATCGTTTTCATGCCCATCCCAGCGGCGGGTCCAATTCTCGTTGGCCCAGCAGATGCAGAACGGCAGGTCAATTTCCGGATGCGCGAGCAGCTGGTCCACCGGCCGCTCCATCAGTCGATGACCGGAGAACCAGTAATGGTGGAAACAGAAACCATGCAGGCCGTACAGCCTCGCTAGCTCAGCCTGACGTTTGAGTACGTCAACAAGTCGCAAATCGTAGAAACCAAGTTCACCCGGCAGGTGCGGCTGTCGATGCCCGGCGAATTGAGGGACGGCCTTGCTGACGTTCGTCCACTCAGTGAATCCGCGCCCCCACCATGCGTCATTCTCTGCAAAGGGATGGAACTGCGGAAGATAAAACGCGATGGATTTGAAACGAAGGCTTGTTGGGGCCTGCAGAGAACTGGGTAGCTCGACATACTCGCGACCACGCACGCCAGCAGCGGCATCAATGGCCCCCGCGTAGATCTGCGCGACAGCCGGCAGCTTCACGCCTTCGGCAACAAGGGTGGCTGCAGCCGGCGGCGGCGCCTTTGCGAAGGATTCAGCAGCAATGCCTTGGCCAGGGCCCAGTGCGCGCCAGCGACGGTAGGCATTTGTTCTGGCGAACACGAAACTGAAGTTGCGGAAAAGGAAATCCTTCAATGCCAGACGCGCATTCCAACCCGGCACGGCCATGTAAATGCGCCGTGCGAACGTCCCCAGCTTGCCACCCTTGTAATTCTGATGCATGTGTTACAGGTGCCTCCGTGCGCTACCGGTAATTCGGCGCAGCCAACCAGTGTACCTCCAACTGCGCGACTCCTTCAGCAACTGGACTTCTCGTTCCCGCTGGTCACCAATAAGACGCTGTTCGGTCACAGCAAGCTGGAGCCGCTGGACCTCCTCGCGGTCTTGATTGTGCTGCGCCACCAAACGCGCCAGCTCGTCGCGAAGCGCGCCCTCTCCGGCAAACTGCGTCAGCAGGGTCTGCTGCGACGACGCAAGGAGGCCTTCGAGCTGCTTTACCTGCTCTCCTACGTTCTGGAGGGCAACGTGCTGGATTGAAAGCTGGCGCAGGAGTTCATCATTCGAAAAGTTGTCGATCCGGGCTTGCAATGCAGCCACCTGCCGATCGCCGTCACTGACCCGCTCGGGCAGGTGCACGCCGTAGAAGGTGGCTGCATCCAGTCCGTGAACCTTCATTTCATAAAAGCTCGACTGGGCTTCTGGAAGCCCAGCATCACTGGCCAGGATTAGATCGTACAGGGGTCGATTCAGGCCGGTTTCGGTTTCGCTGGTGTCCGGACCCGTGCCGAGGATCGAGCTGAATGCGCTCTTGCCTTCAGCCACGAGCAGAGAGCCGTGCACCACCCGCTGCGAGTACACCTGCACCTTGCCAAAGTAGCGACCAGCCAACGCAAGCAATTCCTCACGGAAGAGCTCCTTCACGTGATATGGATTGGAGTATCCCGGGTCGATGGAGTAGTACTGCTTGTTCGGACTGGACAACACGAGCAGACCGCCTGGACGCAGGACGCGACGAATCTCCGAGAGCATTTCCTCATGCTGATCATGATGCTCGATGGTCTCGAAGCTCACCACCACATCAACGGAGTCGTCCTCCAATGGCAGTAAGGCAGCAGACGCCTCGACGAACCGCAAGCGATCGGACCCGTAGCGGCCAGCCGCATGGGCGACGGCCTCGGCCGAGATGTCGATGCCGGTCACCGAGTCCGCAACGCCAGACAGGATCTGGCTGCCATAACCTTCGCCACAGGCCACGTCCACCACCTGCTTGCCGGTACAGAACCTGGCGGCGAAGTGATAGCGATGGAGATGTTCGAAGGCGATCTGACCGGCCACTTCGGGCATGAACCGTTCGCCGGTGAATGCGAGATCTTCTACGTGCTCGTCAAGCTGGGTTGCCATGGGTCACCTCAATACATGATTGCTGCTGAAGCCGGTCACCCGGATACCAGATCTTGTTGCTCGACTACAAGGCGCACGCGCTGCATGGGTGCGCCGAACAATCCAAGGCAGATACCACGCGCATGAACATGAAAAGCAAGCGCGTCATGCAGCCAATGGTGCTGGACATGGTGATGCTGATTGCCGTCTGCGATGGCTGCGCTCATGGTGTAGTCACCCTCGCGCAGGACTGGCATCCGGAAATCAAAGGAAGCCACCAGTACCTGCCCCGCTTGAGCGCCGGGAGGGGGATCAATGGCGGCGACATACGTGTTGTCCGCGAACAGGGTCTGCCCCAGCCGGTCGTACACCTCGAAACCGATGATGGGCGAGCTCAGCACCTGGTTCACACGGCAGCGGATCTGCAGCCTGACCGGCTCTCCACCCACCACCCAGGACAGCGGGTTGCCATCCACGTCAACAAAGGCAGCGAACTCGACCTGCGCCCCGCCTTGTCCGAATCCCTTGTCCGCATTGAACTCGAAGACCCGGATTTCGTGCCGGTGCTCACTGGCGTTGATCAGATCCTGGCGGAAATCACGGGGCACCATGCCTGCGTGGTCCGGTTCGATGGCGGTCGCACCAGCAGCCGCCGGTTGGACTTCACTTTCGGGAGCGTCAACGGCCACCGGAGCAGGACCAGCAGCGGCCATCTCCACCGCGTAGAGATCCTCCAGATACTTGGCGGTGACTTCCTTGGGGGCGCCATCTGCAACGATCTGCCCGTGCGACAACCAGACCACTCGGTCGCAGAGATTGATGACGGCGGCGGTGTCATGGGATACGAAGACCACCGTGCCGTTCTGCATGAAGGAACGGAGGAATCGCATGCACTTCTGCACGAAAAACGCGTCGCCGACGCTCAGTGCCTCGTCGATTACCAGAATGTCGGCTTCCACGTGCGCGATGACGGCGAAGGCCAGCCGCACGAACATGCCGCTGGAGTATGTCTTCACCGGCTGGTCGATGAACTCGCCGATATCGGCGAATTCGACAATGGAGTCGTACTTGCTGCGCAGCTGCTCGTCCGAAAGCCCCAGCAGGGCGCCGTTGAAGAACACGTTCTCGCGGCCGGTGAAATCAGGATTGAAGCCCGCCCCAAGCTCCAGCAGTGCCGCAACCCTTCCGTCGACTAGGATCTGGCCCTCCGATGGTGCCAGCGTACCGCTCAGCAGCTGTAGCAGCGTGGACTTGCCCGACCCGTTGCGTCCGATGATGCCGACCGTTTCACCCTTGCGAATCTCGAATGAAACACTCTTCAGCGCGCTGAACTGGCGGCCGTAGGATTTGCCTCTGCTTCCCACGACACGCGCCGCGCGCGAAAAAAGGGCGTCCTTCAGCCGCTCTTGGGGCGAGCTATAGACCTGATAGTGCTTGGAAACACCGTCGATCTTGAGAACGACCGGATCAGATGACATCGGCAAATCCATCTCTAGATTTCTGGAAGAAAGCGTAACCGGCCATGGCCATGAGCAGGCCCACGAGCAGGCCGATCCCGAAGTACGCAGGAGATGGGATGTCACCGAACATCAACACCTTGCGTGCCGCCTCCAGGACACCCGTCAGGGGATTGGCTTGGATCAGGGGACGATAACGTTCAGGAATCGAATCAAGCGCGTAGAACACTGGAGAAAGGAACAGCAGCAGCGTCGCGAGCGTACCGGTCATCTGTGCCACGTCCCGGAAGTAGACACCGATCGCGGCCAGGAACCAGGAAACACCAAGGCAACCGAGCAACAACGGCAGCATGACCACGGGGAACAGGATCACTGTCCAGGGCAGCGCAACGCCCATGCACAGCTGGGCGATAGTCAGCACGATCCAACTGACGAAAGCATGGAACATCGCCGAGCCGAGCGTCACCCACGCGTAAACTTCCAGCGGAAACACAACCTTCTTTACGTAGTTGGCATTGCTCGTGATCAACGCCGGGGAACGATTGATACATTCGGCAACCACGCCGTGCACGATCAGTCCGGAAAAGAGAATCAAGGCAAAGCCACCGCTGGTATCGAAGTCCTTCCACTTTGCCTTGAACACGATGGAGAACACGAACGTGTACAGGACCAGCATGATCAGCGGTGTGATGAACGACCAGGCCAGGCCGGCGAAGGAACCGCGATAGCGGCCCACGATCTCACGCTGGATCAGACGGAAGATGAGTTGACGGTGCTCCAAGGGCGAACGCAGGAAGCCCGCCAATGGCTGCCGCCGGGCAGTTGCATAGGGCGTCAGCCCGGAAGATCTCTTGTCCAAGCGACTGCTCACGCCAGCGCCCTTTCCAGATCCACCTGCAGATCCCCCAGCTCTTCCACGCCCACGCTCAGCCGCACCAGCGCATCGCTGATCCCCAGCTGCTCACGGCGCGCCACCGGAATCGAGGCATGGGTCATCACCGCCGGGTGGTTGACCAGGCTTTCCACGCCACCCAGCGACTCGGCCAGGGTGAACAATTCGGTCTTCTCGCAGAAGCGCTTGGCCGCCTCAAAACCGCCCTTCAGCACGATCGAGACGATGCCGCCAAAGCCGGCCATCTGCTTACGGGCAAGATCATGCTGCGGATGCGAGGGCAACCCAGGGTAGATCACCTTTTCCACCTCGGGATGCGTTTCTAGCCACTTGGCCAACGCCATCGCATTGGCGCAATGCGCCTTCATGCGCAGCGGCAGGGTCTTCAGACCGCGCAGGGCCAGGAAGCTGTCGAACGGGCCCTGCACGCCACCAATGGAGTTCTGCAGGAAGGCCATCTGCTCGGCCAACGGCGCATCGTCACCGACCACCACCATGCCGCCGACCATGTCCGAATGGCCATTGAGGTACTTGGTGGCCGAATGCAGCACCAGGTCGGCGCCCAGCAGCAGCGGCCGCTGCAGCATCGGCGAGGCGAAGGTGTTGTCCACCACCACGATCAGGCCATGGCGCTTGGCGATGGCGGCGACCGCGGCGATGTCCACGATCTTCAGCATCGGGTTGGTCGGGGTCTCGATCCAGACCATCTTGGTCTTCGGCGTGATCGCCGCTTCGAAGGCCGCCAGATCGGTCAGGTCGACGAAGCTGAAGTCCAGCGCAGCGGTGCGGCGACGCACGCGCTCGAACAGGCGGAAGCTGCCGCCATAGATGTCGTCCATCGCCACCACGTGGCTGCCGGCATCCAGCAGCTCGATCACGGTGGAGCTGGCAGCCATGCCCGACGCGAAGGCGAAGCCACGGGTGCCACCTTCCAGCGAGGCCACGCAACGCTCGTAGGCGAAGCGGGTCGGGTTGTGGGTACGCGAATACTCGAAGCCCTGGTGCTCGCCCGGGCTGGACTGCGCGTAGGTCGAGGTGGCGTAGATCGGCGGCATCACCGCGCCGGTGCTCGGGTCGGGCGACTGGCCGCCATGGATGGCCAGGGTGGCCAGCGCCAGCGCGCGGTCCGGGGAAGAAGCGTTGGACATGTCGTTTCCTGATTGGCGCCGATGACCGGCGCCGTCGAAGGAGCGGGAGTCTATCAGCGCGGCCTTAACGAGCTTTGACGCGGATAAACCGGGATTCAGCAGCGATCTGCGGCGATAAACGCCTTACTGAACGCGCCGACGCAGGTAATTCAGCAGGTCGATGCGGGTGATCAGGCCGAGGAAGGTGTCACCGTCCATCACGATGGCCACCTGGCCGCGGTCGAACACCGGCAGCAGCGCCTCGATCGGCGACTTCACGTCCAGCCGGTCCAGCTTGCTGACCATGGCGGTGGCCACCGGGTCGCGGAAGCGTGCTTCGTCGCCGTAGACGTGCAGCAGCACGTCGCTTTCGTCGACGATGCCGACCAGCTGGTCACCGTCCAGCACCGGCAGCTGCGACACGTCATACAGCTTCATGCGCTGATAGGCGGTGGTCAGCAGGTCGTTCGGGCCGATCACGACGGTGTCGCGCTGGCCGTACGGGCGCAGGATCAGGTCGCGCAGGTCACCGTGCTGCGGGCGCTCAAGGAAGCCGTTGTCCAGCATCCAGTAGTCGTTGTACATCTTCGACAGGTACTTGTTGCCGGTGTCGCAGACCAGCACCAGCACCTTCTTCGGCGTGGTCTGCTCCTTGCAGTACTTCAGCGCCGCCGCCAGCAGGGTGCCGGTCGAGGAGCCACCGAGGATGCCTTCCTTGCCCAGCAGCTCACGCGCGGTATGGAAGCTCTCCGCGTCGGTGATGGCGTAGGCCTTCTTCACACGGCTGAAATCGGAGATCGAGGGCAGGAAATCCTCGCCGATGCCTTCCACCAGCCAGCTGCCCGACTTGTCGTTGAGCACGCCGTCGTTGATGTACTCGGCCAGGATGGAGCCGACCGGGTCGGCCAGCACCAGCTCGGTCTTCGGCGACAGCGTGGCGAAGGCGCGCGAGAGGCCGGTCATGGTGCCGGAGCTGCCGCAGCCGAACACGATGGCATCCAGATCGCCATCCATCTGCTCGAGGATCTCCGGGCCGGTGCCGAATTCATGCGCGGCCGGGTTGTCCGGGTTGCCGAACTGGTTGACGAAGTAGGCGCCCGGGGTCTGCTCGGCGATGGTCTTGGCCAGGTCCTGGTAGTACTCCGGGTGGCCTTTGGCCACGTCCGAGCGGGTCAGGCGCACTTCGGCACCCATCGCCTTCAGGTTGAAGATCTTTTCCCGGCTCATCTTGTCCGGGACCACCAGGATCAGCTTGTAGCCCTTCTGCTGGGCCACCAGCGCCAGGCCCAGGCCGGTATTGCCGGCGGTGCCTTCCACCAGGGTGGCGCCGGGCTTGAGGTCGCCGCGCTTCTCTGCCGCTTCGATCATCGACAGGCCGATGCGATCCTTGATCGATCCGCCCGGGTTGGCGCTTTCGAGCTTCAGGTAGAGCTCGCAGACGCCAGCATCCAGGCGCTGGGCCTTGACGATAGGGGTCTGGCCGATGAGTTCGAGGACGGAAGAATGGATGGGCATTCGGGGGACTTCGGTTCGCGCCACACAGGGCCGGACCGGTGATTATCCGACGGATGGCGACGAAAGTCAGGAGCCGTTTCTGTAGCGCCGGGCCATGCCCGGCGGGAGGCGTGCTGACCCACGGTCGGCACCCACCAGCTCGGCTGGCGGCCCAAGGGGATGCGGACGGCCCCGGATCGACGAGGAGACCGGTACCGCCCGCATCGGGGGACGTGCCTGCGGGGCCAAGGCACCACCGCGTGTGGTGCCTTGGCGCGACGCCTGCGTTCAGCGGCGCCGCGTTGCCAGGTCAGGAGAGCCTGGCAGGGCCATCGATGGCCAGGTCATGCCATTCCGGGCACGACAGGGGTGCGTCAATGCGTGGGGGACGAGGTTGCGAGCGGTGTTTCGTACATTCGCAGAAGGCGTTGCTTGGCCAGCAGCTTCTCGCGCTTCATTCGACCCAGGGTGACATCATCGATCGGGAGTACACCCAACTCCGCATCCATGCACTTCTTGTTCAACTTGCGGTGCTGGTCATGGAGTGCCCGGAACTCCGGATCGCGCGCGCGACGGGCGTCGATCTCGCTCTGGGGCTGATCTTCAAACATGATGGACCTCCTTCGACAGATACACGAACGCCCCGGCCGCAAGGCACGGGGCGTTGTTCATGGAGGAGTGCCGGTCGATGCCCACATGGGTGCCCACAACGACATGCGGCACTGGCCTGCGCACTTCGATCTGCTGCGGTTCGCGCCCTGCTTGCATCGGCCCGGCCCTCCCATCGTCCGGTCCGCGTTATTGCGTCCCGGACAATTGACCCTACGCTTGCTCTGGACGGGGTTCAAGCCCCTGCGGCAAAAAGACCGAACCCCGCCGAGGCGGGGTTCAGGCTGAATACTCAACACAACGAAAAACAAACAATATCAATCAATTACGGCGCGATGACGACCTCGGCCGAGCGGGCCCGGGTGGAGGCGGCCTTCTTCCCAGCAACCTGGATCCGGCTGCTGGCGACACCGGCCGACACCAGCGCGTCGCGCAGTGCCTCGGCGCGCTTCTGGCCGACGCCATTGGCACTGTCATAGGCTTCGATGCGGATCCTGCCCTTCTTGCCGATGTTCACGTACTCGGCCAGGGCCTTGGCCTGGTTGCGGGCGCCACCGGACAGGCTCGAGGCCCCGGCGGCAAACGCGTCACCGGCAAAGGTGAAGACCTCGCCGCGGCCATCGAACTTCGAGCCCGGCAGTTTCTGCCCGGACACCAGCTCGGCTTCCTCACGGGCCAGCTTGGCCGCGTTCTGCTGGGCCGAGCTGAGGCGCTGCTGCTGCTTGCCGGCCACGCTGGTCAGGGCGTTCTCGGCATCCTGGCGGGCCAGGGTCTCGGCCTCGGCCGCCTGGCGCAGGCGTTCGGCCTCTTCTGCCTGCATCTGCGCCTGCATGCGCAGCTGTTCGGCTTCCTGGCGGGCACGGGCGGCATCGCGGCGGCTGGCCTCGATCAGCAGATCGCCGCGGGTGCGCTCCAGGCGGTCGACCTCGCGCGCGGCCAGCGCAGCCCGCACGGCGGTCTCGGCGATCTCGACCCGGCGCTCGGCCAGGTAGGTGGCCAGCTCCTGGTCACGGCGCTTGGCCTTTTCCAGGGTGGCGATGGCCTGCTGCGCCTGCATGCGCTCGAAGGCGCCCAGTTCGGCGGTGTCCGGATTGGCCTGGATCGCCATCAGGCGCTGGCTCAGCTGGCCCACCATCGGGTTGTCAGCGGCCAGGACCAGCGTCGGCAGGGCCAGCAGCGTGGCCAGGGTCAGCGCGGAAATCGTCTTCATCGGCGGTCCTCCCCGGTCGACAACTGGCGCTGCAGCTGGTTGACCTCGTTGCGGCGCAGCTGCAGCTGTGCGGTCGCCGTGGCTTCCTCGCTGCGGGCACGGGCCAGATCGGCGTCAACGGTGGCACGCAGGGCCAGGGCCGGTGCGTTCTTGCGCTCGCGGCGGTCGCCAGCGGCACGCTGGGCCTGCTCCAGCCCCTGGCGGGCCAACCCGATCAGGTCCGGGGCGTACTGGTCGGCGTCGGCCTGGGTGGCCTTGTCCACCGCCTGCCGGGCCTGGGCCAGTTCCAACGCGCCATCCTGCGCCCAGGCGGGAGCAGAGAGTGCGAATGCAAACGCCATCACATACAGGCTGTGGCGCATTCGTGCGAAGCTAAGTCGTTTCATTGGGGAGGCCGTACCGGTTGTCGGTTCGCGGCCATTGTCGTCAAGCCGGTACCGTGCTTGCAACGGGCACCGGCAGTTTCGTTGGGGAAAATTCGCAATGGATATCGGCTACTTCCTGAAGCTGATGACCGAAAAGAACGCTTCGGACATGTTCTTGACCACCGGCGCGCCGGTGTACATCAAGATCGAGGGCAAGCTGTATCCGCTCGGCAATACCGGCCTGCCGCCGGGAATGGTGAAGAAGATCGCCTACTCGCTGATGGACGAGGGCCAGGTGCCGCAGTTCGAGCGCGAGCTGGAACTCAACATGGCCATCGCCCTGGCCGATGCCGGGCGTTTCCGCGTCAACGTGTTCAAGCAGCGCGGTGAAGTGGGCATGGTCATCCGCGCCATCCGCAGCCGGATTCCGAGCATCGAAGAGCTCAACCTGCCGCAGGTGCTGAAGGACGTCATCATGACCCCGCGTGGGCTGGTGCTGGTGGTGGGGTCCACCGGCTCGGGCAAGTCCACCTCGCTGGCGTCGATGATCGACCATCGCAACAGCACCACCACCGGTCACATCCTCACCATCGAGGACCCGATCGAATACCTGCACAAGCACAAGATGTCCATCGTCAACCAGCGCGAGGTCGGGCTCGATACCCATGCCTTCCACAATGCGCTGAAGAACGCGATGCGTGAAGCGCCGGACGTGATCCTGATCGGCGAGATCCTGGATGCCGAAACGATGGAGGCGGCGATCGCCTTCGCCGAAACCGGGCACCTGTGCCTGGCCACCCTGCACTCCAACAACGCCGACCAGACCATCGAGCGCATCCTCAACTTCTTCCCGGAAAGCGCGCACAAGAACGTGCTGATGAACCTGGCGCTGAACCTGCGCGCGGTGATCAGCCAGCGCCTGGTGAAGAACAAGGAGGGGCGCCGCCTGCCGGCCACCGAAGTACTGATCAACACGCCGATGATTCGCGACCTGCTGCGTCGCGGCCAGGTACACGAGATCAAGGCGGCGATGGAGGCTTCGCTGGAAGAAGGCATGGAGAGCTTCGACCAGTGCCTGTTCCGGTTGGCCAAGAACGGCACCATCGATCAGGAAGAAGCACTGCGCGCGGCCGACTCGCGCGATGGCCTGGCGCTGAAGTTCCGCCTGTCAGAAGGCGGCAGCGGCGAGCACGATCCGTATGCGGACTTCTCGGCCGGCGCGCCGAGCATTACCCACGGGTTCTGACGGCGCGCCCGCCAGGCATGGCCCGGCGCTACCGGACGCGTGGTGGCAGCGCCGGTCCATGCCCGGCGGAATCCTGAAGAGTTAAGGGGCGGTCTCATCCAATGAGACCCCTCGTGCGTAGGTTTCTTCAATGGAAACCATACGCAAGCTGGCCATCCTTGCAGATGCCGCCAAGTACGATGCCTCCTGCGCCTCCAGTGGTGCGGGCAAGCGCGATTCGCGCGCCTCCGGCGGCATCGGCAGTACCGAGGGCATGGGCATCTGCCACAGCTACACGCCCGATGGCCGCTGCGTGTCGCTGCTGAAGATCCTGCTGACCAACTTCTGCGTGTACGACTGCGCCTATTGCGTGAACCGGGTGTCCAGCAACGTGCCGCGCGCGCGTTTCAGCGTGGACGAGGTGGTCACGCTCACCCTGGACTTCTACAAGCGCAATTACATCGAAGGGCTGTTTCTTTCCAGCGGCATCATCCGCAACGCGGACTACACGATGGAGCGCATGGTGGAGGTGGCTCGTCGGCTGCGCGAGGAGCACCGATACGCCGGCTACATCCACCTGAAAACGATCCCCGAGGCATCGCCAGAACTTCTGGCCGCTGCGGGTCGTTACGCCGATCGCCTGTCGATCAATGTCGAACTGCCCACCGAGGCGGGCCTGGCCACCCTCGCCCCGGAAAAGACCAGCACATCGATCCGCGGCGCGATGGGTGAACTGCGCTGGCGCATCGAAGAAGCCAAGGAGGCCCGCAAGGCGCCGGCAGTGATCGCACCGGTTTCCAGCCGCGGCGCGCGTCCTCGCCCTCCCCGCTTTGCACCCGCCGGGCAGAGCACGCAGATGATCGTCGGCGCCGACGGTGCCAGCGACCAGCAGATCCTGACCAGTGCCGACAGCCTCTACGGCAACTACCGCATGCGGCGGGTGTACTACTCCGCCTTCAGCCCGATTCCCGATGCGAGCCGCCAGCTGCCCCTGCAGCCTCCTCCGCTGCAGCGCGAGCACCGGCTGTACCAGGCCGACTGGCTGCTGCGCTTCTACGGCTACGGCGTGGAGGAGATCACCGACACCACCCAGGGTGGCATGCTGGATCTGGACATCGATCCGAAGATGGCCTGGGCGATCCGCCATCCCGAACGCTTCCCGGTGGACCTGAATCTTGCTCCGAAGGAGCTGCTGCTGCGGGTGCCAGGCCTGGGAGTGCGCAACGTCAAGCGCGTGTTGATGGCACGCCGCCACGGTCGCCTGCGGGTGGCCGACGTTGCCCGACTGAAGGCGCCGATGAGCAAACTGCTGCCGTTCGTGCAGCTGGCCGACCACCATCCGCGCAGTGCGCTGGATGATCCGGCGGCGCTGCGCGCGAAGCTGGCGCCACCACCCCGCCAGGGCTCGCTGTTCGATGCCGCGCCCGCTGCCTGAGCTGCAGCGCTGGTCGCTGCGCGTAGACCCGCCGTGGTCGCTGGATGCCTGGCGCGGTGCGGCGCGTGAGGCCTTGCTGCGCGGGGTGCTGCCGGAACAGCTGGACTGGATCACGGGCAGCGAAGCGTCGCTGCTGGACGCGCCGGCGGTGCAGCAGGCGCCACTGCCCGACGGCGCCACCGCCCCGAACGTGCCGCGCGACTTCGTCGAACTGGCCGCTACCTGCCTGTGCCATCGCGATCCGCAGCGCCTGCCGCTGCTGTACCGCCTGCTGTGGCGCATCGCGCATGGCGAACGCACGGTGCTGTCCAATCCGGCCGACGCCGATGTGCTGCGGTTGATGGCGCTGGCGCAGGCGGTGCGCCGCGACACGCACAAGATGAAGGCCTTCGTACGCTTCCGGGAGGTGCCCGGCGAGACCGACGCGTTCATCGCCTGGTTCGAACCCGATCACAACATCGTCGACCGGGTCGCGCCGTTTTTCGCCCGCCGTTTTGCCGGCATGCGCTGGGCGATCCTGACCCCCGCGCGCAGTGTCCGCTGGGATGGCAGCGCGCTCTCATTCGGTGATGGCGGCAGCCGTCGCGATGCACCCGCCGAAGACGCCCGTGAGACGCTGTGGCAGACCTATTACGCCAGCATCTTCAATCCGGCCCGGCTCAACACGCGGATGATGCAGCAGGAAATGCCCGCCCGTTACTGGAAGCATCTTCCCGAAGCGCACCTGTTGCCGGGTCTTGTGCGCGACGCAGCCGGCCGCGTGCAGGAGATGCATGATCGACCGGCACAGGCACCGCAGCGACGTATTCCCGCACGGCCGAACGATGCAACCGGTGCCGCTGCGGACAATGGCAGCCTGCAGGCGCTGCGCCAGCAGGCCGCCGTCTGCCGGCAGTGCCCGCTGTGGGAAGCGTCGACCCAGACCGTGTTCGGCGAAGGTCGTGCCGATGCACGCATCATGCTGGTGGGCGAACAGCCCGGTGATGTCGAGGACCTGAGTGGGCGCCCCTTCGCCGGGCCGGCGGGCAAGCTGCTGGACCGTGCGCTGCAGGAGCTGGGCATCGAACGCAGCGCCCTGTACCTGACCAACGCGGTGAAGCACTTCCATCACGAGCGGCGAGGCAAGGTGCGCCTGCATAAGCGCCCTGAGAGCCGCCATGTGCATGCCTGCCGGCCGTGGCTGCAGGGCGAGATCGCACGGGTGAAGCCGCAGGTGATCGTCTGTCTGGGTGCCACGGCGGCCTCGTCCGTATTCGGTCGCGATTTCAACCTGACGCGCGACCGTGGCCGCTGGCTCACGCTCGAGGATGGCACCCGGGGATACGCCACCGTGCATCCTGCCTGGGTACTGCGACAGAAGGATGATACGCGGCGCGAGGACGCCTACCGGTTGTTCCGCGATGACCTGCGGCAACTGCTGGCGGCCGATTCCGCGCCCACCGGGCATGGCCCGGCGCTACCGCGCGCTGGAGACCGGTAGCGCCAGGCCATGCCCGGCGAGCACAGCGGGACGTCAGGCGGCGTCGACCTGGTTTTCGGGGCGTGCAGCGATGAAGGCATCCAGCTGCTGGCAGGCCGCTTCAATGCGGCGCAGTGTGGGGTATGCCGCCAGGTCCAGGCCGAAGCGATGGGCGTTGTACAGCTGCGGCAACAGGCAGATGTCGGCCAGGCCCGGACGGTCACCGTGGCAGAACATGCCGGTATCAGCGCTGTTGGCCAGCATCGTTTCCATTGCGGCAAAGCCCTCGGCCATCCAGTGCAGGGTCCACTGCGTGCGTGCATCGGCGGGAAGCTGCAGATCGCGCTCGAGGTACTGCATCACCCGCAGGTTGTTGATCGGGTGGATGTCGCAGGCCACCAGCTGCGCCAGCGCCCGCACCCGTGCGCGGCCAGCGGCATCGGCCGGCAGCAACGGCACCTGCGGGAACCGCTCTTCCAGATACTCCAGGATCGCCAGCGACTGGGTCAGCACGTGGCTGTCATGCAGCAGCGTGGGCACCAGCTGCTGCGGGTTGAGCCCGCGATAGGCGTCATGGTGCTGCTCGCCGCCCTCGCGCACCAGATGCACCGGTCGTGCTTCGAAAGCCAGGCCTTTCAAGGCCAGGCCGATGCGCACGCGGTAGGCGGCGCTGGATCGCCAGTAGGTGTACAGCACGATGCCGTCGTCGACCGGAATCTGCATCGCCGCCTCCATGCTCAGGGCTTGGCCGCCTGTTCGATGCGCTGCTCGATCGCACCGAAGATGCTGTTGCCGGCGGCATCGAGCATCTCGATGCGCACCACGTCGCCGAAGGACATGAACGGCGTGCTCGGCTTGCCGTCGCGCAGGGTTTCCACCACGCGCTGTTCGGCGAAGCACGAAGCACCCTTGCTGGTGTCTTCGTTGGCGATGGTGCCCGAGCCGACGATGGTGCCGGCACTGAGCGGCCGCGTCTTCGCCGCGTGCGCGACCAGCTGGGCGAAGTTGAACTGCATGTCGACACCCGCTTCCGGCGCACCGAACCACGTCCCGTTGATGTGGGTCAGCAGCGGCAGGTGCACCTTGCTGTCCTGCCAGGCAGCACCCAGCTCGTCGGGAGTGACGAACACCGGCGACAACGCCGAGCGCGGCTTGGACTGCAGGAAGCCGAAGCCCTTGGCCAGTTCGCCCGGGATCAGGTTGCGCAGCGAGACGTCGTTGACCAGGCCGATCAGCTGGATGTGGCCGGCGGCCTGCTCCGGGGTGGCGGCCATCGGCACGTCGTCGGTGATCACCACGATCTCCGCTTCCAGGTCGATGCCGTAGTCCTCGCTGACCACCTTGACCGCATCGCGCGGGCCATGGAAACCGGCGCTGGTGGCCTGGTACATCAGCGGATCACTGTAGAAGCTCTCCGGCACCTCGGCGCCGCGCGCGCGACGTACGCGCTCGACGTGCGGCAGGTAGGCGCTGCCATCAACGAATTCATAGGCGCGCGGCATCGGCGCGGCCAGAGCCTGCGGGTCCAGGTCGAACACGCCATCGGCGTCACCGGCATTGAGCGACTCATACAGCGCATTCAGACGCGGGGCCAGATGGCTCCAGTCCTCCAGGGCCAACTGCAGGGTGGCGGCGATGCCGGTGGCGCGCACGCCGTGGCGCAGGTCACGCGAGACGACGATCAGGGTGCCGTCGCGGCCGCCTTCCTTCAAGGAACCAAGCTTCATGGTGGGTGTCCGGAGTCGTGGGCAAACAAGTTTCAAGTGTAATCAAATAAGCAGCGTAGCCAAGCTGCAGCGCGGCATCGCCTCACCCTACCGCAGGAGGGGGGCGGCAGGGTTGCACCCTGCACCGGCTTCAAGCCAGAGCAGCGGCCGGAGCAACTGCAACAGCCGGCTCTGGGTTTTCTGCGGGTTGGGCGGGGCGGTATGGGGCTGCAGGACACGCCGTAAACCCATCCATGGGGGCTCGATGGCGCCATCCATGGCGCCAACGGTCCTGCAGCCCCATACCGCCCCGCCTTCGACAGTTTCCCGATGACGGTGGTAGATCCACGCCATGCGTGGATGAATTTCCAACGAAATCGAATATTTCGACAATTGAACGAAGAGCATCCACGCATGGCGTGGATCTACCGTGTCGACCAAGGTCGTCACCCACCAGGAGCGGGCCATGCCATTCCGACAGATCGCGGAAAACTGTCGAAGGCGGGGTGGGTCCGGTTGCGGGGGTGTCCGCGGCATGGATGCCGCGGCCAAGCCCCCAAGGACGGGTTTACGGCGTCCCCCGCAACCGGACCCACCCCGCCATCCCACGGTATGCCCGCTGTTGCTGTTGAGGTTGCCGGCCAGCGGCCGGCACTACCGCTTCGGCGGGTGCAGGGCGCAGCCCTGCCGAACCCCCAACCTGAACAGCCTGTTTTGCGTCAGGTCTCATCCTTCCGTTAGACTATGCGGGTCTGCAGCGGCCGTCCGTTTCCCTCCGGGATCGCCGGCGACCGGGGTTCGCCCCATCGCCCGCCCCCACTCCGACGCCGTTCGTCACGCATTCCAGCCTGCGCTTCGCGTTGGCTGCACCCAATTCTCGCAGCGCGGTTCACGGGAACGCTCCGAGTCAGCCGATCAGTTTGATCTGCCCCCGTCTGTCCGTTCGGACAGGCGTTAACTGTACTTGGAGCAATCTCGATGTCTTTTGAATCCCTGGGCCTTGCGCCCTTCCTGCTGCGTGCGCTCGCCGAGCAGGGCTACGAAACCCCGACCCCGATCCAGCAGCAGGCGATCCCGCTGGTGCTGGCCGGTCGCGACCTGCTGGCCGGCGCACAGACCGGCACCGGCAAGACCGCCGCGTTCGGCCTGCCGCTGCTGCAGCACCTGGGCACCGCTTCGCAGGAAGTGCGCACCGGCCCGCGCAAGCCGCGCGCGCTGATCCTGGCACCGACCCGCGAACTGGCCACCCAGGTGCATGACAGCCTGCGCGGTTACAGCAAGTACCTGCGCATCCCCAGCGCCTGCATCTACGGCGGTGTCGGCATGGGCAACCAGCTGGACATCCTGCGTCGCGGCGTGGATCTGCTGGTGGCCTGCCCGGGCCGCCTGATCGACCACCTGGAGCGTCGCAGCATCGACCTGTCCGGCATTGAACTGCTGGTGCTGGACGAAGCCGACCGCATGCTGGACATGGGCTTCCTGCCCTCGATCAAGCGCATCCTGGCCAAGCTGCCCAAGCAGAACCGCCAGACCCTGCTGTTCTCGGCCACCTTCGAGGACAACATCCGGCAGTTGGCGCTGGAATTCATGCGCAACCCGGAACAGATCCAGGTCACGCCGAAGAACACCGTCGCCGAAACCATCACCCACAAGGTGCATCCGGTCGATGGCAGCCGCAAGCGCGACCTGCTGCTGCACCTGCTCGCGCAGGACAGCCGCGAGCAGACCCTTGTGTTTGCCCGCACCAAGCACGGCAGCGACAAGCTGGCCGCGTTCCTGGAAAAGTCCGGCATCAAGACCGCGGCGATCCACGGCAACAAGAGCCAGGGCCAGCGCCTGCGTGCGCTCGGCGACTTCAAGGCTGGCCGTGTCACCGTGCTGGTGGCCACCGATATCGCCGCGCGCGGCATCGACATCAACGAGCTGCCGAAGGTGATCAACTTCGATCTGCCGATGGTGGCCGAAGACTACGTGCACCGCATTGGCCGTACCGGCCGCAACGGTGCGACCGGTGAAGCGATTTCGCTGGTGGCGCAGGATGAAGTGAAGCTGCTGCGCGCGATCGTGCGCCTGCTCGGCCGTGACATGGACATCCGCGATGTGCCGGGCTTCGAGCTGCAGACGCCGATCCGCTGGGGCAACAGTGCTCCGGGCAAGGCCGAGGCCGATACCGGCGAGCGCGTGCCGCGCAAGACCCACGCGCGCCGTCCGCACGGCGATGCGCCGCGTCATGCCCATGCAGGCCCGAAGAAGGCCGGCGGTGGCCGCCGCGAGGGCGCCGGCAACGGCCAGCAGCGCGCAGGCGCAGGTGCCGGCCAGGGCCAGCGTCGCGGTGGCGGCAACAACAGTGCTGGCGGCCGTGGCCGCGGCCAGGGTGGCGGCGGCGGTCGCGCCAGCTGATCCCAGCTGACCGGGATGGCGTCTCCCGCTGCGCGGGGGCTGCTTATCGGGGGACGACGCTTACGCGTCGTCCCTTTTTTGTTGCTGGCTGCCGGGTGGTTTGAAAGCTGGCGGTGGGTTTTGTGTGGGCGTTGGGGAGCGGGGGCGGTGCAAAACACGCCGTAAACCCATCCATGAAGTGACCCCCTAAAGTTGGACAGTTGGGGATCAGGCAGCCAGCGCGACCTGTTCCCGGTACTTTACCGGGCTCAGGCCCTTTAGTTTCAGTCGGATACGGTCTTCGTTGTAGTACCGGATGTACTCCGTCAGTCCCGCTTCCAGACTTTCGATGCTGTCAAAGCTGTTCAGGTAGAAGAATTCCGACTTCAGTGTCCCGAAGAAGCTCTCCATGGCCGCGTTGTCCAGGCAGTTGCCACGCCGGGACATGCTCTGTTTCAGCGAGTGCTTCGCGAGCTTGTGGCGGTAGTTTTCGTGCTGGTAATGCCAGCCCTGGTCAGAGTGGATCATCGGTCGATCTTCGGGCGAAAGCTTCTTGATCGCTTGGTCCAGCATCTCCCCCACCAGGTCGAACACCGGTCGGCGCTT
>NZ_JAVDSR010000006.1:0-253078 GCF_031455455.1 Stenotrophomonas sp. 1337 | reverse complement strand
GGGGGGGGGGGGGCGGCGGCGGGGGGGGGTGTTTTTTTCTCCCCCGGGGGCTCGCGGGGGGGGCCCGCCCCGCGCCCCCCACTACCGGACCTCTTCGTGCTGCCGGCCAGCGGCCGGCACTACCGGACCTCTTCGTGCTGCCGGCCAGCGGCCGGCATTACCGGGCCGTTGGATCGGCCGCCATCGGCAAACCCTGCGGGTCCATAATGCGCGTTCATCCGCGTGGACGACCCCATTGCCCGCCAACTCACTGCTGTTCCCCGGGCTGCCGCTGCACAGCGCGCGCCTGGTGCTGAACCCCATTCGCCGCGATGACGCCGCGGCCCTGTTCGCCCTACAGTCCGACCCGGACGTGATGCACTGGTGGAACCACCCGGCGTGGACGCGTCCGGCCGAAGCACGCGCGCAGATCGACGACGACCTGGCTGCACAGGCCACCGGCACGCAGTTGAAGCTGGCCCTGCGCGAATCGGTGGACGGCCCGCTGCTGGGCATCTGCGTGGTGTTTGCCCTGGATCGGGACGCGGCGCGCGCGGAAATCGGCTATCTGCTGGCACCTGGCAAGCAGGGCCACGGCTACATGCATGAAGCGCTGCAGCAGGTGCTGGCCTATCTGTTCAACACCCTGCAACTGCACCGGGTGGAAGCGGAGATCGATCCACGCAACCACGCCTCGGCACACGTGCTCGAACGCCTGGGCTTCCACCGCGAAGGCCTGCTGCGGCAGCGCTGGCGTATCCAGGGTGAACTGGCCGACTCGGCCGTGTATGGGCTGCTGGCCGACGACGCGGTGCGCTCAGCCACCTTCGCTTGACCGGATCAGGCCACAACGCCGGCCCATGCCTTTGGACACATACGGTGCGCGGCACCCCGCCCTAGCATCGGGGTCCCTTCCGCTGCCGTTCCGGTGCCATGAAGTTCCTGCTGCACTCTGCCGCGCTCTGCGTCGGCCTGCTGATCGCCCCTGCCTGCGTGCTGGCCGCGCCTGCTGCTGACGGCGCCTCCGAATCGAAAGAAGAAAAGACCGAAGCCGCGCCCCTGCCGGCCGATGCGTCGGCTCGCCAGAGCATGCGCTTGGCGGGCCGCACCCTCGACTACACCGCCACCGTTGGCACCCTGCCGGTACGCGATGCGAAGGGCAAGGTGATCGCCGATGTGGTGTTCACCGCCTACACGATGCCGGGCAAGGACCGGCCGGTGACCTTCGCTCTCAATGGCGGCCCCGGCGCATCTTCTGTGTACCTCAACCTGGGCGCCATCGGCCCGAAGGTGGTGACCTTCGGTTCGGAAGGCGACAGCGCATCGGCGCCGGCGAAGCTGCACGACAATCCCGGCACCTGGCTGGACTTCACCGACCTGGTGTTCATCGATCCGGTCGGTACCGGCTTCAGCCGCGCCCGCATCGGCGATGAGGAAGCGAAGAAACAGCTGTATACGCCCAGTGCCGATGTCGAGTACCTCTCGCGCACGATCTACGACTGGCTGCTGCGCAACCAGCGCATGGCCTCGCGCAAGTACCTGACCGGCGAGAGCTATGGCGGCTATCGCGGCCCGCGCATCACCCACTTCCTGCAGACGCGCCTGGGCGTGGCGATGAACGGCCTGGTGCTGGTGTCGCCTTACCTGAGCCCGACCCTGGAAGACAACGCCGATGTCTCGCCGATGGCGTGGATGCAGACCCTTCCGTCGATCGCTGCCGCGCACCTGGAACGCCAGGGCAAGCTGACCGACGCGGCGATGCGCGAGGTGGTCGAGTACACCCGCGGCGACTACGCCACCGCGTTGATGAAGGGCCGCAGCGATCCGCAGGCGACCGAGGCGATGCTGCGCCGGGTGGCCGAGTTGACCGGCCTGGACCCGCAGTTCGTGCGCCGCGCCGGCGGTCGCCTGGAAACCCAGGCCTACCTGCGTGAGGTGTTCCGCGACAAGGGCACGCTGGGCAGCCGCTACGATTCCAACGTCACTGCGTTCGATCCGTTCCCGAACGATCCGGAGCAGCGCGCCAACGATCCGCTGCTGGACAGCATCATCGCCCCGACCACCACGGCGATGGTCGACTTCGTTACCCGTGAGGTCGGCTGGAAGGTGGATGCGCGCTACCAGGCACTGAACTACGACGTGAACCGTCTGTGGGATCGCAATGGTGACCTGCGCGAGGGCGCGGTGACCCAGCTGCGCCAGGCCGTGGCGATCGACCCGCATCTGCAGGTGCTGATCGTGCACGGCTGGAATGACCTGTCCTGCCCGTTCATGGGCTCGATCCTGACGGTGGACCAGATGCCGACGATGGGCAGCAACCCGGACCGCGTGCAGGTGCGCAGCTATCCGGGCGGGCACATGTTCTACAGCCGGGCTGACAGCCAGGCGGCGTTCCGCAGGGATGTGCAGGCGTTGTTCCAGCGCAATTGAGGGGTTGTCGGCCGGGCCTGCGGCCCGGCACCCGCGGACAGCAACGGCAACGGCAACGGCAACGTCAAAAGCGGGCTTTCCGTGGGTTGGCGGGGTGGGCCCGGTTGCGGGGGACGCCGTAAACCCCCAGACCGGCCCAGCCGCTGGCGGCTGTGCGTTCGGGCGCTTGCGAAGCAGTGCCTCGCAAGCAAAGCGCCCTCACCCTTGGGGGCTTGGCCGCGGCATCCATGCCGCAGGCACCCCCGCAACCGGACCCACCCCGCCTTCGACAGGTTCCGGCTGCTGTTGGTGGGTGTCGACTTCCTGCTGCTGTTGGTAGGTGTCGACCTTGGTCGACACTGTAGATCCACGCCATGCGTGGATAACGGAAACCGGATGCTTCATGAAATGAAAAAGCCCGCCGGAATCCGGCGGGCTTTTTTGTTTTCCGGGGTCAGATCCTTTTCCCACAGGGAAAGGGCTCTGACCGCAAGGCTCCTGGCATCAGGTCCAGCCGAGCAGCTCGAACAGCTTCAGGATCAGGTAGGCGCAGCCGCCTGCCGCCGGGATGGTCAGGATCCAGGCCCAGACGATGCGTTCGATCACGCCCAGGCGCAGCGAACGCGGGTTCTTGGCGAAGCCTACGCCCATGATCGCGGTGGAGATGCTGTGGGTGGTCGATACCGGCATGCCGAAGTGCGCCGCCAGGGTCAGCACGGTGGCCGAGCTGGTTTCCGCGGCGAAGCCGTGGATCGGGTGCAGCTTGACCATCTTGTGGCCCAGGGTCTTGATGATCTTCCAGCCGCCCGAGGCGGTACCGGCGGCCATCACCACCGCACAGGTCAGCACGATCCACATGGCAATGCCGTCGCCGGCGTGCGCGTCCGGATGCATGAAGGCCAGCCACGACGGCAGGTCGTTCAACGCGCCGGTCGCTTCGGCACCGATCAGGGTCATCGCGATGATGCCCATGGTCTTCTGCGCATCGTTGTGGCCGTGGGCAAAGCCCATGTAGGCCGCCGAAGCGATCTGCGCCTTGCCGAAGAACGCATTGACGATGCGCGGACGTGCCAGCCGGCCGATCGCGCCGCCGATCTTGGCCAGGCCTGCGATCAGTGCCCACAACAGCACCATCACTGCGATGCCGAGCAGGAAGCCGGCGATCGGCGAGGTGATCATCGGCACGAACACCTTCCACAGCAGGCCCTTGTTCTGCGCCCAGCTGCCAAGCCGTTCGGACCAGATCAGCGCGTCCCAGTTGTTGTGGGCCGCAGCCAGGCCGGCGCCGCACAGGCCACCGATCAACGCGTGCGAGGACGAGGACGGCAGGCCCTTCCACCAGGTGATCAGGTTCCAGATGATGCCGCCGAGCAGCGCGCACAGGATCACCTGCGGGGTCACGTCGACCACGTTGGTGTTGAGCAGGCCCGACGCGATGGTCAGTGCGACCGCGGTGCCGGTCAGGGCACCGATGAGGTTCATGAAGGCGGCAAGCATCACCGCCCAACCGGGCGACAGTACTTTGGTTGCCACCACGGTAGCGATGGAGTTGGCGGTATCGTGGAAGCCGTTGATGAACTCGAAGACGAGCGCGGCCAGGATCACCACCAGGACTAGGGTGAGCATCGGTACCGGCCCGTCAGCTGTTCTTCAACACGATCTGGTACGCCACCACACCGGCCTCGCGGCAGCGGTCGATGGCCTTTTCCAGGATCTCGAAGAATTCCTTGAGCAGGAACATCTGCAGGTTGTCCAGGCGACCGGAGTAGATGTCGCGGTACAGTTCGAGCATCAGGCGGTCGGCCTCGTTTTCCAGCGAGCGCAGGCGCTCGTTGAGCGCGGTCATCCGGTCCAGGTTCATGTGGCGCAGGTCGGCGACCATCTCCACCACTACGCCAGCGGCCTGCTCCAGCATCGCCGCGCGCGGCGCGAAGTCGATGTGTTCCAGGTGGGTGGTGGCCAGCGAATAGCGATCGGCGAACTTCTCGATCTGCTTGGGAATCTTGTACAGGGCCGAGCCCAGCGCTTCGATGTCTTCGCGCTCGATCGGGGTCATGAAGCTGTCCACCAGCGCCTGGCTGATCTTGTCCGAAGCCGCGCGTTCGCGCAGACGGGCCAGCTTGAAGGCATCCAGGGCGGGCTGGCGATCGGCGTCGCGCAGCATCGAATGCAGTGCCTTGGCGGCATCGGAAGCCGCGACGGCAGCCTCATCGAGCAGGGTGTAGAACTGTTTGCCGGAACCGAAAATGGTCTGCAGAGAGAACATTGAGAAACCTGTCAGCCGTCGCGGGAAGGACGGCACCAGTGCGAATTATGACGGCTAGATGACCATCACGGGTATCCCTGCCCCTTTCCGGGGGTCGGGACGCCCAAAACTGAACAGGCATTTGCCACCCAGCCACGGCCCTTTGCTAAGATGCCAGCGCGCCTTCGGGCGCACCTTATGGACGACGACCCTTATCCCCCAGCGCCGCGCCGGACCCCGTTCCTGAGCGCCTGCCGCCATCGCAAGCACCCGCCCTCCCTGCCACCAACCGGGGACGATGCCCGTGTTTGAAATGATCCTGATTGTTTTCGCGCTTGTTCTGCTGAACGGCTTCTTTGCCATGTCCGAGATGTCGGTCATGACCTCGCGCAAGAGCCGGCTGAAGCAGCTGGCCGGCACCTCCAAGCGCGCGGCCAAGGCCCTGGAGCTGTCGGAGAAGCCGGAAGCCTTCCTGTCCACCGTCCAGATCGGCATCACCGTGATCGGCGTGCTGACCGGCTTCCTCGGCGGCGAGGCACTGGGTGAAGCCATCGGCGGCTGGATCCAGGGGCTGATGCCGGGCTTCGCCTACGCCGGCGGCATCGGCAAGGCCCTTGCGGTCACCTTCATCACCTTCATCACGCTGATCTTCGGCGAACTGGTGCCCAAGCGCCTGGCCCTGACCCGCTCGGAGGACATCGCCGGCCTGGTGGCGCTGCCGATGAGCTGGCTGGCCAAGCTGGCCTTCCCCTTCGTCTGGCTGCTGTCCAAGACCACCCAGCTGGTGCTGCGCCTGTTCGGCCTGGGCAAGGACGAGGTCGCGTCGGTGACCGAAGAGGAGATCCGCATGCTGGTGGCCGAGAGCCACGAGGCCGGCGTGATCGACAGCCACGAGCGCGACATGATGAACCGCGTGATGCGCCTGGGCGACCGTACCGCCGACAGCCTGATGACCCCGCGCAACCGGATCGCCTGGCTGGATACGCTGGGTGGCCTGGACAAGAACCTGGAGATCATGGCCGAGCACGAGTTCTCGCGGTACCCGGTGTACCGCGACAACGACATGGACGTGGTCGGCGTGCTTGAGCTGAAATCGCTGGCCACGCGGATGGCACGCGGCGACAACGCGCTGTTCCAGACGTTGCGCGAACCGCTGTACGTCTCCGAATCCACCCATGCGATGAAGCTGCTGGAGATCTTCCGCGAAGAACAGCAGTCGATGGCGCTGGTGGTGGACGAGTACGGCGAGATCCAGGGCCTGGTAACCATCAGCGATTTGATGGGCGCGGTGGTCGGCCGCCTGCAGGCAACGGAAAATGCCGACGAGGACGCGCTGGTGGTGACCCGTGAGGACGGCTCGCTGCTGGTGGACGGCTCGCTGCCGATCGAGGACCTGCGCGAGCTGATCGGCAGCAACGACCTGCCCGACGCCGAGGATGGCGATTACTACACCCTGGCCGGCATGTGCATCCACTTCTTCGGCCGCATCCCGCACGCGGGCGAGTACTTCGACTGGGCCGGCTGGCGCTTCGAGGTGGTCGATCTGGACGGTGCGCGCGTGGACAAACTGCTGCTTCGCACCCTGTCCGACGAGCAGGCCGATGAGCTCACCGCCTGACGCCGGCCCCGGCGCTGCATCGCCGGAGTACCGCAACGAGGGCATCCGGACCCTGCTGGCGATGTTCGCCTTCGGTGACCCGGCCCAGCACATGAAGCTGGGGCAGATCCTGCAGGATCTGCAGCAGAGTGCCTTTGGTGTATTCCTGTTCGTCGCCATCCTGCCGGCCTTCATCCCCATCCCGGGGCTGGGCGGCGCAGTCAGCGGTCCGTTGGTGATCCTGATCGGCCTGCAGATGCTGTTCTGCATGCGCCGGCCCTGGCTGCCCGGCTTCATTGCCCGTCGCGGGCCGAAGCGCGGCACCATGCACCGGTTCCTGGATCGCATCGATGGTGCCCTGCGCCGCCTCGACCGCATGCTCAAGCCGCGCATGCCGCAACTGCTGACCCCGGCCCCCGCCCACGCCTTCAGCGGCCTGCTGCTGGTGCTGCTGGGCCTGCTGCTGTCGTTGCCGATTCCGTTCACCAACTATCTGTTCGGCTTCCAGTTGCTGCTGTTCGCGCTGGCCCTGCTTGAACGCGATGGCGCGCTGATGTTGTTCAACTGGGTGGCTGCGCTGGTGGCGATCGCTTTCTTCGGCTTCAGTTCCGGGCAGCTGGTGGGCTACACCGTCGACCTGTTCCAGCGCTGGTTCTGAGCGCCTGCCGCTGCGCTCGCCGGGCATGGCCCGGCGCTACCCTGAGCCCCGCCCGGTAGCGCCGGGCCATGCCCGGCGGGCTACTGCAATCAACGCAGATCGATGAATCCGTTGTCGCCCAACCGTGCCGGCTCATCCTGCACCGCCGACAACACGAAACTCAACGCCGAGCCGAGCAGCGTGCCCGGTCCGTCCCAGTACTCGGCGGTCTCTGCACGCACGTGGATCAAGCGCAGGCTCGGGTCATCCGGGCCGCCCGGGAAGAACAGCTTCATCGCCGGCGACCACAGCTCTTCGACCTTCGCGCGGTCATCGATGATCCGTGCCACGCCGGCTACCGACACATACGTGTTCTTCGATGGCGAGGCATAGGCCACGTTGACCCGCGGGTCGAGCGCGATCTCGGCCACCTTCGGGCTGTCGGCCGCAGTGGCGAACCACAGGTCGCCATCGAAGGCGACCTGCTGGGTGCCAAGCGGACGGCTGTAGAGGCGCCCATCGACACCACGGGTGGTGAACATCGCCACCTCCACGTCCTTGATCAGTTCAGCCAGCTGGGCAATGTGCTCGGTACGCGATTCGTCCATGGGGGACTCCGGAAGTGGGAGTCCCCATCAGACGCGTCCGCACCGCAAATTGCCGTGACGCAATTGTTCAGCCCGCGTGGCGGGCATGCCAGGCGTGCATTGCCAGTTCGAACGAGCGAAGGCGCGCGCGGTGGTCGTACAGGTTGGCGGTAAGCATCAGTTCGTCGGGCTGATGGCGTTCGACGAACGCCGCAATGCCATCGGCAACCTGCTGCGGATCACCCAGCACGGTGCACGCCAGCGCCCGCTCCACGCCCAGCTTCTCGTGGGGTTCCCAGAACGCTTCGATGTCATCGATCGGCGCCGGAATCTTGCCCGGACGGCCGCGACGCAGGTTGACGAAGCTCTGCTGCTGGCTGGTGAACAACCGCCGCGATTCGGCCTCGCTGTCACTGGCCACCACGTTCAACGCCAGCATCGCGTGCGGCTGCTTGAGCGTGGCCGAAGGGCGGAATTCGCGGCGATACACCGCAAGCGCTTCATCCATGGAATCGGGGGCGAAGTGCGAGGCGAAGGCGTACGGCAGGCCCATCGAGGCGGCCATGCGTGCGCCGAACAGGCTGGAACCGAGGATCCAGGTCGGCACCCGCAGGCCGCCGCCGGGTACGGCCTGCACCGCCTGGCCGGGCTGCACCGGTTCGAAGTAATGCAGCAGTTCGCGTACGTCCTGCGGAAACTGGTCGGCGCTGTCGAAATAGCGGCGCAGGGCGCGGGCGGTCGGCTGGTCGGTACCCGGCGCGCGGCCCAGGCCCAGGTCGATGCGATCGGGGTACAGCGAGGCCAGGGTGCCGAACTGCTCGGCCACCTGCAGCGGCGCATGGTTGGGCAGCATGATGCCGCCGGCGCCGACGCGGATGCGTTGGGTGCCACCGGCCACATGACCGATCAGCACCGCCGTGGCGGCACTGGCGATGCCAGGCATGTTGTGGTGTTCGGCCAGCCAGTAGCGGCGGTAGCCCAGCGCATCGGCATGCTGGGCGAGCTCAAGCATGTTGGCAAAGGCGGCAGTGGTATCGCTGCCCTCGCAGACCGGGGCCAGGTCGAGAATCGACAACGGGATCATCAGGCGGTTTTCCGTCACAAGATCCCCGTTTGATGGGGTCGCCCTGCCCCCACGGCCAGTGCCGGTGGCGGGACGCTGATTCCTGCCTGGCCGGTTCAGGCCCGCAGGCCAATGTGGACGGGTCAGAACGCGCTGGGGCGTGGCTCGGGCAACGGCTCGTCCACCAACGGCTTCAGTTCGGCATCCAGCGCCACCCGTTCGTCGAACACGAAACAACGACCTTCGTAGCCCTCACCGCCGACTTCCTCGAAGTAGCCGAGGATGCCGCCATCGAGCTGCAGCACGTTGTCCATGCCGTCGTTGAGCATCCACAGCGCCGCCTTCTCGCAGCGGATGCCACCGGTACAGAAACTGACCACGGTGCTGTCCTTCAGCGCTTCACGATGGGGCGCCAGCGCCTCGGGCAGATCGGTGAACTTGTGGATGGGCAGTACCAGCGCATCCTTGAAGGTGCCGTACTCGATCTCCTGCAGGTTGCGCGTATCGAGCATCACCACGCGCTTGCCAGCATCATCATGCCCCTGCCGCAGCCAACGCTGCACGGTGGCAGGATCGATGGCCGGCGCGCGCGGGTAGTCCAGCGGTTGGCCATCGTCACGACGGAAGCTGATGATCTCGTCCTTGACCTTGGCCTTCAGCCGCGCGAACGGCTGGTGCTCGCTGAAGCTGGTCTTGACCCGCATATCGGCGAAGCGCGCATCAGCACGCAGTTCCGCGTAGAAGCCATCGATCGCGGACGGCGCACCCGCCAGGAACAGGTTCAGCCCCTCGCCCGCCACCAGGATCGTCCCCTGCAGGCCGGACGCCTCGGCACGCGCCTGCAGCTGGTCGCACAGGGCCTGGGGGGCGTCGATGACGGCGAAATGATAGGCAGCGGTATTGGCGATCATCCCGCCATTTTAGCGCCTGACCGCCCCCGTATCAGCCTCCACCGTTCATCCACGCATGGCCTGGATCTACCACAGTGTCGACCAAGGTCGACATCTACCGACAGCACCCGGAACGCGTCCGGGGCGGGGCGGTGTGGGCAGGCGGGACCGTTGGCGCCATGGATGGCGCCATCGAGCCCCCAAGGATGGGTCTACGGCGTCCCCCGCCTGCCCACACCGCCCCGCCCACGACGGAACGCCCGCTGTTGCTGTTGCCATTGCCTCTGCGGGTGCCGGGTGCAACCCGGCCGAACCCCCTACCCCCGCAGCAGCATGAACGGCAGGAGCACCAGTGCCGCCGCCACCGCCATGCCCAGCAGCACCAGCACCACGAACACAGGGCGGCGGCGCAACAGGCTGCCAAAGGTCTCGGCAGTGCCGTCGCGCAGGGCCTGTTCGCGCTCGGCACGGACCCGCACGCCACGGGCCGCCTGGTAGTCGGCCATCAGCGCCTTGGCACGCGGCTGGTCGGCATCCTCGCGCAGCCACAGGCCACCATTGGAGATGCCCCACGGACTGGGTTCGGTGCGGTACCAGGCGATGCCGTGCTGGTCCAGCAGCGTGCAGACATCAGCATATTCGTCGTTGCCGACATTGCGCAGATTGAGCAGGAGTTTTGCCATGCCACCATGATACCCGGCGCCGATGCGCTAACCTTGCCGCCCTCGACTCATCGCCCCTGGAGACGCCTGATGCGCCGCCTGCTGCTTCCCCTGCTGCTGTCCCTCGCCGCCGTTGGTTGCTCGTCGGAGCCGTCCGGCCCGCCGCCGGGAGGCACCATTGCCACGTTCGAGCGCATCGACACCCAGCCGGGCAGTGGTGCCGAGGCCGTGCCGGGCCAGAAGGTCAGCGTGCATTACACCGGCTGGATCTACGACGAGCGCGCCGACAACAAGCACGGCAAGACCTTCGACAGTTCGGTCGAGCGCGGCGAGCCGTTCACCTTCACACTGGGTGCGGGCCAGGTCATCCGTGGTTGGGATGAAGGCGTCGCCGGCATGAAGGTCGGCGGCAAGCGCACGCTGATGATTCCGCCGGAATTCGGCTATGGCGACCGCCAGGTCGGCCCGATTCCGGCAGGTTCGTCGCTGGTGTTCGACGTCGAGCTGCTCAATGTCCAACAGTGACGTCCGCCCGCCGCGCCGCATCGCCGTCATTGGCGGCGGCCCGGCCGGGTTGTTTGCCGCCGAGCGGCTGCGCGCGGCAGGCCTGGATGTCGATCTGTACGAGGCCAAGGGCTCGCCGGGCCGCAAATTCCTGATCGCCGGCAAGGGTGGGCTCAACCTCACCCATTCCGACCCACGTCCACTGTTCGACAGCCGCTACCGCGAGCAGGCAACCCGCGTCGGCCGCTGGCTGGATGGTTTCGACGCGCAGGCGCTGCGCGACTGGGCCGCTGGCTTCGGCGTGGAAACCTACGTCGGCAGTTCCGGCCGGGTGTTCCCGGTCGACCGCAAGGCGGCACCGTTGCTGCGCGGCTGGGTCCGCCGGTTGAAGGAACAGGGCGTGCGCCTGCACGTCAACCATCGCTGGCTGGGCTGGAGCGACGACGGCGCACTGCGTTTTGCCACCGACAACGGCGAACTGGAGGTGCGTGCCGATGCGACCGTACTGGCACTGGGCGGCGGAAGCTGGCCGCAGCTGGGCAGTGACGGTGCATGGGTTCCGACGTTGCAGGCCCGCGCCGTGGACATCGCGCCGCTGCAATCGGCCAACTGCGGATTCGACGTTGCATGGACGCCGTTCTTCGCGCAACGCCATGCGGGCGCACCACTGAAGCCGGTCGTCGCACATTGGCATGGCCTCGACGGTGAGCCGCACACCCTGCAAGGGGAGTGCGTGGCCAGCGAGTACGGTATCGAAGGCAGCCTGATCTACGCCCTGTCGGCCGACCTGCGCGAAACCCTCAACCGCGACGGCCACGCCACGCTGTGGCTGGACCTGGTTCCGGGCCGCGACGAGGCACGGCTGCTGGCCGACCTTTCGCAGCCGCGCAAGGGGCGAAGCTTCGGCGAGCACCTGCGTCGCCAGGCTGGACTGGACCCAGTGAAGACCGCGCTGGTGTTCGAAACACTGGGCAAGGATGCTGGCAACGATCTGGCCGCGGTGATCGCCACGTTGAAGCGCCTGCCACTGCGCCTGCTGCGCCCGCGGCCGATGGCCGAGGTGATCAGCACGGCCGGCGGCGTGCGCCTGGACGCGCTGGACGAGGGCCTGATGCTGCGTGCCTTGCCCGGCGTGTTCTGCGCCGGAGAGATGCTGGACTGGGAAGCACCGACCGGCGGCTACCTGTTGACGGCGTGCTATGCCAGCGGACTGCGTGCGGCAGAGGGCGTGACCGCGTGGTTGGCCACGCGTTGATCAACGCGCGATAGCGCCGGAAATTTCACCCCGGCCGGCGCATCTTCACCGACGCCAATGCCACGCCACTGGGATGCGGATACAGTTCCTCGCGCTCGGCGACGAAGCCCTGCCGCTGGTAGAACGGCACGGCGTTGAGCGAGGCCGACAGCACAACCTCCCGCGTCGGGTCGGCCAGGGCCAGCAACCGCTGCATCAGCGCCTGGCCGATACCCTGCCCGCCCCGATCCGGATCAACGAACAGCGCATCGATCTCGTTGCCCTCGGCATCGAACACACCGAACCCCAGCACATTGCCCCGGTCATCCTCGGCCACGACGCAGCCGCCCTGCCCCAGCAACCGCGAATACTGCACCGGCGGCGGCGATGCCGACCAGGGTGCAATCACCTCCGGCGGATAGTGGCTGCTGCACAGCTCACGTACGCAGCGCGTTCGCAGGGCCCACAGCGTGCCCACATCATCGTCGGTACCCGTCCTGAACTGCATGCAGCCTCCTTGCATGGATGGTTTTCGTGCAGTCGAGCATGGGCTCGGTCCTGCAACGCGGGTCATCGCGACTTGCTGGCACGCAGCGCCTGGATCTTCGGTGGCGGTTGGAACGAATCGCTGCGTGCGTCCGCCCAGAACGAATGGAACACCGCGTGGTCGGGCACCTTGTGCAGCAGCTCGCCCGGTTCCAGGTAGCGATACAGCGAGGCCAGCGAACGGATCTCGACCGGCGACACCCGCCGCAGAATGTGTTCCGGGCCGAGCTCGGCCGGATCATTCAAGCCCGCCGCGCACAGCAACTCCTTCAGCGCGTGCAGGGTGTGCTCGTGGAAGCTGTACACGCGCGTGGCCTTGTCCGGTGCATCCAGATGCTTCCAGCGTGCCGGATCCTGGGTCGCGATGCCGGTCGGGCACTTGTCGGTATGGCAGCTGAGCGACTGGATGCAGCCCAGCGCGAACATGAAACCGCGCCCGGCATTGCACCAGTCCGCGCCCATCGCAATGGTGCGGGCGATATCGAACGCGCTGATGATCTTGCCGGCAGCGCCGATACGGATGTGCTCGCGCAGGTCCAGGCCGACCAGGGTGTTGTGCACCAGCAGCAACGCTTCGTGCATCGGCACCCCCACGTGATCGACGAATTCGGCCGGTGCCGCGCCGGTACCGCCTTCGGCGCCATCGACGACGATGAAATCAGGCAGCAGACCGGTCTCGTGCATCGCCTTGGCAATGCCGAACCATTCCCACGGGTGGCCGATGGCCAGCTTGAAACCAACCGGCTTGCCACCGGACAGTTCACGCAGGCGGGCCACGAACTGCAGCAGTTCAACCGGCGTGGAGAAGGCCGAATGGCGCGATGGCGACACGCAGTCCACGCCCATCGGCACGCCACGCGTCACCGAGATCTCGGCGGTCACCTTCGGCGCCGGCAGCACCCCGCCATGGCCGGGCTTGGCGCCCTGCGACAGCTTGATCTCGATCATCTTCACCTGATCGTGGTTGGCATTGGCAACGAAGCGTTCCTCGCTGAAGCCGCCCTTTTCGTCACGGCACCCGAAGTAGCCCGAGCCGATCTCCCAGACCAGGTCACCGCCCATCTCCCGGTGATACGGCGAAATCGAGCCTTCGCCGGTATCGTGGTAGAAACCCCCCAGGCGTGCGCCTTCGTTCAATGCGCGGATCGCATTGGCCGACAGCGAACCGAAACTCATCGCCGAGATGTTGAACACGCTGGCCGAATAGGGCTTGGCACAGTTCGGACCGATCAGCACGCGGAAATCATGCTTGGCGATGGTGGTCGGCGCCAGCGAATGGTTGATCCATTCGTAGTCCACCGCATATGTGCTGCGCAGGGTGCCGAAGGGCACCGTGTCCATCTGGTTCTTGGCGCGCTGGTAGATCAGCGCACGCTGCTGCCGCGAGAACGGCACATCCTCCAGATCGCTCTGCACGAAGTACTGGCGGATCTCCGGGCCGATCGATTCCAGGCCATAACGGAAGTGCGCCATCACCGGATAGTTGCGGCGCAGGGTGCTGCGCTTCTGCAGCAGGTCCCAGGTCCCCAGCGCCACCATCGCAGCTGTAATGCCGACGCCCCAGTACCAGGCCGGCCAGATCGTGGCCAGCCACAGGCAGATCGGAAACATCAGGATGGCGAGCAGGTAGACGATATACCGGTGCATGGCGTTCCTCGGTTGCAACTGCCCCGAGTCTACCGCGCAAGCACCTACAGGCGATCGTCGACCACGCTGCGCGGCCAGGCGGACTTCACGTCATAGACCAGCCCACCGGGCGCCAACAGGCTGCGGATATGGGCATCGTCCATCGCCTTGAAGCTCTCATGCGCCACCGCCAGCACCACCGCGTCGTAGCTGCCGGGCACCGGCTCGGCCAGCCAGTTCACGCCCTCGTCCGCCATGGCAGCTGGCCCCACCCACGGATCGCTGACGTCCACCTGCGCGCCGCTGCCGGCCAGCCGCTGGGCCAGTTCCAGCGCGCGGCTGTTGCGCAGGTCCGGGCAGTCCTCCTTGAAGGTCACGCCCAGCACCAGGATGCGCGAGTGCGCTGGCATGCGGCCACGCTCGGCGAGCATCGCCAGCACGCGTTTGGCCACATGTTCGCCCACCCGGTTGTTGACCTGCCGGGCGGTGTGGATGAGGTCGGGGTGGTAGCCCATGCTTTCGGACTTGTGCAGCAGGTAGTACGGGTCCACGCCGATGCAGTGGCCTCCCACCAGCCCCGGCCGGAACGGCAGGAAGTTCCATTTGCTGCCTGCGGCGTCGAGCACATCCTGGGTGTCGATGCCGAGGCGATCGAAGATCAGGGCCAACTCGTTGACCAGCGCGATGTTGACGTCGCGCTGGATGTTCTCCACCACCTTGGCCGCTTCGGCGACCCGCATCGACGGCACCGGGAACGTACCGGCGGTGATGATCCGCTGGTACAGGCCATCGACCACCGCAGCCACGTCCGGCGTTGAACCGGAGGTGATCTTGCGGATGTCGGCCAGGCGCCGCTGGCGGTCACCCGGGCTGACCCGCTCGGGACTGTAGCCGCAGTAGAAATCCTCGTTGAAGCGCAGGCCCGAGCCCTGTTCCAGCAGCGGCACGCAGACTTCTTCGGTGGTACCCGGGTAGACGGTGGATTCGTAGATCACCAGATCACCGACGCGCAGATGGCTGGCGATCAGTCGCGTCGCCGAGCGCAAAGGCTCCAGATCAGGCTGCTCGTAGGCATCGATCGGCGTGGGCACGGTGACGATGTAGACGTTGCAGGCGTCGAGCTGCGCCGGATCGCTGCTGTAACGCAGCAGCGACGCGCTGGCCAGTTCGTCCGGCTCCATTTCCAGCGTGTGGTCCTGCCCGCCGGCCAGTTCGGCGATGCGCGCAGCATCGATGTCGTACCCCAGGGTGGGCAGCTGGCGGCCGAACGCCACTGCCAACGGCAGCCCGACATATCCCAGGCCGATGATGGCCGGGGACGGGCTCTGTGCTGCGCCGATCGGCGCACTCATGCGCGGCGTCCAACAGGCGGCGATGGTGTCCACTGGGTCATGCGAGGATCCGGGAGCAGGCAAACGTGCCGACAAGGTTAACCGCGGCAGCGGCGCCAGACCACGCCCGGATCAGGATCCGAGGCTGACGGCAGCCGGCTCGAGTTCGCCGTGCCGCCCCGTCCAGGCCCGCAACAACAGGCAGAAGCCATGCTCCGGGGGCTCCTGCCCCAGGCTGAAACCATGCCACGGGGCCGCCACGATGCTGCCCAGCGTCGCCGCATCCACGTGCCGGTTGGCCATCGTCCAGCGCGGGAACCAGCGGCTCGGGATCGGGCCTGCGGCAAGCTGGATGATGCTGCCGTGGCGACGCGCGTTGCCGATCCGCGCGTGCACCGAAGCCAGCCCATCCCGTGGGCCTTCGATGTACTGCAGGAAACGGCTGCCATCGAACATCAACGCCCCGGTCACCCCGGCCATGCGGTTGAACGCGGTCGCATCGGCCAGCAATGCATCGAGCTCGGGCACGTCCAGTCCCTCCCTGGCCGTGCTGACATAAGCGTACGCATGCAACGGCATGTCCATCACTCCCCTCCTGAGTGCAGAGGAATATGACAGGAAGCACGAGGACTTCAAGCGTTGGCTATTCCGGCGGCGACTCGACCTGATAACCGCGTTGCACCAGCGCATCCAGATAGCCCTCGCCCAGCAGCAGGCTGACCGGCACCGTCGCGAAGGTGCCTGGATGACGGCTCAGCGCCGCATCCACGCCCTGCAGCCAGCGCGTGCGTACCTGCTGCGGCATATCGCTCCAGCCGCGCCGGCGCACGAAGGCCGAATCCTGCAGCAGTTCGCGGCAGGTCTGGGCCATCGCCGAACCCGACAGCCGACGCAGTGCCGCGACATCCCCCAGCGCCCAGGCGTTGGCGCGCTCGCGCAGCACCGGTGCCTGGAATTCCACCGTGTCGAGCGTGCGTTCGAAACACGCGCGGTCATCGACTTCGGTGGCCTGCAGCTCCTTCAACGTGCCACGGATGTCGTCGACCTTCAGCTTGACCTGCACGTCTTCCGGCTTCAGATCGTGCGCCTTGTACGCGCGCCCGAGTGCTTCCTTGACCTGCTTGCCATCGCGCAGGCCGTTGCGCTTGAGGAAGGCCTGGTACAAGCGGCCGGAGGCCACCAGCGGACGGTCCTTTTCCACGCCACGGTCATTGCCCAGGTAGGTCTGTTTCAGGCCGAGCCAGCGCGCGTGCGTTGCCGGCGGCAGGATCTGGTCAAGCGTGCGCCCCTGCGGATCGCGCGCGGTCTTCAATGCCAGTGGCAGCAGGGTCAGACCCTTGAACACGCCGATCTTCGCATCGAGGGCAAAACCCGGATCGCCCAGCACATGGTCGACGCTGGCAATGGTCCGCTCGACTTCGTCGGAGCGCCATTGCACCCCGCTCGGCAACGGCGAGACCGTGCCCAGGATCCACAGCACATGCCCCTGTGGAGCGGTGACCTTCCAGAGGCCGGGGCCGGGTTGTTCGCCGGTCACCTGCACCGTCTCCATGTCCACCACCGCGCCGGTGGGCGCAGGCACCTGCTGCGCGGCAGCCGGGCCAATCGCCAGCATCAGCCCCAGCACGGCACTGCATCCGATCCATCGCTCGCCGCGTGCACGCATATCGCCATTCCCGGAAATGTTGGCGGACTGTACCCAGCCCCGCGCCCGGTTGCGTAAAAGCCGCGTTAGCCGGCGGCAGCGGCGGCGATTCCGTTACAATCGGCGCGCGCTGCAGGCCCGGATGGCGAAACTGGTAGACGCATCGGACTTAAAATCCGCCGGGGGCAACCCCATGCCGGTTCGATTCCGGCTCCGGGCACCAACGGTTTCGGGCGATTTCTTGTAGCTCCCGGCGCTCCGCAATTTTTGACTTGCTCCGCAAAAGCGAGCTGGCCGGGCTCACACGCCCCGGCGCAGTTCCCTCAGACCTGTCCTCACCCGTGTCTTCATCGGGTCCTTCGCCCTTGGCTTCATCACCGCCGGCGAACGGATTGGCGCCAGCGCTTCCTTTACTCGTTCTAGGTCCCTCGCCCCCCTCGATCAAGCAGCGTGCCTGCTGCAGCTGTTTGTGTAGGCGGCAGGGCGGGCAGCGGCGGTAGAGGCTCGCTCGGAGTGTCGTCCACCATCCGAGCCACAGCTGCTCGCAGCCGCATCCGGGGGGCCAGCCTGCCCGCGCACCAGCGCTCGGCATAGCGTTTACCCTGGAAGATGCAGGCCGCCCGCTCATTCCTCGTCTCCCACATCTTTATGGAACACGGCAGAAACGAGCCGTATAGTCTGTTGATGAAGAGCAATGGAGCGATGATGAACGCTATCTCGCATGGCCCCGTATCGCTGGGGCGCAAGAATGGAGGCTATGGGAACGAGCCGACGGCGGCGACGAGACTGTCGTATTTGCCCCGAAATGCTCATCGCGCAGGCTTTCACAGCCATAGCTCTTGTCCAGCTGAACACCGATCAAGGCAATCCTGTCGGCAGCTTCACGCACCGAGAACCATGCTCCGCAGTAAAGCTGTACAAGCATGCCCCCACAGTTCGTCAATCCGCGACATGGACGGCTCATGCTGAAATCTCTCGCAAGCCTTTCCCATGCGGCATTGATCGCTTTGATCAGCTTGGTCATTTCAGGCTGCCACAAGGAACGCTCGTATCCTGTTTACCGCGAAAATCCTGTACCTGCGGATGCGCTGCCCATCATCATCCGGGTCCATGACGCGCCACTGGAGATACCAACTCCCAAGGTATCCGTCACCTACCAGATAGATCCACTTTGCCTCCCCCCGATCAACAATTACGAGGGTGTGCAATACGAACCGAACCAGCACACGATTGATCCCCCAGTACGGCGTATAAGTGCTACAGAATTCAGCAGCACCGTGTTCAAGGACGGAATGGAAGTTGCTGACTATTACGGTAGTGGCCCGTGCACATGGACACCTGCTCTCGTAGAAGCTTCGTTCGCCTTCATCATCGATGATCGGCCAATCCGTGCATCAGTCTCAGCTCTATTCAGTGAGATTGAAGGCGGGAAAACCTTCACCGCCTATATAAAGCGCGCATTGCCCCCCATGACCACGGGGCAAACGCCAAGCCGGACTCCAACCGAACCTTCGAGTTGGTACGAAAAGATGCCACAAGACAAGCGCAAGGAATACTTCCCAATCGAAGTATCCACACGGGTTGAAGGAACAACGCCATGAACGCTAGGGAAAACGCCACGCTTTCGAACCATGTCTATAAGGACCCCCTCCCGCCCCCCGATTCCGACATCGCCATTGATGGAACGAAATACACGGTTTTGGCCCGTCGCGACTCCGGGAACGGATATCAAGGTGTTGTCTACCTCAACATAGAAACAAAAGAAGTCATCGCTGCCCATCGTGGAACCGAATTTGATCGCCAGGCAGTACTTGATGGCGGCATCGACGCTGCGATGGTCACCGCCAGAATCAATTCACAGCTTGGCGATGCTCTTGCGCTCACCAAGCAGGCAACCAAACTGGCTGAGGAAAATGGGTATGGGCCAGTGCACGTCACCGGCCATTCACTGGGCGGCGCGCTCGCACAGATCACCGCGCACCACTACAACCTCCCCGGCGACGCGTTCAATCCGTACGGCGCTGCCGGGTTGGCCTATCGCCTTTCCGAAGGCCAGCCAATGCGGCGCCGTTCACCAACCATGTCATGGCAGGCGACTTGGTCAGTGCGGGCGGCCCGCATTACGGCAAGGTTGAGATGTACGCGCTCCCCAAGGAACTGGAGGTTCTGCGCACCGCCGAGCAGGGCCAACGCATCGCGTCCCTCGGAGCACCTGGGCTGAAAAGCGGCCACCTCATGTCCGCCGCTGTGGCGGTCCAGTTGGGGGATTCCCATCGAATGGTTCATTTCCTTGATCGGATGACCGACAAGGGGCCGGTGCAGTCTGTACTGGACGACCCCAGAGCCCGGGTCACAGACCCTGAAGACCTGCGCCGGATTGCCGACTACCGCAGTGATATTCATCAGCTGCGTATGGGAGCGACCGTGCTTGTCGGCGGCGGCCCCGGACTCATGCGCGACGGGGTCAATTACCTGCGCGGCACCGAGGAAGCCGGTGCATACGCTCGCCAAGAAGCTGAAGCGGAGCAGCGCGCCCACAATGCGCTCAAGCCCGGCGGGCAGCTGGTCCCGGATGCAACCGACAAGGGCTCGCCCTCTCTGACCAATCCAGGCTTCTCTCCCAAGAGCCCGTTGCAAGAAAGCATCGAATCAACCTTGGACAAGGCAGGCCTGGATCCCAGAAAGGAAGGTCACTCAGACCATGCGCTCTACCGGCAGATTCGCGATGGCGTATCCGCCTTGGATGCCAAGCACGGGCGCGGCTTCGATGAAATCAGCGAGCGAATGACGGCCAGCTTGCTGGCAACAGCTAAGAGCAGCGGTTTGGAGCGCGTCGATCACGTCGTGCTGGGCACTCCGCCGAGCAATGTTTCGGGCCCGCGCATGTTCGTCGTGCAGGGCGAGCTCGACAATCCGGCACACCTGCGGGCGTCGGTTGCGATCAGCGAGGCCGTCAACACACCCGTGGAGCAGTCGCTCGCCAAGGTCGAGCAGATTTCACAGGCACAGCAGGTCGCCCAGCAGGACCACGCCCAGGAGCAGACGCGAGCCGCGATGCGCATGAGCTAGCCCAGCGCCTGCCCGGATCGTGGGCATAGAGCGCGGCGAACTCCCGCAGCGACACGGTGGCACCCGTCATGCGGACCAGCTTCTGGTAGGCGGCTTCCATTCAGGCGGAATAGCACACCCAATCAAGCATTGACGCTCCCACAAAGGGTCCGCACCGCTGGTTGCGCACAGCAGCCCGCCGGAGGGAATGCGGCCACTCAGCTGCCGTTTCCGCGATCAGGACGCCTTCAGGCCGGCATGGCAGAATCGAACCCCCCGCCCCGGCCGCCGAACCGCGCACAAGGAGATCAGCCATGAAGTGGATAGGGATCGCGTCATCGCTGGCGCTGGTCGCGATGCTCGCCCAGGCCACCGCACCGGCATCGGCGCAGAGTCGTTCGGACAGTCATCGCAACCTCGACGGAAGCCTGGATATCCGCAACAGTGACGGATCGTCCAGCCGCATCAAGCGCGACTTGTCCGGCCGGGTGACCGCCGAGCACAGCAACGGCAGCCGTTCGACCACCACCACCGATCTGAGTGGCCGCAAGCGCACCACCCACAGCGATGGCAGCTACTCCAACAGCAGCACTGACCTGAGCGGCAACATCCGCACCCAGTACAGTGACGGCAGCTACTCGGTCAGCAAGCGTGACCTGAGCGGCAGGTGGCGCACTGAGTATAGCGACGGCTCCTACTCCACCAGCGTGCGCGATCTGAGCGGCAACTGGAGCACCACCTCCAGTGGTGGCATGGCCGCTCGCCACCCCGAACGGGGCGTCGGAAAGCGCTGAGACCTGCGCTCAGATCGCCCGCGAATAACGCGGCTGCTCCTGCGCAGCGCGCAGATAGGGATCGAAGCACATCGCCAGCAGGCGCAGCAGCGGCCGCCCCGGCTCGCTGGCACGCACCACGCCGTCGCGGTACTCGGCCAGGCCATCCTGCTGCAGACGCTGCACGGCCTGCAGGTCTTCGGCGAAGTAGGTTTCGAAATCAATGCCGTGGCGCTGGGCCAGTGACATTCCATCCACCTCACCCTGGCACATCAACTGCTGGATCAGCTCGGCGCGCAGCTGGTCGTCGGCACTGAGTGCGACGCCGCGCCAGACCGGCAGCTGTCCCTGGTCCACCGCGCTCTCCCACGACGGCAGGTCACGCGGATTCTGGCTGTAGGTGGCACCGATGTGACTGATCGCACTTACGCCAAGGCCGAGCAGATCGGTGTCGGCGTGGGTGGTGTAGCCCATGAAGTTGCGATGCAGCTGGCCGGCGCGCTGGGCACGCGACAGATCTTCTTCCGGCAATGCGAAGTGGTCCATGCCGATGTACTGGTAGCTGGCTGCGGACAGGCGCTCCACCGCCAGGCCCAGCAGCGCCAGCTTGTCTTCCGGCGAAGGCATCCGGCTTTCGTCGATCTGCCGCTGCGCGCGGAACAGGTGCGGAAGATGCGCATAGCCATACACCGCCAGTCGATCCGGACGCAGCGCCAGCACCAGTTCCAGGGTGCGGCCGAAGCCCTGCAGACTCTGCCCTGGCAGGCCGTAGATCAGATCGACGTTGACCGAACGCATGCCGCTGTCGCGGCACGCACGCAGGATATCCAGCGTCTGCCGTACGCCCTGCACCCGGTTGATCGATTCCTGCACCTGCGGGTCGAAATCCTGCACGCCCAGGCTGGCGCGGTTGAAGCCCAGCCGGGCCAGCATCGCCACATCGCTGGTGTCGATGAAACGCGGGTCCAGTTCGATGGAAAAATCACGCTGCGACGAACCGCTGAAATCGAAGCGGCGGCGCAGGCCCTCGACCAGTGCGGTCATCGCATCGGCATCGAGGAAATTCGGCGTACCACCGCCGAGGTGCAGCTGGATCACTTCACGACCGTCGGCGAACTGCGGTGCCAGCAGGTCCGCCTCGGCCAGCACGCGTGACACGTAGCTGTGGCCACGCCCGCGGTCGCGGGTGATCACCCGGTTGCAGCCACAGTAGAAGCAGGGGCTGGAGCAGAATGGCACGTGGACGTACAACGACAACGCGCGCGCCAACGGGTTGCTGTCGGCGATCGCCTGGCGCAGCGCGGGTGCATCGAAGCCGTCATGGAAGTGCGGCGCGGTGGGATAGGAGGTGTAGCGCGGGCCGGGACGGTCATGCCGTCGCAGCAGATCGGGATCGAAGGTCCAGGCCAGGCCACCGGCAGCGGGAGAGAACGTGTCCATGGCGCCAGCATCGCCCCAACCCTGGCGGTGCGCCTTGACCCAGATCAATCCTTGGTGGACACGCCCAGCACCGGCAGCATGACCTGCGGCCAGCGCAGCATCTGGTAGCGGCGCCAGAAGGTGTCGGCGATGCGGGCGGCCACATCGTCGGCCAGCGCCTGCATGGGCGGGTTGTTGCATTCGGCCGTGGTGATGTGGAACAGCACCAGCCAGCGGTCGAACAGATCCTTTTCCAGATCGATGGCCATGTGCTTGGACATCGGCGAGCCCTTGAACCTGCGGGTCCCGCGCAGCATCGCCGACCAGAAATCGACGAGCTGGGCCAGGTGTTCCGGCCAGTCGCGCACATGCCCTTCGAATACCGGCCCCAGACGCTCCTCTTCACGCACGCGCGCATAGAAATCGTGGACCAACCGGGTCACTTCCTCCTCGCTGCACAACTCTGGCGAAGCAATGGGAAGGGCAGTCGTGGGCGTTGCGTTCATCAGGGCACCAAGTGCGGATCGGCAGTGTGCCGCATGCCGCCACCACCGCTGTTGATCCAGATCAATGTCAGCGCACTGCGGCGCACCTAGGCTGGCACGCTTGCAGGAAGCATGCCCTGCGGATGCTGCGCCAACCACGGCGAATGCTGCGCCAACCACGGCGAAGTATACGCGCCGCCCTCTTCTTCAACCCGAACCCGCATGAACACACCGACTTCCAGCCGCCAGCGGCGTATCCAGCATTGGGGTGCAGTCCTGTGGCCCAGCTTCATCGCCGCCGGCCTGGCCTGCGTGGTGTTCTTCGCCTTCGTCGATCCACTGCGGCTGCAGGCGATCAGCTTCCCGGGTACGGCCATCAGCCGTGAGCTGGGCTACACCGCAGGTTTCTTCATGTTCTGGGCGGTCACCGCACTTTCCAGCGCGGTGACCGGCTACCTGCTGCGGCCGATGCCGAACGAAGAGGATGAGGAGCTGCCACTGGGATGAGCATCACCGCATCCTCGCCCCTGCGCGCATGGCGTTGGCGCCGCACCCTGGGCCTTGCGTTGCTGGTCCTGTTCCATGCGCTGCCGTGGCTGCAGTGGGATGGACGCCAGGCCCTGCTGCTGGACCTCAACGCGCGCCGCTTCGACCTGTTCGCCTGGACCCTGTGGCCGGATGACATCGGTGTGTTGCTGGGGCTGCTGGCGGTGATGGCGGTGGGTCTGGCCCTGCTCACCCACTTGGCTGGTCGCGTGTGGTGCGGACATGCCTGCCCGCAGACGCTATGGACACGAGCGTTCGACGGAATCGCGCAGGCATTGGCCCGCGTGCTGCCGGCGAAGCTGGCGCGGCCGGCCACCCAGCTGGCCTGGTTGCTGCTGTCGCTGTGGACCGGGATCACGTTCGTCGGGCTGTTCAGCCCGATCCGCGAACTGGTCACCGGCGCGTTCGATGGCGCATGGAGTGGCTGGGAGACCTTCTGGGTGCTGTTCTATGCCGGCGCCACGTGGGGCAATGCCGGGTTCCTGCGCGAGCAGGTGTGCCGATCACTTTGTCCGTTCGCGCGCATGCAGCCGTTGCTGACCGACCCGCACACCCCGCGCATGTTGTATGACCCCCGCCGCGGCGAGCCGCGCGGCGCCCGCCCGCCGGCATTGGGCGGCGTGCTCGGCCGCGGTCGCGGCCTGCTCGACCCCACCACCGCGCAGGACTATGTCTTCCGTGCCGCGCATCCGCTGCTGGCCGGACCGATGCCCACCTTCAGCGCGGATCGGCTGGGCGACTGCCTCGATTGCATGGCCTGCGTGCGCGCGTGCCCGATGCAGCTGGACATCCGCCATGGCCCACAGGCCGACTGCCTGGCCTGCGGTGCCTGCCTGGAAACGTGCACGCAGCAGCAGCATCAGGCCGGTTTCGGCCCAAGCCTGGTGCGCTACTGCAGCCCGCAGGTGATGGCAGGCCAGCCGCGCCGGTGGTGGCGCCCCCGCACCACGGCCCTGGCTTCGTTGCTGCTGGCGCTGCTGGTGTGCGGCGCTTGGCGCCTGCTCTGAATCAGCCCGGGTCGCCCGGGCGCGGCGGTACCAGCTGGGCGCGGCGGACGATGCCCAGTTGTTCGATGATCAGCGCCATTTCATTGGTGACATCGGTTCGCCCGGTCCCCTGCGGAACCAGACGATCAAGCACCTGCTGGTAGGTATCCCAGAACGCCGGACCGCATCCGTGTTTGTGATAACTGGCTTCCAGTTCGCGGCGTACCCGTTCAGCCAAGCCATGCATGCCGTATTCCATACGACCTCCGTTGGACTTGTTCTGCATCGTTGACGGTCGACCGATTCACTTGCGAGCTACTGAAAGACTCCCGGCCTTCACAGCCGGTTGATGCCAATTAGTCATAGATTTCACGACACGTCAATTACAGGCCGCGACTTTCGCGATTGAAATTATTAATCGTTCATGAAAGGCCGTAGCGACCGGGATCAGAAACGTCCGTGCCGATGTCGACAAAGCCAGCCGGCGAACCCGGGTAGCCATCACAGATCGGACCATCGCTGGGGACACGTCGATCGATTCTGTCTATGTTGCTAAGCATACTTAGCAAATCGATCTTGGCGGCTTGTCTGCGACAACCCTCGACGCATCTCATGCGGTTTCATCGTGCGAGTCGTCATCCATCGGGAACAACGCAGGGTATCGCTGCTGCAGGATGTAGCGCCTGAGCGGCGGGATGGGAAAGCCTCTGGGCCATTGCGAGACAGCGGATCTGCTGATTCCAAACAACCTGGCGAGCTCTGCGTCGGTGGAAAAGCCCAGCCGCGTGCGGACCTGCCGCTTGCTCCAGAATTCGTCCATTTTCGATCCCTTTCATCATCAAACTTATTCTTGCGCCAAGGCCTCTTTCGCTTCCACGCGTTAAGCTGGCTTGCATAGATGAATACTCTTGGACAACGACTCGCGGTCGCCATGAAGGACGCCGGGCATGCACGCCCTGCCGACCTGGCGCGTGCCGCCGAAACGACGACGGCAACGGTCAGCAACTGGCTCAACGACCACGTCAAGGCCAACCACGTGAAAGCCGAACAGCTGTTCCGCATTGCCGATGCGGTGAAGCTGGACCCACGCGAGCTGCTCTTTGGCCCGCTGGGACGGGGAGTCGGCGAGCGCGGCACGGCCTACATGCACATGCCCAGCGAAGCCCATCTGGATGTCTGGCAAGCGGCCTATGAGCTGGTCGCCCACATCCTTGACGAGCGCGGACTTGAGGTGGGCTACCGTCGCGAGGCCACGCTGGGGTTGATGGCCCATGACCTGCTGATGGAGGGCGTCAGCCGCGGCAAGGTCGCACGCGTGGTGATGACTGCCCTGCCCTGACCCATCGCGGGCTGGTAGCATGGCCGTCGATGGGGATGGGGCTCCCCCGATAACCGCCTGAGATGGCTGATGGCTCCTGCTGAGACGAACCCGGCGTTCGTCGATGGCAGGCCGTGCCCGCCATTGCGTCCGCCGTCGAACCTGCGAACACGCACTCGAGGCAAGCAATGCAGACGTTCAACAACTATGTGCTGGTATTCCTGGGCGGCGGTGTCGGCGCCTGCCTGCGCCATGCCTGCAATCTGATCGGCGCCCGCGTGGCCGCCGGCAGCACCTGGCCCTGGTCGACGTTCCTGGTCAACATCAGCGGCGCCGTGCTGATGGGCGTGGTGGTGGAGGCGTTTGCGCTGCGCAATGGCGCTTCGCCGCAACTGCGCCTGCTGCTGGCCACCGGCATTCTTGGTGGCTACACCACGTTCTCCACCTTCTCGCTGGAAACCGGCCTGCTGCTGCAGCGGGGCCAGCATGGCCTGGCCGCACTGTACGCCGGCGGTTCGGTAGCCCTGGGCCTGGCCGGGCTGTTCGCCGGCATGAAGCTGACCCGGCTCGCGCTGGGGTAACAGTCAGCCGGCAGCAGCGCGCGCCTGTCCGCGCCACTGCCGTGGCGATTGCCCGGTGTGTGCCTTGAACGCCCGAGACAACGCGGCCTCGCTGCCATACCCAACCTCGTCGGCGATCCGTTTCAACGGTCGCCCCTGCCGCAACGCCTGCTGCGCCAGGCCTACCCGCCAGCCCTGCAGATACTGCCCGGGCGTGGTTCCCATGGCCTCGCGGAAACTGGCGGCGAACACGCTGCGCGACATGCCTGCAACGTCGGCCAGATCTTCCAGCGTCCAGGCCTGGGCGGGTGCCTCGTGCATGGCCACCAGCGCCAACCGCAGCCGTGGATGGCCAAGCCCGGCGAACAGGCCGCCGCGCATCTCGCCCCCCTCCATCAACTGCCGCAGCACCTGGATCATCACCACCTCGAACAGGCGGTTGACCATCACCGTGCGACCGCAGCGCTGCTCGAATGCCTCCTCGAACAGCAGCTCCAGGGCGGCATGGCCGCCATACAGTTCGGCCAACGGCAGGCAGATGAAATCGGGCAGCGCGGCACTGATCGGGTTGAGCCTGCCGCCCTCGAAATGGAGATTGGCGCAGGCCATGTCCGCGCCATGCTGAGGATCGGTGTGGAAGCGGTGTGGCAGCGGGCGCGGATACAGCAGCAGGCTGGGAACGTCGACCTGCACCGTCTGCGTGCCATGACTGACCTGCAACGGACCGCGCCGCACCAGGTGCAGCTGGCCGGCCTCGCCCTCTCCTTCGAGACTGTTGATGCCACACAGCGCGCCGGCATGAAACACCGAGGCGGTGACCGCGAAGCGTTCGAGCAGGATGGCGAGGCGATCGACCATGACGGGACCCCAGATCAAATGGAAGGGAGCAGATACGGCAGATCGTATCGAATTCGATTGCATTGCGTCAGGGGCTAGCCACCGTGCAGGGGCAGCGCTATACAGGCGGCACCTTCCGCGCAGACCGCACCGGCCAGGGCAAAGACCATGATGCGAACCTTCCACCGGCTGGTCCTGGCACTGGTCCTGCTAATTCCGCACGTGTCGCAGGCCGCCGCGCCGCCCGCCCCGCCACGCACCTCCAGCGGTGAGCTGCAGGGCGCGCGCTGGCGCCTGGACGTGCCCGCCGGCTGGAACGGCGAACTGGTGATGCTGGCGCATGGCTATGAACCGGTCGGCGTGCCGCAGCCATCACCGATGCCGGCCAACGACAGCACCGCCAGCCTGCTTGCAGCGGGCTATGCCGTGGCGCAGAGCGCCTATGCCAGCCAGGGCTGGGCGGTGTCAGATGCGATCGTGGACATGGAACGCCTGCGCGCCCACGCCGTGTCCGAATTGAAGGACGTGCGTCGCACCTGGATTCTCGGCTTTTCGATGGGCGGTGCGGTGGCCATCGCCACCCTCGAACGCCTGCCACGTCACTACGCCGGTGGCGTGTCGCTGTGCGGGGCCAACCTGCCTGGCGAACAACTGGCCAATGACCTGCTGACCACCCTGGTGGCGTTCGACTATTTCTTCCCCGAAGCCAAGGGACTGCCCCGGCAGGGCCTGGCATCGGCGGAAGCTGCGGCACTGCCGCAGATGGAGCTCTATCAAGGCATCGCCGCCGCGCTTCAGACCCGGCCGGCCGTGGCTGCGCAACTGGCTGTACGGCTGCAGGTAAGCGTGGAGGCATTGCCGGGCACGATCAGCCTGCACGCGATGATCCTGCACGAACTGGCCACGCGCGCCGGCGGCATGCCGGTCGGCAACGTTACGACCGTCTACCGCGGATTCGGTGACGACAAGGCGTTCAACGCGGGCGTGCAGCGGCTGGCACCTGCTGCGCCGGCACAGCGATACGTGCGCGAAAAGCTGGCGTTGACCGGCGCGCTCAAGCGACCGCTGGTGATCCAGTTCAACAACAACGACCCGAGCATCGTGCCGCGCATGCAGGCGGTGTATCCGCAGCTGGCCGAGCACGCTGGCGCCACGCCATTGCCGCGCGTACTGCCTGCGGTGGGCGAAGGCCACTGCGGCTTTGCGGATTCACAGGTGGTCGAGGCGTTGAAGGCAGCAGCGGCTCCCTTCCGAGTCGCCGACCGCATCAGTGGCCGAGCGTACCCATGGTGAAGGTATAGCCGGAGCGCATGAGGAAGTCGCGCATGCGCAGTTCGGCGCGGCGCGGAGACGGAAGATCCGGCGGGCCATACAGGGCATAGACCACGCCAGCGCCCTCGATACTCTCCCGGCGCACATCACAATGACGGCTCTCCGAGGCGACGACCCAGCCATCCTTCAGTTGATCGGGGCCGATGGACTGCCCGTTCTTCAGCCGGAATGTAAGCCAGCGCACATCTGCGGTTGACCTGCTCATTGCCGACCAGCCGCATCGTGCATGCGGCCCCTCATGTCCTTGCCTGCCATTGCTGCTCCCGAAGACCAGGACTCCGACCATACCCCGTCGCAATGTCGTGGCCGGCTGAGACTGCCAGCGGCGCGCGGCGGGCCTCAGGCGTGTACGTCGAACAGCCTGCGGAATGCCTCCTGCCCGGCAGGTGTGACCTGCAGGTCGCGCCGCCCCGCGAGGCGACGCAGCCAGTGGTTCTGCAGGAAACTCTCCAGCAGTGCTTCACCCACCATGCCGGCCATGTGCGGGCGCCGCTCGGTGCAGTCCAGGCAGCCGCGGCAGTATCGCGCGGGCGTCACCTGTGGCGATCGCGCGATCAACGCTTCCAGCGGCTGCCCCACGGCGCGCAGGATGGAGGCGCCATGGGACGTCATCTGCCAATGGTCTGCAGCCGTGGAGATCGCCCCGGTGCTCAGCAGGTGGTCACAGATGGCGACAGCGTATTCACCCGCCAGGTGCCGGTAGCAGGTGCGCGCCCGGCGGAAGCCGGCATCAACTCGTACCGCTCGTGGAGAAAGCGATGGCCGTTGATCGCTGAAACGCAGGATGCCTTCCAGCATGTCGGCGACCTCGGTCGAGGCAATCCGGTGATAGCGGTGGCGTCCCTGCACCTCCACGGCCAGGATGCCGCCATCGAGCAACCGCCGTAGATGACTGCTTGCCGTCTGCGGCGAGATGCCAGCCACGCCGGCCAGCTCGGACGCCGTGTGCGCCCGGCCATCCATCAACGTCAACAGCATGGCCGCGCGTGCATGGTCACCGACCAGCGTGCCGACATGGATGAAGGAGCGGGACGTCTGGACCATGGCCGCATTGTGGCATGCCGCTTTCCGCGCATCGTTCGACCCGGATCGAAGCATGCGCGCCCCTGCAGAGGGCACAGTCATCGCCCGCACCCCACGAGCTCAGGCATGTCACCGGAAGACCTCCAACGCCGCTGCATCACCCCCTCCGTGCTCTACCCGGGAACACCGGTGGTGCTGATGACCACGTTGAATGAAGACGGCAGTGCGAACATCAGCCCGCTTTCGTCATTCTGGGCGCTGGGCGACCGCGTGGTGCTCGGCATCGGCGAACAGGGCCAGGGCTGCAGCAACCTTCTGGCACGCGGCGAATGCGTATTGAACTTCGCAGATGCCACGCAGGCGGCGCAGGTTGAGGCCATCGCCCGCGCCACCGCTCGTACCCCGGTGCCGGAGTCGAAGCGCGCCATGGGGTACGTGCATGTGCCTGACAAGTTCGCACTGGGCGGCTTCAGCCGCGTCGATTCGGTGCAGGTGGCACCGCCGGCGATTGCCGAATGCCCGCTGCAGGTGGAGGTCACGCTGCTCGCCTCGCACCGGCCCAGCGGAACGCAGGATCAGGGCTTCATGATCATCGAAGGACGGATCTGCCGGGTGCATGCGCACGAGGCGATCACCGTTGCCGGAACCCAGCACATCGACGTGCAGCGCTGGGCACCGTTGATCTACCTGTTCCGCCACTATGTGGGCACCACCACGCCGGTGGCGCGCAATTTCCGCGCTGACGATCCTTTGCCATTGCCTGCCTGAACCCTTGGCTGCGCACTGCGAACCAGGGGTTGAAGAAGCCGCTGATTCAGACGCGGGATCGACGCAGCTCCAGCGCAGCGAAGGTGTACCAGCCGAACGCCGGCAGCAGCGCGATGCGCTGGGTGAGGCCGCGATAGGGCTCCGGGTCGAATCCGGAAAGCATCAGCCACAGATAGGCCATCCCCAGCAGCGAGATGGCACGCGCAATCCAGGCCATCCGCGTCGACGCAGCAGGGCCCAGCTCAGCCAGGAACAGCAGCGGGGTCAGGATCGAGAAGATGCCGATGCCATAGAGGCCATGCAGCGGGCTGCCCGTGGTGAAGACGCCATTGCTGACCATGGACACCCCGAACAGGGTGGAGGTGAGCACCGTGAGCGCGAAACGGCGGCTTTGTGCGAGCAACGCAAGGCTGAAGACGATGATGGCCGAGCCACTGACCACCGCGCCGACCTGCACCGCCTTGGCTGGCAGCCCCGGCATCAGGCCCAGCTCGCTGAGATGCTGGGAGAGCGGGTGGTAGCCGGGCACGGTGAATGCAAAAGCGATCAGCGCCAGCATGGCGCCGAGGGGAACGTACACCGCCTGCTGGATGGCCAGGTTCCGCACTGCAGTCACCACCGCTGAAGAGAAGTGCGGCGACGTTAGCAGCCGGTCCCGCCGGGTCGCATGTGCAGTTTGGTACCCCTGCTGGCGCCAGGGGTCCGCACAAAGAAAAAAGCCCTGACCGGAGTCAGGGCTTTTCAATTGGAGGCCTCAAGCGGAATCGAACCGCTGTAAACGGATTTGCAATCCGGTGCATAGCCACTCTGCCATGAGGCCAACGTACTGCGATCAGGAACGACGCCCCTGACATGACAAAACCCCGCGATGGGGCCTGTCGGAACATGGAGCGGGAAACGAGACTCGAACTCGCGACCTCAACCTTGGCAAGGTTGCGCTCTACCAACTGAGCTATTCCCGCATAAGCCGTCATGGTACCGGAAGCCCGGGACACACACCAGCCATTTCACAACAGTTTTCACTTTTCTGACTGCGCGAAGAGCCTTGTGGCTCAACGTGCCCCGCCTTGCCGTGGCGGGAGAAAAACAAGGCCCCAACCGGGGCCCTGTGCAATCTGGAGCGGGAAACGAGACTCGAACTCGCGACCTCAACCTTGGCAAGGTTGCGCTCTACCAACTGAGCTATTCCCGCAGATTCTCCGACCTGCGTCGAAGGAGCGCTATTGTGTCCAAATTCCTTCACGCCGTCAACAGTCCGCAGCACCGATGAACCCGCCCACGAGACCTCGTTTCGCCCGCCTGTGCTGGAGCCTTGTCGCCCTGGCCTGGCTTGCGGTGATTGCTGCACTGATCAATGCAGGCTTCACCCCGGACTATTGGATGCTGCGCCACTTCGAAGGCGCAACCCTGCCCTACCCCACCGGCGCGGTCATCCAGTTCGCTGTACTGGCCGGAGCGGAACTGTTGGTCACCGTGCTGATCGTGCGTCCCTGGAAACCAGGGCGCCTGTGGCTGCGGCTGCTGATAGCCCTGGTGCTGCTGCTGGCCTGGTCGTTCCCGTGGCTGGCCGCTGCCCTGCACCAGGCGCCGGTGCAGGGCATGCACCTGCTGTGGCTGCTGCTTCTGGATGTGGGATTGCTGCTGGCGCTGTGCGTGGTGTCGCTGGCCAGTGCGTGGCGGGCGTACGGGAGGCCAACAATCGGCAAGCACGCAGGTTCGCGCTGAGTTGATGAACGCGACGCTTCGGTCGAGAAGGCGAATCGGTCATGGCAGATTTTCGGAATAGTTGCATGGCCCTGTAGCGAATGAATAACGGACAGTATGCGACCCGAGCATCTGGCGCCGGCCATGTCCCTGTTGACCAAGCGCGCCCTGATCTCCTTCTGATCAAGGACCGTCCATGCAGCAGCCGAACAACCAAGTCGCATCGATTGGACTCAACTGTGCGGAGATCGAAGCACTACATGAGGTACTGCCGGCCACTCTCCGGGGTTTGCTGATCCGGCGCGGGCGATCCATATTCAGAAATGGACGAATCCAGCTATGCCATCCCCAGGATCTTGCGATGGTGATGGACCAGATTCTGGCGCATGACGTGGATCTTGCTCCTTCCGACACGCATGCCTATGCATACTCCGCGTTCGGTACCATCTACTTCGTCCACGGGCTGCATGGCGCAGGTCAGATCGACCTTTTGAACGGTACGATCCTCTGCAAGCGATTGGCTGAGGGGCCATCCTCATCGTGCGATATCGGCCAAAGCGCGACCACTCCGTTCCGACTCCCCGACGACACGCTGGACCTCATCAGCCATGAAGGCCAGCCATTGTTCGACGCTGCCACTCTGAAGCATGGGGCCTTGGATGTCGGGCAGTGCTTTGGATTCTTTCCTGCACTTGGAATGGGCGGCATTGCGCACCTTGACTCTCTGCAGGCGGTGAACGCGCCGATTCATTTTTCAATTCTTGCCCAACTCGCCGACTTCCAACTCGTCCGCGAAGACTCGAATGGGAAGCTCTCCCCGGTAACACGACGACCATCACTACCGACTCCACATCAGATCGTCACGCGGCTTTCCCCGGAATGCCCATTCCGGATTGTTCGATACGCGGAGATTGCTGATGAAGTACCTGAGGACTCGATTTATAGCAGCAGGCGGCAACCTGCCGAGAAGCTGGATGAACTGGTCCTTCTCGCCGATGGAGACCTGATCCTCGACACCTTGGACCTGGACGACCCGCTGGCTCCATGGCGGAATGGAAACATAGGCGAGCATGCATGGTTCATCTTCGTTCGCGGCAACATGACGATCACCCGGCACATTCACAGCCTGGAGACCGACGGCGCATGTGGACTGATTGTCTCGGGTGATCTAACGACCACCAATGCCATCGTCAGCGGACAAGAAATCCGAGTCGGCGGAAATCTCCGTGTCCATGAATTGTTCTGGGGCGACTACAACCACGGACGCCTGCACGTTGTCGGAAGTACCGAGGCCGCGCTCTTCATCCAGACCGACTATTGCGTGGAGCTTGATGGCCCGATTCAGTTCCTGCGCAGGATCGACGATGTCGAAGCCATGGATGGCGATGAACTGGCGCAACTCATCGAGCCGGACTGTCTGTTCAAAGAGGACGCTCATCCAGACAGTAGTTGGTCGCTGAGTGCGGAAACGATAGTCGAAAGGCTGAAATCAGGGAAAGGCGTCATCCGGAGGCAGGGCCTGTCAGCGGCGGATCCCCTGCTGTGCACACTCAACTTGTTTGGTGATACCAATGTCAGCCCAGTGAACTTCCTGAGAGTTTGTGGCGAGGACATGTTGCCGATGGAAACTCGTGACTATCAGTTCATTCGCAGCGGCATTTCACTTTACGTGCAAGTGGACACCGAACATCCGGAAGCTGCCGCCTACATGGTGCAGATGGAAGATCTGTCACAGAGGATTGGCGCCCGCTTCGTAATGGAGCACGTTGAGACCGACGTCGGCGTGATTGATCGCCTCATGGGCCGCCGACCTGGGAAGAGTTGGGGCCTGTGGAAATACGTCTGCAATGATACGAGTCAGGACAAGGCGGAATGGAGACAAGTCGAAGCGAATGAAATCCAACCACCCCATGTTGCGCTGGTCCTCGAGGGCTGGCGATTCCTTCAGGAAGGAACGTCCAGTCGCCATTGGACAACGCAGATCATTTCGCCGCAGGACATCCGCCATCTCCTGGCGCTGGCGATATGCCAACCTTACGATGACTACGACGATGAAGATCGGTGCGGATTCTGGGTCGGCCACTGTCACGCGGCGTTTCGCCAGCAGAAGAGTGCTCCAGCCACTGAAGAACCCATACTTCGCTTGTCCCAGGAACTGCATCAACCTAACGGAACCAGCGTTATCGAGAGCTACTACTACGACATTGAGACGTGCATGGACGGAAAGGAACGGGTCCGTATCCGCCACAAGGCAGACCAGGACGCAGAAGAGGCGCCGGTCCAGATCGATCCTGTCGGAGGACCTGAATTGGCCGCCGCTTTACGGTTGTTCAAGCTCGGCGCTCGGGAAATGCGTCGCACCAACGCCAAGCTGCTCGACGGTGAGACGCCCTGGTTTGCGGATGAAGATGCGTTCGCGATGGACTATTGGAAGCAACAGGGTTACCTGACCAGGTAGATGAAGCCATCTTTCCACCAACCAGCCGCATCCCGAATCTTCTGGCTGCTTGCATTTATTGTGTGGCTGCTGATCTTCTGCGAGCTTATCCACGCTGGCTTCCAACCAGACCATTGGCCGCTGCGTCACATCGAGTCTGGTGCTCTGCCCTACCCCACAGCGTCAGTCATCACTTTCGCTCTGATCGTCCTTTTGGAGATCGCAGTGCTAGGGCTGATCGTAAGGCCATGGCGGTTCCGCCGTTTGTGGCTGCGGATGCTGATCGGCGTCTTTCCGTGGTTGGGATGGACCGCTCTTTGGGGCATGACCGCCATGCATCAATCCCTGGTGCGCGACGTGCACCTTAACTGGCTACTGGCCGTTACCGTTTTCTACCTGCTGGCGCTGCTCGTGATTGTTCCGGCCTCGGTCTGGCCACGCCTGCGAAGCTGGCTCAGCAGCTGACCCGGCACCCTACCTGTGGAACTCCACCCGCACATGCTGGCCGACGCGCGCCTTGGCGGCGCTCTCGAATTCCAGCACGCACTCCACCACCTTGGCCACGCCGCGCCCTGCGTCTTCGGGCAATCGTGCCTGCGCGAACACCGGGCTGATGCGGACCACACGTGCCACCGGCAGTGGCTTGCCCTCTGCACCATCGCTATCGATCACCACCGTCGCACGCATGCCAACCTGCACGGCATCGGTGTAGGCCGCACTCAGCTCGGCACGCACCTGCAACGGTCGCGCCGGCAACAGTGACATCGCCGGCTTGCCGGCCTGCACGAACGCACCCACGCCCGGTACCTGGCCGACCACGGTGCCGGCGTCCGGTGCGGTCAGCGACATCTGTCGCAGCTTGAGCCTGGCGTGCTCCAGCTTGTGCTGGGCCAGGTCGACCTGCGCTCCGGCCACATCCACATCGGCGCGGACGCCGGCCAGCTGCTGCCTCGCTGCGTCGGCCTGCTGGCTGGACGACACGCCTTCACTGGCGCCGGTGGCCAGGCGGGTGGCGTTGCGCTCCAGTTCGCGCAGCTGCGCCTGACTGCCCTTCAGCCGATCGGTGGCCAGCGCGAGATCGGCATTGGCCATGCCCACCTCCTGTTCAAGCAGTGCGCCATCCAGGGTGAGCAGGACATCGCCCTTGCGCACCACCGCCCCTTCCTTCACCGGCGCGGTGCTGACCGAACCATCCATCGCTGGTACCAGTGCAATCAGCCCGCCTTCCACATCGATGATGCCGCGCGCGACGGCGACGTTGTCCGCGCTGGCGGCCGTGGCAGCGGTCGGCTGCGCGGGTACGGGTGCATCCTTGCTGCAGGCACCCAGCAGCAATGCCGCGCCCAAGGAGAAGCTGAGGGAGAACAACGGCGGCATTCTGGTCATGGGCTGGGCTCTACGGTTTTGTTCTGGCGGCGGTCATCGCGGACCGTGCCGTCTTCCATGGCGATCACCCGATCCGCATGGCGGATCAGGCGTGGATCGTGGCTTACACACAACACCGTGGCCTGATGCGCGCGTGCATAGCGGTGCAGGATGTCGATCACGCGCTGGCCGTTCTCGGCGTCCAGTGCGCTGGTGGGCTCATCGGCGAAGATCAGTGTGGGTGACTTGGCGAACGCACGGGCGACGGCTACGCGCTGCTTCTCGCCGCCGGACAGCTGTGCCGGGCGCATGTGGCTGCGGTGCGAGAGGCCGACTTCGTCCAGCGCCTGCCGCGCCAACGGCTCGCTGTCGCGGTTGCGCATGCCGCGATAGCCCAATGGCAGCTGCACCTGCTCCAGCGCCGTCAGCGCCGGGAACAGGTTGAAGCCCTGGAACACGAAACCGACGTGGTGCAGACGGAAGCGCTCCACCTCGCTGCGGGTCATGTGGCTGACGTCCTGGCCAAGCGCATGCACGCGACCGCCATCAGGCGTTGAGAGCCCGGACATCAGCGACAGCAGCGTGCTCTTGCCGCAGCCGGAGGGGCCCGATACCAGGGTCAATTCGCCGGGATAGATGTCCAGCGACAGGCCACGCAGCACGGGCACATGCACATCGCCGGACACGAAGCCCTTTTCGAGTGCGTCGGCACGCAGGGTCGGGATCGCGATGGGAGCATTCGTCATCGGTGGCCCCTCAACGCAACAGCAGCGATGGATCGGAACGGACGACGCTGCGCACCGCCATGATGCTGGACAGCATGGCCATCACCGCGACCAGCCCCACGCAGCCAAGAACCACCGTCGGCGTGAGCTGTACCGGTACGCGCTGGGTCTGCGCGACCATCAGCACCACCGCGCTGAAGGCAGCGGCCAGCAGCATGCCGACACCACCGATCAGCACGGCCTGTTCGAACACCACACGGGCCAGCGCGTAGCGGCCTGCGCCGAGCGCATTGAGGGTGGCGTACTCGCGTACCGACCCGGCCACCACTGCGGCAAATGACTGGTTGGTGATCACCGCGCCGACGAAGCAGACAATGACCGCCATGAACAGCACTGCGATGCCGGCGCCGGTATCGAACAGCCAGTATTGCTGCGAACGACTGGCGAACTCCGGCGCTGTCCAGAACTCGACGGGCGTGGCGCGGCCCGTCGATGCACCGAGTCGATCACGCACGCGCGCGGCCAGCTCCGGTGAGCGCGTGCCCGCCACGAAATAGGTGCTGCCTTCATGCGGATCGGTTCCGGCGATGGCACGCGCGGTATCCAAAGACGCCAGCACGTTGACGCCGCCAAGGCCACGCAGGCCGGGTTGCGCGGCAACCACACGCACGGCCTTGCCATTGATCCACGCGCGGTTGCGGTGCAGATCGACGCCCAGCGTATCCAGGTCCGCGCTGTCGACGATCACCGCACCGGGTTCGCGCAACCGGGCACGCAGATCGGGCGACAGGATGCGCGAGAACATCATCGCGTCGCCTGCCGTGGAGATGCCGGACAGATAGACCGACACGTTGCCGGCACCCTGTGCGCTGGAGCGCCACTCGCCATCGACCCACTCGTAGGGTTCGACGCGGGTGACATCCGGGTCCATCCGCAGGCGATTCTCTACATCCGCACTGATCGCATGACCGTAGTTCACGCTCTGCGTGCCGGCAAAGCCCGCCCAGACATCGGCGCTGGATGCCTTCACGTAGATCGCGGCGGTGCCGAAGATGCCCAGCACCAGTGCCGCCTGCACGATCAGCAGCACGCCGGCGAAACACATGGCCAGCACTACCGGCAGGAAACGGCGCCACTCGTAAACCAGGGTCTTGCGGGCAAGCGCGATCATTGCGCGTCGCCTTCAGGCTCGGCTGGCAAGGGAGCACCGCCCACTGCGCGATAGAGCGATGCGAATGCAAGTACGCGAGCACCCTGCGCGCCGATCAGGTCGGCCTGCGCGGACAGCGCGGCACGCTGGGTTTCCAACCCGTCGAACTCACTGGAAAGACCAAGCTGCACCTGCCGGGCCTGTCGTACGACCTGCTGCCGGGCTGCTTCGTCGGCCACCTGCAGCGACTGGATGCTGCTGTCCTGGCGGGCAAGGCTGCCCAGTGCACCTTCCACTTCCGCCACGCCCTGCAGCACTGCCTTGCGATACCCCAGCAAGGCTGCATCCAGCTGCTTGTCGTCGGATTGATAGCGCGCACGACGTTGGCCCCAATCCCACAGAGGGATATCGATGTAGGGACCGATCGATGGGCTGGAATCGGAATTGGAGCGAGCGTTCTGGGTCAGGTTGTAGGCGTACAGGATGGAACCGCCCAGGCTCAGCTTCGGGAACATCGACGCGCGTGCACTGCCCTTTTCGGCGGCAGCCTGCAGCACATCGGCCTCGGCCAGCAGGATCTGCGGGCGGTGGCGCAGCAGATCGGCGGGTACCTGCTGCAGGGTGAAGGCGCTCAACTGCGGTGGCGTGCGGTAGGCATTCCAGGCCGGATCCGGACCATCGCGACCCAGCAGCAGTGCCAACGCGCGCGAGGCGTTGCCCGCGTTCTCATTCGCCTGTGCAATGGCCGCGCGCGTGGCCGCCCGCCGCGCGCGCAGGCGATCCAGTTCACCGGGCTCGTCCAGATGCAGGCGCTGCCGCACCAGGCCCAGTTGCTCGCCACGTGCGTCAACGGCCTGCTGCCTGCCCAGCAGATCCACCTGCGCCTGCGCGACGGAAAGATCCAGGTAGCTGCGCACCACATCAGCGATGACCGCCACCTGTGCCGCATCGCGCAGTGCTTCGGCATTTCCGTTGGCCGCCTGCGCGCCTAGACGGGCACTCTCCGCTGCGCCAAACAGGCCAAGATCCCAGATCGCTTCGACGCCTGCGTGGAAATACGTGTCGACCGCTGCGGCGTCCTGCACCTGCTTGGCACTGGCGGAGATTTCCGGACGGAAGCGCGCATCGGAGGTGCCCGACAGCAGGCGTACCGCCTGCAACCGCAGGGAGGCCTGGCGCAGGTCCAGATTGCCGGCGACGGCCTCGTCCACCAGCGCGTTCAAGCGCGCATCGGCCAGCACCTTCCACCACTGCCGCGCGTCGACCGCTACGCCCTGCCCTGCCGCGGTCTGACTCCAGACTGCTGGTACGCGATCAGGCAGATCGGGAACCGGCACCGACATGCAGCCCACCAGCATCATGCTGGTCAGCAGCGCCCCGGTACCCAGGACGATGCGTGGGACGACGGCATTCCGTTGCGCGAACGCTGCCGGGAAAGTGATGCGACTGGCCACCCGCCCGCCTTCGTGGAGAGAGAAGCCGAGGAGGCTACGCCGCGATTGTGGAGTGGACATGGAGAATCGGTCGGAGGTGCGTTACAGCGCGTGTGCGGTGCATGCATTGCGAACCCTCGGCCTTTCCACAGCCTTTCATCGGCGCCGCCAAGCTGAACGCTGGACTGTCCGCGGGCGCTGCGGCACATTGTCCTGAACGCTTCCACCGGCAGGCAATACGCTTGAAATCCGCCCTTCGCCGCACGCTCGGCATCTTCGCGACCGTACTCATCGTGGGCACGACGGCGATCTGCCTGACCACTCCGTTGGCGTCGAACGCGGCCATGCTGCTGATGGACCGCAGCAACTTCATTCCCGCGCAGTCGTCGATCTTTTCCTTCGAGCCCTACGTGATCAACGAGGGCTCGTCGAACTACTGGTTGTACGGCCAGGACCGGAACTACTACTACCACTTCACCTACCAGGCCGACGCCCCGTATCTGTACATCCCGCGGAAGAACGCCTGCGCCGGCTTCGATCGTGCGGACGTGCGAACCTGGTGCGGTGCGGGCCGAGGCAGCCCGCGCTAGCGCGATCGCAACCCCTTTCCAGTGCGCAAACGAAAAACGCCCCCTTGCGGGAGCGTTTTTCTGAATCTGGAGCGGGAAACGAGACTCGAACTCGCGACCTCAACCTTGGCAAGGTTGCGCTCTACCAACTGAGCTATTCCCGCAGATTCCGTTCGACCTGCGTCGAAGGAGCGCTATTGTGTCGGGATTGCTGCACGGCGTCAACAGGATTCTGCTGCCCCCTCATGAAGCAGCGTTCAGCTTCAGGATCACATCCGCACGCCCCGCCGATGGAAGTAGATCTGCTCGGCCAGCCGGCGCATCGGGCCGGTACGCAGCAGCGCATTGACCGGCCAGTCCCGCTGCAGGTGGTCCATTGCCCAGCGCAGCATGCGCTTGCGGTGAAAGGTGGGGGCGGCCTGACGCGCCACCTGCTCTGCGGCCGGCCCCTTGCCGCGCCGGTGCAACCCGATCGCATCACCGACCGCCCAGCCATGCCGCCATGACGAGTGGATGCCGCCGGCCGACAGCGGCGAGACGACACCTGCCGCATCACCGGTCAGGATCACGCCCGGCGCAGTGATCGGGCCATCCGGCAACCCGCAGGGCACCAGGCCCGCGCGGGTGCCGGCAACCTGGGCCGAGTGCGGAAGTCCCACAACGTCGCGCACGTGTTCAAGGAATCCCTCGATATCCGGCGCGCGTGCATGTGCGGGATCATGCCGCAGCGCCAATCCCACCTGCACGCCGGTGGGATTCTGCGCGGCCCAGCCGATGTAGCCGGGTGCGAACCGGCGGCTGACAAAGCAGTGCAAGGCATCGCCTTGCGGCAGCTGCACGCCGGCAAACTCGCGCTCGACGCCATACAGATTGTCGCGCACCTGGCCCAGGCCGGTACGCTGGGCAACACGTGATCGTGCGCCATCAGCGCCGACCAGACAGGCCGTGCGCCCCACCCCTTCAACCTGCCACGCGTCGCCGTCGCGGCAGGCGTCGGTGAACGACTGCTGCAGCCGCAGGTCCACGCCACTGGCACGCAGTTCGCTGGCCAGCCAGCGCATCAGGTTCGGCGTATCGGTGGTGAGGAAGTAGTAACCCGGCGCGGTCAGCAGCACGTTGTGCAGGTTCGGCGCATACAGGCGCACGCGTGCGACGCGTTGCACGAGATGATCGGGCATGCGCCCCAGCCAGGTCTGTTCCATCGCCTCCTTCACCACGATACCGGTGGTGTGCAGGCGTTCGCCGGGGTCGGCCTTGCGCTCGAGCACGCAGACGCGCAGGCCGTACTGAGCGGCGGCAAGTGCGCAGGCGGCACCGCCAAAGCTGGCGCCGACAATGACCACGTCGTAGTCGTTGGCAGGGGGAGTGTGAGGCATCGCGGCATCACCTTGCTGGATCCGGGAGTACAGCGTGGGATCGGCAGATGGTGAGGCGATGGAGTGGCGGTGAAGTGGGGATGAAGCCGCTCCGGCCAAACGAAAAACGCCCCCTTTCGGGAGCGCTCTTCTTGAATCTGGAGCGGGAAACGAGACTCGAACTCGCGACCTCAACCTTGGCAAGGTTGCGCTCTACCAACTGAGCTATTCCCGCTTGGGAGGCGAAATTCTACCTGTTCTGCGCAACGCGTCAAGGCCTTTTTTTCAGGCAGTTCGAGAGGTCATGGAATGCGTCATCCACGCATGGCGTGGATCTACCGCAGGCCACATTCCAGGCGATCCACGCCATGCGTGGATGAGGGATCACGCGAAGCCCCACACAGTTCATGCATGCCCAGTAGATCCACGCCATGCGTGGATGATGGCAGCGATGGGGTCAGAGCCCTTTCCTGCGGAAAGGGATCCGACCCCGGTGCTCAGTTGCCCAGCTTCTTCTGCCGCGAACGCTCGCGCGCGGCGCGCTCGTCGTCACGCAGGCTGGGCCAGGCGGCGTGCAGGTACTGCAGGCCCGACCACAGGGTCAGCACCGCGGCAATGGCCAGGGTCCAGTCACCGATATGGAATACCGGCGGGCCCATCCAGATGTCGTCGACCGGCACGTTCGGCGCCACCGAATACAGCAGGCACAGCAGCGCGACCATCTGCGCGGTGGTCTTGACCTTGCCGATCATCGCCACCCGCACCTTGGCACGCTGGCCGAGTTCGGCCATCCACTCGCGCAGCGCCGACACCGCGATCTCGCGGCCGACGATCACCGCCGCCCAGAACGCCATCCACGGGGTCGGATGACCCTGCACGATAAGGAACAGCGCCACCGCCACCATCAGCTTGTCCGCCACCGGGTCGAGGAAGGCGCCGAACGCCGACTCCAGGCCGTAACGGCGCGCGATCCAGCCATCGAGCCAGTCGGTGATCGCGGCCAGGCCGAAGATCGCCGCCGACGCGAAGTTGGTCCAGGTGTAGGGCAGGTAGAACACCAGCACCAGCACCGGGATCATCACGATCCGCAACAGGGTCAGCCAGGTGGGCAGGGTCAACGTCATGCGGCTTTATTCTCTCTCTACTCGGCCGGATCCGGCGCGGCCAACCCGTGCAGGTTAGCGTAGATGCGCGCTGCGAGGGCGTCATTGATGCCTTCCACCTTGGCAATTTCCGCTTCTCCGGCCGCTTTCAGGCCGACCAGACCGCCAAAATGCTTCAGCAGGCTGGCGCGCCGTCGCGGCCCGATGCCGGGGATGTCTTCCAGTTTGCTGGTCATCCGGGCCTTCTGCCGGCGCCCGCGATGGCCAGTGATGGCGAAGCGGTGCGCTTCATCGCGCACCTGCTGGATGAACTGCAGGGCGGGATCGGCCGCACCCGGGCGCAGTTCGCGACCATCGGGCATCACCAGCGCTTCGTGGCCGGCACGGCGTTCCACGCCTTTGGCCACGCCCACCAGCAGCACGTCTTCCACGCCCAGATCGGCCAGCGCCGCCTGGGCCTGTGCCAGCTGGCCGGCGCCACCGTCGATCAGCAGCACATCCGGCAGCACGCCCTGCTCTTCCACTGCACGGCGGAAGCGGCGATCGATCGCCTGGCGCATCGCGGCGTAGTCATCGCCCGGCTCAATGCCACTGATGTTGAAGCGGCGGTACTGCGCACGCACCGGGCCGGCAGCATCGAACACCACACAGGAGGCCACGGTGGCTTCGCCCATGGTGTGGCTGATGTCGAAGCACTCCACCCGCTTCACCGGTTCGGCCAGCCCCAGCATCACCCGCAGCGCTTCGCTGCGCGCGTGCTGCGCGGTGCGGCTGTTGATCTCGGTGGCCAGGGTCAACTGCGCGTTGCGGCTGGCCAGTTCCAGGTAGCCGGCGCGCTCGCCGCGGACGTTCCATTTCAACTGCACCTTGCGCTCGGCCGAGGCCGACAGCGCAGAACCGATCAGATCGGCATCGGGAATTTCGCGGTCAAGCAGGATCTCGCGCGGCGGCTCGAATTCGATGTAGTACTGCGAGACAAAGGCCGCCAGCACTTCATCCGGGCTTTCCTCGCCGTTGGTGCGGGGAAAGAACGGGCGGGTGCCCAGGTTGCGGCCATCACGGAAGGCCAGCAGCATCACGCAGGCCTGCGAGCCCTGCATGGCCACCGCCAGTACGTCGAGGTCGGCCGCGCGGCCGTCCACGTACTGGCGGGTCTGCATGCTGCGCAATGAAGTAATCAGATCGCGCAGTCGCGCGGCCTGCTCGAATTCCAGCGCTTCGCTGGCCGCCTGCATCTGCTCGCCGAGCTCCCGGGTCAGCTCATCGCTCTTGCCTTCCAGGAACATCGCCGCGCGGCGCACCGACTCGGCGTAGTCCGCTGCTGGCACCAGTTCCACGCACGGCGCGCTGCAGCGTCCGATCTGATACTGCAGGCAGGGCCGCGAGCGGTTACGGAACACGCTGTCTTCGCAGCTGCGCAGCTTGAACAGCTTGTGCATCAGGTTCAGCGTCTCGCGCACCGCGGTGACGCCGGGATACGGCCCGAAATAGCGGCCAGGAATGGCACGTGGACCACGATGCAGGGCGATGCGCGGCCAGTCTTCGCGGGTCAGCAGCACATGCGGATAGGTCTTGTCGTCGCGCAGGGACACGTTGTAGCGCGGCGACAGCGACTTGATCAGCTGGTTTTCCAGCAGCAGCGCTTCGGCTTCCGAGCGCGTTACGGTCACATCCATGCGCACGATCTGCGAGAGCATCGACATGATGCGCGCGTTCTTCGGACTGCCGTTGAAATAGCTGCCCACGCGGTTGCGCAGCGCGCGGGCCTTGCCGACGTACAACAGCGTGTCGTCGGCCGCGTACATGCGGTACACGCCCGGGGCGGTACTCAGCTGGGCCGCGAATGCCTTGCCATCGAAGGTCGGGACAGGAACAACGGTCATTCGCTGATCGGCACTTCGCTGAGCACGCCGCTGTCAGGGTCCAGGCGCAGTACGGTGTGGGAATCGGTTTCGGCGATCCACACCGCGCCGGCACCGACGGCCAGGCCGGCGGGGCCATGCAGACGCCGCGGCAAGGGCTGGGTGGTCAGTTCGCCGCCGCCCAGGCGCAACGTGCGCAGGCGGCCATTGCCGGTGTCGGCGATCCACAACAACGGGGCATCCGGGCTCAATGCGATCGCCTGCGGGAACTGCAGGCTGGCCTGCGCACGCGGGCCATCGTCCTCGCCGAAACGCCAGGTGCCCTGCCCGACCAGGGTCTGCACCAGGTCACCGCGCAGCTGCAATGAACGGATCGAAGAGCCCAGCGCATCGGCCACGTACAGCACCTGCTGGACCACGGCCACGGCGGTGGGCTGGGCGAACGCGGCCAGATGGCCACTGCCATCGCGCTCGTCGATGGCGCCGCTGCCGGCGCGCCACTGCAGGCTGCGCTGGCCGAGGTGGTAACTCCAGATGCGGTTGTCGCCGGCCATGGCGATGTGCAGCTGGTTTTCGGCGATGGCCAGGCCCACCGGATGATCCAGCGACACCTGCCGTGGCTGCGTCACCGGCCCTTCCACGGGGGCGCCCGGACGGCCGTTGCCGCACAGGGTGTCGACCAGCCCGGTCAGCAGGTTGATGCGGCGCACCGCATGATTGCCGGTGTCGGCCACGTACAGCGACTCGCGCTCCAGCGCCAGCGCCTGCGGCCGGTGGAAAGCGGCTTCGGCGAGGTTGCCGTCCATGAAGTCGGCGGTACCCAAGCCGAACTGACGCAGCACGCGGCCGCCATGACTGCATTCCAGGATGCGGTGGTGGCCGCTGTCGGCGATGTACAACCGTTCCTGGTTCACCGCCAGACCCATCGGGAATCGCAGCGCCTGGCGCGGTTCGGGGTGCAGCTCGCTGCCGCCACGCGAAGGGGCTGACGGCGCACCCTCGCAGAGGGCATTCAGGGCCCGCTCCAGCTCGCCGGGCACGCCCTGGCCGATCAAGCGCTGCTGTTCGCGACCCTGCGCGTCCAGCAGCACCATGGTCGGCCAGGCGCTGACGCCGAAGCGGCGCCAGCCATCCCAATCGGCATCAAGCAGCACCGGCATGGTCAGGCCCTGGCGGCGCAGCAGTTTCAGCGCAGCCGTGGCATCACGCTCGAAGTCGAAGCGCGGCACCTGCAGCACCAGAGGTTGCAGCTTGCCGGGGTGGCGTGACAGCCACTGGCTGAACTCGGCCAGCCGTTGCGCGCTCCATGCGGAAGCCGCGTTGACGAACAACAGCGCGACCGGCCGGCCACGCAGTTCGGTCAGGGTGCAGGGCGCGGCATTGAGCCAGGCGGCGAACTCGGGCAGGTCCGGGACGGGCTGGATGTTCATGACCCGATTATGCCGGAGTCGGCGTGATGCAACAGGCGTGCCACGGTGCGCTCGGCAGCAGCGTCGACCAGCGACCAGACCTGTTCGAAATGATCGCTGCCACCGGTATAGGGATCGGGAATCGCACGTTCGCCCTGCCCGCCCGACCACGGCAGGTACAGCGCCAGGCGCTCGCGCTGGGTGGCAGTGGCGAGGCGTGCGGCGTCACGCAGGTTGGCCTCGTCGGCGCACAGGATCCAGTCGAAAGCGTCGAAGTCCTGCCGCTGCAACTGCCGCGCGCGCAGGCCGCCAAGGTCCACCCCGTGTCCGGCCGCGCATGCAATGGCACGCCGGTCGGGTGGCTGGCCCACGTGCCAGTCGCCGGTACCGGCCGAATCGACCTGTACCCGCCCAGCCAGCGCCGAGGCATCCAGGCGGGCACGCAGCGCGCCTTCGGCCATCGGCGAGCGGCAGATGTTGCCGAGGCAGACGACCAGCAGCCTCATCGCGCGGCCATCGCCTGCAGCAGCGTTTCGGCGCGCTGCAGATCTTCAGGGGTGTCGATGCCCGGCGGGAAGGGTTCGGGCGAGATCGCCACGGCAATCGGGTAGCCCGCTTCCAGCACGCGCAACTGCTCCAGCGATTCCACCTGTTCCAGCGTGCCCGGCCGCATCCAGGCGAACTGCTGCAGGAAACCGGCACGGTAGCCATAGATGCCGATGTGGCGCAGCCACTGATGGCCTTCGGGCAGGGTGTCGCGGCTGCGGGCGAAGCCATCGCGATGCCAGGCGATGGGCGCACGGCTGAAGTACAGGGCCTCGTTGCGCACGTTGCGCACCAGCTTGACCACGTTGGGGTCGAACAGCGTGTGGGCATCCTCGACCGGCGTGGCCAGGGTCGACATCGGTGCGCTGCCCGCCACCAGTGCCTCGGCCACGGCGCGGATGCCGGCAGCCGGCGCGAACGGTTCATCGCCCTGCAGGTTGACCACCACGGTGTCATCGGACCAGCCCGCGATGCGCGCGCACTCGGCCAGGCGATCGGTACCCGAGGCATGCGAGGCAGCGGTCATCGCCACTTTCACTTCCGCCAGGCCGGACAATGCGTCGGCAATGCGCTGGTCGTCGGTCGCGACCCATACCTCACCTGCGCCGGCCTGCAGCGCGCGGCGGGCCACATGCAGCACCATGGGTTCTCCGCCCAGCAGGCGCAGCGGCTTGCCCGGCAGCCGCGAAGCGGCATAGCGGGCCGGGATGGCAACAACGAAGTCGGTCATGCGGGCGGTACTCGGCAGGCGCGATACAGCAGGAATGCGGCCGGCGGCGTGCATTTGCAAGCGCCGCACGGCCCCTCAGTTCGGTCGCAGCTTGTCCAGGCGATCGGTCAACGCGATCCAGAAAGCAGCAGGCATCTCGGCACGCAGCGGCACCGCGTACTGCCAGTCATTGGCGAACGCGCGGCACTTCACGGCATCCTTTTCGGTCATCAGCACCGGCAACTGGCTGCCAAAGGACAGATCCTGCGGCTGGTAGGCATGATGGTCGGCGAAGGCGTGCGGCACCACGCCGATCGCACGCGCGCGCAGCATGTCGAAGAAGCGTTGCGGATGGGCGATGCCGGCCACGGCATGCACGCGCTGGCCCGCGAAGTACGAAAGGGGACGTGCGCGCCCGCCGGCCAGCGGCTGTGCACTGTCGATGTGCAGGGCCATCGGCCATTGGCCGAAGCCACAGGCCTGGGCAGCCGCCGCTCCATCCGCCTGGCCCAGGTTGACCACCCGGAAATCGCATTCCGCTGCGCGGCTGACCGGCTCGCGCAGCGGGCCGGCGGGAATCATCCGGCCATTGCCATAGCGGCGCTGGGCATCAACCACCTCGATCTCGATGTCGCGCGCCAGCCGGTAGTGCTGCAGGCCGTCATCGCAGACGATCACGTCGCAGCCGGCGGCGATCAACGCCTTGCCCGCTGCCACGCGGTCACTGTCCACGCGTACCGGCACGCCGGTTTTCCAGGCGATCAGCACCGGCTCGTCGCCCCCCAGGGCGGTTGGCGTATCGGCTTCCACCCAACGTGCCTTGTCCGCTTGCTCACGGCCGTAGCCGCGGCTGGCGACACCGGGCTTCCAGCCTGCGGCCCGCAGGCGCTCGACCAGGGCGATGGTCAGCGGCGTCTTGCCGGTGCCGCCGGCGGTGATGTTGCCAACCACGATGACCGGCACCGCCAGCGCATGGCGCTTGCGCCAGCCACGCCGGTACAGGCGCCGGCGCAGCGCGGTGACGCCGGCATACAGCGGCGCCAGCAGTCGCATCGGCCACGGAGCCGGGCTGCCGTCGTACCAGTACGGCGGGGTCTGGGTACCTTTGCCCGCCATCAGTCCTGCCTTTCGCGGAACTGCATGTTGTGCAGGTGCTGGTACAGGCCGCCCATCGACAGCAGCTCCTGGTGGGTGCCGCGTTCAACGATGCGGCCATGGTCCATCACCAGCACCTGGTCGGCATGCTCGATGGTCGACAGGCGATGCGCGATCACCAGCGTGGTGCGCTCGGGCATCAAGCGCTGCAGCGCATCCTGCACCAGGCGCTCGGATTCGTTGTCCAGCGCCGCGGTGGCCTCGTCCAGGATCAGGATCGGTGCGTCGCGCAGGATCGCGCGGGCGATCGCCAGGCGCTGGCGCTGGCCGCCGGACAGCAGCGCGCCATTCTCGCCTACCGGCGTCTGCAACTGCTGCGGCATGCGTGCGATGAACTCCCAGGCATTGGCCGCCTCGGCAGCCGCACGGATCTGCTCGTCGGTGGCATCCATGCCATAGGCGATGTTGGCCGCGATGGTGTCGTCGAACAGCATGACCTTCTGGCCGACGATGGCCACCTGCCGGCGCAGATCGGCCAACGGATACTCATCCAGGGCAACGCCGTCGAGCAGGATGCGGCCACCGTTGGGTTCGTAGAAGCGCGGCACCAGCCGGATCAGGCTGGTCTTGCCGCTGCCGGAACGACCGACGATGGCGGTGACCGTGCCCGGCCTGGCAACGAAGCTGATGTCGTCCAGGGCGATGCCACTGTCTTCACGGTAACGCAGCATGACGTGCTCGAAGGCCAGTTCGCCGCGTACGCGCTGCACCGCGTGCTTGCCCTCGTCGCGCTCGACCGGCATGTCGATGATGCCGAACAGGCGCTCGGCCGCAGCCACACCGCGCGAGATCGAAGTCTGCACGCTGGTCAGCCGCCGCAGCGACGGAATGATGGCCATCATCGACGTCATCAGGCCCATGAACTGGCCCGCATTGAGCTTGCCGGCCAGTGCCTCGCGGGTGGACACCCAGACGATGACTGCCAGCGCCAGCGCCGCCAGGAACTGGACCACGCTGGAGGCCGCCGCGCGGGTCACTTCCACCTTCATGTTCAGCGCCAGCATGCGGTTGGCCAGGCGCGAGTAGCGCGAGATCTCGTGCTGCTGGGTGCCGTGCACCTTCACTTCCTGCTGCGCGGCCAGCGACTGCTCGGCAGTCTGCGCCATGGTGCCCATGCCGTCCTGGATGCCGCGGCTGATGCGCCGGTAGCGCTTGCCCACGTAGGACACGATCACGCCGATCAGCGGCACCACCACCAGCATCGCCAGGGTCACCTTGACGCTCATCTGCAGCATCACCGCCAGCATGGCGATGATGGTCAGGGTATCGGCCACCACGGTCTTCAGCGCATCGGCACTGGCCTGGGTGACCTGTTCGGTGTCGAAGTTCAGGCGGCTGACCATCACCGGCGTCGCCTCGGCATCGAAATGCGAGGACGGCAGATGCAGGTACTTTTGCAGCACCTGTTCACGCAGGTCGCGGACCACGCTGCGGCCGGTCTTGGCCAGCGTGTAGTCGCTGACCCAGGTGGCCACGCTGCGCATCAGGAACAGGCCGAGAATGGTCAGCGGCAGGATCACCGCCATGCGCGGCTCGGGGTTGACGAACCCGCGGTTGACCAGCGGCTCCATCAGCTTGGTGAAGTGATAGCCGGCCAGGGCTTCGACCACCATGGCGATGACCGCGCCGATCATGAACACCCAGTAGGTGCGGGTATAGCCCAGCAGACGTTTGTAGATCGGCCACACTGGCGCGTGATGGGAACTCATGGACGCACCTCTGGCGCTGTTGCAATGGCGATACGACGGAAGCCGAGCTGGCCCAGCGCGTCCTGCGCGGTGACCACGGCCTGGTAGGGAGTGCGCGCGTCGGCACGCAGCAGCACGGTCTGTTCGCGGTCGCTGCCGGCGACGGCCGCAATGGTCTGCTTGACCGACTCGACGTCGCTGCGCAGCACTTCCTGATCGTTGACGAAGTAGCGGCCGTCAGCGTTGATCAGCACGCTCAGCGAGCGCGGCGGCTCGTTGGTCTGCTGCTGGCTGGCGGTCGGCAGCTGCACCTGCAGGGTCGATCGCGCGTCGAAGGTGGTGGTGACCACGAAGAAGATGATCAGCACCAGGATGACGTCGATCAGCGGCACTAGGTCGATATGCGGCTCATCCTGGGACCGGTCGTTGCCGATACGCATCGATCAGGCCTTTGCCGTAGCGGCGGAAGACGCGCGCGCAGCGGGGGCCGGGGTCATCACCCCGGGGCGACCGTCCAGCGTATCCAGCAGCGCGCTGGCTTCCTGCTCCATCTCCACCACGTAGCCGTGGATGCGGCCCTTGAAGAAGCGGTGGAACATCAGCGCCGGGATCGCCACGATCATGCCGGTGGCGGTGCACACCAGTGCCTTGCCGATACCGCCGGCAAGCTGGTTCACATCACCCACGCCGTGGTCGAGGATGCCCAGGAACATCTGGATCATGCCGACCACGGTGCCCAGCAGGCCCAGCAACGGGCCGGCCGAGGCGATGGTGCCCAGCGCGTTGAGGAAACGCTCCATGCGGTGCACCAGATGGCGACCGGTGTCCTCGATGCGCTCGCGGATCTGGTCGCGCGGGCGGTTGCGCGCTTCCAGCGCGGCGGCCAGCAGGGCACCCAACGGTGAATTGGCACGCAGGGTCTGCAGGTGCGCCGGGTCCAGCTTGCCGCGCGCGGCCCAGTTGCGGACCTCCTGGCCCAGGCCAGGCGGCAGCACCTCGTTACGCCGCAAGGACCAGAAACGCTCCAGGACGATCGCCAAAGCCAGTACGCCCAACAGCAGCAGCGGCACCATCGGCCAGCCACCGGCCTTGACCAGTTCCCACACGTTTCAACCCTCCGGCCCAGCGGCCGCTTGTTCGATCGGCGATAGGATAGCAGCCGACCGCGCCCGCCCAGCGGCATCCCACCACCGGGCGGCGTGGATACGCTGTTCACGCAGCTGCAGGCCTTGTGCGCCAAGCCATACGCGGATCGCGCCGGACTCGGCGGTGGACAGCACTTCGGCGCCCGCCGCCTGCCAGCGCCGCACCACGTCACGTTTCGGGTGGCCAAAGTGGTTCCGGTGCCCGGCCGAGACCAGCGCCAGCTGCGGCGCTACCGCCTTCACCCAGTCCGGCGTGGAACTGCCTCCGCTGCCGTGATGGGGTACCAGCACCACGTCCGCACGCAGCATATCGGCAGCGCCCGCCAGCAGCGCCTGTTCGCCTTGCCGGCCGATGTCACCGGGCAGCAGCACCACCCCGTGCGCGCCAGCAACCCGCAGCACGCAACTGGCTTCGTTGTCGGCGCCCTTCCCGCCAACGGCAGGGAACGCGGCGGGCGGATGCAGCACCTGGAAATCGACCCCGTCCCATTGCCAGCGCAGGCCCTGTTGGCAGCTGCCGGCCGTGGCAATCGCACTGCCCAGTGGAGCCAGTACGTGCAGACCCGGCAATTGCCGGCGCAGCGCGGCGAGGTTGCCGCTGTGGTCTAGGTGGTCGTGACTGATCATCACCTGTGCCGGCGGCTCCTGTCCCAACGCCCGCAACGTCGGCAGCAGCATCCGCTCCTCGCCCTCGCTGCCGGCTGGCGGGCCGACGTCATACCAGAGTGCGTGCTGGGCGGTCCGCAGCAGCACCGCCGCGCCCTGGCCGACATCGTGCACCACCAGTTCCAGCTCACCCTGCTGCGGCCCCGACCGTGCCGGCCACAGCAACGGCAGGCACAGCAGAGAACCGGCAAGCCCGGCCCCGGCACCGCGTGGCAACAGCCACCAGAACACCCCCAGCAAGGCCGCCGGCAACGCCCAGGCCGGCGCCTGCGCCAGCCACCACATCGCCTGTGGGTGCTCGGCCAAGGGTTGCAGCAGCTGCCAACTGGCCTCGAACACCCAGGCAGCCGTGCGCCAAGGCCACTGCCCTGCCCCGGTGCGCAGGGCCTCCAGAGCGGTTCCCAGCAGAGCCAGAGGCACCACCAGCAGGCTCCACAGCGGAATGATCGGCAGGTTCACCAGCGGCCCCAGCCGTGCGCTGCCACCGAACAGTGCCACCGCCAGCGGCAGCAGAGCGACGCTGGCCACCCCCTGCCCTGCCAGAGCGCCACGCAGCATCGCGGCGAACCCCTTCGGCCGCCCGTGCGGCAGGCACCACAGCAACCACAGCACCCCACCGAAACTGAGCCAGAAGCCCGCAGACAGCACCGACAGCGGTGCCGGCAGCAGCATCGCCAGCGCGGCCAGCGCCAGCCCCTGTGCTACCGTCACCGGACGGCGGGCAACGCGCGCCAGGGCCAGCACCGCGATCATCAGCGCAGTACGCACGGTCGGCAGCTCGCTGCCTGCAACAACGGCATAGCCGGCTGCTGCCACCGCCGCCGCACAGGCCGCCGCCTGCGGTCGTGGCCAGAACCGGGCAAGCCCCGGCCAGGATCGCCAGAGCGCAGAACACAGCAATGCGGCGAAGCCCGCGACCAGGCCGACATGGAAGCCGGAGATGGCGATCAGGTGGGTCAGGCCCAGCGCGCGCAGCTGCGCCCAATCGACGTCGGACAGGCCACGCGTATCGCCCAGTGCCAAGGCCTGGATGAACCGCGCCGACGGGTGTGCGATCTGCCTGGCAATGGCGGCACTGGTGCGCTCGCGCCACGCAGGTAGACCATGCGCAGGGCGCAGCTGTCGCGTGGAATTCGAATCGCGCACGCTGGCGTTCCCTGCCAGCCCACGCAGCAGCGCTTGCCGCTCGCCATCGAAGCCCCCCGGATTGATGCGTGAACGTGGTGGTCGCACGCGCAGCGACAACTGCCAATCCGCCCCGGCGTGCAGGAGACGTCTCTGATCAAGCCCGGCGTCGGTCGGCCCACCCCGTGGCGCGTGCCAGAGCACCTGCAGCCGCTTTCCACGCAGCGTCGGCATCGCATCGGACGCATCCACCCGGAACTCGAAGCGGGTGTGTGCAGGCGTTTCCTTCGGCAGATCGATGACCTGCCCCCGGACGAGCACATCCCGCGCGGCAGAACCGGCCGGCAGCTGCGCCTGCATTGCCCAATACCCGTGGCAGCAAGTCCAGGCCAAGCCGAACAGCAGCGCAGCCACCGCGCGTCCGCGCCAGCGCAACACCCAGCCCAACGCGGCCACGACGGTCGCCGCAACAGAAGCCCACAGCGGTGGCAACACCGGCAGCAGCACGCAGACCAACGCACCGGCAACCAGAGCGGCAGCGCACGCGAGGCCAAACAAGGGCGACAAGGTCCGATCGGCTGCCATCGACACAGCGTGCCGAGGCGCGGCCTCACCCAGCCATCAGGCAACACCGTGTGGCGTTGTCAGCGCCCGGCTAGCGACGCACGCTGCCGCGGTGGAAGTTGACCCGGAAGCTCGCGCCGCCCCCAACGGCCTCGCCCACGCTCACCGTGCCGCCGTGGTGCTGCACGATCTCCTTGACCAGATGCAGGCCGAGGCCGCTGCCACCGCCAGCAGCACGCAGGCGGTGGAACGGCTCGAAGATCGCCTCGCGGTCACCGACCGGCACGCCGGCGCCCTGGTCGCTGACTTCCAGCAGGCCCTGCAGGTCCAGACGCACGCAGATGGTGCCGCGCCCGCCGCCATGGACGATGGCGTTGTGCACCAGGTTGGCGATCACCCGCCCCAGGGCGAGGCCATCGCCATGGATCCATACCGGCGTCTCCGGCGCATCCACTTCAAAGCCGTAGCCGGCGCCAACCACCAGGGGCGCAAGGTCGGCGGCCGCTTCGCGCACGACATGCGCCAGGTCCAGGCGCTGCAAGGCTGCGACGTTCCGGTCCAGGCGCTGCAGGTCGAGCAGGTGCTCGGCGACGTTGCCGAGACGGGCGACATCGGTCAGCAGCTGCGATTTGAGCTCCCCCTGCGGCAACTGCGACAAGCGCGCCTGTACCACCGCAATCGGTACCCGCAGTTCATGGGCGGCGTCGGCCAGGAATTTATCGCGTGCTGCGTAGCCCTGCTGCACCTTGTCGATCGCATCGTTGAACGCTTCGACCAGAGGCGCGACCTCGGTCGATACCAGCTGCGCGTCCAGGCGCGCACCGGGCTGGCCGATATCCAGCTCCTTGGCCTGCTGCGCGGACCGGCGCACGCCACGCATGGCGCGATGGATCACCGTCGGCATCACCAGCAGCGTGACCACGATCAACGGCAGGAAGAACCACAGGCCGATCAGCCGCAGCACCATCAATGCGCCATCCAGCAGGCCGCCCTTCGGCGCCCCGCCCACCATCACCGTGATGCGGCGGCCGTCTTCGTTGCGGATCATCACGCGCGCCACATCCAGGTACGGCGGTACCAGCGAACCCAGCTCGGTGGCACCCAGTGTCGGCAGGCGGGCCAGCAGCGGCGCGTGGATGGCAGGCAGCGTGCCGCGCTGCAGCCATGCACCGCGATCGTCCACCGCCGCGAACCACAGGTTGCCACCGGCACGCGCATCGAGCTTCTGCCAGCGTGCTTCGTCCAGCACCAGACGGCCGCCTTCGCTGTGCACCGCATTGGCTGCGCTCTCGGCCATGAACATGTCCATACCCCAGGTGTCCTTGTCGCCCCAAGTCAGGATCAGCGCGACGACGGCGAACAACACCGTGAAGGCCTGCGCCAGGAACAGCCGCCACGCCAGTCCAAGGGTGATCGAACGAATCGGTCGTGCCATCTCAGGCCTCCGCCAGCAGATAGCCGACGCCGCGGATCACGTGGATCTCCACGCCTGCCCCGGCCTGCTGCAGCGCCTTGCGCAGTTTTGAAATATGCGCATCGAGCGCATTGGACTGGATCTCATCATCGAATCCGTACACCGCCGATTCCAGCGCGCTGCGGGTGACCGTGCGCCCCTGCCGCATCGCCAGCGCCTGCAGCACCAGCACCTGCCGCCGCGGCAGCGCAACCGGCTGGCCGTCCACCTGCGCCTGCAGCGATTCGAAATCGAACTCCAGCCGGCCCAGCCGCAACCGGGGGGTCACCATCGCCGACGGTCGACGCGAGACGGCGCGGATGCGCGCCATCAGCTCTTCGATCGCCACCGGCTTGACCAGGTAGTCATCGGCACCGACATCCAGCCCCTCCACCTTGTCCGACAGCCCACCCTTGGCAGTGAGCATGATCACCGCCAGGTTCGGCCGCAGCGCACGGGCAGTCGCCACGAAGCCCACGCCATCACCATCGGGCAGCTGCCGATCGAGCAGCATCAGCTGATGCACCGGCTCACGCAGGGCGAGCGCAGCCTCGGCCAGGCTGCCGACCACGTCGGCGACCACACCCTGGCGCTCAAGCCCGGACTGCAGGGCTCGCGAGAGATCGGGGTCATCTTCGACCAGGAGAATGCGCATCGGGGGCTCGGCAACCGGAAACGGTGCCGATCATAGTGCCTTCGGCGTGCAGGTGGCGGCGATGCCAGCAGATTGCGCCTGCGCAATGTTCCGACAATGTTGCGCGCGCAGCATGCATCGCCATCCCTGCAACGCACTACATCGATGACCTCACTGTCCCCCACCCTGCTGCGCCCCCTGCTGTGCACCGTCGCTCTCTCCACGCCGCTGCTGGCCTCCGCGCAGGAACAGGCTCCGGGGGTACAGGCCGGCATCACCTTCGGCGCGACCACTGGCGCCTACGCGCACTATGACGACAAGCCGCTGGTGCTGCCGGCGCTGTCCTGGCAGGGCAAGCGCTTCTTCGCCAGCCCCGGTTCGCTTGGCATGAACCTCTACAAGGCCGACGGCCTGCGCCTGTCGGCGGTGGCGACGCCCTACACGTTGCGCTTCAAGACCGACGACGTGAACGATCCGCAGCTGCGCCGCCTGCACAGCCGGCAGATGTCGGCGATGGTCGGCATCAACGCCGACTACAGCGCCGACTGGGGCGCGGTGGCGGCCAGCGTGAAGCGCGAAGTAAGCGGGCACGGCGGCGGTGTTGAATCCAGCCTGCATTACAGCTATCCGATCCAGGCCGGCCGCTTCACCTGGGTGCCGCGCGTGGGCGTGGTGCACTCCAGCGCCCGCCTGCTCGACTACTACTACGGCATCAGCGACGAGGAAGCACTGCGCTCCGGGCTGGCGGCCTACAAGCCCGGCAGTGCCACCTCGCCGAGCCTGCAGATCGCGGTCAGCACGCCCCTGGGTACGAAATGGCGCGCAACTGGCGTCGTCGCCAACCAGTGGTTCGGTGATGCCGTCGAAGACAGCCCGATGGCACGGCGCAGCAGCCAGACCTCCGCTTTCATCTCGCTGATGCGCGCGTTCTGACCGAACCTGCATCCGCCCCACGGACAACAAGGATCCCGCATGGCCGCTGTCACCCCCACCGCCGATGCCAACGCGATCCTGCGCGCGCCGGATCTGGATAGCGCCGAGCGCGCCTACCTGGGCCTGCTGCCGGACATGGATCATGTGGACGCGTTGACCCGACGTGCACTTGGCCTGTCACGCGCTGCCGATGCTGCGCGCGGATACGCACTGTCGATGACCCTGGTCGGCCTGCGCCTGCAGGAGCTGGAAATGGGCGAGCCGTGTGCGGCCGAATATCGCCAGGCGACGCTGCGCAGCCTGCGCCAGGCCTTCACTGCGGCCTGAGCGTCCCGTCAGCGGAAGGTCGTCCAGGCCAGCACCGCAGACAGCAGTGCGACCCAGATCACGGCCTTGAAGGTGCCTTCCAGCATGTTGCCGCCGAACAGCAGTTCGATGATCGGGTTAGGCCGGGAAACGGGAGCATGGTCACTCATGGTGGCGTCCTGAGGTTTGGGAACTGCGTCACCGATGATACAAAAGCTTGACATTCCTGTTGCTGTTTCCGGTATGGTCGATGCAACGCGGCGTTCAAGGATGATCGATGCTCAAGCGTGCACTGTTTCCCGTAGTCGCCCTGCTGCTGGCCGCACTGGTCATCATGCTCTCCTGGCAGAACCGCCAGTTGCGGCAGGTCAACGAACAGATGGCGGCGCAGCTGCAGCAGACGCAGCTGGACGCGCATGGTCTTGCCACCGGCACCCGGCCTGAACTGTTGACCCTGCGGACGACGCAGCAGACCCATGTCGATATCGGTGGCGCGCGCGGCGTGCCGCAGATCCTCTACTTCTTCTCTACCGCCTGCCGTTACTGCCTGGCCTCGGTGCCACAACTGCAGCAGATCGCGGCTGCGCGAGGCAGTGCCGAGCTGGTGGGCGTGGGCCTGCCACCGTACGACCAGCTTGCCGACTACGCAGGCAAGCACGCGCTGGCGTTTCCGATCGCCGTCGACGATCAGGGCGAAGTCTCCAAGCGCTACCGCGCCACGCTGACACCGATGCTGATGGTGCTGGCCGCAGATGGCAGCATCGCCTACAAGCATGTCGGCCAGCTCGACACCGGGACGGTGCAGGCCGTCGCCAACGCAATGAATCCGGGAAGCCACACCAACTGAAGGAGATACACATGATCGGGAAGAAAACGCTGTTCTCGTCCGTCGCCGGTATCGTCATCGTTGCTGCAATGTCATTCGGGGCCGCACAGGCCTTCGCCACACCGGTGAAGACCGGCTTTGCACCGGGTTGCGTGGATACCCCCGGATGCATGTTCGGCGGCAATGGCCGCGCCGGCGGCACGCGCATCTGCTGCGTCGCCAACTGATCCCGCTTCGACACCGCCCCGCACGCGGTGACTTCATGTTCCATCGCCATTCCAAGGAGATACACATGATCGGAAAGAAGAAGCTGTTCTCGTCCATTGCCGGCATCGTCGTCGTGGCCGCCATGTCATTCGGCGCCGCGCAGGCCTTCGCCACTCCGGTGAAGACCGGCTTCGCGCCGGGCTGCAAGGAACATCCGAGCTGCCCCTATGGCAACGCAGGCTCCCACGGCCTGCTGGTCTGCTGCGACCCCATGTAACCCGCCTCGAAGCTCTGCAAAGGAGATACAGATGATCGGAAAGAAGAAGCTGTTCTCGTCCATTGCCGGCCTCGTCGTGGTGGCCGCCATGTCATTCGGTGCCGCGCAGGCCTTCGCGACCACCCCGGCCAAGGCCGGGTTCGCACCGGGCTGTGAGTACACGCCGGGCTGTCCTTACGGCGGCAACGGCCGCTGGAGCGGCGGACGCGTCTGCTGCCAGGTTCCCTGATCCACCCCATCCAGCGCAGGACCTGACTTCGGCTTCCCGGCCACAGTTCCTGCATGGATGAGGCGCCCCGTCTGCACTGGGCGTTGCACCGGGCCGTCCGATTGGGCGGCCCTTTTTTCTGCGGCCCGGATTCATCCTTGCAGACGGCGCTTGGCACGCGCTTTTCCGGTCTTCGTCGCATGCCGATTTCACAGCGCAGGCCACAGTGCAACGCTGGGCTCCCTTCTCCGGAGCACCGTGCCATGCCGATGCTTGCCCTGCTGCTGTTGATGGCCGGTCTGTGCAACCGCGACGGCGGTACCGGAAGCGATTCGCTGCGGATGCAGATCCTGCAGGCCGACGCCCAACGTGCCGCCCGCGCGCCTGCCAGCTACGGCCAGACGGACAGCCAGAGCGTGCAGATCCTGCGCCTGAGTGCGGATCGCGTACTGCAGGTGGCCCACGCTCGCGTGCACGGTGATGCCGACGGTAAACAGCGCGGGCAATCGCACGCCCGGGGAATGCTGCAACTGTGGCAGCGTGTGAATGGTCATTGGCAGCTGCAGCGCAGCGCCAGTGTCGAGCAACGCGGTTGACGCTGGCAGCAGCCGGCCAGGCTGGAACGAGCGCGGATCGCAGGCACAAAAAAACCGGCCCAGGGCCGGCTTTCATCGTTTCCACCGCTGCTCCGGCCATGCCGGGAACCGGTGGTGGGCGGTACAGGGTTCGAACCTGTGACCCCTACCATGTCAAGGTAGTGCTCTACCGCTGAGCTAACCGCCCAAATATTCCGTGCAGCCCGCAGGCTGGTGCTTCTACGTAAAAACCCGGCGCCAGGGCCGGGCTTTTCATGCTCACGACAGCCCCCTGGGGGACTTCGTGGTGGGCGGTACAGGGTTCGAACCTGTGACCCCTACCATGTCAAGGTAGTGCTCTACCGCTGAGCTAACCGCCCGTTTGTTGCTTCTGCAGCGCCGCGATTGCGTCGGTGCAGGCCGCGTATATTACGGACGACGACCGGCAAGCGCAATACTTTTGTGAAGAAAAGCCGCATTACCGCGTTCAGCCCAGGCTGGCTTCCTTCAGCTGCCTGATCTGGTCGCGCACCCGGGCGGCATCCTCGAATTCCAGGTCCTTGGCATGCTGGTACATCCGCTGCTCCAGGGCCTTGAGGCGAGCGGCCAGCTGCGCCGGACTGAGCGAACGGTAGTCGACCGTGTCCTCTGCCACCCCGGAACGGCCTTTGCCCTTGCCCTTGCGGGACTCCTTCTCGGCGGCGTCCGAGCGTGCGCCCTCCAGCACGTCGACGATCGGCCGCGCCACGGAGCGCGGAGTGATGCCGTGCTCCAGGTTGTACTCGACCTGCTTGGTGCGGCGGCGGTCGGTCTCATCGATCGCTGCCTGCATCGAACGGGTGATCTTGTCCGCATACAGGATCGCCTTGCCGCGCACGTTGCGCGCCGCACGGCCGATGGTCTGGATCAACGAGCCGGTCGAGCGCAGGAAGCCCTCCTTGTCCGCATCCAGGATCGCCACCAGCGAGACCTCGGGCATGTCCAGCCCCTCGCGCAGCAGGTTGATGCCGACCAGCACATCGAACTTGCCCAGACGCAGGTCACGGATGATCTCCACGCGTTCAACGGTATCGATGTCCGAGTGCAGGTAGCGCACGCGGATGCCGTGCTCGGTCAGGTACTCGGTGAGGTTTTCGGCCATGCGCTTGGTCAGGGTGGTGACCAGCACGCGGTCACCGGCCTTGATCCGCTCGTTGGCCTCGCTCATCAGGTCATCGACCTGGGTGCCGACCGGGCGGATCTCCACCACGGGGTCGATCAGGCCGGTCGGGCGCACGACCAGCTCGGCCATGTCCTCTCCGGCCTCGCGGAATTCATACGGACCCGGTGTCGCCGACACATAGATGCTGCGCGGGCAGCGCGCCTCCCACTCCTCGAAGCGCAGCGGACGGTTGTCCAGCGCCGACGGCAGGCGGAAGCCGAACTCGACCAGGGTTTCCTTGCGCGACCGGTCACCCTTGAACATGGCACCGATCTGCGGAATGGTCACGTGCGATTCGTCGATCACCAGCAGCGCATCAGCCGGCAGGTAATCGAACAGGGTCGGCGGCGGCTCGCCCGCGTTCTTGCCGGTCAAATGCCGCGAGTAGTTCTCGATGCCGTTGCAGAAACCGACTTCGGCCATCATTTCGAGGTCGAACTGGGTGCGCTGGGCCAGGCGCTGCGCCTCGACCAGCTTGTTCTGCGCGTACAGCTGCTCCAACCGCTCCTTCAGCTCGACCTTGATGGTCTCCACCGCCGCCAGCACCCGTTCACGCGTGGTCGCGTAGTGGGTCTTCGGGTACACGGTGAAGCGCATGAGGTTGCGCATGGTCTCGCCGGTGAGCGGATCGAACATCGTGATCTTTTCCACCTCGCCATCGAACAGTTCGATGCGCAGGGCCTCACTGTCCGACTCCGCCGGGAAGACGTCGATCACTTCACCGCGCACGCGGAAGGTACCGCGCTGCAGCTCGTATTCGTTGCGCGTGTACTGCAGCTGGGTCAGGTGATTGATCAGGTCGCGCTGGTCGATGCGCTCGCCCTTGGACAGGATCAGGCGCAGCGACAGGTAGTCTTCCGGCGCACCCAGGCCGTAGATGGCCGACACGGTCGCCACCACGATCGCATCCGGCCGTGACAGCAGGGTCTTGGTCGCCGCCAGCCGCATCTGTTCGATGTGCTCGTTGATCGAACTGTCCTTCTCGATGAAGGTGTCCGACGACGGCACGTAGGCTTCCGGCTGGTAGTAATCGTAATAGCTGACGAAGTACTCCACCGCGTTGTGCGGGAAGAACGCCTTGAACTCACCGTACAGCTGCGCTGCCAGGGTCTTGTTCGGCGCCATGATCAGCGTCGGCTTCTGTACCTGCTGGATGACGTTGGCGATGGTGTAGGTCTTGCCCGAGCCGGTGACGCCCAGCAGGGTCTGCTTGGCGACGCCGGCCTCGAAATTGCTGGTCAGCTTGGCGATGGCATCGGGCTGGTCTCCCGCCGGCGAATACGGCGAGACAAGTTGAAAACTGTCGCTCATGGTGTTGCCAGGTCTCGGGGAAGGTAAGTATAGGGGGCGTCCGGTGACGGTCGGCTGAGGGGAAGCCGGGGAGACCGGCAGGGGGATGCCCGATGGCGACCCCCATTGAAAGGGGCGACGCTCGCTCCATGACCGCGCCCTTGAAACGCCCCCCTGTCCCCGGCCCCGCCCTTGGCATGCAACTGATTGAACTGGTGACGATTATTGCCGTCCTTTCGGTATTGCTGGCGGCAGGATGGCCGACGTTGCAGTCAACACTGCTGCGCCACCGCGCCGACGCACTGCAGCTGACGCTGCATGCCAGTCTCTCCAGCGCGCGCAGCCAAGCGCTGATCCGGCGTGAACTGATCGGCGTGTGCGCCAGCGAAGACGGGCATCAGTGCACGGACGACTGGAGTGCCGGCTGGATCATCTATCGCAGTGGCCTGCGGCGGGGCCCACCAGCAACGCCGGAAGCCATCCTGGCCCATCACCGTGGCCGCGACGATGTCTCGATCCTGGCACACGCCAGCAGCGGACGGCCGCTCCTGTTTTTCCAGGCGGATGGGCGAAGCCCCGGCGCCAATCTGACCCTGCGCATCTGCGCTGGCAGACACCTGCACGGCAAGCTGGTGGTCAACAATGGCGGGCGTACCCGCAGTGAACGCAGCAACCGCGATCTGCCGTGCTGAACAGAGCAAAGAAAAGCAAAAAGCCGCGATTTCTCGCGGCTTCTGCAGTATCTGGCGCCCGAAGTTGGACTCGAACCAACGACCCCCTGATTAACAGTCAAGTGCTCTAACCGGCTGAGCTATTCGGGCGGGGAGGCGCATTGTACTGGTCGAATCCTGGAAGATCAACACCCACTACCAACAATCGGAAACCGCTCCTTCCGAGGTCTTCCGGTTGGCCTGGTCGAGGGTCAGCTTGCCGCAGCTGTCCTTGACCTGCGTACCCGAAGGAGACGCCGTGATCGTGAACGTGGAACCATCGCCCTTGTAACTCAGGTCGTATCGCGTCGCCCCGCCCTCGCGTGGCGAGACCTTGCTGGGCAGGGTGTAGCCCGAGTAGGAATTGTTGCTGGAGTGATAGCGCTCCGCACGTTGCGCGTACTCGGCCAGGTCCGCTTTGGCTACTGCACGGTGTGATCGAAGTACGTACTGCTGGTACGAAGGAATGGCGATGGCCGCCAGGATGCCGATGACGATCACCACGATCATCAATTCGATCAACGTAAAGCCCGCTGAGCGATGAGGCGCACGGAAAGACTGCATGGATGTGGATCCTCGCACAGGGGTCACTGGAGCTGCCGCCAGGACTGGCGACCGCAGGGATAAGGCAGATACAGCGACTGGCTGCCGGCGGCGCCTACCACCATCCAGCAAGAGCTGCCCCCGGGCGGACCTTCCTTGCCACTACCCAGACGCGGTATGACCGACAGGGATACGTCCTTGACCGGCGCGGTTCCCTCGGTCTTCAACGACAGGCCCGCTGTACCCGACGCCGGCTTGACACCCGTGGGTGAACCGGTCCGGACATTCTCCAGGGCAGGCGCACCGGTCAGCGAGGAAAGACCAAACAGCCAGTTCGAACCACTCGTCGAACAGCCAACGGTTTCCAGATTGGGGACATAGGTCGGCATGAACATGATGCCGCTGACCAGCAGTGGATTACCAACGAACCGTTCACCGTTGCTCGCAGGCAGGTTGATCATCCACCCTCGCGCATTGGCCGGCGCAGTCCCTGCCACAATCCTGCGCGCCTCGGCGCCCGTCGCCGGAGCATCCGCGGTATAGGGCGCCAGATTGGCCGAGGTCAAGGTCGATGTGACCCTCTTCCCGCCAATGTCATTGACCGCATACAACGCCTGTCGCGAGGTGTCGTCCTTGTCACTGTAGAACGAGAAGCTGCCCGTACCGAAATACAGCATCACACCACCCGATGGACCGGTCGCAGCGGTCATGCCACCCGTGATCGGCTGGCGGAAGTTCCGCGCGCTGCTGTCCTGGCTGACCTGGGTGGTGAATACGGGAACGGTCAGCGCCGTGTCGGAGCTATCGGTGAGGTCGAATTTCCAGATGGCGCCACGTTGATCGGCGGCGTAGACGGTATCGGCAAGACCATCGCGACCGCGCAGGTCCTGGCTGTCGCCACGCCAGCGATCCACCACCACCACGTTGCCCAACCCATTGTCTCCGGAGATATTGGCTCCCGAGGCATTGCTCTCTACCGCCTCGATCATCCGCGTGGCGCCAGACGCCATATCCACGACGAACAGTACGGCCTTGCGGCTGGCACTGTTATAGCCGTTGCCGAAGATCGCCTTCCATGCAACCGTCTTGCCTTCCTTCACCGGCACGATCACCGGCTTGCCCAGCACGAAGCCGATGTTGTTGCGCACGCCCTCGGCCAACGACATGTTCAGATCGCTGATCTCCCAGAGCGCTTGACGCGTGGTAAACGCTGCCGGGTCACTCACGTCCAGCGCAAATACCGAACGACCACCAGCGCCAGCCGTACCGACCAGTCCCGTCTGCCATGTGCTGCCGACGAGCATGTCCGAGATGGTGATTGCACCGTCGACGAAATAGCGATGGCGGAAGGTCTGATCAGCGGTATCCGGTTTGTACGGGAACAGCAGGTTGGCCATATGGCCCAGCGAGGTTGAGGGAATGTACGCAAAGCGCTCGGTCCCTCCCGTACTGTCCATCTCACCCGATGCCCCCATGCCACCATCGAAGGCATGCAGCATGCCGTCATTGGCACCGACGTACACCGTGTAACGACCACTCTTCGCCTTGGTGTCCAGGTACTTGGCATAGCTGACGGCATAATCTTCGCCGAGCTGGCGATAGCCGTAGTCATCGGTAGGCGAACTGACCACCGGCGCCGAATTGACGATATCGCCCAGCGGCGTGGTGCGGTCGCGGTACTTGCCGCCGCTGCGCTTTTCCATCGTCGTATCCGCTTTCAGATAGCGGATGGCCGTGTCGATATCAGCATCAATGGACTTCAGCTTGTCAGTAGAGCACACCAGCATCTCTGCGTACTTGCCATCCGGCTTGCTGCACAGATCGGCCAGGCTGATGTCGGCCGAACCGAAGTCAACCAGCGTACCCGCTTTGTTGGCCACGATGCGGCGACCCGTTGAAGCGAGTTTCGTTGACGCCTCCCAGGCCTCGCTGAACACAGCGACCTGGTCACTGTTGATCTTCACGGTCGACGCCTTCAGCTTGCTCGACCAATCGGTCGCACCATTGCGGATGTCATAGCTTGGCGTCACCGACAGCGAACCTGCGCCAATGCGGGCGCCGGTCATGCCAATGGTTCCCGACGACGACTTGCCGCCGGAAATCGAGGCCAACACACGTCGCATCGCCTCGGTTACATCGGCAGGCGTCTGCGCATTGATGAATTCACCACGGCTGTTGAGTGCGGCGTGCCAGATCTCATCGATGACCGTTCCATCGTCCACCGTCGACGGATCAGGGCTGCCGTTCCAGTTCGGCGGATTCTTGTACGGATCCGCCGTGGCGGCAGCATTCACGCCGTAAATCCGCCCCTGAGCACCAAGCGTGACACCGTAGAAATTCATGTGCAGATCGGCCTGGCAGTCCAGTCGCTTCCACTCCGCGCTGCCTTGGGACAACGTGCCGCAGCGCTCGTCCACCGGCACCTGCCCCTTGGGGAAGCCGGTATCGGAACGAAGCGGCGTCTTGCTGCCCGAGTAATAGGCCGCAGTGATGTCGGCCATCGTATTGCTGTAATTGTCGGCGAAGGGCAGTGTCGGCAGATTCACGGTATTGACCGCGTCCGCGTTGGCGAACGAGCCATTCGGATAGTTCTTGGAATTCGTGTAGCCATCCGTGAACAACATGCCGCCATTGCGCTGGCAGGCGCGGATGACGGGCGCGCCGTCATCGGTACGGCGGAACTGTTCGGCCAGATACTCCACAGCACGACGGTTGGGCGTGCCGCTGATCGGCTTCAATCCGTAGATCTGCTGATAGAGATCGGCGCGGTTGGTCACCAGATCATGCATCTTCACGTTCTTCAGGTCATTGATCGTGAAGTAACCCACCCGCATGTTGTCGACGCCGTACAACGCCTCGGTGGACGCACCGACAATGGCCAGCGTGCGGCTGCGGTGATACTGGAACCAATTGGCGAAGTTCTGCACCGCAGTATCGTAGGCACCATCGATGCTGTAGTTGTCCTTCTTGATCTGATAGCGGCGCAGATTGCACTTGGGCCCACAGGCCCCCTGGATCACCGGTCGATTCGCATCGTCCGACTTGTATCCGTACGGCGCCGGGGAATTCTCCGGCAGGTAGAAGGTCGCCGGGAAGTACTGCACGCCATATTGCACCGCAGAGCCGATGTCACGCGAAGCGGTGCGCCAGGCGTTGTTGCGGTAATACGCATTGTCGGTTCCCGTGAGATCGGGAATCTTCATCCCGTCGACGAACTGGAATCCCTCACCGCTGCTTGAACGGACACTGGTCATGTTGTACGTGATGTCATACCCCGCAAATCCGGAGCGCGGGTCGACACGCGCCGCCGTGGTACTGGCGGGGTTCCAGCGGGTTCCATCGGCCCTCAGCCACGGCTTGTAGCTGACTGACGGGTTGTAGTAGCTGGCGTTGTAGACGTGCGAGCGGGCGAAGCCGAAGATATCCAGCGGCGGGATCGCACGACCATACGAATAGCGCTCGTTGTAGTTGTTGTGCGCGTAAAGGTAAAGATAGCAATCGACTGAACCGGAGTTGCAGTCCTGCCCAACGCTGTAGAAGCTGCCATTGTTGTTGAAGAAGCTGCCAGTCGACGTGCTGAAGATCAACCGCCCGTCACCGCCCGGGAACATGCGCTCGAAGGTCATCGAATTCGAGTCATCCACGGCCATGATGAACGCAGGCGGTGTCTGCACCTGCACGTTCAAGGGCTCCTGCGCCAACACACCCTGCGCCTGCGCGGCCATCAGGGTATGCACCAGGTAGCCGCCAGCGGCGACAACGGCAAGGCCTACGCCCGCCAGGATCCTGCGATTTCGCGTGTTCATGGGTTCCCCACCCTCACAGCTTGAATACGGTGTCGACCGCCGAGCGCGATGTCGCGTCGGTGGCCGTGTCGCCGGCGTACGTCGTGATCTGGTAGACCGGTGTTGCGGCCTCCAACGGCTTGCCCATGTCCAGCGCCCCTTCTCCCTGGATGCAGCCCTGGATCTGCCGGACCTTCACTGCCGGCTTGCTGCCCAGCTTGGTCTTGGCGACCCAGTCCGATGGATCGAAGCCATCGTCGCAGCGTTGATCGATGTCGGCCGAGGTAACCGTCGGGCTGTCACCCGGCGACTGGCGATTGGCAATCTTCTCCACGGCATTCTCGGCACTGCGGGCGGCGCCCTCGGCACTCTGGAAGGCTACGTTGCCGGCACGGTAGCCCGATGCCATGCGCTCCTGCATGCCGGCTACCTGCATGCCTATCACGCCCAGCAGCGCCAGCATGATCAGCAGCATCAGCGCGACGTAGAGCACGGCACCACGCTGCCGGACAGGGGCAGAGAAGGTGCGGCGCGAAGACATCTTGATGGAGCGCATGGTCGTCAATTCCCGAACAGGCGGTTGCGCAACGCAACGGAAACTTCATAGGCGCCACGGTGGCGCTGGTCATAAGGATCGCCCGGCGCGATGGTCACACCAAGCACCCCCAGGTAGGTGGCTGCCGAACCCGGAGCCTGCGCCGACGCCCGCTGCGGGCTGCGCGCAAGCAGCCCCACCTGCACCATGCCGACGCGGCGCCATGCGCCAACAGCGGTCGCATCCGTCGCGGTGCTGACGGCATTGGCAACACGCTGGTCGACGATGCGGCCACTGGGCGGGGTGGAAAGCGAAATATCCGGCGTTGCGTCAAGGCCGTACAGGAGCTGCATGCTCTCGATGCCCTCCACCAGCTCCTCACCGTCACCGTAGCCACCGGCTCCGTTGGCGCGGGCGCGGTACAGGGCAGGCTCATTGTTGCCGTTGCTCGCGATGTAATACACCAGGCCATCGGCGCGATACAGCATCGTCATCGCGTTGTTGACCGAATAGCCGGTCAGATCCAGTTTCTCGATCTTGACGGTGGATCCACTGATGGTGGCCGGGAACACATCGGCGCGGGTGCAATCGGCCAGCGCGAACACGGTCGGAGTGCCGGCAGCACCCGCCTTCAGGCGCGCCATCCCTTCACTGGACACCGTCACTGTGGTTGTAGTGCCATCCACACCGACGCCTGTCACAACCGCCCCTTCCGGGCTCAACAGGCGGAGCACAAGCACATCACTGCCGGGCAGTGGCGCCGGCTTCAGGTTGATGATGCTCTTGGGCACGGATATCGCCGCACTCCACGTGCGCCCCAGGGTCAGTGTATTGGTCGGGGCGGTGCCTGCGGCCTCATACCCCTGCACCGGCACCGAGAAATCCAGCGGATCTCCACTGCCAGCGGCGATACCAAGGTTGTAGCGGACATCGCCGGTGTTCTTGATCACATGCGCCTGGTCGTTCACGCAGCCAAAGTGACCCGCCATGCGCAGGTCACGCTGCAGGAAGTCCAATGCGAAACGTGCATTCTCCTGGGTCCGGGCAGCCCCCTCGGACAGGCGTGAAGCCGCGCGGGACGCGATGAAGATCTGCGTGATGCCCAGCAGAAGGACCAGACCGATGACCATGGCGATCATCAGTTCGATCAGCGACAGGCCGCGGGCTCGTGAAGACGGACTCATGGACGCGCTCACAGGAAAGTGGTCAGGCCGAAGGTGGTGAGGCTGTCGGGCTCCTTCGGATCCCAACGCTGATCACCCCAGGTAATGGCCACGCTGACCCGGCCGGTGCTCTGGGTAAACTGGACCTCTGCGCTGGCCTTTTCACCGAGTGTCTTCACAACCTCACATTGCCAGCGTGCCACGTTGGTCTTCGGCGTCACCGCCGCGCCGGTCGGCCAGGCACAAGCACCATTGGCCGTCACCGCTCCGGCAGCGAACGAGGCCGAAGAGTAGGCCCCGCCGGCAAGCGTATCGGTGCGCTGGGCGCGCATCAGTTCGATCAGGTCGTTGGCCAGGTTGGTCGCCTGGGTCCGGTAATTGGCACTCTGTACGAAGCGCACGCTCGTGGTCTGCAGCAAGGCAAAGCCGAGCAGCCCGAACGCAAGGATCAACAACGCCACCATCACTTCGATCAGGCTGAAGCCACCCTGGGACGAACGCGGAGAGGCAAGGTTGCGGCGATTCATGAGCAGGTTCCCTTGGTCACCCGGACCTGGCCGGACTTGTTGATCGTCAATGTGCTGCGCTGTTCGCCGGCCTTGCAGGACGCCGGGGACAGCACCACCGTCTGATCGTCCGCGGCCTTGCGACGGCCACGGCCATCAAAGGCGATGGTCGCTCCCGGGGGACCAACCACGCTCAATTGCGGGTTGCCCAGGGAGAAGCGCAGCACGCTGTCATTGCTGCCCAGCACGCCATCAGCGTCGAGATCGGACCAGGCCAGCAGCCCCTTGGACCATTCACCGTCACACGCCTGGCCATCGGTACTGCCACAGAGGCCACCACCACGGTTGTTGCGGATGGCCTCGCTGCGCGCGAGGTTGGTCAACGCGATCACTTCGTTGTTGGCAGTTGCCAGCCGGTTCGAACGAATCATGCTGCGGAAGCTCGGATAGGCGATCGACGCCAGGATCACGAAGACGGTCAGGGTGACCATCAACTCAATCAGCGTGAAGCCGTTTTGCCGGCGCAAAGACATTGGACGCTCCCCAGCGTGTTGGTGGCCACGATGGCGCACCGGCCTGCCGCCGGCAAGCGGCGGCAGGATGAACGGTCAGATCCGGGCGACGGGCGTCAAACCCTTGACATCCCGCCCTCCCCCACCGGTCCGGCGCGGTCCCCGCCGCGCCGTCCAGCCACCCTCGCCTCGCTTATGCCAGTACCTGGTAGCAGGGCTGGTATTCGCCAGAGATCTTCATCCGGCGCTGCTCGACGAAGGCACGCAGCAGCGCGTCCAGGGCCTGCATCATGTCGGGGTCGCCATGGATCTGGAACGGCCCGAACTCCTCGATGCGGCGCATGCCGTCTTCCTTCACGTTGCCGGCGACGATGCCCGAGAAGGCCCGGCGCAGGTCGGCTGCCAGCGCGTGCGGCGCACGCCCGTGGTGCAGGTCCAGCGCCGCCATCGCCTCGTGGGTCGGCACGAACGGCTGCTGGTATTCCCACGGAATCTCGATGGACCAGTTGAAGAAGAACGAATCCTTCTGCGCCAGGCGATGCTCACGCACGCGCTTGATGCCGGCCGACATCTTCTTGGCCACCGCCACCGGGTCACCGATGACGATTTCGTAGCGCTCGGCCGCGGCGTCGCCCAGGGTCAGGCGGATGAAACGGTCGATCTGCTCGAAGTACGGCGCAGCGACGGTCGGGCCGGTCAGGATCAGCGGGAACGGCAGGTCCTTGTTCTCCTCGCGCAGCAGGATGCCGAGCAGGTACAGGATCTCTTCGGCGGTACCCACGCCACCGGCGAACACGATGATGCCGTGGCCGATGCGGACGAAGGCCTCAAGGCGCTTCTCGATGTCCGGCATGATCACCAGGTGGTTGACGATCGGGTTCGGCGACTCGGCGGCGATGATGCCCGGCTCAGTCAGGCCTATGTAGCGCGTCACGGTCCGGCGCTGCTTGGCGTGGGCGATGGTGGCGCCCTTCATCGGGCCCTTCATCGCGCCCGGGCCACAGCCGGTGCAGATGTCCAGGCCACGCAGGCCCAGCTCGTAACCGACCTGCTTGGTATACAGGTACTCGTCGCGCGAAATCGAGTGGCCGCCCCAGCAGACCACCAGGTTCGGGTCACCCGGGTTGAGGATGCGTGCGTTGCGCAGCAGCCCGAACACCGCATTGGTGATGCCCTCGGACGACTCCAGCTCGGCCGCGTAGGCCGGGCCCATCTCGATGGCCATGTACGCCAAGTCACGGACCACCGCGAACAGCAGCTCGGCCACGCCGCGGATGATCTCGCCATCGACGAACGCCATCGCCGGCGCATTGGCCAGGTCGATGCGCACGCCGCGATCCTGCTGTGCGACCTGGATATCAAAATCGGGGTAAAGATCGCGCGCGGCGCGCGGATCATCGGACGCACTGCCACTGGTCAGCACGGCCAGCGCGCAGCGGCGCAGCAGCTCGTGCATGCCACCACTGGAGGCGTCGCGCAGGCGCGCAACCTCGGCCCGCGACAGCACATCCAGGCCACCACGCGGGTAGATCCGCGCGTCCTGCACCGGCAGCGTCCGCGCTGCCTTTTCATTCGTTGTCATATCCACTTTTCTGCTTCCTTTAAGGTGTCCGACTGTACTGCCGCCCCCTTAAAAAGCAAAACGGCCGGGAAGCCCGACCGTTGGATAGGTGCGTCCCGCGTTCGCCGCTCCGGGACCGCTTCGGCGGCATCTGCGCCGCGCACGTGTCTGGATGCTACGCCGATGCACAACCTCCCGCAAGGACTTTCGCCTGAACGGGAAACGGCCGGGTTTCCCCGGCCGTTTCCCTTTACTGCATCAGGCTCTGACGGATCAGAACTTGTACTTCAGGGTCAGCTGCATCGACCAGCGCGACACACCGGTGTTGCCCTTGTCGTTGTTGTTTTCCTGGATGGTCGGGGTATCGGTGGCGCCGGTGAAGTTGTAGATGTACTTGCCGGTTGCCGGATCGATACCCGCGTAGCTGGCCACGCGGGAGGTGGAGTTGAAACCGTAATCTTCAATACGGCCCCACTTCTTGTTGAGCAGGTTGCCGACATTCATGATGTCCAGCGCCAGCTCACCCTTGTGCTCCTTCACGAAGCCCGGGAATTCCTGGGCGATGTGCAGGTCGAAGCTGTTCACCCACTTGGTACGGAAGGCGTTTGCCGGAGCAATCTCGCCGCGGTACTTCTCCAGCTGCGGGTTGGCGGCAAGCCAGTCGAAGAAGGCCTTCTCCATCGCCGCACCGCCGGTGAACTTGACGTCGCCCGGGCCATTCGGCACGTAGAACAGGTCGTTGAAGTAACCGGCGCCAGTGGTGGCGGCGGCATCGCCGTTCATGTCGTTGTAGTAGATGTAGCTGAACGGACGACCCGAACGACCTTCGTAGAACAGGCCCACGGTGGTGTTGTAGTTGCCGAAGAACGCCTTCTTCCAGTTGATCGAACCGGTCACGCGGTCCTTGATCGCGTAGCGCGAATCATAGGCCACGTTCTCGTTGGCGGTACCGATCAGGGTGCTGCCCCAGTTGGAGGTGTTCTGCGAGCTGGTCAGCGGGCTGACTTCCTTCGCGGCGGTGTAGGTGTAGGCCAGCGACCAGCCCCAGTTCTCGGTCAGCGGCTTGTTCAGACCGGCGGTGAACTGGCGGCTGCTGCCCTTGTCGGTGTTCTTCATGAGCAGCACGTCGCCCATGTCAGAGGGACGATTGAACTTGCCGCCCGCACCATTGCTGCCTTCACGGATGGAGCAGTTGGCGCCGGCACACGGCACGTAGCCTGCGTCATTCCAGTACAGCTCGCGACCATCCTGGCCGATGCGGGTCGCTGCAACGCCCGAAGCGTTGTACAGGTCCAGGCGCTCGAAGTAGATCGCGCTCTTGACCTTGGTGTACAGGAACTCAGCCGACGCAACGATGCCATACCACGGCAGCTCGTGATCGAAGGCGATGTTGGACTTCCACACCGACGGCAGCTTCAGGTCAGGCGCAGCGATGTCCACGTTCTGACGAGCACCGGCACCCGCAGCCGGGATGTACGGCGGATTGGTGTTCGGGGTGAAAATGCCGGTCTGGTTACGAACGGTGTACTCGGTGTAGTTCAGGCCGGTGTTCTGGTAGGCACCTGCCAGCCACACGTTCGGGGCCGCGCCACCGAACAGGCCCACGCCGCCGCGCAGCTGGGTCGGACGATCGCTGTCGAAGGTGTAGTTGAAGCCGAAGCGCGGCTGCACCAGCTTGCTGTCGGGCAGCTGGGTGTTGTCGTAGCCGTACAGTTCCATGATGCGCGGGTTGTACAGCTTCTGCGTGCCGAAGTCCGGCATGTCGACGCGGACGCCGGCCTGCACGGTCAGGTTGCTGTTGATGGCCCAGCTGTCCTGGATGAACAGACCGGTGTTCTTCAGCGTGTACTTGGCCGGGATGTCGTCGTAGCTGCCGCCGGCGCGCGGCGCACGCACAACGTACTGGTTGACGCGACCTGCAGCGAAATCGCTGAGGTTGTTGAACACATACGCGCCGTTGACGTTACGACCGTAGTAGTTCAGCAGGTCGTTGTCGGAGTAGTCGAAGCCGAACTTGACGGTGTGGTCGCCGACGTACCAGGTGGCGGCACCGAAGGCGCTCAGCTCCTTGCTCTCGACCGCGTTGACGTGCGAGTTCTGCTCGGTACCGAAGTACAGCGAGTCATTGCCGCTGGCGCCAAAACCACGGATCTGGATCTGCGGCAGGCTCGACGGCGTGGTACGGACCGAGGTGTATTCCTTGTGCGAGATCTTGAACTCGGTCGAGAAATTCTCGGACCAGTCGCTGAACAGCTCGCCCATCCAGGATTCATAGGTCTTCGGCTGCTGGTACCAGAAGGTGCTCAGCGAAACCGCGCTGTTGCTGATCTGCGGGAAGCGGACAACATTCTGCTCGAGCTTGTTGTAACGCACCGCGGCACGGTGGTTCTCGTTGATGTTCCAGTCGATCTTCAGCGCGTACTCTTCGACCTCGGTCTTGTTGGCCGGGGCGTTGAGCGAACCTGCGTCGAAGCCGTAACCGGTCGCGATCTGCTGCGCGCGGGTGATGTCGGCATCGGTGATGGTGCCCTTGCCATACGGCGAATCGGTCAGGCTGACGCCCGGGGCCGAACGCTCCATCTTTTCGTAGTTGGCGAAGAAGAACAGCTTGTCCTTGACGATCGGGCCGCCGAAGGTCATGCCGTAGGTCTTTTCGTCATCAAAACCGTTGAAGCGGACATCGTCCAGGTTCTTGCGGACCATGTCCTTGTCGCGGTACGCGTAATACACGGTGCCGCCGAAGTTGTTGGTACCCGACTTGGTCACCGCATTGATCACCGCGCCCGTACCGCCGGCAATGGTGGTGTCGTAGTTGGCGATGTCGATGTTGATTTCCTGGATCGCATCCATCGACACCGGCTGACGCTCGGTCGGCAGGTTGTTGGATTCCAGGCCGAACGGATCGCCGGCACCGATGCCATCGATGCGGATCGCGTTGTAACGGGTGTTCTGGCCACCGACCGAGATCGCACCGTCGGCCTTGCTGACCTGCGAGATGCGCGGATCGAGGCGGATGTAATCCTGGATGTTGCGGTTCACCGACGGCAGCGACTCCAGCGTTTCGCGGTTGACGTTGGTGCCGGTGCCCATCTTGTAGGCGCTGAACAGGTCGCTGCCCACTGCGGCAGCCACGACCTGGACGGCATCCAGATTGGTGGCGGCGACATCGCCGGCCAGGTTGGCGTTGACCGTGTTGACCTGGTTCAGGTTGAGGTACACGCCCTCTTCGGTCTTGGTGCCCTCACCCGGCTTGGTGATGGTGATGGTGTACGGACCACCCACGCGCAGGCCGCGCGCGTTGTAACGACCCGACGCATCGGTGGTCGCACGCGAAACGGTGCCCGATTCGGTGTGGGTGATGGTGACTTCAGCACCAGCAACAGGCGCGCCCGCATTGGACACGACCTGGCCGCCGACACCGGCAGAGGTGCTCTGGGCGAAGGCGGGAGCGGCGGCGAGCGCAGCCACGAGACCAAGGGTGAGCTTGGACATCCGGAATGGGTGAGTCATTGTTCGGTAGCCTCGATGCGAGTTGGCGATGGCGGAAAAAAAGCGCATCCAAGCAGCCTTGCGGGCGGCTGTTCGGACATTTATCTGGGGTTCCCTACCGTGAACGGCAGCTGCCGCAACGGTTAACACTAGATTAACACGCTACGCTTTCAATGTGACGGTTGTGCGACAAACGGCACCGGATCGCAACGCTATCGTGACGGAATCTTCATTCCGCTTTACGAACGTCTTCACTCGTCGATGGCGGATTGCCCGCATCGAGCACCTGCCCGCGCCACGCCAGTCCGGCAGCGGACAACAGGGTCACGGCCGCTGCAGCGGCGGCCTCGGGGCCGCATGCGGCCGGGTCCTGGTCGATCGAATAGGCCCGCGCACGCAGGGCGGTACGCAAGGGGCCGGGATACAGGCCACTCACCCGCACCGGGCTGCGGGCCAGCTCGTCATGCAGGCTGCCGATCAGCCCGCGCAGGCCGTGCTGGGCGACACCGTAGCCGCCCCAGTACGCCTGCCCCACCCGCTCAGAGGCATCCACGGTGAATACCAGCGCCGCGTCTTCACGCTGGCGCAGCAACGGCAGGCAGGCCTGGGCCAGCCAGGCCGGAGCGGTCAGGGTGACGTGCACGGCGCGGGCGAAGCTGGCCGGGTCGGCCAGCTCGAACGGGGTCAGGCCGGGAAAGTGGGCCGCGCAGACCAGCAGGCCATCAAGGCGCCCCAGCTCCTGCGCAACCGCCTGGGCCAGTTCGGCATAGTCGTCGGGACCGGCACCTTCCAGGTCCAACGGGTACAACAGGGGCTCCGGCCCAACCGCCTGCACCTGGGCGTAGACCCGGTCCAGCCTTCGTGGCTTGCGCCCCAGCAGGACCACGGTCGCCCCCGCCTCGGCGGCAGCCACGGCGGCGGCACTCCCCAGCCCACCACCGGCGCCGACAACGAGCACTACGCGATCCTGCAATGGGCGGCCATCAAGCGCCCCGTCTGCCGGTGACGTCGATGGCCAGGCGCTCATCCCTGCGCAGCCTCTTCGACGATGCGCTTGAGCTCGCCGGCTTCGAACAGTTCCATGACGATGTCGCAGCCGCCGATCAACTCACCGTTGATGAACAGCTGCGGGAAAGTGGGCAGATTGGAGAAGCGCGGCAGATTGGCGCGGATCTCCGGCTCTTCCAGCACATTGACCGTGCGCAGTGCGACGGCGCCTGCGGCCATCAAGGCCTGCACGGCGCGGCTGGAGTAGCCGCACATGGGGTATTGCGGGGTGCCCTTCATGAACAGCACGAGCGGGTAACGATCCACCTCGGCCTGGATTTGCTGCATTACCGCCACACCTCACTCCTTGCTTCGCCGGACAAACCAACCGCGATGGTCGGCTAGACTGCCCACGGTAGCTCCCATTGTAAGCCGATGGTACCGGCTGCCGCCGCCCCCTGGCCACGAACCTGTCCATGCCCGTCGAACTGCCCGCCCTGCCCTACCTGCCCTCGTCCCTGCAGCCGCACCTGTCGGCACAGACCGTGGAACTGCATCACGGTCGCCACCATCGCGCCTACATCGAGGCGGTCAATGCCGCCATTGTCGGCACCGAATGGGAAGAAGCCACACTGGAGGACATTGTCCGCCACGCCCAGGGCGCGCTGTTCGATGCCGCCGCCCAGGCGTGGAACCACGGCTTCTACTGGCAATGCCTGCGCCCGCGCGGCGGTGGCGAGCCGCAGGGCCGCCTGGGCGAACTGGTCAAGCGCCAGTTCGGCGACGGCCAGCGTCTGCGCGAAGAGTTCAATCGAACCGCGCTTGGCCTGTTCGGCTCCGGCTGGGTGTGGCTGGTGCAGCACCCCGGCGGGCAGCTCGGCCTGCAGGCCACCCGCAATGCGGGTACGCCGCTGACCGGCGACAGCACGCCGCTGCTCTGCTGCGATGTCTGGGAGCACGCGTACTACACCGACTACCAGAATGATCGTGCACGCTATCTGGAAGCATTCTGGCAACTGGTGAACTGGGAATTCGCCGAGAGCCAGCTGCGCTGAGACCGACGGGCATCCGTATCCGCCGGGCATGGCCCGGCGCTACCGGCATCACGCCTGGCCGTGGTGGATGCCCATCCTGGTCGGCCCCGCTCTGGTAAATGCCCACCTTGGTGGGCCCTGCTCTGGTAGATGCCCACCTTGGTGGGCGTTGCTCTGGTAGATGCCCACCTTGGTGGGCGTCGCCGGCCAGCGGCCGGCACTACCGGGTTCAGCGGCGCCTGCCGGCCGACGGCCGGCAGGCCTTCGGTCAGCCGTTACGCAGCGCGTGTACCGCAGGGGCCACCTGGGCCTGGCGGTCGAGCTCCAGGCCTACCTGCTCCAGCGCATCAGCCAGTGCATCGGCATCATCATCACGCAGGGTGGCGTGACCCACCTTGCGGCCGTCACGCGATTCCTTGCCGTAATCGTGCCAATGGCCACTGGCCTGCTGCAGCACCGGCGTCGGGTCGGGCATTGCCCCCAGCCAGTTCAGCATGCAGGCATGGCCGAGCATGCGGGTACTGCCCAGCGGCAGGCCGAGCACCGCACGCAGGTGGTTCTCGAACTGGGAGGTTTCGCTGCCTTCGATGGTCCAGTGCCCGGAATTGTGCACGCGCGGCGCCATCTCGTTGGCCAGCAGTTCACCGTCGCGGCAGAACAGTTCCAGCGCGAACACACCCACGTACTGCAGGTGTTCGGCAACACGACGGGCATAGCCGATCGCTGCTTCGTGCTCGACAGCGGACAGCACCGCCGGTGCCACGCTGGCCGACAGCACGCCGTCGACATGCCAGTTGCCGGTGACCGGCCAAGCCTGGAAGCTGCCATCGCGGCCGCGCACGGCCACCACGCTGACTTCGCGCTGGAAGGCAACAAAGCCCTCGAGGATCAGGCCGGTGCGCTCGACCTGCGCCCCCAGGGCCTGCCATGCCGCATCGATGTCCGCTTCGCTGCGCAGGCGGAACTGGCCCTTGCCGTCGTAGCCCAGGCGGCGGGTCTTGAGGATGCACGGCAGGCCGAATTCGGCGGCCCTGGCAGCCAGCTCATCGCGGCTGCGGATATCGGCGAAGGCCGGCAGCGGAATGCCCAGCTGCTGGAACAGGGTCTTCTCGCTCAACCGGTCCTGGGCCACCGCCAGCGCCGACGGCGGCGGGTAGACCGGCACACGGTCGGCCAGCCATTGCGCGCTGTCCGCCGGCACGTTCTCGAAATCGAAGGTGATCACATCGACTTTGGCGGCGAAGTCAGCCAGTGCCTGGCGATCATCGAAGGCACCGACGGTGAGCGGTGCCAGCGGGCCACTGCAGGCGTCGGCCGCCGGATCATACAGTTCGAAGCGCAGTCCCAGCGGCGCACCGGCCAGGACCATCATGCGGGCGAGCTGGCCGCCGCCGAGGATGCCGACGGTCAGGCTCATTGGCGCGGATCGTCGTGGGCCATCACGTCTTCGGTCTGGCGCGCGCGGAAGCTGTCCAGCGCCTGGCCGATGGCCGGCTGGTCGCTGGCCAGCATCGCGGCGGCAAACAGTGCGGCATTGGACGCACCGGCATTGCCGATGGCGAAGGTGGCGACCGGGATGCCGGCCGGCATCTGCACGATCGACAGCAGCGAATCCATGCCGTTGAGGGCCTTGGACTGCACCGGCACGCCCAGCACCGGCACCGCGGTCTTGGCCGCGATCATGCCCGGCAGATGCGCGGCACCGCCGGCGCCGGCGATGATCGCGCGCAGCCCGCGCGAACCGGCCTGCTCGGCATAACTGAACAACACATCCGGCGTCCGATGCGCGGACACCACCTTCACTTCGAACGGAACACCCAGAGCTTCAAGCTTCTGGGCGGCGTGCTGCATGGTTTCCCAGTCGGAGCGGGAACCCATGACGATGCCGACAAGCGGCGCGATCGGGTTGGGGGTCATTGGCCGTCACCTGCCTTAAAGACGTATTCTAGCCATCTTCCACGCAAGACGAAGAACCATGGATCGCAAGCTGCTCGACCTGCTGGTATCGCCCGACACCCGCCAGCCCCTGTCCCTGCTGGATGGCAAGGGCCTGGAAGCCCTCAACCGGGCGATCGCCGCCGGTTCCGTCAACCGCGCCGATGGCAACCCGCTGGCGCAGCCGCTGCGCGAAGCCCTGGTCACCCGCGACCGCAAGCAGGTGTTCCGCGTCGACGACGGCATCCCGGTGCTGCTGGCCGAAGAAGCCATCCCGACCGCACAGATCGCCGACTTCCCGGCCGCATGAGCGCGCTGCCGACGCCGGATCCAGCCGTCGTCGCGGCCGATGTCGCCCGCGCGTTGGCCGAGGACCTGGGCAGCGGTGACGTCACCGCCGCCCTGCTGCCCGATCAGCCCGACAGCGCCTACCTGCTGTGCAAGCAGGATGCGGTGATCGCAGGCCGTGCGTGGTTCGATGCCACCCATCGCGCACTCGATGCGGACGTACAGATCGAGTGGCGGGTGGCCGAAGGCGACAGCGTCAGCGCCGGCACCGTGCTGGCCCTGCTGCATGGGCGCAGCCGCAGCCTGGTCAGCGCCGAACGCACCTCGCTGAATTTCCTGCAGACCCTGTCCGGCACGGCCACCACCACGGCCCGCTACGTGGCTGCGGTGGAAGGTACAGGCACGCGCATCCTTGATACCCGCAAGACTCTGCCCGGCCTGCGCCTGGCGCAGAAATACGCGGTGCGGTGCGGGGGTGGCGACAACCACCGCTTCGGCCTGTACGACACGGTGATGCTGAAGGAGAACCACATCCGCGCGGCCGGTTCACTGGCTGCCGCTGTGTCGGCCGCCCGCCAGCAATGGCCACAGCTGCCGCTGGTGGTCGAGGTCGAGGACCTGGAACAGCTGCGGCAGGCGCTGGAAGCCGGCTGTGAACGCATCCTCCTGGACGACTTCAGCCCGGAACTGCGGCGCGAAGCGGTGCGCATCACCGAAGGCCGCATTCCACTGGAGGTGTCCGGCAGCGTCGGCCTCGGCGGCCTGCGCTCGATCGCCGAAGATGGGGTGGACTGCATTTCCATCGGCGGCCTGACCAAACACGTGCAGGCAATCGACCTGTCGTTGAAACTGGGTCCGCCACCGGGTTGAGGGTGGATTCGCGGGTCGTGATGTTGCCGGCCAACGGCCGGCACTACCGTTCTCACACCCGGCGTTCACAACGGCGCTGCGACGCTGCGGCCATCCCCCACAGGAGCCGCGCATGCGCCGGATGCTCTTGCCTGCCTGCCTGCTGCTGGCCGCGTCGCCTTTCTCGGCCGCCGCTGCCGAAGCCTGCGATGTCCCACCGCGTTTCGGCCTGAGCCCATTGGCGGTCGCCATCCGCAACACCGCCTGCAACGAGCATCGGCTCTGGTATCGCCCCTTCATCGACCGCGACGGCCGCGCCGCCAGCCTCAGTGTCACCGAGGCCGAAGGCGATCATCTGGCCGACAACGGCCTGATCGCCTGGCAACGGGTCACCAGCTACTGGCGCGAAAGCGGCACGCTCAACGCGCTGGGCAGCCAGCCCGGCGCCAGCAGCTGCCTGGCGCCGCTGGGCACGCGTTACACCGACAGCGATTGCCGCGCCTTCCTGATCGACAATCCGTGGTCGGCGGCCTTCATTTCCTGGGTGATGGTGCGTGCCGGCGTACCCGGCTTCAATACTTCCCCACGCCATATCGACTACATCCGCGCCGCCTACCAGGCGGGCCCTTCCGGCGTGCCCTACCGCCTGGTGGACCCGGCCACCGCCAAGCCTGCGCCGGGCGATCTGCTGTGCTTCCTGCGCGACCGCAGCAGCACGCTCAGTTACAGCGGATTGGTGCAGGCCCTGGGCAACGGCTCGGTCGGCCATTGGAAATCGCATTGCGAAGTGGTGGTGGCAGCCAACCTCGGTGGCGACCAGACGCTCTACCTGGTGGGCGGCAATGTCATGAACACCGTGGCGATGCGCCTGCTGCAACTGGATCGCACCGGCACGATCAAGCTGCCGCCGCCGCGCGAGCGCGACACCACCGGCATCGACCCGACCTGCACACCGGGCCGTGAGGACGAATGCAGCTTCAACCGGCAGGATTGGGCCGCGCTGCTGCAGTTGAATGCCACTGCGCCGCGGGTCGCACCGCTTCCGCCGGCGATACCCGCTGCGCCGACACCGGTGCCGCTGCAGCCGACAACGGAGCCTGGCAACAATCGCTGAGCAGATGCCGCTTGATCCGGTCGCCATTCGTCGCCATCTTTGGCGGATCGACACCTGACGGCTGATGCCATGCCCACCCTGCTGTTCCTGCTCATTGCCGGCGGTATCGTCTACTTCTTCTGGAACGCAGCGCGTTCGGCCGCCGAACGTGCAATCGAGCTGGGCCGCAACGCCTGCCGTGCCGCCGATGTGCAGTGGCTGGACCAGGCGGTGCACGCCACGGGCCTGCGCTTGTCGCGCGGGGAAGACGGACGCCTCGGCTTCGAACGCACCTTCAAGTTCGAGTATTCCTACGACGGCATCGATCGCCATGTCGGCCGCATGGTGCTGCGCGGCGACCAGCTGGTTTCATTTACCGGCCCGGGCGCGGCACGGATCAGCCAGATCCGTGCGGACAACGAAGAGGCCGAGGATGTGTAGGGGCTGAAGGTGTGCCGACCAACGGTCGGCCCCACCATTACTTGACCACGCGCAGCGTCGGACGGCCTTTCGGCGGCGGACCAGCGGGCGGCGTGTCGTCCGGCGGCGTCTGCTCATCGTCGTGCAGCAGCTCATCACTGGCCGGCGCCGGCTCGCCACCGGGAATGTCATCCGGCAGGGCCATGCCCTGCCCGGTTTCGCGGGCATATACCGCCAGTACGGCGCTGATCGGCACCTGCACCGGATAGCTGGTGCCGGAGAAGCGCGCCGAGAAGCTCACCGACTCGTTATCGATGACCAGCCGTACCACCGCGCGTTCGGCGATGTTGAGCACCACCCGGCCATCCTTGATGGCTGAAGGCGGAACCTGCACGCCGGGAACGCCGGCGTCGACCAGGATGTGCGGCGTCAGCTGGTTGTCATTGATCCATTCCACCAGGGCCCGCAACAGGTACGGTCGGTGGCTGGTCATGTGGAAGAAGTCTTCGGTCATGCGTGAAGTGTAGCGCCCGACGCCCCGGCCGGGGCGGATCGCCTGCACGCCGGTCGGCGTGCAGACGGGAAAGCGGATGGCGGATCAGCCCGGCAGATCGCGCAGTTTCTTTTCCTGATCGGTCAGGCTGCGGACGAAACCGGGGTGGCGGAAGATCCGGTTGCCATAGTCCTCGATCGCCTTGCCGTCCTTCGGCAACGGCACATCCAGCGACTGCAGACGCCAGATGATCGGCGCCATCGCGCAGTCGGCCAGGCTCATTTCCGGGTTGAGGAAGAACTTGCTGGCCTTGAACAACGGCAGCGAGGCCGTCAACAGTTCCTTCAGCCGCTTGCGCCCTGCCTCGGCCTGGGTCTTGTTGCCCAGCTGGATCGCCTGCACCTGCGGCACCCAGTCGTGCTCGATACGCAGCATGGCCAGGCGGATGCGCGCGCGCGACAGCGGGTCGACCGGCATCAGCGGCGGATGCGGATAGCGCTCGTCCAGATACTCGCTGACCACCGACGCGGCATACAGCACCAGCTCGCGCTCGACCAGGGTCGGCACCGAGTGGTACGGATTGAGATCGATCAGATCTTCCGGCGGGTTCTGTGGATCCACCGGTACGAAGTCGAAACTCACGCCCTTGGCCGCCAGCACCAGGCGCACACGGTGGCACAGTACATCGTCGTTCGAGGAAAACAGCGTCAGTGTATTGCGCATGCGTACGCTCGCCGCCATCAAAGGCTCTCCTACGACAGGAGACCGCCTGCCGTATCGGCGCCGCCAGCACCGTGCTGACGGTCGACTCCTCCCCGAGTGTGCAACCGACCATCACAAAAGCCAATAGGCCCGTTGCGATGGCCGGCCCTGGATCAGTGCACGTCCTTCCAGTATTCCTTCTTCAACAGGTACACCAGGAAGGTCAGCAGGGCCAGGAACAGGATCACCCAGACACCGAGCTGCTGCCGCTTCAGCGCGGCCGGCTCGCCGGCGTATTCAAGGAAGTTGGTGATGTCGCGCACGGCCTGGTCGTACTGCGCCGCATCGACCGAACCCGGGCTTTCGATGCGCAGGCCCGTCACCGGCGGGTCCATGCCCGCTGCTTCGGCCTTGCCATGTACCGCATGCTGCAGGCCCTGCATCTCCCACAACGGATTGGGCATGGATGCGTTGGCGAACAGCGCATTGTTCCAGCCCAGCGGGCGGCTGCTGTCCAGGTAGAACGACTTCAGGTAGGTGTAGATCCAGTCGCTGCCGCGCACCCGGGAAATCAGGCTCAGGTCCGGCGGCATCTTGCCGAACCACTTTTCGGCCTGCTCCTTGGGCATCGCCACCGGCACCGGATCGCCGATCGCCGAGCCGGTGAAGTTGAGGTTGTTCATCACCTCTTCCTCGCTCAGCCCCAGGTCCTCGCCCATCCGCGAATAGCGCAGGTACTTCAGTGCATGACAGCCACTGCAGTAGTTCATGTACAACTGGGCGCCGCGCTGCAGCGACGCCCGGTCACCCAGGTCGTTACCGGCCTGCAGGAGCTTGGTGCCGCCCTCGGCGGCCATGGCCAGGGTACTGCCCAGCATCAGGGCGGCCGCCAGGGCCAGCCGGACCATCCAGCGCTCAGTCATGCGTGGTCACCCTTTCCGGTACCGGCTTGGTCTTGTCCAGCCTTGTCCATATCGGCATGGTGATGAAGAAGGCGAAGTACAGGAAGGTCAGCACCCGCCCGACATAGGTCTCGTGTGCATCGGTACCAGGACCGGAACCGATCACCATCAGCCACGCAAAGCACACCACGAACATGCCCAGCAGGCCGCGCGACAGCCAGCCGCGGTAGCGGTAGGACTTGACCTTGGCCCGGTCCAGCCAGGGCACCAGGAACAGGATGGCGATGGCCGAGAACATCACGATCACGCCACCCAGTTTGTTCGGCACCACCCGCAACATCGCGTAGTACGGCGTGTAGTACCAGACCGGCTTGATGTGCTCGGGGGTGACCAGGCGATTGGCTTCGGTGAAGTTGTCGTGTTCCAGGAACAGGCCACCGAAGGCCGGTGCGAAGAAGATGATGAAGGCCGCGATGATCAGCAGGAAGCCCGCACCGACGCCGTCCTTGAGTGTGTAGTAGGGATGGAACGGGATGCCGTCGGTCGGCGCGTTCGGCGACCAGCGGTTGCCCTTCGGGCCCTTCTTGATCTCCACGCCATCGGGATTGTTCGATCCCACTTCATGCAGCGCGCCCAGGTGCAGCACCACCAGCAGCAGCAGGACCAGCGGCAGCGCGATCACGTGCAGTGCGAAGAACCGGTTGAGCGTGGCGTCGCTGGGCAGGTAATCGCCCATGATCCATTCGGTCAGGCCGTTGCCGATCACCGGAATGGCGCCGAACAGCGAGATGATCACCTTGGCGCCCCAGAACGACATCTGGCCCCACGGCAGCACGTAGCCCATGAAGGCTTCGGCCATCAACACCAGGTAGATCAGCATGCCCAGGATCCACACCAGTTCGCGTGGCTTCTGGTAGCTGCCGTACAGCAGCCCGCGGAACATGTGCAGGTAGACCACGATGAAGAACAGCGAGGCACCGGTGGAGTGCATGTAGCGGATCAGCCAGCCCCACTCCACGTCACGCATGATGTATTCGATGGAGGCGAATGCTTCGGCGGCATTCGTCTTGTAGTGCATGGTCAGGAAGATGCCGGTGACGATCTGGTTGACCAGCACCAGCAGCGCCAGCGAGCCGAAGTAGTACCAGATGTTGAAGTTCTTCGGCGCGTAGTACTCGCTGACGTGCTTGCGGTAGATCGGCATCAACCCCGGCGCGCGGGCATTGACCCAGTCGGCCACGCCGGTGGCGGTACGGCTGAGGATGTTGGACATCAGGCAGCCCCCTGCGGATCGACACCGATGATGATGGTGTTGTCGTCCTGGTAGTGGTGCGCGGGCACCTTCAGGTTGATGGGTGCGGGCACGTCCTTGAAGACGCGGCCGGACATGTCGAAGCGCGACTTGTGGCAGGGGCAGAAATAGCCGCCCTTCCATTGGGGGTCGTAGGGCTCGGGGCGGATTTCACCCACCATTTCCGGCGAACAGCCCAGGTGCGTGCAGAGACCGACCAGCACCGAGATCTCGGGCTTGATCGAGCGCAGCTCCGGGTTCTGCTTGAGCACGTACTCCGGCTGCTGGTCCTTCTCGCCGGACTCGGGGTCCTTCAAGCGGCCATCCAGCCCATGCAGCGCGTCAAGGATCGCCTTGGACCGTTTGACGATCCAGATCGGCTGGCCACGCCATTCCACGATCAGGCGTTGGCCTTCCTGCAGGGCGCTGATGTCGGCCACCACCGGTGCGCCGGCAAGCTTGGCGCGGGCACTGGGGTTCCAGGATTTGATGAAAGGAACAGCGGTGAATCCGACGCCGACGGCGCCCACCACGGCTGTGGTGGCAGTAAGAAAACGCCGACGTCCGGTGTTGACTGGATCGTGTACCCCATCGTTGGCCATCCGGCACTCCGATATTGATTAGGTAGCTTTAAGGCTGCCAGCGGTTCCGGTGGGGGCCAGAGCCGCATTGAATCTCGGTCGAGTGTAGCGGAACCGTTGCGCGCCACACAACGCATTGCAACAACATAGTTTGCGGGGTTGCCGGCCAGCGGCCGGCACTACCTGTTAACGGTGTGCCGACTGACAGTCGGCACCTACCTGTTCAAAGGTGTGCCGGCCAACGGTCGGCACCTACTGCTTGGTCAGGGCGGTGCGATAGCGCTCGGCCAGCTGGCCGACCCGGCGCACGTAATACTGGGTCTCGCTGTAGGGCGGCACGCCGCGATGGCGATCGACCGCGCCCTCGCCTGCGTTGTAGCCGGCAGCCGCCAACGTCAGATCACCGTTAAAGCGCTTCAGCAACCACGCCAGATACTGCACACCGCCACGGATGTTCTGCCCCGCGTCGTAGGAATCGCTGACGCCGAAGCGCGCGGCGGTGGGCGGCATCAGCTGCATCAGGCCCTGGGCGCCGGCACGGCTGAGTGCGGTCGGGTTGTAGGCCGACTCGGCATGGATGATCGCGCGTACCACGGCCTCTTCCACCCCGAATTCGCGTGCGGCCGAGGTGATCTCGCTCTGGAAGGCCGTGGTGTTCAGGCGCACGCTGCCGAAATCGACGCGCGGATTGACCCCGCAGGCGTAACAGCGCTCCATGAAGCTGTAGCGGATGGTCCGCACCGGGCCGAGGTTGGCGACCTGGGTCGGGCGTGCGCTGGTGTAGTGGCGCACCCCGTCCTGCATGTACGAATAGACCTGTCCGCTGACCATCCTGCCGCCGCGTGGACTGGCCGGCGTAGAGGTCGTTGCGGGTGCCGGGGTCGCTGCGACAGCGGGACTGGCCGCAGCGGCGGCGACCGCGACCGGATTACGCTCGGCGCTGGCCACCACTGCAGCAGGTGCCGCAGGTGCTGGTAGCGGCGCCGGCGCCGGTGTGGCAACGGGAGCACGCGCTGCCCTGCCCGCGCTGCGGGTGTAGCTGATGGTGCTGCATTGGGCACCGGCCACCCGCTTGCTGACATAGCTGGTGACACCGTCGGCGCCGAGGCACTTGTACAGGGTACCGGCGCTGGCCGGCGCAGCGGTCAGCGCAGCGATGATGATCGCCGTTATCCCCAGTCTCCCCTTCATGGCCGCGAGTGTCCCAGCTTCGCTGCGGCTTGCCAAGGGCGCCGGCTCAGACCGTGACGGCGGGCACGGCCAGGACCTGGCCAAGCCCGGCCAGGCGCTGGGCCAGTTCCTCGCGCAGCTCGGCCGGCGTGGTCCACACCGCCACCGGCAGGCGATCCAGGCTGAGGATCTGCGCCAGCATCATGCCGCGGCTCTCCGCGCCCATCCGCAACAGGCAATGTTCTGGCCCGTCGGCCTCCAGCACACCGCACCAGGGCGGAATGCGCCCGGTCAGCTCCGCCTCGCTGCCAGCCAGGCGCAGGACGGCCTGCAGCGCGAACGGCGCCTGGCTGACCGCCTGCCGCACCATCACATCCGGTGGCGCCGGAGTGCGCCGATGCAGGCCAGGCTCTGGCAGCGGACGCACTGCGCCCATCCTGTCCACGCGCAGCGTGCGCCAATCCTGCCGCCCCAGGTCCCAGGCCAGCAGATACCAGCGCCGTCCGTAGTTGACCAGGTGCTGGGCCTCGACTTCCCGTTGCGTCACCGCGTCCTGCGCGCTGCGGTATTCGAAGGCCAGCCGCGCGGCCTGCCGGCAATGCTGGGCCAGCCGCCCGAGCAGGCGCGCGTCGGTGGACGGCAGGTCGGAGAGGGTTGCGGTGGCGGCATGTACTTCGCCGGCCTGCTGGCGGCGGCGCGCCGGCACCAGCGGGTCGAGCTTGGACAGCAGGCCGCGTGCGGTGTCGTCGATGCCGGACACCGTGGCCGACGCCGCGCGCAGGGCAATCGCCAGTGTGGTGGCCTCCTCCTCATCCAGCAGCATCGGCAGCACCGGCGCACCGGCGCCCAGCCGGTAGCCGCCACCTACACCGGCCGAGGCCTGTACCGGATACCCCAGCTCACGCAGGCGCTCGACATCGCGACGGATGCTGCGCCGATCCACGCCCATGCGCTCGGCCAGCTCGGCGCCGGACCAGTGACGGCGGGCCTGCAGCAGGGAAATCAGGCGAAGCAGGCGATGGGCGGTATGGCGCATGACGGATCGCGGACAGAAGTCGTCCGCAATTGTGCCCCAGCATGGGCCCCACTTCACCACCACCTGCAGGGAGCAATGCCATGACGTCACGCCAGATCACCCTCTACCACGCCGCCCGTTCACGCTCGAGCGGCGCTGTCGCCCTGCTCGAAGCGCTGGGCGCCGACTACCGCATGCAGGTGCTGGACCTGAAGGCCGGTGCCAACCTGGCCCCGGCCTATCTGGCGATCAACCCGATGGGCAAGGTGCCGGCCATCGTCCACAACGGCGCCCTGGTGACCGAGCAGGTGGCGATCTATCTGTACCTGGCCGACCTGTACCCGGAAGCCGGGCTGGCACCGCCGATCGGCGACGCCCTGCGCGGCCCTTACCTGCGCTGGATGGCCTTCTATGGCGCCTGTTTCGAGCCGGCGATGATCGACCGGGCGATGCGCCGCGATCCGCCGCCGCATGCGATGTCGCCCTACAACGATGCCGATACGGTGCTGCAGGTGATCGAAGCGCAGCTCGCGCAGGGACCGTACCTGCTGGGCGAGGTGATGAGTGCGGCCGACGTGCTGTGGGGCAATGCGCTGGCATGGACCAGTGCGTTCGGCCTGGTGCAGCCAGCACCGGCGACGGCCGCCTACATCGATCGGATGAGCGCGATGACCGCGTTTGATCGTTCGCGGCAGATCGATGCGGAGCTGATCGCGGCGTGAGGGCACCCGGCCCGGCGCTACCGAACGGGACGGGATGCAGGTAGCGCGGGGCCATGCCCCGCGAGCGCCCAGTGCGGCGCCGCTGGCGTTGCGCCGGGCGCACGCCCTGGGATGCGGGTAGAATCGCCCCCTTTCCCGCCACCCGAATGGATTAAGCGCCATGAACGGGACGCCAGACGTCTTTCCGCCCGCCGCCCAGGGCGGCACTCCGCTCGTTGCCCTGCCCTCTGGTCCGCGCAAGCCTGACCAGGTGAAAGGCAAGCTGTACATCAAGACCCACGGTTGCCAGATGAACGAGTACGACTCGGCCAAGATGGCCGACGTGCTCGCCGCCAGCGATGGCCTGGAACTGACCGATCGCCCGGAAGACGCCGACGTCATCCTGGTCAACACCTGCTCGATCCGCGAAAAGGCGCAGGAGAAGGTGTTCAGCCAGCTGGGCATCTGGAAGAGCCTGAAGAACCAGGGCCGCGAGGTCATCATCGGCGTAGGCGGTTGCGTGGCGTCGCAGGAAGGCGAGGCGATCATCAAGCGTGCGCCGTTCGTCGACCTGGTGTTCGGCCCGCAGACGCTGCACCGCCTGCCGGAACTGATCCGCGCCCGTCGCGAGCAGCAGCGCCCGCAGGTGGACATCAGCTTCCCGGAAATCGAGAAGTTCGATCGCATGCCCGAACCGCGTGCCGATGGCGCGTCGGCGTTCGTGTCGATCATGGAAGGCTGCTCCAAGTACTGTTCGTTCTGCGTGGTGCCCTACACGCGTGGTACCGAAGTCAGCCGCCCGTTCGAAGACGTTGTGGTGGAAGTGGCACAGCTTGCGGCACAGGGCGTGCGCGAGATCAATCTGCTCGGCCAGAACGTCAACGCCTACCGTGGCCCCTATGGTGATGGCGAGCTCGCCGACCTCGGCCTGCTGATCCGCACCATCGCCGAGATCGACGGCATTGGTCGCATCCGCTTCACCACCTCGCACCCGCTGGAGTTCAGCGATTCGTTGATCGACGCGTTCCGCGACGTGCCGCAGCTGGCCAACTTCCTGCACCTGCCGGTGCAGGCAGGCAGCGACCGCGTGCTGTCGGCGATGAAGCGCGGTTACACCGCACTGGAATTCAAGTCGAAGATCCGCAAGCTGCGTGCGGTGCGCCCCGATATCTCGATCAGTTCGGACTTCATCGTCGGTTTTCCCGGCGAGACCGATGCTGATTTCGAGAAGACCATGAAGCTGATCGAGGATATCGGCTTCGACCACAGCTTCTCCTTCATCTATTCGCGTCGCCCGGGCACGCCGGCTGCAGACCTGGAAGACACGATCAGCGACGCGGAAAAGCATGCGCGCCTGTCGCGGCTGCAGGAACGGATCAACGCGCACGCCGCGCAGATCTCCGAAAAGATGGTCGGCAGCGTACAGACCGTGCTGGTGGAAGGCCCTTCGCGCAAGAACCCCAACGAACTGACCGGCAAGACCGAGAACATGCGTTCGGTGAACTTCCCGGCGCACCCGCGCCTGATCGGCCAGTTCGTGGACGTGGTGATCACCGAAGCGATGACCAACTCGCTGCGCGGGCGCGTCGTGACGGAATAAGGTGTGCCGACCAACGGTCGGCACCTAGCGAGGAATTGAGGCGTGCCGACCAACGGTCGGCACCCACCGAGGGATTGAGGCGTGCCGACCAACGGTCGGCACCCACCGAGGGATTGAGGCGTGCCGACCAACGGTCGGCAACCACCGAGGAATTGAGGCGTGCCGACCAACGGTCGGCAACCACCGCAATTGATGCCGGCCAGCGGTCGGCACCTACCGGGGTGGATGCCGACCGTTGGTCGGCGTGCTTCAATCCAGGCGTTTGCGGAAGCGCAGGATGGCCAGGGTCATCATCGCCACGATGAACACCAGCAGTGCCAGCGCGTCCGGCCACAGCTCCCACAGCGAAGCCCCGCGCAGCATGATGCCGCGTACCAGGCGCAGGAAATGGGTCAGCGGCAATACTTCAGCCAGCCACTGCACCGGCCGGGGCATGCCGGCGAACGGGAACATGAAGCCCGACAGCAGGATGGAGGGCAGGAACAGGAACAGGGTCATCTGCATGGCCTGGAACTGCGAACGCGCCCGGGTTGAAATCAACAGGCCCAGCGCCAGGTTGGCCAGCACCAGAAGCACGGCGGCAAGATAGACATCCAGCAGGCTGCCGCGGATCGGGACCTCGAACAACCACGTACCCAGCAGCAGCACCAGGGTGGTCTGCAGCAGACCGATCGCTGCGTATGGCAGTACCTTGCCGACCATCAGTTCGCTGCGCGATACCGGCGTGGCGATCAGCAGCTCCATGTTGCCGCGTTCGCGCTCGCGTACCACCGCCACTGCAGTGAACATCACCAGGGTCATGGTCAGGATCACTCCGATCAGGCCGGGCACGATGTTCACCGCTGACCGTCGTTGCGGGTTATAGAAGCTGATGACACTCACCGGCCCGCTGGCGATGCTGCCTTCGCGTAGCGGCCGCGTGTTGCTGGTCGGCCGCGTGTCCAGCGGCACCTGCGCCAACTGGATCGCCGCACTTTGCACCACCGTGTCGCTGCCATCGACCAGTACCTGCACCGCTTCGCGGCCTTCGTAGCGGCGTCGTTCGAAATCGGCGGGAATCACGATACCCACGCTGATCCGGCCCCGTCGCAACGCCTCCATCAGCTGGTCGGGCGTATAGGCCTGTGCGCGCGGGGCGATCACACCGGTGGCGACCATGTCCTGCACCAGCGCGCGAGAAGCCGCACTGTTGGCCTGGTCGGCGATGCCGGCATCCAGGTGCCGCAGGTTGAGGTTGATCGCATAGCCGAACAGCAGCAGCTGCATCACCGGGATGCCGATGATCATCGCCAGGGTGATCCGGTCGCGGCGCAGCTGGCGCAGCTCCTTGAGCATGATCGCCCACAGCCGTCGCAGGCTCATGCCGCCGGCTCCCGGCCGCGGCCACGGGTAGCGGAAACGAAGACGTCTTCCAGGTTGGGCGCCACCGGTTCGATGCTGGCCTGCGGATCGGCGGTGGCAAGGGCCTGCGCCAGCACGGCGGTATCGGCCGCGCCCTCACTGCACAGCACACGCAGCTCGGTGCCGATCTGCGCCACGCTGAGCACGCCAGGCAGCGCCGCCAGCGCGCGGCTGGCCTGCCGGGGTTGCGCGGTGGTGACGGCCAGGGTGCGGCCCTGCAGCTGCGCGCACAGTTCGGCCGGCGTGCCATCGGCTACCAGGGCACCGCGATCAAGGATCGCCAGCCGGTGGCAGCGTTCGGCCTCGTCCATGTAGTGGGTGGACACCAGCACCGTGGCACCGGCATCGGCGAGTTCGAACAGCGCCTCCCAGAAATCGCGACGCGACTCGGGATCGACCGCACTGGTCGGCTCATCCAGGAACAGCAGTTCCGGCGCATGGATCACCGCACCGGCCAGCGCCAGCCGCTGCTTCTGCCCACCACTGAGGGTGCCGGCCAACTGCACCTGGCGGTCCTGCAGGCGATACTGCAGCAGCAGCGCATCGACCCGTTGCCGCGCCTGCGCGCGTGGCAAATCCTGGATGGCGGCAAGGAATTCCAGGTTCTCCCGCACCGACAGGTCTTCGTACAACGAAAAACGCTGGGTCATGTAGCCGATGCGGCGGCGCAACGCCTCGGCCTGCGCCGGGATCGCCAGGCCCAGCACGTCGATCTCGCCCGCGCTCGGCTCAAGCAGCCCGCACAGCATGCGGATGGTGGTCGATTTGCCCGAGCCGTTCGGGCCGAGGAAACCGTATACCTGCCCACGCGGCACCTGCAGATCGACGTTGTCCACCGCCAGCAGGTCGCCGAAACGGCGGCTCAGGCCCCGCGCACGCACGGCGATGTCATCGACCGGGTTCAGAAGCGCACCTGCACCGGCAGCCCGGCGGGCAGCGCCTGCATGTCGGCACTCTCGTCGATCTCGATCTCGGCCAGGTAGCTCAACCGCGAGACGTCATCACCAGTCAACGCGTAATAGGGGGTAAAGGAAGGTTCGCTGCGGATCGACCGCACATGCCCTTTCAGTACGGTGTTGGCGCCGTCCAGCTGCACCAGCGCGGCCTGCCCGACCTTCACCTGCAGGCGCAACGGCTGCGGCAGGTACACGCGCGCATACGGCCGTTCGCCCACCAGCATCACCACCAACGGTGCACCGATCGGTGCCTGGTCGCCTTGCCTGTAGGGCAACGCATCGACCACGCCATCGCGCGGCGCGCGCAGCTGCAGCTTCTGCAGGTTGACGGCCTGCACGACCTCCTGTGCCTGTGTCGCCCTGGAGGCGGCCTGGCCCTGGGCGATGTCCTCACGACGGTTGCCGCGCTGCAGCTGCAGCCACGCCTGTTCGGCAGCACGCACGCTGGCCACGGCGTTGTCGGCGGCCGCGCGGGCCCGGTCCAGATCAGCGGCAGCCACCAACCGCTGACGGGCCAGCGGTTGCACCCGGCGGTAGTAAGCGGTGGCTTCCGCCGCCTGCGCGCGCAGCGCGGTGAGCTGTGCCTGCGCCTGGGCGATCTGCTCCGGACGCGGGCCCACCTGCAGTTCCTCGAGCTGTGCCTGCGCGCGGGCCGTTTCGGCCTGTGCGGCGTCGAGCTGGGCTGCGCCACGGACAGGGTCCAGGCGCATCAGCAGCGCGCCCGCCTTGACCGCCTGCCCCTCGCGCACGTCAACGGTACTGATCACTTCAGCCGCCGGTGCGGGCACGCTGATCCGGTCCCATTCAAGCGTACCCAGTGCTGCTGGTGGTGCTTCGCCGCACCCCGCCAGCAGGCAGCTGCCCAGCAACCCCATCCTGCGCACCCACGTGCCCACGGCCATGCGCCACCTCCTGCGATGGCGCCACGGTGCCATGCTCCCTGTGCACCCGCAATGATCCAGATCAGCGCTGGCCAATAATTGATCAGCCGCTGCCAACGCCACTGCCGCAAGGCTCGCTGCCACCTATCCACAGGTTCGTGGCAACACCGTCCACACCGCATGTGGAAAACCCTGCAGGCACTGGCACAATTTTCACCACGGCATCATCTTCCTTGTGGCACAAGCCCTGCGAAGGTCTATCCACAGGTTTCTTCGGCGCCGGTCCACACCCGGTGTGGAGAACTGTCGTCATGCCGGCTTGCGCGTTACCCTTGTCGTCCCTGACTCCATCGCGGTGGACGGCGACCCCGCCCCACCCCAAGCAATGAAAAGCATCGAGCATCGAGACTTCACCCTGTCGCCGGAAGACAACGCGCAGCTGGCCAACCTGTGCGGCCCGTTCGACGGCCACCTTCGCCAGATCGAACTGAAGCTTGGCGTGGAAATCGCCAACCGCGGCTTCGTGTTCCGCATCAGCGGCCCGGCCGAGGCCAGCGCCGAGGCGCAGAAACTGATCGAGGCGCTGTACGAAGAAGCCGCAGAGACCACCTTCGACAACCACGCCATTCACCTGCGGCTGAACGCGGCCAACATCGAACAGATCGCCGACCGCTCCTACGAAGCGCAGGACGTGGCGATCAAGGTCAAGCGCGGAACCGTGCGCGGCCGGGGTTCCAACCAGAGCCGCTACCTGCACCAGATCGTCAGCCACGACATCAACTTCGGCATCGGCCCGGCCGGTACCGGCAAGACCTTCCTGGCCGTGGCCAGCGCGGTGGAAGCACTGAACGAATCACGCGTGCAGCGCCTGATCCTGGTGCGTCCGGCGGTCGAGGCCGGCGAGAAGCTGGGCTTCCTGCCGGGCGACCTCAGCCAGAAGGTCGACCCGTACCTGCGCCCACTGTACGACGCCCTGTATGAAATGCTGGGCGTGGAAAAGGTGCTCAAGCTGCTGGAAAAGAACGTCATCGAGATCGCGCCGCTGGCCTACATGCGCGGCCGCACGCTCAACGATGCGTTCGTGATCCTGGACGAAGCGCAGAACACCACCATCGAACAGATGAAGATGTTCCTGACCCGTCTGGGCTTCGGTTCCACCGCCGTGGTCACCGGCGACCTGACCCAGACCGACCTGCCCAAGCATGTGAAGTCCGGCCTGCGCGATGCGATCGACGTGCTGCGCGACGTGGAGGGCGTCAGCTTCACCTTCTTCGAAGCCCGCGACGTGGTCCGCCACCCGCTGGTGGCACGCATCGTCAGTGCCTACGACCGCCGCGACCTGCATGAGATCCAACCTGGAGCGACTCCATGACCCGTGGTCCCGTACGACTGGATGTCGCCGTCAACTACGCCCTGCCCCGTGCCGGGCTGCCCTCGGCCGTCAGCTTCCGCAAGTGGGTGGCGGCTGCGCTGAAGGGCCGCATCCGCGAGGCCGACCTGGCCATCCGCGTGGTCGACAGCAAGGAAGGGCAGTCGCTGAACCGGCATTACCGGGGCAAGGACTACGCCACCAACGTGCTGAGCTTCCCGGCCGACGTGCCGGAGGGCCTGCCCAAGGGCGTCAAGTTCCCGCTGCTGGGCGACCTGGTGATCTGCGCACCGGTGGTGGCGCGTGAAGCCGAGGAGCAGGGCAAAGTGCTCAACGCCCACTACGCGCACCTGACCGTGCACGGCGTGCTGCACCTGCTTGGCTGGGACCACGAGGACGACAAGGAAGCCGAGGCGATGGAACAGCTGGAGCGCGAGATCCTGGCCGAGCTTGGCATCGACGACCCGTACGCGGGCGAGCGCTGAGCCGGGGACAGCGCTATCCTGCGCCTGCAACCTCCCCGGAGACATGGATGATGATGGGCGACATGGGGCCGCTGCTGGCCGGAAGTGCAATCTTCTCCCTGCTGCTGGTCGTGACCGCCAACGTGGTGCGCCGCGTCAGCGCCAACCACCCCGACGGCCGGCACTGGCTGCTGGGCACACTGGCCCTGTTGTCGCCCACCAGCCTGCTGGCAGGCGTAGCCGTGGGTGTGGTCGGGCCGCACCTGCTCAGCGGAAGTGGCCCGGTGAGCAGTACGTCGGCGATCTGGATGACCACGATGGTGCTGATCCTGATCGGCGCGCTCTCCGCACCGGTGAGCTGGCGCGTGGTCCTGCAGCAGCGCCTCGGGCGCGCAAGCGGCAGCCTGCCGTTCTTTTACGCAACGCGTGCGCAGCTGTGGGCGCTGTTCCTGCTCGCTGTGGTGTACATGAGCACTATCCACCTGGCGAGCACGAACCTGCCGGACTGGCTGCTGGAACCGGGTGCACTGCCGGTTGCGGTCCGCGCAGTGATGCAACTGGTCCACGTGGCACTGCTCTCGGCGATGCTGACCCTGCCGGCGATGGCGTTGCGCACTGTGGCCAATCGTTCGGTACGACGTGTGCGGGCGCTGCTGCACCGGACACCGCAGGGCTGACACCGCCCTTTGCAACGGGTGATGCCGTCTCGGGAGCACCAATGACCTTGATGTCCGCACTATTGCTCTCCACCCTGCTGCAGTCCGGGGCAGGCCTGATGCCCGATCCTGACCGGCCCTCACCGTTTCCCGCCAGCGACAGTGAGGCCGACATCAATACCAAGGTCGCCGAGCTGCGCGCTTTTTTCGGCAGCAGCGAGCAGGACACCCGCAACACCGTCGCCACCGCCCAGCAACGGGCGCTGATCGAGCGCCTGGAAGCCAGGCACGCGGCGCGGCTGGCGGGTATCTGGGTGGACAACGATCCGGGCTGGCACGTCGTGGTGCGACTGACCGGTGATGAACCGGTAGCAGATGAGGTACATGGCGGCGCAGATGGCCCGCAGTACGTGCACTTCCGCACCGGCGCTGCGCTGACGGAGGCGGAGATGCAGCGCCGCATGCGGGCGCAACACCCCTGGATCCGCAGTCAGATCCCGCACCTGGACGCTCTGGCGTTGGACGTCAGAACCGGCGAGCTGGTGCTGGATGTGGAAGAGGGCCATGAGTCCCGGGCAACGGTGACCACCGTTCGTGATCACCTGGAAGCGCAATTGGGCTTCCCGGTCAGGGTCCGCTGGCAGCCCGCCTCCAGTCAACGTTACCCACCCTGACCCACGCTCCCTGCTCGCCGCCCGCCTGCATCGTCGTTACCATGCACCGCTTCCATCCTGCCGACGGGGTGCTCCCGCCATGTCACCGCTGCGTCTCCTGCCCATGTTGCTGGTCGTCGCCCCAACCGCTTCCGCCGCGCCACTGGACCTGCCTGCGCTGATCGAATGCCGCCAGGGCGTGGCCGAGCACGCCGCGCTGGCACCGCTGCTGGCCGATCCGCTGAAGGCCGTGGCGCATGGCCTGCAGCCGCTGCCGCAGGGCAACCAGTTCATGAGCGAGTACCGCCTGGCCAGCCCGATCACCGTGTTCGGCCAGCAGACCGAGCGTGTGGCCGTGGCCGGCGCCAGCATCATGGCCGTGCTCGACCAGGCCGATCCGCGGCCGCTGGCCAAGCAGCTGGCCTTGGAGATCGGCTACGACCAGGACGGCAAGTTCATGGCCGGGCGCGAGCTGGTCAGCCGCGATGTGACCGACCCGAAGACCGGGGAGGCGCAGATCGAGTCGATCATCCTCAGCGTATCCACCGTCGCCAGCCACCCCGGCAGGACCCTGGCCGGCTGCACCTACAGCCTGGACCTGCCGGCCGAGGACGAGGGCCCGGCCGCCACCGCCCCGGCGGCCGACGGTCACTGACAGGCCCCCACATCCTGCTAGACTTGGGTCATCGCCCGGCCTGCCGGGTGCCTTTTTTCCAGAGATGTCAGAAGACGACAGTAGTAGCTCCTCCGTGGAGCACAGTGAAAAGAAGCGCGGCTGGCTTGAACGCCTGACGTCTGCTTTTTCCGGCGAACCCCACACCCGCGACGAGCTGGTCGCTGTCCTGCACACCGCGCAGGAAGAAGGGTTGATCGCCGCAGATACCCTGAAGATGATGGAAGGTGCCATTTCGGTGGCCGAGCTGACCGTGGGCGACGTGATGATCTCGCGTTCGCAGATGGTCTCGCTGCCGGTGGAGGCGCCCTTCCTGGAGCTGATGAAGCAGGTGGTCGAGTCCGGCCATTCGCGCTTCCCGGTGCATGGCGAAAACAAGGACGACATCCTCGGCGTGTTGCTGGCCAAGGACCTGCTGCGCGGCGTGGTTGCCGACAACGGTCCGGGCAACGTGCGTGAGCTGCTGCGCCCGGCGGTGCTGATTCCGGAAGCGAAGAAGCTCAACGTGCTGCTGAAGGAATTCCGCCTGTCGCGCAACCACATGGCGATCGTGGTGGACGAGTACGGCGGTGTCGCCGGCCTGGTCACCATCGAGGACGTGCTGGAGCAGATCGTCGGCGAGATCGACGACGAACACGACGAGGCCGAGGACTTCTCGGCGCAGATCGCCATCCAGGCCGATGGCCAGTACGTGGTGGATGCGCTCACGCCGATCGGCGATTTCAACGAGCGCTTCGGTGCCACCTTCTCCGATGAGGACTACGACACCATCGGTGGCCTGGTGACCGAAGCGGTGGGCCATCTGCCGGAAGTCGGTGACGAACTGGCGCTGGACCGCTTCATGTTCCGCGTAGCCCGCGCCGATGCGCGCCGGGTCCAGGCCTTCCATGTAACGGTGCTGGCACCGGACGCGCAGGACGACGCTTGAAGCACCGTGGCCTGATCCTGACGGTGTGGCTGGCACTTTGCATGCTGGCCACGACCCTGCCACTGACCGCGTTCGCGCAGGCGGCGCCACCGGCCGTTTCGACGGCCAGTGATGCCCCTGCCCCGCGCGTTGGTGTGGTCACCATGCAGCCCGGCACCGTGTTCTTCGAACGCTTCGGCCACGATGCCATCGTCGTGCTGGACCCGGTGAGCGGCGAGGCGATCTCGTACAACTTCGGCTACTTCGATCCGTCCGAACAGGATTTCATCGGCCGCTTCGTGCGTGGCGACATGATGTATTACCTGGTGGCGCTGCCACTGCAGCAGGACCTGTCGTACTACGACGAGACCGGCCGCGGTGCCAGCGTGCAGTGGCTGGATATCACCCCTGACCAGGCGCGCTCGCTGGCCGCCGACCTGGCCGAACGGGCCAAGCCGGAAAACGCGCGCTACCACTACGATTACTACACCGCCAACTGCGCGACGATGGTGCGCGACACGCTGGACAAGGCGCTGGGCGGCGGCCTGCACTCGCAGCTGTCGGGCCGTTCGCGTGGCAACACCTATCGCAGCGAGTCGGTACGGCTGGCGTCCCCGGCCCCGTGGATGTGGCTGGGCTTCGATATCGGCCTGGGTCCGTTTGCCGACCAGCCGCTGTCGCGCTGGCAGGAAGCCTTCGTGCCGATGCGCCTGGCCGATGCCCTGCGGCAGGCCCGCAACAGCGACGGCCGCCCGCTGGTGCAGTCCGAGCAGGAACTGCTGCCGCACCGCATCGATCCCGAACCGAAGGAATTCGCGCGCCACTGGTGGCCGTGGCTGCTGTGTGGCCTGGTGATTGCGGTGGGCGTGGTGGCGCTGCGCAGGCGTACGCGCCTGCTGGCCGGCCTGGCCTTGCCGCTGTGGCTGCTGTGCACCATCGCCGGTGGCCTGCTGGTGTTCCTGTGGGGCTTCAGCACGCACTACGCTGCCTGGGCCAACCGCAACCTGCTGCTGCTGTCGCCGCTGTGCGTGCTGCTGTTGCCGGGGGCGATCAGCCTGCTGCGGCGGCGCGTGCCCGGCCGCATGTTCAGGATCGTGCTGTGGCTGGTGGCGGTGCAGGCCGTGGCTGCCCTGGTGCTGCACTGGCTGAGCCTGCAGGCGCAGTACAACGTGCAGTGGATCGTGCTGCTGCTGCCGGTCCACGCGGCGCTGGCCTGGGTGCTGGGGCGCCGTCCTCACTTGTCGGAAACGCAGCACTGACGCACGATGGCGGGCATGTCATTGCCCGCCCCACTGCCCGCCCCTGCTGCCGCCTCCGCCGCAGCCAATCCCACCTGCGTCATCAACTGCGTCCACTACGATGACGACGGCAAACGCCACGACATCAGCCTGGATGCCATCAGCGATGTCATCGCCAGCAACAATGGTTTCGTCTGGGTCGGCCTGTACGATCCGAACGAAGACGTGCTGCTGAAGCTGCAGGAAGAATTCTGCCTGCACGACCTGGCCGTCGAAGATGCGCGCAACGCGCACCAGCGCCCCAAGGTGGAGGCCTACGGCAACTCGTTGTTCGTGGTGGTGACCACCGCGCAGATGGTTGACGAGCGCATCCAGTACGGCGAGACCCACGCCTTCCTCGGCCCACGGTTCCTGGTGACCGTTCGCCATGGCGCCTCGCTCTCGTACGCACCGGTGCGCGCGCGCGTGGAGCGCGAACCACAGCTGCTGAAAATGGGCCCCTCGTACTGCCTGTACGCCGTGGCCGACTTCGTGGTCGACAATTACCTGCCCATCACCAACCGCTTCCGCGACACCCTGGAACTGCTGGAGAAGGACATCTTCGCCGACAGCTACAAGCGCAGCACGGTGGTGCGCCTGTATGAGCTCAAGCGCGAGTTGAACAAGATGCGGATGGCGGTGGCGCCACTGCAGGATGTACTGGCACAGCTGCGTCGGTACCAGGGCGAGCTGTTCCCGGACGAAGTGAAGCTGTATATCCGCGACGTGCACGACCATGCGGTACGCATCAGCGATGTCATCGACACGCTGCGCGAAATGCTGGGCACGGCCCTGAGCGTGAACCTGTCACTGGTGACGCTGGCGCAGGGTGAGACGGTGAAGCGGCTGGGTGCCTGGGCCGCGCTGCTGGCCGCACCGACGCTGATCACCAGCTGGTATGGCATGAATTTCAGCCACATGCCGGAATTGAACCAGCCGTGGGCCTATCCGCTGATGATCGTCGCTGTCGGTGGCATCTGCGTTGGCCTTTACCGGCTGTTCAAGCGGGTGAAGTGGCTGTAGGGCGTATCGACCAACGGTCGATACCCACCGGACCGGTAGGCCACGACCGTTGGTCGTGGCACATGACCTGCCTTGGGTAGTGCCGGGGGGGGGGGGGGGCCCCCGCCCCCCCCCCCCCCCCCCCCCCCCCGCCACTACCGTTGGGAATCAAGCCACGTAGATGGTCTTGATGTTCATGAACTCATGGATGCCGTGGTCGGCCAGTTCACGGCCAAAACCTGATTCCTTGCTGCCGCCGAACGGCAAGCGGGCATCGCTCTTGACGATGGCGTTGACGAAGGCCGCGCCGCATTCCATGCGCTGGGCGAAGGACTCGCCACGCACCGGGTCACGCGTCCACACGCTGCCGCCGAGGCCGAAGCGGGTGTCGTTGGCCACGCGCAGCGCTTCGGCTTCATCCTTGACCCGGATGACCGCAGCGACCGGCCCGAACAGTTCTTCGTCATAGGCGGGCATGCCCGGCCCCACCTGGTCGAGCACGCTGGCCGGGTAGCCCGCATGCGAACCGGCGATCGGTTCGCCGCCGATCAGCACCCGCGCGCCTTTGGCGACGCTGGCCTGCACCTGCTTGTGCAGTTCGTCGCGCAGGTCGGCACGGGCCATCGGCGCCAGTGTGGTGCCGCGCTCGTTCGGGTCGCCGTACTGACGCTCGCCCGCGGCCTCGACGAAGCGCCGGGTGAATTCATCGGCCACCGCTTCAACCACGATGAAGCGCTTGGCGGCAATGCAGGTCTGGCCACTGTTGTCGAAGCGCGACTTCACCGCGGCGGCAACCGCCTTGTCCAGGTCGGCATCATCGAGCACCACGAAGGCGTCGCTGCCGCCCAGCTCCATCACCGACTTCTTCAACTGGCTGCCAGCGTTGGACGCGATGGAGCGCCCTGCCCGCTCGCTGCCGGTCAGGGTGACTGCCTTCACCCGTGCATCGCGCAGTACGTCGGCAGCCTGGTCGTTGTCGATGTGCAGCACGTCGAACACACCGTCCGGCAGGCCACCATCGCGGCACACCGCCAGGATCAGGTCGGCGCACTGCGGCACGTTGCTGGCGTGCTTGAGCAGCGCCACGTTGCCGGCCATGAACGCCGGGGCCAGGAAGCGGAACACCTGCCAGATCGGGAAATTCCACGGCATCACCGCGAACACGCAGCCGATCGGTTCATAGCGCACGTAGCTGCGCTGGGCCTCGGTGTCGATCAGCTGCGGCTTCAGATAGTCGGCGGCATGGTCGGCATAGAACTCACAGGTGGTCGCGCACTTTTCCACTTCGGCCAGGGCCTCGGCCTTCAGCTTGCCCATCTCGCTGGTCATGGCCTGCTGCAGGTCATCGCGGCGCGAGCGCAGCTGGCCGGCAATCTGCTTGAGGATCGCCCCGCGATCCTGCAGCGAGCGCTCGGCCCAGCGTGGGAACGCCTCGGCTGCGGCCTGCAGGCGCTGCTCGATGGCAGCGGCATCCATCAGCTCATGGCGGTAGGTCACCTGGCCGGTGGCCGGGTTGATGATCTCGACGGTCATGGGGGGTCTCCATCAGGTAGACCCCCATTGTGCGCCGGCCGCCGTGAGCCGGATGTTGCCGGCTCAGCCGTTGTCCTGGCGGGCCAGCTGCAGGTCGCGCTGGCGTCGCTTCTCCGCACGCGCATTGATGTACCAGCCGATCACCGCAGCGATGGACACTGCCGACACCAGCAGCGTGGCGAGCGCATTGATCTTCGGGCTGATGCCCATGCGTACCGAGGCGAACACCTTCATCGGCAGCGTGGTCGAGCCCGGCGTGGCAACGAAGCTGGCCACCACCACGTCATCCAGCGACAGGGTGAACGCCAGCAGCCAACCGGCCACCAGCGCCGGGGCGATGATCGGCAGGGTGATGCGGGTGAACACGGTCAGCCGGCTCGCGCCGAGATCCATCGCCGCTTCTTCCAGCGACAGGTCCATCTCCTGCAGGCGCGAGGACACCACCACGGTGACGAAGCACAGGGTGAAGGTGACGTGGGCGATCCAGATGGTGGCCAGGCCGCGCGCCGGGAAGCCCGGTATCGCGCCCATCGAGGCCAGCAGCGCCATCAGCGAGAAGCCGAGGATCACGTCCGGCATCACCAGCGGCGCGGTCACCAGCGCACCGAAGAACGGCTTGCCGCGGAAACGCTTGAAGCGGGTCATCACCATCGCCGCCAGCGTGCCGAGCACGGTGGCGGTACAGGCGGTCCAGAACGCGACCACCAGGCTGGTCCACATCGCATCCATCAGTGCGCGGTCGGCAAACAGGTCGCTGTAGGCACGGGTGGAGAACCCGGCCCAGACCATGGCCAACCGCGAGCTGTTGAACGAATAGAACATCAACAGCAGGATCGGCAGGTACAGGAAAGCGAAGCCGAGCAGCAGCACGCCCAGGCCCAGGCCCTTGGCAGAACGCGGGCTCATGCCTGCTTCCCTTCCAGCAACCGCTGCTGGGATCGGTTGAACAGCAGGATCGGCACCAGCAGCAACAGGATCATCGCCGCCGCCATTGCCGAGGCACCGGGCCAGTTGCGGTTGTTGAAGAACTCGTTCCACAGCTGGCGACCGACCATCAGGGTTTCCGAGCCACCCAGCATTTCCGGGATCACGAATTCGCCGATCGCCGGGATCATCACCAGCATGCAGCCAGCGATGATGCCCGCCTTCGACAGCGGCAGGGTGATGCGCAGGAATGCCTGCCACGGCTTGGCGCCGAGGTCGTAGGCTGCTTCCAGCAGTCGGTGGTCATGCTTGACCAGGTTGGCGTACAGCGGCAGCACCATGAACGGCAGATAGCAGTACACGATGCCGATGTAGGCCGCGGTCGGGGTGTCGATCAGCTGCAGTTTCGGCAGGCCCATCGAGGTCATCAGCGACTGCAGGCCGGTGTACTGCAGGAACTGGTCGAGCAGGCCGTTGCGGTCCAGGATCGCTTTCCATGCATAGACGCGGATCAGGAACGAGGTCCACGACGGCAGCACCACCAGCATCATCGCCACGTTGCGCGCGGCCGGCGACAGGCGGGCGATGGCATAGGCCATCGGATAGCCGATCAGCAGGGTGAGGAAGGTCGAGATGGCGGCGATCTTGATCGAGCTCAGGAACGCCTGCGCATAGATCGAATCACGGAACAGCGCCAGGTAGTTCTCGAGGTTGAGCTTGAGCGAGAGCCCGCCATCGACGTACTGCAGCAGCCAGGTGTACGGGGGCGAGCCGACCCGGCTGTGCGAGAAACTGATCATCAGCACGATCAGGAACGGCACGGCGAAGAACAGCAGCAGCCACAGGTACGGAATGCCGATCACCGTGGCACGCAGCCCCGGCAGCCAGCGCTTCAGGCCGGCGGCGCTCATGAGGTCAGCACCACGCCGTCGTTGTCGCGCCAGTGCACCCACACCTCGTCACCCCAGGTCAGGCCATCGCTGGCCCAGCGCTGCGAGTTGGCGAAGTTGGCCAGTACCTTGGCGCCGCTGGGCAGGCGCACGTGGTAGACCGAATGGCTGCCGAAGTAGGCAATGTCCTCGATCACGCCCTGCGCCTTGTTGGTGTGCCCTTCCGGCTCGTCCTTGCCGATCATCACCTTCTCCGGGCGCAGCGCGAACGCGACCGGCTGCCCTTCATAGCAGGTGATGCCGTGGGCGATGTAGACCGGCGCCGGGAACAGCGGCGAACGCACGGTCACGTATTCGGGCAGGTCCTCGTCGATCACCCCGTCGAACAGGTTGACCGAGCCGATGAACTCGGCAACGAAGCGGTTGGCCGGCTGCTCGTAGACCTCGTCGGGCTTGCCGACCTGCTGGATCCAGCCGGCGTCCATCACCGCGATGCGGGTGGCCATGGTCATCGCCTCTTCCTGGTCGTGGGTGACCATCACGCAGGTCACGCCCGACGACTCAATGATGCTGACCAGCTCCAGCTGCATCTGCGAGCGCAGCTTCTTGTCCAGCGCGCCCATCGGTTCGTCCAGCAGCAGCAGCTTGGGCCCCTTGGCCAGCGACCGCGCCAGCGCCACGCGCTGCTGCTGGCCGCCGGACAGCTGGTGCGGCTTGCGCTTGCCAAGATGGCCCATCTGCACCAGGTCGAGCATCTCGCCCACGCGCTTGGCGATGGTCTCGCGGCCGAGTCCGTCCTGCTTCAGGCCGAAGGCGATGTTCTGCTCCACGGTCATGTGCGGGAACAGCGCATAGGACTGGAACATCATGTTGACCGGCCGCTGGTACGGCGGCAGCGCGTCCATCCGCTGGCCATCGACGGTGATGCTGCCCTTGGTGGGTGTCTCGAAGCCGCCCAGGCAGCGCAGCAGGGTCGATTTGCCGCTGCCGGAGCCACCGAGCAGCGCGAATATCTCGCCCTTGCGGACGTCCAGGTTGACGTCATCGACGGCGACGAAGCCATCGAATTCCTTGCGCAGATCACGAATGGAGAGATAGCCGGGCACACCGGTCGCTTCGACGACGGCGGCTTCCGGCTGGGCTTCAACGGGCATGGGGGCTCCGGGAGCGGGCGGTGGACAGCGGCCGCCATTCTACCGGCCGGGGGCCGATGGGGATATGACGACGGCGGGCGGGAAGGCGCCGCTGGCCGTCCTGGAGTACCGGACCGGTGTCGGGTTTGGCCCGCAAATGGCGCACTCCAGGCGCAACACGCGCCCCCCTGCGTGGCCGTTGCCTGGTGTTTCCGCCTTGGCCTGCGGGTGCCGCGCCGAATCTGCAACGTTTTTCAGAACCGGGAGCCTTGATCGCCCGCCACTACCCCGTCGCAATCCCCAGGATCGAGGCCGACCATGGACGAACACGCGTGACATCCGCAGACACTTCTGTCTTCGCCCCACCCGCCCCCCAGCCCTCGTCAGCTGATCGGCTGGAGGTGGCCATCATCGGCGCCGGCCAGGCCGGGCTGTCACTCAGCGCGGTCCTGCAGGAGGCCGGCGTCGCGCATCGCGTACTGGAGGCGGAAACCGTGGGCGCCAGCTGGCGGCGGCGCTGGGATTCCTTCCAGACCAACACCGCCAACGCGACGATGGCCCTGCATGGCCACGCCTATGCGGGCGACGACCCGGAGGGCTTCATGGCCGCACCGGAAGTGATCCAGCGGCTCCGCGACTACGCCAGCGAAAGGTCACTGCCGATCCACGAAGGCTGCGCGGTCCTGCGTGTCACGCCCAAGGCGGGCGGCTACGCCATCGAATCCAGCCGCGGGCCGATCCAGGCCGCTGCGGTGGTGGTGGCCACCGGTGAATACGGCCGTCCCCGGATGCCCCGCGTTCCCTTTGCGCCCGGGCCGGCGCTGGCGGTACAGCACTCCAGCAACTACCGCAATTCCCGGCAGCTTCCCGACGGCGCTGTGCTGGTCATCGGCGGCGGCCAGTCCGGCGCGCAGATCGCCCAGGATCTCCGCGCCAGCGGCCGCAACGTGTATTGGTCGCTGGCCGAGCGCCATTCGCATACGCGCCGGCTGCGCGGCAAGGATTCGATGACCTGGTGGGACATGGCCGGACGCATCCACCAGCATGTGAGTGAATCGGCCGGGGTACTCGCCGGGGAGCCGGACGCGCTGCGCAAGGCCCGGACCGCAGAGTTCCCGCTGATTTCCGGCAAGGGACGCGCAGGCCTGGGCAGCTCGATCAGCCTGCTGTCGATGCACCGCGAGGGCATCACGCTGCTGGGCCGCCTGCAGGGCTTGGACGCGGACATCGCCCGCTTCGCCGATGTCCGCCCACAGCTGCGCACGGCGGTCGAGGCGACGCGGGCCGAGTACGCCTATCTCGATTCACTGGCAAGCGGGTACTACGACACGCGGCCCGAACCGCGCACTGATGATGCCCGCTACATTCCCGAAGAGGTGTACCTGCACTGGGAGCCGGACGCCTCGCCGCGCGCACTGGATCTGAACGCTGCCGGCATACGCTCGGTTGTCCTCGCCACGGGCTTCGTCGCCGAATGGCCGTGGCTGGATGTGGATGGCGTGCTGGACGAACACGGTTATCCGCTCGGCGAGTTCGGAGTCTCCCCGCAGCCCGGGCTGTTCTTCATCGGCATGCACAACCTGCAGCGGATGAGCTCATCATTCCTGTGCAACGGCGGTCGCGATGCGCGCGACCTGTTGCCCGCCATCCTGCGGCACCTTGGCCGGGCCGGTGGTGCAGCTTCCGGGAAGGGCTGAGGCCATCCGCCGGGCATGGCCCGGCGCTACCACTTTCTTCCAGCGGGCAGGACCGCTTACCTGCCGGTCTTCACCTCGGTCCACAGCCGGGTGTAGAGCTTGTCGGTCTCCGGCGTGTTGATCGAATAGGTGAACATCTTCGCGGCCACGTCGGCCGGGGGGTAGATGGTCGGGTCGGTGCGGATCGCCTCGTCCACCAGCGGGGTCGCGGTCGGCACCGGGTTGCCGTAGTGGATGAAGTTGGTGTTGGCCGCGGCCACCTTCGGTTCCAGCAGGTAGTTGATGAACGCGTAGGCCGCTTCCGGATGCTTGGCATCCTTCGGGATGGCGAGCATGTCGAACCACTGCGGCGCGCCTTCCTTCGGGATCGAATAGGCCACGTGCACGCCATTGCTGGCCTCGGCCGCACGGTCGCGGGCCTGGATGATGTCACCCGACCAGCCCACCACCAGGCAGGTGCCGCCGTTGGCCAGCGAGCCCACGTACTGCGAGGAGTGGAAATTCTGCACGTACGGGCGGATCGACTTCAGCAGGTCTGCCGCCTTCTGCAGGTCGGCCGGATCGCCGCTGTGCGGGTCCAGGCCCAGGTAGTGCAGCGCGATCGGAATCATGTCCGCCGGCGTGTCCAGGATGGTCACGCCGCAGTCCTTCATCTTGCTGATGTTTTCCGGCTTGAACACCAGGTCCCAGCTGTTGGCGATGTCGGCGCTGCCACCGAAACGCTCCTTCAGCATGTCCACGTTGTAGCCGATGCCGGTGGTGCCGATCATGTACGGCACACCGTACTGGTTGCCCGGATCCTGGGTGGCGATGCGCTTCATCACCGCCGGGTCGAGGTTGGCCAGGTTCGGGATCTTCGACTTGTCCAGCGGCAGGAACACGCCGGCCTGGATCTGCCGGCCGAAGAAGTTCAGCGTCGGCACCACCACGTCGTAGCCGCTGTTGCCGGCCAGCAGCTTGGTCTCGACCATCTCGTCACTGTCGAACACATCGTAGGTGACCTTGATCCCGCTCTGCTTCTCGAAGTTGGGGATGGTGTCTTCGGCGATGTAGTCGCTGTAGTTGTAGACGTTCAGGACCTGGCTGTCCTGTCCGCCGCCGTTGCCGCCGCCACAGGCGGAAAGCATGGCGGAGGCCAGGCCGAGCGTGAGGATACGCAGCTTCATCGGGTGCTCCAGAATGCAGAAAGGGGGGCCGGCCGGGCCGGCGACGGGTGCCAGCCTACCCCCCGGCGAGGGATTTTTCTATTCGCGGCCTTCACACGTTCAGCAGCAGGAACTCGCGCTCCCACGAACTGATCACGCGGAAGAAGGTCTCGTATTCCTTTCGCTTGACCGAGGTGTAGGCGCGGCAGAAGCGCTCACCGAGCAGGGCCTGCAGCTCGCTGCACTGCTCCAGCCCGTCCAGCGCTTCACCCAGCGAACGCGGCAGGTCGTAGCCCAGTTCCTTGGCGCTGCCGGTCACCGGCGCATCCGGCGCCAGGCGCTCACGGATGCCGAGCAGCCCGCAGGCCAGGGTCGCGGCCATCGCCAGGTAAGGGTTGGCATCGGAGCCGGCAAAGCGGCTTTCCACCCGCATGTTCTCCGGCGTATCCAGCGGCACCCGCAGGCCGCAGGTGCGGTTGTCGAAGCCCCAGTGCACGTTGCTAGGCGAGACCTCACCGAACACCAGGCGCCGGTAGGAATTCACGTTCGGCGCGAAGAACGCCATGGCCATCGGCACATATTTCTGCAGGCCGGCCAGGTAATGGGCGAACAGCGGACTGAAATCCTCACCACCGTGCTCGCCGGTGAACACGTTCTGGCCATCGCTGATGCGCAGCAGGCTCTGGTGGATGTGCATCGCACTGCCCGGTTCGTTCTCCATCGGCTTGGCCAGGAAGGTGGCATACACCCCATGGCGCATCGCCGATTCGCGCATGGTGCGCTTGAACAGGAACACCTGGTCGGCCAGATCCATCGCATTGGCGTGGGTGAAGTTGACCTCCAGCTGCGCCGCGCCGGATTCGTGGATCAGCGTATCCACGTCCAGCTTCATCGCGTCGCAGTAGTCGTACATCAGGTCGAGGATCGGATCGAACTCGTTGACCGCGTCGATCGAGTACGACTGCCTTGCCGTTTCCGGGCGGCCGGAGCGGCCCGCCGGTGGCAGCAGCGGAAAATCCGGATCGGTGTTCTTCTGCACCAGGAAGAATTCCAGCTCGGGCGCGACCACTGGCCGCAGGCCGAGCTCGGTATACGCATCCAGCACCCGGCGCAGCACGTTGCGCGGCGCCAGCTCATGCGGCTCGCCGTTCTTGGTGTAGCAGTCATGGATGACCTGCGCGGTCGGGTCGGTCGCCCACGGCACCATGCGCACGGTGTCCGGGTCGGGGCGCAGGATCATGTCCGAGTCCGACGGCGAGGTCAGGTCGTAGTAATCGTCCGGAAATTCGCCGGTGACGGTGGTCGCGAAGATGCCTTCGGGCAGGCGCGTGCCGTAATCGTGCGAGAACTTGTCGGCCGGGATGATCTTGCCGCGCGCATTGCCGGTGATGTCCGGAACCAGGCATTCGACCTCGGTGATGCGCCGCTCCTTCAGCCAGCGCAGCAGGCTGCTTTCCTGCGGGGGCGGGGGCGTGGCCGTCTTGCGCGGGCGCGTTCGGGAACTCATGGGGATTCCAGTCGATTCTGTTGGTGCTGCCGGCAAGCTTGGCCGAACGCACGGAAAATAGCGTGATAGAACGGCGTCTGCATGACACGCCACTCCGGGTGCCACTGTACGCCGAGCACGAATCGATGGCGCGGGCTGCGTGCTGCTTCGACCAGGCCATCATCGGCCCAGGCCTCGATCTGCAGGCCTTCGGCAACCTGTGCGATGCCCTGCCCGTGCACGGAATTGACCTGCACCCGATCGGCGGCACTCCACTGCGCCAGCCACCCCCCATCGGCCAGGGTGATCGCGTGGGCCGGCCCATACTGCACCTCCACCGGCGCCTGTGGGTCTTCGCGATGGTCTGCCAGGCCAGGCACTGCATGTACCTGCGGATGCAGCGTGCCACCGAGCGCCACATTCAACTCCTGGAATCCGCGGCAGATCGCCAGCACGGGAAGATCCATCGCCAGCGCCTCGCGCAGCAGCGCGAACGCAGTGGCGTCGCGCGCCGGGTCATGCCGGTTGCCGTTCCAGGTGCGGCCCCCTTCGTAATGCTGCGGCTCGATGTTGCTGACCGCGCCGGTCAGCAGCAGGCCATCCAGGCCCTGCAGCCAATCGCGCGCCGGCAGCGGCGGCTGCACACTCGGCAGCACCAGCGGTGTTGCCTGCGCAGCGTCAACCAACGCACGCACATATTTTTCCCCGGCCACCGCGAAACGATGATGGCCGAGCACGGTGCTGTCGGTGGGCAGGCCCACCCAGGGCAGGCGGCGCATGGGGAAACTCCTTGGCGTGGCATCAAGGTACGCGCCCGGCATCGGCATCGGCAAGCCGCTGCCCTCACACCACGGGCGCCCGGCTTGGGCCAAACTATCGGCGTGAAGCCCGACCGTCCTCCCCCGCTCCGACGCCCTTTCCCGCTTCTGCGAGGCCGCCGGTGAGCGCCTCCTTCCCGCCCAGCTGGTACGCCAGCAGCCTGCCCGAACCGCCCGCATTGCCGCCGTTGCGCGGTGAACTGCATGCCGATGTGGCGATACTGGGCGCCGGCTATACCGGCCTCACCGCCGCACTGGAACTGGCCCTGCGCGGCCAGCGGGTGGTGGTGCTAGAAGCGCAGCGGATCGGCTGGGGAGCCTCGGGCCGCAATGGTGGCCAGGCGCTGGTCGGCTACGGCTGCGAAGTGGACGAGCTGGAACGCCAGCTCGGCCACGAGGATGCGCGCCGCCTGTTCGACTGGTCGCGCGAGGCGGTACAGGCGATGCGTGCGCGCATCGACCGGCATGGCATCGAGTGCCATTGGGTGGAGGGCCACGCCAGCGTTGCCATCCGCGCACGCCACGAGCGCGACCTGCGCGCCAACTGCGAACACCTGCAGCGACATTACGATTACCCGATGCAGTGGTGGGAGCGCGATACCCTGCGTGGGCAACTGGACAGTCCGCGCTACCGCGCGGCGATGTTCGACCCGCTCAGCGCCCACCTGCATCCGCTGGCCTACGCCCGCGGGCTGGCCGATGCCGCGCGCGCAGCCGGGGTGGTCATCCACGAACAATCGCCGGTGACGCGCATTCAACGCGGCGCACATGCGGTGCTGCATACCGACCACGGCAGCGTGCGCGCGCCGCAGCTGGTGGTGGCCGGCAACGCCCTGCTGCAGGGGCTGGTGCCTGAGCTCGAGCGGCGCATCATGCCGGTCGGTACGTATATCGGCGCCAGCGCACCGCTGGGGGCCGAGCGCGCCCGTGCCCTGATCGGCAACAACATGGCGGTCTCCGATACGGCCTGGGCGCTGGACTATTTCCGGCTCAGCCATGACCACCGCCTGCTGTTCGGTGGCCGCGCCAGCTATTCTGCGCTGCCGCCGCCGGGCCTGCACCGGGTGATGCAGCGGCGCATGCACGAGGTGTTCCCGCAACTGGCCGACATCCCGCTGCAGCAGGTCTGGGGCGGTTATGTGGACATCACCCGCAACCGTGCCCCGCACTGGGGCCGGCTGGATGGGAATGTGTACTTCGCGCAGGGCTTCTCCGGCCACGGCGTGGCAGCGGCCGGGCTGGCCGGTGAAGTGATCGCCGAAGCCATCGTTGGCCAGAGCGAGCGGCTGGACGTGTTCAAACGGCTGCAGCATGCGCCCTTCCCCGGCGGACGCCTGCTGCGCATGCCGCTGCTGGTGGCGGCCATGTCCTGGTACAAGCTGCGGGATGCGTTGTGGTGAGCTGATCAGGAAGCGAGCTGAATCTACCGCCCGCCGAAAACTGTGAAACTCGTCGCCGCCGGTATTCCTGTGATGACTTTCTCACTTGCGGGCCGAGCGCTGAGGCGATTGCATAATCGAACGCGTGTCGATACCGTCGCTAAGAACCGGGTCCCGCGGCGAATGGATGCTGACAGGGAACGTACTGTGAAGGGGTAGTGCGATTGAACTGGTGGAATGAAGGCCTGCAGCTGAAGTTGCGTATCCGCCCGGCGGGGCTGGTCCTTGCGCTGCTGTACGCCATTGCATGCTGGGCGTCGCGCCAGTTGTCGCTCGACCAGTTCTATCTGCCGGCCGGCGTCCGCGTCGCTGCAGTGCTGTTGTTCCCCCCGCGTTGGTGGCCATACCTGCTGCTGGGCGAATACGCCTACTTTGCGCAGATGCGCGTGCCAATGATCGAGAAGTATGGGCTGGCCTGGATCGTACTTGGTTCGGCACTGCTGATGCCTGCCGTGATGCTGATCGTGCATCTCCACCGGAAGATGATGGTGACCACGAAGAATGCGTGGCTGATTTCAGTCGCGGCGGCTTCGGCGCTGTTGGTCACCGCGCTCAATCTGATGCTGGCACACCTTCTCTGGCCGACACCACCCGAGATGCCGGTGATTGCCAGCATCGCACGCTTGGTGGTTGGCGACTTCATCGGCATTCTGACCCTTGCGCCGCTCGCGTTGCTGTGGACACGACGGACCAGCAACGCCCGGTGGACGTCAGGCTTTGCCCCGCCTGCACTCGCCGCCCTGACGATGATGGCGATGATTGGTCTGTATGCCGCACAGCTGCCCTTGGACGAAGTCAATGCCAAGACGTCGATGCAGCTGCTGATGGCGCTGCCGGTCGTCGTGCTTACCTGCCTGTACGGCTGGCGAGGTGCGGCGATCGGAGTGCCCTCGCTCAACCTGATCATCGGCCTCACCACGCCCAGTCCCTACACGGGAGCATTCGATCCAGCCGCCTTCGCGACCCAGCAGATAATGGCGGTCACCGGCGCTGCACTGTTGGTGCTGGGGTCGCGCATTACCCACTACTACCACCGTTCGCGATTGGGCGAAGTGGGTGAAAGGGATGCGCTCAAGCATGCGCGAAATTCACTGGTGGCAAGCGAGCTAGATCTCCGCGAGCGCGCGCGGCACCTGAGGAAACTGGGGGACGGTATCGACACCTCGCTCAGCGAGGTGGTGAACTGGCTCAATGCTCAGGGCCATCCCACTATAGCGAACAGCCTTCTGCACATGGCTTCGGTCCATTCGCGACAGTTCAGGGAACAGACCAGCATGGTCTATCCGGCCGCGTTGGAACATCTCGGGCTCTATGTCGCCCTCCAGGCCGGCGGCGTACGTGAAAGCTGGGACCTGAGCCATCGGGTGATGCGCCCTCGCCTGCTCGGCGATCCCTGCCAGCTCAGCGTCGGCCTGCAGCTAGCCGCCTATCGCGCACTCACCGATGCTGTTTCGCTGTTGATCAACAGTGAATCAGGCCAGATCCGCATCCGCGTACGTTGCGGCCAGACAGGCGGACGCCGCGGCATCCTGATGACGGTCGCACTACTGGATTCATACCGCAACCTGTCACCGTCCACCGTTACCGCCACGGTCGAGCGCTTGGCTGGCCGGACGATTGCGTATGGCGGGACAGTGCAGTGCCATCGGAACCGGATACGGATGGCGATGGTGGAAACGGATGATTCCGCCGCCCTCGGCATGGCATCGTTCAACGCGATGGATCACGTAACGGCCTTCGGGCAGGGAAACTCGCAGACCCAGACCTGACGCCCGGGGTCTGCTCGGCCGCGTCCATCGTGGCAATCGCAGCGGCGCGGAGACCCCGACGCCGCTGCGCTCCTCACTGTCTTTACGGTGTTTCGACCGACCAGATAACGTCGCTGCCGCTGCGGTAACGCACCAGCGAGAAATCACTGGCGCTGTAGATCTGCGAGCGGGTGGCACCTGCCGGTATCTGGATCTGCTGCTGGGGCAGCGAAACCCGCGCCGCGTTGTTGCCTGCCGGCAGCACCCAGTATGTGCCTCCAGCATTGCCGATGATCAACTGCACGTTTCCGAGCAGGTCATTCACCTGTAGATAGGTGATCCCATCGCGCTGGAATCCAAACAGCTGCCAGCTGGGGTCTTGACTGAGATTGATCGCGGCAGGACTTGCCTGACCCAGTCCAGCAGTTGCCAACGGCTTTCCATGGAAGTCCGACGGACCGCCCGCGAATGCCGGGGCAGCGGCGAGAATCAAAAATGCAGTGGTCGCACCAAAACATGAAAATCGCACAGTGACCTCCAGGTCGAAGTTAACGTCAGGAACCTCCAGCAGATACTAACCGCTTCCCCTCCAATCAATGTGCCAGGCAGCGGGTACGGACGTTTTTGTCCTAAAGTTGCACCTGAAACCGCCGCTATCGGTGCCGAGCCCTCCCACGTGAGCCACCGCATCATGCCCGTCCTGCCGCAGGCCGCTGTCGATGGCGACCTGGCCGATCCGCTGCCGCAGCGCATCCTGCTCGTGGAAAATTCCCGTGCCTTCACCGGCATGCTGCGCGAAGCCATCGAACAGCGCCTGGAGCTGCCGGTGGTGGTGGCCAGCTCGCTGGCCGAAGCTGATCGCCTGCTCAGTGAAGAAGGCGGCTGGTTCCTGGTGCTGACCGGGCTGGTGCTGGCCGATGGCGACCGCGACGCGGTGGTCGAGTTCTTCCTCAAGCGCAACCTGCCGACCGTGGTGGTCAGCGGCGTGTACGACGAGGACCTGCGCAAGCGCGTGCTGCAGCAGCAGATCATCGATTACGTGCTGAAGAACACTCCGGGCAGCATCGACTATCTGGTCTGGCTGGTGCAGCGCCTGGAACGCAACCGGCGCATCGCCGCGCTGGTGGTGGACGACTCGCCGTCCGCACGCGGCTATGCCGCCGCCCTGCTGCGCATGTACGGTCATGAGGTGTACGAGGCGGCCGATGGCAGCGAAGGCCTGGCGGCGATCGAGGCGCACCCGGCGATCCGCCTGGCCGTTGTCGACCAGGAGATGCCGGGCATGCAGGGCGTGGAGTTCACCCGCCGCCTGCGCACCCTGCGCTCGCGCGACAAGGTGGCGGTGATCGGCATTTCCGGCAATACCGATGCGTCGCTCATTCCGCGCTTCCTGAAGAACGGCGCCAATGACTTCCTGCGCAAACCCTTCTCGCGTGAAGAGTTCTTCTGCCGTGTCTCGCAGAATGTGGACCAGCTGGAACTGATCGGCACGCTGCAGGACCTCGCCACCCGCGATTTCCTCACCGGACTGCCCAACCGCCGCTGCTTCCTGGAACAGAGCCAGCGCCAGCTGCCGCAACTGCAGCTGCATGGCCAGTGCGTGGCGGTGGCGATGATCGACATCGACCATTTCAAGCACATCAACGACACCCACGGCCACGAAGCGGGTGACGATGCGCTGCGCGCGGTCGCCCGTGCTGTCGGCGACCACGCGCGAAGCCAGGACCTGATCGCGCGCTTCGGCGGCGAGGAATTCTGCCTGCTGGTGCCGGACATGGAACAGGACGAAGCCCTGCTCTATTTCGAGGAGCTGCGCCAGCGCATCGCCGCGCTGGAAGTGGACATCGGCAGTGCCACGCTGCGCATGACGGTCAGCATCGGCCTGTGCTGCCTGCGGCCGCAGCGTGATGCGCTGCACCGGCTGATTTCCGAGGCCGATCGCCAGCTGTACCTGGCCAAGGCCGGAGGCCGCAACCGGGTCAGCTGCACCACGGTGGCCAGCCCGCTGCGCCCGCGCGAGGCTGCGCTGTCCTGACTGGCATGCCTTGATCCAGATCAACGCCGCCCATGGGCGGCGCCTCTACAGTCGGCCCCGACATCAGCATGAAGGGGAGCCGGGGATGGCACTACTGGTCTGGCAGGACGATCTGAACATCGGCATCGATGTGATCGATCAGCAACACCGCCGCATCATCGAAATGCTCAACCACCTGCACGTGGCGCAGACCAGCCTGCAGCGGGCAGCGGTGGGCGAAGTGATCGACGAGGTGGTGGACTACACCATGTCGCACTTCGCATTCGAAGAAGAGCTGATGGAGGAGGCAGGCTACCCGTTCTGTGCCGCGCACAAGCGTGTGCATGAGGTCTTCATCAAGCGGGTATCGGAATACCGCATGCGCTTCCAGGCCGGTGAGGACATCAGTGACGAGTTGCGCACCATGCTCTCGCGCTGGCTGTTCAACCACATCCGCGGCGACGACCAGGCCTATGCCGAACAGGTCAAGCAGCACCTGAACCAGTTTGCCCGCGAGCACCAGAGCGGCGGCTGGCTGGGCCGCACGCTCAAGCGCTTCTTCGGCTGATCAGCGCTGGCGGCGTTGCAGGGCGAGCAGCGCGCACAGGGTGATCACTGCGGTCAGGCACAGGTAGTAGCCGACCGCGACCAGCCCATAACGCTCGGCCAGCCAGGTCGCCAGGTACGGCGCCGGGGCTGCGCCCAGAATGCCGGCGAGGTTGAACGACAGCGAGGCACCGGTGTAGCGCACTTCCACCGGATAGATTTCGGCCAGGAACGTGCCGCACGGGCCGTAGGTCAGCCCCATCAGGAACAGGCCCAGGCACAGGAACGTCAGTACCAGCCACGGGCTGCCGGCCTGGAACAACGGCGCGAACAGCACACCGAAGCCGATGATCAGCAGGCTGGCGATGGCCATCGTGCGGCGCGTTCCCCAGCGATCACCGTAGCGTGCCGACAGCGGGATGCCGGCGGCGAAGAACAGCATCGCCACCATCTGCATCAGCAGGAACTGCTCGCGGCTGTAGCCGAGCACGGCGGTGCCATGGCCGAGGCTGAACACCGTCATCAGGTAGAACAGCACGAAGGTGGCGAACGCACCCAGCGTGCCCAGCAGCATCGGCAGCGGATGGTCGCGCAGCACCGTCCACATCGGCAGGCGTACCGGCGCCTTGCGCTCCAGCGCGCGCTTGAAATCCGGTGTCTCGTGGATGTTCAGCCGCACCCACAGGCCAAGGCCGACCAGCAGCGCGCTGGCAACGAACGGAATGCGCCAGCCCCATTGCAGGAAATCGTCCTGGCCCAGAAAGCGACCGAGCAGCAGAAAGATGCCGGCTGACAGCAGGAAGCCGATCGGCGCACCCAGCTGCGGGAACATGCCGTACCAGGCGCGCTTGCCCGGCGGCGCATTCTCGGTGGCCAGCAGCACCGCCCCACCCCATTCGCCGCCCAGGCCCAGGCCCTGGCCGAAGCGGCACAGCGCCAGCAGTGCCGGCGCCCACAGGCCGATCTGCGCATGGGTGGGCAGCAGGCCGATGGCGACCGTGGACAGGCCCATGGTCAGCAGCGCGGCCACCAGGGTGGCCTTGCGGCCGATACGGTCCCCGAAGTGACCAAACACCGCCGAGCCCACCGGGCGTGCGATGAACGCCACCGCGAAGGTGGCCAGGGACTGCAGCAAGGCGGCCTGGTCGCTGCTTTCCGGGAAGAACAGGTGCGGGAACACCAGCACTGCGGCGGTGGCGTAGATGTAGAAGTCGAAGAACTCGATGGTGGTGCCGATCAGGCTGGCCAGCAGGACACGGCGGGGAGAATTCACGGGTGGCGCGGCAGCGGTGATCGTCGACATCGGCAAGGCGGGTAACGGCGGATCGACCGATTCTGCCACGCTTGGCCGCCCCGCCGGGGCAATGGTTTCAGGCGACACCGACGCCAACGAATTCTTTCCGGGGGGCCGCTACGCTGCACCACCGGTCCCTGCATGGATGCTTCACCGATGGGTTCTGCCGCCCCGCAGTCATGCTCCGATTCCCCGCTGCTGCCTCGCCTGGCTGCATGGCTGGCGGTGCTGCTGGTGCATCTGCTGATGCTGTGGTGGCTGTTGCATGCGGGGCGCATCGCCTTGATCGCACACGACAATTCGCGGATCAGCCTGCGTTGGCTGCCGCCGGAAGCGCCGCCGATGAGCCCTCAGGTTGTCGATGCATCACGGCCGTCGGCTGCGCCGCACCAGGTTCGGCACGCCCCCGCGCTTCCTACTGCGCAGGCCGAGCAGCGCTCAGCGCATGTCGATCGGCAACGCAGCGCGGCTGCGCGCAACCAACCACTGAATCTGAGGCTGCCGGCTGGCAGCATCGATGGTGGCGATGGCATCACTGCCGAGGGTGTGACCGCAAAGCTGATCGGCCGCCGTGAGGTGCATGCGGCGTTCGCGCCCCGTCGCCCACCTTTCCGGATCCACCGGCAAATGACGCCCGAGCAGATCCTGCAGGGTGTTGCCCAGATGCTCGGCACCTGGCCACCGGGCTACATGGTTGACCCGTGCACGCTGGGCCAGCAGGACATGCACTACTTCCAGAACGCAGTGGAGGAAGTGGACCGGCAGTTGCTGCGCGAGGCGGTGCTGCAGGTCAGTGCAAGCTGCCGGTAGCGCGGTCTACAGCTGGATCCAGGTGGCCTTGATCTCGCTGTACTTGTCGAAGGCGTGCAGCGACTTGTCGCGGCCGTTGCCGGACTGCTTGTAGCCACCGAACGGTGCCGTCATGTCACCGCCGTCCCAGCCGTTCACCCACACGCTGCCCGCGCGCAGTTGGCGGGCTACGCGATGGGCGCGTCCAAGATCCCGCGTCCACAGGCCGGCGGCCAGTCCATAGCGACTGTCGTTGGCCAAGCGCACAGCCTCGGCTTCGTCATCGAAGCCGAGCACGGCCAGCACCGGGCCGAACACTTCCTCGCGGGCCAATGCCTGTTCCGGGCGTACCTGGTCGAACACCGTCGGCTGCACATAGCAACCGCCCGCCTCCACTTCGGCCCTCTGGCCGCCCAGCAGCAGGCGCGCGCCATCGGCTTCGGCCCGGGCGATATCGGCCAGTACCTTGTCCACGTGCGCGGCATCGACCAGCGCGCCCATCGGTGCATCGGCCTCCAGCGGATGGCGGGGCTGCATGCGTTGGCCGTAGGCGATCACCTGGTGCACGAAGTCATCGCGGATCGAACGCTGCACCAGCAACCGCGAACCGGCGGTGCAGACTTCGCCCTGGTTGAAGAAGATGCCCTGCGCCACGCCCTCGGCGGCCGCATCCAGGTCCGGTGCGTCGGCGAACACCACGTGCGGGCTCTTGCCACCGCATTCCAGCCAGACCCGCTTGAGGTTGGAACGCCCCGCGTATTCGAGCAGCCTGGCGCCGGTAGCGGTGGAGCCGGTGAAGGCCAGCACGTCCACGTCCATGTGCAGGGCCAGTGGCTCACCCACGCGTGAGCCGTGTCCGGGCAACACGTTGAGCACGCCGTCCGGCAATCCCGCTTCGGCCGCCAGCGCGGCCAGCCGCAACGCACTCAGTGGCGAGCGCTCGGAGGGTTTCAGCACTACTGAATTTCCCATCGCCAATGCCGGCGCGATCTTCCAGCACGCCATCAGCAGCGGAAAATTCCACGGCACGATGGCCGCCACCACGCCTGCGGCCTCGCGCGTGACCAGGCCCAGCTCGTGCGGACCGGTGGGGGCGATTTCACCGTACAGCTTGTCCACCGCTTCAGCGGTCCAGGTCAGGCAGCGCACCACGCCGGGAAGATCGATGCGACGCGCATCGCGGATCGGCTTGCCCATGTCCAGCGTTTCCAGCAGGGCCAGCTCATCGGCGTGCGTCTCCACCAGCGCGGCCAGCGCCAGCAGCACGCGCTTGCGATGGGCTGGGCTGGCCTGCGACCAGTGGCCTGCGTCGAACGTGCGGCGCGCCGAGGCCACTGCACGCTCGACGTCCTGCGCATCACAGTCGGCCACCGCACCCAGTACGCGCCCGTCGATCGGGCTGATGCAATCAAAGCGCGCGCCGCTGGCGGCATCCACGTAGCGGCCATCGATGAACGCTTGCGCAGGAATCGCCACGCGGCTGCGCAGGGCCTGCCAGTGGCTGCGGTCGGGGAAGTCGGCCATGGGTCGCTCCAGCAATCAACGTTCCTTGTTTATACCGGCGCGGCCGCGACCCCACCGTGATCGACCGCGCTGCGCGCTCGCCGGGCATGGCCCGGCGCTACCACAAGGTCGAGGCCCGAACGGTAGCGCCGGGCCATGCCTGCCGACAGAACCGTGACGCGGCTGCGCTAGAGTCGCACCCATCGGACCCGACGGAGCCGGCATGAAAACCCCTGCAAGCGACCTGCACGACCTGGCCACCCAGCGCCCCGATTCACTGGACGCGTACTGGATGCCGTTCACTGCCAACCGCCAGTACAAGGGCGCGCCGCGCATGCTGGTACGTGCCGAGGGCATGCACTACGAGGACGTCGATGGGCGCGCCATCCTCGATGGCACCGCTGGCCTGTGGTGTTGCAATGCAGGGCACGCGCGCCGACGCATCGTCGACGCGATCGCCGAGCAGGCCGCCACCCTCGATTACTCGCCGGCCTTCCAGATGGGTTCGCCGCCGGCCTTCGCCCTGGCGCAGCGATTGGCGGCACTGGCCCCGGCCGGGCTGAACCACGTGTTCTTCACCAGCTCGGGTTCGGAGGCGGTGGATTCGGCGATGAAGATCGTGCTGGCCCACCACCGCCTGCGCGGCGAGGGACAGCGCACGCGTTTCATCAGCCGTGAGAAGGCCTACCACGGGGTCGGCTTCGGCGGCATGGCACTGGGCGGGCTGCCCAACAACCGCCGCCAGTTCGGCCTGCAGCTCGGCGGCGTGGACTACCTGCGGCATACCCTGGACCTGTCACGCAATGCGTTCAGCAAGGGCCTGCCACGCCAGGGCGCCGAGCTGGCCGACGATCTGGAACGGCTGATAGCCCTGCACGATCCGTCCACCATTGCCGCGGTGTTCGTTGAACCCATCGCCGGCTCGGCCGGGGTGATCCTGCCGGCGCCGGGCTATCTGCAACGACTGCGCGAGATCTGCGACCAGCACGGCATCCTGCTGGTGTTCGATGAGGTCATCACCGGCTTCGGCCGGGTTGGCATGGCGTTCGCCGCGCAGCGTTTCGGGGTCACCCCGGACCTGTTGACCTTCGCCAAGGGCGCCAGCAACGGCGCGGTGCCGCTGGGAGGCGTGCTGGTCGGCGACAGCGTGCATGCCAGCTTCATGCAGGGTCCGCCACAGGCCATCGAGCTGTTCCATGGCTATACCTATTCGGGCCACCCCTTGGCCTGCGCGGCGGCGTTGGCCACGCTGGACATCTACGCCGAGGAACGGTTGTTCGAGCGCGCGATCGAGCTGGGCGAATACTGGCAGGAGCGCCTGCACGCCCTGCAGGGGTTGCCGAACGTGATCGACATCCGCAACTTCGGCCTGGTCGGTGCGGTGGAGCTGGCACCGCGCAAGGATGCCCCCGGCAGCCGTGGCTACGAGGTGTTCCGCCGCTGCTTCCACGACGGGCGCCTGCTGGTGCGCTGCACCGGCGACATCATCGCGCTGTCACCGCCGCTGATCGTGGACAAGGCACAGATCGACCAGATCACCGGCACCTTGGGCGAGATGATCCGGGCCACCGCCTGAGGCGAGGGCGGTGCTGGCGAGCAGGTACAATGGGCGGTTCCGCTCCTGCCTGTTGCCGTGCCCATGAACATCGTCGTCAAAGAAGAACTCAAGGCCTACATCGACCCGCTCACCGCCGACGAACACGAGGCGCTGGAGCGCAGCATCCTCGCCGAAGGCTGCCGCGATGCGCTGGTACTGTGGGGCGACGTACTGGTGGATGGACACAACCGCTTCGGCATCTGCCAGAAGCATGGACTGCCGTTCAACACCGTGCAGAACACCCGCTTCCAGAGCATGGAAGACGTGCACCTGTGGATGATCGAGCAGCACCTGGGCCGGCGCAGCGTTTCCGATTTCCAGCGCGGCGTGCTGGCCTTGCGCAAGCGCGACATCCTGTCCGCGCGCAAGCAGGTCGAACAGGCGCAGCTGCAGCGCGAAAGCGACGGCACCGCCGAGCCCGCCGACGAGGCCGGCGAAGACAGCCCACCGTGGGAACCGGCGCCGAAGATCAGCCGCGCCGAACTGGCCCGCGAAGCCAAGCTGAGCACCAGCCAGGTGGGCATGATCGAGCGCATCCACGCCCAGGCTGCGGCCGAGGTGGTGGAAGCGGTGAAGGCCGGCATGATCTCGATCAGCGCCGCCGCCGCCGTGGCCGACCTGCCGGAAGAAGAGCAGCGCGCGGCGGCTGCCGGTGGCAAGGATGAACTGAAGCAGGCTGCAAAGCGCGTGCGTGAGTCCAAGCGCAAGCCGCGTGCGCCGAAGCCTGAACCGGAGTCGGCGGAAATGGACTTCGAAGAGGCCAACGAGGATGAGATCGCCAGCCGCGATGCCGAGGTGCTGGCCGCGCTGGAGCAGCTTGGCGAGGATGCCCCGGCGCTGCGCCGCCGCGTGGTTGCCCTGACCCGCGAGAACGACACCCTGCGCGCACAGCTGGCCCATCTGCGCAGGCAGCTGGAAACGCTCTGAGCATCCCCCGGTAGTGCCGGCCGCTGGCCGGCAGCTGCAAGGTGCTTCCAACGTCCATGGGTTGCCGGCCAGCGGCCGGCACTACCGGGTACTCACCGGCCTGCGGGTAGACTTCGGGCATGACGTCTGCCATCGATCCGCGCCGCGCCCAGCTGCGGCGCCTGAAAACCCTCGCCCTTGGCCTGCTGCTGCTGATGCTGGCCGGTTTCGCGGTCAGCCACTGGCAGGGCGAGCGTGGCATCTGGGCCTGGGTCTCGGCCTTCTGCGAGGCCGCCGCGGTTGGCGCGCTCGCCGATTGGTTCGCGGTGGTTGCCCTGTTCCGGCGGCCGATGGGCCTGCCGATTCCGCATACGGCGATCATTCCGCGTAGCAAGGAACGCATCGGCGACAGCCTGGCCCTGTTCGTGCGTGACCAGTTCCTGGAACCGACGGTGCTGTTGGCCAAGCTGCAGGTATTCGATCCAGCCAGCCGCCTCGGCAGCTGGCTGGCCGATCCCGCGCGTTCACGGATGCTGGCCGACATGGCCCGTGGCTGGGCGCTGCAGGCGCTGGACTTCTTCGATGAAGCTGCGGTGCGGCGGCAGCTGCACAGCTTCGTGGTGCAGCAGCTGCGGCAGTGGAACGCCGCAGCCACCGCCGGCGAACTGCTGGGCCTGCTGACCGCCGATGGCCGCCACCAGCGCGTGCTGGACGAAGGCCTGCAACGGCTGGGGCGTTGGCTGGAGCAGCCGGAAGTGAAGGAGCGCGCCTCGCAGCTGATCGTGCGCTACATCCAGCGCGAATGGCCGACGCTGTCGAGCACGGTGAACTGGGTCAAGCCGATCGATGAGATCGGCGACAGCCTTGCCGAACGCCTGGCGCGCGCGGTGCTTGAGGAGCTGCAACAGGTGCTGGCCGAGCCGCAGCACCCGCTGCGCCAGGACTACGAACAATGGCTGGGCAACTACGTGCAGCGCCTGCGCGAAGACCCGGCACTGGCCGAGCGCATCGAGCAGCTCAAGCAGGAAATGATCGACCACCCTGCCCTGCAGGACTACGTGCAGGGCCTGTGGTCGCGCATCCATGCCAGCCTGCGCGGCGATCTGCAGCGCGAGGATTCGGCACTGGTCGGTCATCTGCAGCGCAGCCTGGCCTCGCTGGGTGACAGCCTGCAATCGGACCCGGCGTTGCGCGAGGCATTGAACCAGCACCTGCTGGAAGGCGCGCAGCGGCTCACCGGGCGCCTGCGCGAGGGCGTCACCACCCATATCGCGCAGACGGTGAAGAGCTGGGACGAACGTCATCTGGTCGAGCAGCTGGAACTGAGCGTGGGCCGAGACCTGCAGTTCATCCGCTTCAACGGCACCCTGGTGGGTGGGCTGATCGGGCTGCTGCTGCATGCGGCTACGGTGCTGTTCCGGTTCTGAGGGGTTCCCGGCCGGGCTGCGCCCGGCACCCGCAGAGGCGGGAGCCAGAGCAACAGCCACAGCTGGTTTCCTGCGGGATGGCGGGGCGCTGTGGGTTTGCGGGGCCGCCGTGTACCCATCCCTGGGGGCTTGGTCGCCGCATCCATGCGGCTCACACCCCGCAAACCCACAGCGCCCCGCCTTCGACCGTTCCCTCGATCTGCCTGGATCCACATGTTCGGGGACGAATGGGGCTGTCACACTTGCTTAACGAAATGCGAATGCCTATCATTTACTGATCGGTTGTACGCTTAGCCAAGCGGGGCACGGAAGCACGCGCCCACCCGCCCCTTCGCCCGTGTACATCCCCCGACCACTGGGTCGCCTGCCAGCCGCAGGTGGCGCGCCGTCGATGGGAATCACGCTGGGTGACGTGCGCGGAGCGCATGGCTGCCATGGGTGCGTTTGCCATCGCCTGTTTTTTGTCCTGCATGGAATCGCACCGATGGCTTCTCCCCTGAATACTCCCCGCCCAACCCTGCTGGCCCTGGCCCTGACCGCTGTGATGATCGCTCCGCTGGCCCACGCCGATGCACCGCTCGCTGCCGATGCGCGCACGCTGGACACGGTGAAGGTGACCGCTGACGGCGAGATCGCAAACGGCTACACGGTGAAGAACACCCGCAGCGCGACCAAGCTGGATCTGTCGCTGCGCGAGACGCCGCAGTCGGTCACCGTCATCACCCGGCAACGGCTGGATGACATGGGGCTGTTCTCGTTGTCCGACGTGATGGGCCAGGTCACCGGCGTCAGCGTGTCGGTCACCGACAGCGAGCGCATCAGCTATGTTTCGCGTGGCTACACGATCGAGAACTTCCAGATCGACGGGATGCTCAACACCTTCGGTGGGTCGATCAAGACCAACACCGACAACGTCATCTACGAACGCATCGAAGTGATCCGCGGCGCCACCGGCCTGACCACGGGTGCCGGTGATCCGTCCGGCACCATCAGCATGGTGCGCAAGCGCCCCACCGACACCTTCCAGATGAGCAGCAACCTGACCGTGGGGCGCTGGGGCAACCAGCGCCTGGAAGCCGACCTGGGCGGTCCCGTGGCGTGGGACGGGCGCATCCGCGCACGCGTGGTCGCGGCCAAGCAGCAGAGCGATTCGTTCCGCGATGTCTACAAGCTCGACAAGGACGTGTTCTACGGCATCGTCCAGGCCGACCTGACCGACAGCACCCTGTTCGAACTGGGCTATGAATACCAGTCACCGCACACCACGGGCGTGACCTGGGGCGTGGTGCCTTACTGGGGTGCTGACGGCAACCCGGCCAACCTGCCGCGCTCGACCAATCTGTCGGCGTCGTGGAGCGAATGGCCGATCATTGAAAAGACCACCTTCGCCCGCCTCGAACAGCAGCTGGGCAGCGGCTGGTCGCTGAAGGGCAACGTCAGCCATGCCGTGCGTGATACCGATGGCAGCGTCTGGTACGGCGCAGCCGGCTACCCGCGCGCGGACGGCACCGGCGTCACCGCCTACGTCTCGCACTTCAACGAACACAGCACGATGGACGTGTTCGACGTCAACGTCGGCGGCCCGTTCCAGCTGTTCGGCCGCGAGCATGAACTGGTGTTCGGGCTGGGCCAGTCCGTGCGCAAGGGCGAATCCGAAGCGACCAGCTTCGACACCAGCGCACCGGGCTACATGCAGGTTCCCGACTGGCGCAACTGGACCGGCAAGGTGCCGGTCCTGCCGGTAACACGCTACGGCCGTCTTTCCTCGGAAAACGAGCTGCGCCAGCGCGCCGCCTACATCGCCGCGCGCCTGCGCCTGGCCGACCCGCTGCTGGCCGTGGTCGGCGCCCGCTATGGCAGCTGGGAAACCCGCCAGTGGGGCTACGGCTACGACACCAACGGCAACCGCAACCGCACCACCCGCACCGGCTACAAGCCCGACGACACGCTGACCCCGTATGCCGGCCTGGTCTACGACTTCAATTCGATGTTCAGCGGTTATGTCAGCTACACCGACATCTTCAAGCCGCAGAACTACCGCGACCGCAACGGCAACTACCTTGAGCCGGTGGTCGGCGACATGTACGAGGCGGGCGTCAAGGCTGAATTCTTCGGTGGCCTGCTGAACGCCTCGGCCGCCGTGTTTGAAGGCAAGCAGGACAACGTGGCCGAGATCGATGATTCGGTGCCGCTGAACTCGCTGCCCGATGGCGGCCAGGCCTATCGCTCGACCGGCAAGGGCAACAAGGTGAAGGGTTGGGAACTGGAAACCCAGGGCAGCATCGGCGAGCAGTGGAACATCTCGGCTGGTTTCGCCCGTACCCGGATCCGCAACGCCGCGGGTGTGCTGCAACGGACCACCACCCCGCAGGAAACCTTCCGCCTCAACACCAGCTGGCGGCCGGGCGGCATCGAAGGCCGCTTCTGGCTGGGCGGTGGCGTGACCTGGCAGAGCCGCATCTGGAACAACAGCACCAAGCCGACGGCCGACTACCTGACCACCGGCCGCACCGAAAGTGCGCGCATCACCCAGGACGCGTTCTACCTGCTGAACCTGGCCGGTGGCTACCGCTTCAACGAGAACTTCAGCGCCCAGCTCAACATCAGCAACCTGCTGGACAAGAAGTACTACAACAACGTCGGCTTCTACCAGGGCGTGTACTGGGGCGAACCCCGCAACGTCAGCGTGACGCTGCGCTGGAAACTCTGATGACCTGATGGATGGTGCCGGTTCTGCGACCGGCATCCGGCCACGGATGGCCAACCCCGGCGCGCTTCGGTGCGCCAGCCTTCTCTTCATTCAACCTGCAGGACCGCCGTGGACCGCTCGCCCGCAACCGCCAGCCCCCGCCTCAGCACCTTCTTCGCCAACCCGCGATGGGGCGTGCTGTCCCGATCCCTTGCCGCCATCTTCGGCGGCTACGCGCTTGCCTCGATGACCACGGTGTTCTGTGCGCTGGCGCTGCCGGGCGCGCGCGGCCAGGCCGTGCTGACCGGCATGCTGCTGGCGATCCTGGTCGCCGCCTGCGCCGCGCTGTGGGCGTTCGCCACGCGCAGTGCGCTGCGTGCCTGGGTCGGCATTCTCGCCCCCACCCTGCTGTTGGCCGGCATTTCGCGCCTGCTGGGGGCGTGGGCATGAAGAATGGATTCCGCCAATCCATGGCCTGGCTGCATACCTGGACCGGACTGCTGGTCGGCTGGCTGCTGCTGCTGATCTTCATGGCCGGCACCGCCAGCTACTACCGCGAGGAAATCAGCCGCTGGATGCGCCCGGAGCTGCCGCGCAGCACGGTCAGCACCGACGAAGCGGCGCAGCGCGCGGCCGACTACCTGCTGGCCAACGCACCACAGGCCGAGAGCTGGTTCGTCACCCTGCCGCAGCCACGCAATCCGGCCATGCAGATGTTCTGGCGATTGCCGGCCGAGCTGGCCGACCCCAGCAAGGGCCGACGCGGCGCCTTCGGTGATGCCACCCTGGACCCGAACACCGGCACCGAGCTGAAGGCCCGCGAGACACGTGGCGGCGACTTCTTCTACCGCCTGCATTTCGACCTGCACTACATTCCCGTGCTGTGGGCGCGCTACCTCGTGGGCTTCTGCGCGATGTTCATGCTGGTGGCCATCATCACCGGCGTGATCACCCACAAGAAGATCTTCAAGGACTTCTTCACCTTCCGGAAGGACAAGGGCCTGCGCTCCTGGCTGGACTTCCACAACGTCAGCGCGGTGATGGCCCTGCCTTACCACGCGATGATCACCTACACCGGCATCGTCACGTTGATGATCATGTACCTGCCGTGGGGAGTGAACGTGGCCTACGGCACCGACCAGGATGCGTTCTACGCGGAGGCCTTTGGTGGCCTGCCCGAGGTCACCGCGCCCGCCGAAGGCAAGGCAGCCCCCCTGCCGCTGCGGCAGCTGCTGGACAGTGCCCGCACGCATTGGCACGGCACCGAGGTCGCCGGTTTCAGCGTTGCCAATCCCGGTGCCGCCAATGCGGTGATCGACATCCGCCAGCGCGATGGCAAACGCCTGTCCATCGATACCCCGGCGCTGCGCTATGACATGGTCACTGGCGCGCTGCTGCAGGAAACGCCGCCTTCCGGTGGCGCCACCGCCACCCGTGGCGTGCTGTATGGCCTGCACCTGGCCCGCTTTGCCGATTGGGGCCTGCGCGCGTTGTTCTTCCTGTCCGGCCTGACCGGCTGCCTGATGGTGGCCAGCGGCGTGGTGCTGTGGGCGGTGAAGGAGCGGCCGAAGCATGCCAAGAGCGGTCGCACCGGCTTCGGCCTGCGCCTGGTCGATGCACTGAACATCGGCGCCGTGGCCGGTCTGCCGATCGCCTTCGCCGCCTATTTCTGGGGCAACCGCCTGCTGCCGCTGGGCCTGGCCGAGCGCTCCAATGCCGAAGCGAACGTGTTCTTCTACGCGTGGGGCGCCTCGCTGCTGGCAGCCTTCATCTGGCCCAAGCGGATGATGTGGGTGTGGCAGCTGTACATCGGCGCGGCCGCGTTCGCGCTGATTCCGGTAGTGAACGCGCTGACCACCCACGCGCACCTGGGCGTGACGCTGTTCAACGGTGACTGGGCATTGGCCGGTTTCGACCTGTCGATGATCGCCTTCGGCGCCATGCTGGCCCTATGCGGCTGGCGCATGCAACGCTGGACGCCGCCGCTGACTGCCGCCGAGAAGAAGAAACGCGCGGCGGCCGCTGCAGCGACGAGGGCACCGGCCGATGCAGTGGAAGCGGAGGCCAGCGCATGATGCTGCTGGTACTGGGGTTGTCGTTCACGGCGTTCACCGCGCTGTCGCTGGCGATGGAAAAGCACCAGCAGGAACTGCACGGCAAATCCGCGGCATCACCGGCACGGCGCACGCAATGGCGGGTGCTGGGCTGGGTGCTGCTGACGGTGGCTTTCGCACTGTGCGTGGTCGACCACGGCTGGGCGATGGGCCCGGTGCTGTGGCTAGGCGCGCTCACCCTGGGTGGAATCGTGCTGGCGTTCGCGCTGTACCCGTACCGGCCGAAATGGATCGCGCCGCTGGCGATCGCGTTGCCGGTGATCGGGCTGGTGGTGGCGCTGTTGTAACCCGTGCGGTGGACCGCATCCACGCATGGCGTGGATCTACCGGACCCACGCTCGCCGGGCATGGCCCGGCGCTACCGTTCTGCGCGCACGTGGGTAGCGCCGGGCCATGCCCGGCGACGCGTCACGCCAGGCGCTTCAGCTCCCACGCACGATGGATGCGCGCATTGCGCTCGAAATCCGGGCCGATGGTGCTGGCGCTGATCTCGCGGCACTGGGCGAATTCGGCGATGGCGTTCTCTTCCAGCTTGAAGCGGCGGAAGTTGTTGGAGAAGTACAGCACGCCACCCGGCGCCAGTCGCGCGACGGCCGCACGCAGCATCTTCACCTGCTCGCGCTGTACGTCGAAGTCCTCGGCGCGGGCCGAGTTGGAGAACGTCGGCGGGTCGCAGAAGATCACGTCGTACTGGCCGCGATCGCCTTCCAGCCAGGCCATCGCATCGGCCTGCACCAGCAGGTGCTGATTGCCGCCCTGCCCGTTCAGGGCCAGGTTGTCGTAGCACCACTGCAGGTAGGTGGCCGACAGGTCGACGCTGGTGGTGCTGGCCGCACCGGCCACCGCCGCCTGCACGCTGGCCACGCCGGTGTAGCAGAACAGGTTGAGGAAGCGCTTGCCGCGCGCCTGCTCGGCCATCAGCCGGCGCAGCGGGCGATGGTCGAGGAACAGACCGGTATCGAGATAGTCGAACAGGTTCACCTGCAGCAGCGCGTTGTTCTCGCGTACCACGAGGAACTCATCGCGCTGCTCGAAACGGCCGTACTTGCTGCCGCCCTTGCCACGTTCACGCGATTTCATCGATACCTGTTCCGGCGGCACGCCGAACACCTCGCGCGCAGCGGCCAGCAGTTCATTGCGGCGGCGGCGCACGTCGTTCTCGGGAATCGCAGCGGGTGCAGCGTATTCCTGCACATGCAGGAACGTGCGGCGCTGGCCGCCATCTTCCTCGTACACGTCGATGGCCGCTGCGTATTCCGGCAGATCGGCATCGTAGGCACGGAAACAGGTGATGCCTTCGCGCGCGCGCCAGCTCTTGAACTTCTTCAGGTTCTTGCGCAGGCGGTTGGCCACCATCTGCGCGCCTTCGCTCAGCTCGCGCACCTGTGCCGGGTCGCGGCCCGGCACCGCGATCGGATCGCAGACGATCAGTGCGCATTCCAGCGCACCATTGAACATCTGGTATTTCTTGCCCGCACGCAGGCCGGTGGCGAAGGCCAGTTCGTCATTGCCGCACAGCAGGCTGGCGCGCCACTGCGGCACGGCCTTCTGCAGGGCATTGCCCAGCTTGCGGTACAGCGCCGGATCGGCGGCCAGGCGCTCGTCATACGGCGGGTTGCAGACCACCGCGCCGATCTCCTGCTCCGGGGTGGGCAGGTCAGCCACATCGGCGCGGGTGAAGCGGATGGCATGGGCGACGCCGGCAACTTCGGCGTTCTCGCGCGCGGCCTGGATCGCCACCGGGTCGATGTCGCTGCCGTGGATGACCGGCTTCAGCGCGGCAAGGCCGGCCGCTTCGCGATCACGCGCTTCGCTCTGAATGGTTTTCCAGGCAGCCTTGTCGAAGCCCAGCCAGCGGCTCGGCGGCAGGCTGCCATGGCGCATCAGGCCGGGGGCGACATCGGCCGCCATCAGCGCGCCTTCGATCAGCAGGGTGCCGCTGCCGCACATCGGGTCCAGCAGGCCGCCACCGGCAGCGTGCAGGCGCGGCCACTGCGCGCGCATCAGCAGCGCGGCAGCCAGGTTTTCCTTCAACGGCGCGTCATGCGCCGCACCGCGCCAGCCGCGGCGATGCAGCGGGCCGCCGCCGAGGTCGATCGACAGCGAGGCGCGGCCCTTGCGCAGCGACAGGTTGACGCGCACGTCCGGCAGGTCGGTGTTGACCGAAGGGCGCTCCAGCCCTTCGTCACGCATACGGTCGACGATGGCGTCCTTGATCCGCTGCGCGGCGAAACGGGCATGGGTGATCTTGTCGCCGGACACATGCGCGTCCACCGCCAGGGTCATCTCCGGCTTGATGTGTTCGTGCCACGGCAGCGCACGCACGCCGTCGTACAGCGCCTGCTCGTCCGGGCATTCGAATTCGTCGATCGGCCACAGCACGCGGCTGGCCAGCCGCGACCACATCACGATCCGCAGCGCCTGCTCCAGTTCGCCATCGGCGTTGACGCCGGCGATGGTGGCAGTGGCCTTTTCCAGGCCCAGGGCCGACAGCTCATCGGCAAGCAGGTATTCCAGGCCCTTGGCGCAGGAGACAAAAAATTTCACGGGATCGGTTCGCAGGTGGTCAGGCACGGCAGGGGGCCGGGCCATTCGGAAGGGAGGGCCGTGGACACGGCCGGCAGGCCCGCGCCGGGGGCGGCGGGGCTGCCATTGTAGTCAAAGCGGGCGGGCGCGCCGTGCGCCCGGGCTTCACAGCTGCCGCAGCAGGCGCTCGAAGGCCTGCGCAGAGGCTTCCACGTGGTGCTCCAGGCGATGGCCATCGTCCACCAGCAGCAGCTGCGCCGAGCGCGCCTGCGCCCAGGCGATGACTCCGGCGGCCGGCACCACCTCGTCATGCCAGGCCTGCACCACCGTGGTCGGCACCGGCGCGGCATCCAGCGCCGGCATCGGGCCCATGGTGGTGGGCGGCACCATCAGGAACAGGCCGGCCACCGGCACCTGCAGCGAGGCGATGGCAGAGATGTAGGCGCCCAGGCTGGAGCCGGCCAGCACCACCGGCCCCTGCGCAGCGGCAGCGGCCGTGCGCTCGATCAGGCGTTGCAGGCGGGTGCGCACATCGCCAACGCGGCTGACCTGGCTCATCGCGTCCAGGTCGGTGTAATCGGGGCGCTCATGGGTCCAGCCCAGTCGCTCGGCGACTTCGGCCAGCGCGGTGACCTTGGTCGCCTCCGGGCCGCTCTCGAAGCCGTGGGACAGGATGCAGTGACCGCGGCTCATGCGTGCGCTCCCAGGGAGCGGATCGACAGCAGAAGGGAAGGCAGTTTCATCCGGCAATGCTAGCATCGCCGCATGCCCAAACCGCTCCTGCCCGGCCTGCAGCTGCAGCCGTTGCCCTACCACGACCGCCTGCCACTGCGCGATCCATCCAGCCTGGCAATGGTGGTGATCCACTGCACCGAATTGCCCGACCTGGCGACCGCCCGGGAGTACGGCGAGCGCGTGCTGTACGACAGCGGCGCCGGCAACAGCGGGCATTTCTACATCGACCGCGACGGCAGCGTGGTGCAGTACGTGGCGCCGGAGCGCATCGCCCACCACGTGCGCGGCATGAATGCCGATACCGTGGGCATCGAACTGGTCAATTCGGGGCGCTACCCGCACTGGCTCGACAGCCGCCACCAGGCGATGGACGAGCCGTACACCGAAGCGCAGCTGCTGGCGCTGGAACAGCTGCTGCAGGCACTGGTGGCTCGTTACCCGTCGCTGCGGCGGATTGCCGGACATGACCAGTTGGACCTGGAGCAGGTGCCGGCCAGTGACGACCCGGCGGTGACCGTGGCGCGCAAGCGTGATCCGGGCCCGTTGTTCCCGTGGGCGCGGGTGCTGGCGAAGGTGCCGTTGCAGGGGTTGGGATGATGGGCAGGGCTGCCCCCTGCACCCGCACAGGCAACAGCCGAAGCAACAGCAAACGCTGGGTATCCGTGGGATGGCGGGGTGGGTCCCGCGGCTGTTGGTAGGTGTCGACCTTGGTCGACACGTAGATCCACGCCATGCGTGGATGAACGACAAATCGACCAACCCGCTTTGCTCAGGCGCCGGTGGCGACCGGGCGGCTGCTGTCGCTGACCCAGCCACTCCATGAGTCCGCGTAGATGCGTGCGCCGGACAGGCCCGCGCTTTCCATCGCCAGCAGCAGGTGGCAGGCGGTCACGCCCGAACCGCACATCAGCACCACGCGTTGCGGGTCCTGGTTGCCGATCACGCCCTGCAGCTCGGCACGCAGTTCCTGTGCATCGCGCAGGCGGCCGTCCAGCACGTTCAACGCGAACGGGCGATTGACCGCGCCCGGCACATGGCCGGCGACCGGGTCCAGCGGCTCCACCTCACCGCGGAACCGCTCGCCCGCGCGGGCATCGACCAGCCAGCCCGGCGCATGCTTGAGGCGTGATTCGATCTCGTCCGCGCTGGCAACCTGGCTGCCATCGAAGCGCCCCGGATACGCGGGCAACGCGATGACCTGGCTGCTGCCGGTCGCCAGCGGCTGGCCGGCGGCCTGCCAGGCGGCGATGCCGCCATCGAGTACGGCCACGTTCGCATGCCCGATCAGGCGCAGCAGCCACCACAGGCGCGCGGCGGCCATGCTGCCATCGCTGCCGTCATACACCACCACCTGCGTGTCGGTGCCGATGCCCCATTGCCCCAGTCGTGCGGCGAACGCATCGCTGTCGGGCAACGGATGGCGGCCATGACCCACCCGCGTCAGATCGGACAGGTCGCGGTTGAGATCGGCATGCACTGCGCCGGGAATGTGTCCCTGCGCGTAGAGGCTGTTGCCCGCCTGCGGGTCGGCCAGCGATGCACGCGCGTCGACCACGCGCACGGTACTTGCGGTCGCGCGGGCATCGACCACGCGTACCCCATCGCCCAAGGCCGCAGCCAGGGTCGCAACATCGACAAGGGTGGTCCACGGTGGGTCGATCGGCTTCATTGCACTTGCTCCAGGCGGCGACGCAGGTTGTACAGGATGGCCGCGGTGGCGCCCCAGATGCGCTGGCCGGGCCAGCCATATTCAAGGACATGGCGGACGCGGCCGCGATGGTTGATTTCGACCTGGCGCAGGTTGTCGGCAGCCATCAGATAGTCCAGCGGCACCTCGAACACCTCGGCCACTTCGCTGGGCTGCGGGACCGCCACGAAATCCGGATCGATCACTGCCACCACCGGGGTCACGCGATAGCCGGTGATGGTCACGAACGGATCGAGATATCCCAGTGCCTGCACCTGTGTCGGCGCCAACGCGATTTCTTCCTGGCTTTCGCGCAGTGCGGCAGCCAGCGCATCGCGATCATCGGGCTCGGTACGGCCGCCGGGGAAGCCAACCTGGCCACCATGTTGCCGCAGGGTTTCGGTACGCCGGGTCAGGATCACCTGCGCACCGTTGGCGCGCGGCACGATGCCAGCCAACACCGCCGCCTCGACCGGTGGGCCCGGGGGCAGCAGGTCATCCAGTTCACTGCGGTTCCATCCGTCACCTGCCGGCGGTTCGGCCAGCGGATGCAGCGCGCGCAGCAGCCGCTCATGATCGGCCAACGACCCTCGCAGCGACTGCTGCAGCTGTTGGCGCAGGGGCAGCACACGCTGCAGGATGTGGCTGCGTTCGCTGTCGCTCATCGACGACCACCGTGCGATTTCGTCGATATGCCGCCCGCACCCGGCGCAGAGCCGGTTGCGATCCAGCTTGCAGACGTTGATGCAGGGGCTTGCGACAGCACGCGCCGTTTCTTCCATTATTTGCACCGGTCAACAGTAGCGCGAATGGGCTGAATTTGGGATGGGCCCCGCACGGCTGCAGCGTGGTGCAGAAACAAAAACGCGCCGGTGGGTTCACCGGCGCGTTGATGTTGACGCTGTTTCTTCTTACTTGACGCTGATCAGCTTGATCTCGAACTGCACAGCCACGTTCGGCGGGAACGGGGTGCGCGGGTCGGCGCCGTAGGCCTGATCCGGCGGCAGCGAGACTTCCCACTTCGAGCCTGCCGGCATCTGCAGCAGGGTCTCACGCATGGCCTTCATTTCGACTTCGCTGACCTTGATCGACGGAATCTGCTGGGCCGGGCGGGCTTCGGTCGGGCGCTGGCCGTACGGGAACGGACCGGCGACTTCCAGCTGCACGGTGCTGGCCTGGGTCGGCTTGGCACCCTTGCCGGCTTCGATCACACGGTACTGAACGCCGCTCGGCAGGGTCTGCACGCCCGCCTTTGCCTTGTTCTGCGCCATGAACTGATCGCTCTTGGTCTTGTTTTCGGCAGCAGCCTTTTCGTACTCGGCCTTGGCGGCCTGGGCACGGCCCTGCTCGCGCTTCTGGAACGCTTCAACGGCCGGCTTCAGCTGCTCGGCGGTGATCGCCGGCTGCTTCTTGGCGTAGGCGTCCTGCAGACCCTTCACCACCGAGTTGATGTCCAGCTGCTCACCGCGACCGGTCAGCTCCGCCAGGTTGTTGCCGTAGTCGTAACCGAAGTAGTAGCTCAGCTTGCCCTTCTCGGACGCGATGTCCTGGGCGAAGGCATTGCCCGTCAGGGCCAGGGCCGCGACGGCGACCGCGATAGAACGCAACTTCATCAAACAGTTCTCCAGGGGTGGTAACTCAGGGACGTTCTGCGCCGCCCTGAGGCGACGGGTTAGGATAACGGCCACAACGTGTAACCGCTACTCACCACGCAGGCTATGACCTGTCTGCGTTTACAGAGTTCAATCTCACTTTTTTTTAACGTTCCAGGAGTTTCCCGTGGTCGAGGCCCCCGCTCCCCACCCGGTCGACGTCAGCGATGATGGCGCCGTCCGCACCATTACCGTGCAACGCCCGGACAAGCTCAACGCCCTCAACGCCGCCACCCTGCAGGCCCTGGCCGAGGTGTTTGGCGACGCCGCCGCCGACCCGGCGGTACGGGTGGTGGTGCTGACCGGGGCTGGCCCCAAGGCGTTCGTGGCCGGGGCCGACATCGCCGAAATGAACACCTTGAGCGCGGTTCAGGGACGTGATTTCTCCCTGCTCGGCCAGGCCCTGATGCGCCGCATCGAACGCATGCCCAAGCCGGTGATCGCCCGGGTGAACGGATTTGCGCTGGGCGGCGGGCTGGAACTGGCCATGGCCTGCCATCTGCGCATCGCCGCCGATTCGGCCAAAGTCGGCCAGCCGGAGATCAATCTCGGCCTGATTCCCGGCTTCGGCGGCAGCCAGCGCCTGCTGCGCCTGTGTGGCCGTGCGGCCACGCTGGAATTGTGCCTGCTGGGCACCCCGATCGACGCCGCACGCGCACTGGCCCTGGGCATCGTCAACGAAGTGGTACCCGCCGCCGAGCTCGACGCCCGCGTGCAGGCCCTGGCCCGGCAGCTGGCACAGTCGGCGCCGCTGGCGCTGCGTGGCCTGCTCGACGCGGTGCACGTGGGCGGCGAATGCAGCCTGGAAGGCGGCCTGGAATACGAAAGTGCGCAGTTCGGCCTGCTGTTCGCCACCGAGGACATGCGCGAAGGCACCAGCGCCTTCCTGCAGCGCCGCCCCCCCGCCTTCCAGAACCGCTGACGCCATGGCATCCCGACCCAACCCCGTGCTGCTGTTCGCCCGGGTCCAGGCAGACGATCCCGATGGTGCGCTGCAGGCTGGACTGATGGACTACGTGGTGCGGCCTGGCGATGAGCGGCTGCTGCCCGATCATCCGGACCTGCCCGACCGCCTGTGCCAGATGCAGTTGCAACTGCAGCGTGCATGGGCGGCGCGCGAACGCTTCCGCGCACGCGCCGTGCGCCTGGCCCGCCGCGAGGCCGAGCGTGATGCGCGCCGGACGCCCGCGCCGGCACCGGACGTCAAACCCGCCCTGCCTGCCGCCGCGGCCGCCATCCTCGCCCGGGCCAAGGCCCGCGCCGCCGGCAAGGAGCAGTAATGGCGACCGCGAAGAAGACCGCGCGCGCAGCTGCGCGCCGCGGCGGTACCATGCCGCGTGCCGACGTGGTGGAAATGTTCACCCGCCTGCGCGAGCTCAACCCGCATCCGAAGACCGAGCTGGAATACAGCTCGCCGTTCGAACTGCTGGTGGCGGTCGCGCTGTCTGCACAGGCCACCGACGTCGGCGTCAACAAGGCCACCCGACGCCTGTTCCCGGTTGCCAACACGCCGGCGAAGATCCTCGCGCTGGGCGAAGAGGGACTGAAGAAGTACATCGCCACCATCGGTCTGTTCAACGCCAAGGCGAAGAACGTGATCGCCACCTGCGCGCTGCTTCTTGAGAAGCACGATGGCGAAGTGCCACGCGATCGCGACGCACTGGAAGCCCTGCCCGGTGTCGGCCGCAAGACCGCCAACGTGGTGCTCAACACCGCCTTCGGCGAACCGGTGATGGCGGTGGACACGCACATCTTCCGTGTCGCCAACCGCACTGGACTTGCGCCCGGAAAGAACGTGCGCGAAGTCGAAGATCGACTGGTCAAAGCGATTCCCGCCGAGTTCCTGCTCGACGCGCACCACTGGCTGATCCTGCACGGTCGGTACGTGTGCAAAGCGCGCAAACCGGATTGTCCGGGCTGCGTGATTGCCGACCTGTGCCGGTTCAAGGACAAGACCCCCGCGGAGTGACGGCGCCATCCACGCATGGCGTGGATCGGCTGGAAAATCCATCCACGCATGGCGTGGATCTACTGCAACCGGGGCGCAATCCGCGCGTCATACGTAACCGGTTTCAATGGCAGGCCCAGCCGTGACGGGGCCTGCGGCGGATCGCCGCCGTGCGCGAACTGTCACATTTACGCAATCTTCACGTTTTAGCCTGCGCGCATCTTCCCACCTGCCTGCAAGGCTCCTCTCCATGAAACTGCATCACCAGCTCCTGACGATCGCCGTGGCTGCTGCGCTGTACGTGCCGGCCGCCCACGCCGAAGTCGCCATCGATGTGATCGGCGGTTCGGAAATCACCTTCGAAGGCCTGGTCCAGGCCGACGGCAACTGGTACGACAATGACGTCGTGGACCTCAACGGCGGTGACGCCGGCAACGGCAAGAACAGCGAATTCGAACTGCGTCGCGCCGAGCTGGTGCTGAAGGGCAAGGGCCCCGGCAACGTGGAATGGGTCGTGGGCTACGACGCCAAGGCCGACAAGTTCCTCGACACCAACGTGAAGTACAAGCTGCTGGGCAACGCCAACCACTTCATCCAGGTCGGCCAGTTCAAGCAGCCCAACAGCCTGGAAGAACTGTCCAGCACCAAGAACAACGACTTCATCTCCAAGGCTGCAGTCACCAACACCTACGCTGTCGCCCGTCGCCTGGGCGGTGCCTACAGCTACGGCCAGGACAACTGGTCGGTCACCGCCAGCGCCTTCGGCCGCGAACTGACCCGCAACCTGGCCCACGGCAGCGGCTACGGCGCGCGTGGCACCTGGGCCCCGATCAACGAGAAGGGCCAGGTCCTGCACTTCGGCCTGAGCTACGTCGACTACGACACCGACGCAGACACCCTGCGCGTGCGTGCCCGCCCGAACGCCGACCTGGCCACCGCGCGCCTGGTCGATGGCGGCAACATGACCGACACCGACCGCGTCAGCACCATCGGCGCCGAAGCGATGTACTTCCAGGGCCCGTTCAAGGCCCAGGCCGAGTACTACACCAGCAAGGCCAAGCGTTACGCCCATGACAACTACACCACCGACGGCTACTACGTCAGCGGCGTGTGGAATGTCACCGGCGAAAGCTGGAGCTACAAGGGCGGCACCCCGGGCACCGGCCTGCCGAACAACCCGGCCGGCGGCCAGTGGCAGCTGGGCGTGCGCTATGACCACATGGATCTGAACGACGGCAACCTCGCCGCCAATCCGGTGGCCGGCCGTCCGCCGATCGTCGATGGCGTGCTCGGCGGCAAGATGGACATCTGGACTGTCGGCGCGAACTGGTACTGGCGCTCGAACTTCAAGCTGATGCTCAACTACGTGATGGTCGACAGCAAGAAGTACAGCTCGACCGCCCGCGGCTTCGTCAACGACGATCCGAACATCCTGGAAGCCCGCGCGCAGTTCTTCTGGTAATACCGGAAGCACGCGTTCGAACGAAGGCACGGCCCAGGCCGTGCCTTCGTCGTTGTGGGCAGGCGGTGGCCGCGCGATGATGCCCTGCCCTGTCGACAAGGACCTTCGGGATGCCTTCTTCGCTCCGCCTGCGCCGCCTGCTTTGCGGTGTTCTGCTCGCTGCCCTGCCCGCCACTGCGTTCGCCTGTGACGATGCGGATGCCGTGCGCGAGGCCGCGTATCGGCAGTTGCCGGCCGGCGCGCTGCCGGTCGCGGCACGTTTCACCGATGCGGACAGCACGGCCTGCCGCGCGTGGCCCGCGCAGCCCGGCACGACCCTGCTGGCCGTAGCGCAATGGACCGCCCCCGCCTCGGAGGACGTGCGCGGTGGCGACCTGGACCTGTTGCTGATCGATACCGCCAGTGGCCAGCCGCTGGCCTGGACCCGCGTGGCCGATGCGGTCAGCAGTGATGCGCTGCGCTTTACCGGACTTCGCCTGGACACGGCACGCTGGCAGCTGGACCCGGCCACCCGCGCGTTCGGCGTGCGCATGGACTACAGCGGCAGCTCAGGCCCCAACCCGTTCGCGCAGACCGAACTGCAGTTGTTCGTACGCGAGGGCCGGCAGCTGCGCCGGGTGCTTGCCCCGCTGGCCGTCAGCGGCAGTCGCGGCGAATGGGATACGCGTTGCGCCGGCGAGTTCAGCCGCTTCGAGCGCACGCTGGAAATGGGCAATGCCAATGCCGCTGGCCTGGCGCCGATCGTGGTGCGCGAAAAACGCACTGATACGATCAGCGTCGCCGCCGGTGACGACTGCCATGCCACCGACACGACGGCACCCGTACAGCGCTGGACACTGCAGCCCCGCGACGGTCGCTATGCCGTTCCGGAGGCGCTGCGCGGGCTCTGAAGGGCGGGCTTGGGCACCGCCATGACGGCTGTCACGTTCGCGTCATATGACAGACGCGGGCGTGTCATGGAACCGTTATGGAATGTGCACCGAAACGTCGGGCAGCCGCCCCTCGACCACCCCAGGAGTCTCTCCCGTGATCCACGCCTTCAAGTCGCGCGCCGCCGTCGCCATTCTGGCCGCGTCGTCCGTGTTCGCCGCCAACGCCGCCGATGTCACCGGCGCGGGCGCCTCGTTCATCTACCCGGTGATGTCCAAGTGGTCGGCCGACTACAGCACCGCCACCGGCAAGAAGGTCAACTACCAGTCGATCGGTTCCGGCGGTGGTATCGCCCAGATCAAGGCAGCGACCGTGGACTTCGGTTCGTCCGACGCGCCGCTGAAGCCGGAAGAGCTGGCTGCCGCCGGCCTGGCCCAGTTCCCGTCGGTGATCGGTGGCGTGGTGCCGGTGATCAACGTTGCTGGCGTCGCCCCCGGCGCGCTGAAGCTGGACGGCCCGACCCTGGCCAACATTTTCCTGGGCAAGATCACCACCTGGAACGACCCGGCCATCGCCGCCCTCAACAGTGGCCTGACCCTGCCCAGCGGCAAGATCACGATCGTTCATCGTTCGGACGGCTCGGGCACCACCTTCAACTTCGTCAACTACCTGTCCAAGGTCAGCCCGGAGTGGAAGAGCAAGGTCGGTGAAGGCACTTCGGTACAGTGGCCGGCCGGCATCGGCGGCAAGGGCAACGAAGGCGTTGCTGCCTACGTGAAGCAGATCAAGGGCGGCATCGGCTACGTCGAACTGTCCTACGCGCTGCAGAACAAGATGTCCTACGCGGCGATGAAGAACGCGGCCGGCAAGATCGTGCAGCCGTCGGACGCCTCGTTCTCGGCCGCTGCGGCCAGCGCCGACTGGGCCAACGCCCGTGACTTCTACCTGGTGATGACCAACGCCCCGGGCGCCGATGCATGGCCGATCACCGCCACCAACTTCATCCTGGTGCGCAAGCAGCCGAAGAACGTGGCGGGCGCCAAGGCCACGCAGGAGTTCTTCCGCTGGGTCTACAAGAACGGCGATGCGCAGGCCAAGCAGCTGGACTACGTGCCGCTGCCGGACGCGCTGGTGCGCCAGATCGAGACCTACTGGACGCAGAACCTGAAGTACTGAGTTCGTTGCAAGGCGTTCCCCCGCAGGAACGGGGCCGGCGGGTCCTCTCTCCCCCGCCGGCCCCACCGGGCGCTGGATCCTTCGGGGTCCGGCGCTCTTCTTTTTTGTAGGGTTGGTCGTGAAAGGCGCTGCGCTTCCGTTGATGAGTTGCTGCGGCGATGGGCCGGGCTGCGCAGGACACGCCGCAAGTACGTCCTTGTAGGCTCGGCCACGGCATCCATGCCGTGGACGGTCCTGCGCAGCCCGGCCCACCGCCGCCTGATGGTTCATCGGGGCGCGGTGGGGTCATGGAAGGCAGGAGCGGGGGCAACGGTTACCCGGCCCTCCGCCACGCCGGGGACCGCGCAGAAGCGCAGTTGGGGCTGTCAGCCGACCCGGCAGCCAACCGTGAATCCCGCGAAACCCTTGCCAGAACGTGATCCAGGACACCTCTGTCATGGACGTCATACGGCTGTAACAAAAACATCATTTCATAGCCGCATCCGCCGACACCGTCGGCTCTACCCCGCTATGGAGTGACCATGAAACTGCACTCGGCCAGCCTTGCCGCCCTTTCCCTGGCCATCGCCCTGGGCCTGTCTGCCTGCGGTGGCGACAAGCAGGCCGCACAGCAGCCGGCCGCTGACGGCGCCGCTGCTCCGGCCGCTGCCGGCGACAAGGTGACCGCTGAGGTCTCCGGTGCCGGCGCCTCCTTCATCTTCCCGCTGGTGTCCAAGTGGTCGGCCGACTACAACACCGCCACCGGCGCCAAGATCAACTACCAGTCGATCGGTTCCGGTGGTGGCATCGCCCAGATCAAGGCCGGCACCGTTGATTTCGGTTCGTCCGACAAGCCGCTGAGCAGCGACGAGCTGGCCCAGGCCGGCCTGGCCCAGTTCCCGTCGGCCATCGGCGGCGTGGTGCCGGTGGTCAACATCGACGGCCTGGAAGCCGGCAAGCTGCGCCTCAGTGGCGCCCTGCTCGCCGACATCTTCCTGGGCAAGGTCAAGACCTGGAACGACCCGGCCATCGTCGCCGCCAACCCGGGCGTGACCCTGCCGGACGGCAAGATCACCATCGTCCACCGTTCGGATGGTTCGGGCACCACCTTCAACTTCTCCAACTACCTGTCCAAGGTCAGCCCGGAGTGGAAGAGCAAGGTCGGCGAAGGCACCTCGGTGCAGTGGCCGGACGGCGTGGGTGGCAAGGGCAATGAAGGCGTTGCTTCCTACGTGAAGCAGATCAAGGGCTCGATCGGCTACGTCGAACTGGCCTATGCCCTGCAGAACGCGATGCCGTACACCTCGCTGCAGAACGCCGCCGGCACCTGGGTGCAGCCGAACGCTGAAACCTTCGCCGCCGCTGCCGCCAGCGCCGACTGGGCCAGCGCCAAGGACTTCAACCTGGTCATCACCAACGCCCCGGGCGAGCAGGCGTGGCCGATCACCGCCACCAACTTCATGCTGATGCAGAAGAGGCCGAAGGATGCCAAGCGCAACCAGGATGCGCTGGCCTTCTTCAAGTGGGCCTTCGAAAGCGGCCAGACCCAGGCCAACGAACTGCACTACGTGCCGCTGCCGGCCGAGCTGGTCAAGCAGATCGAAGCCTACTGGGCGACCGAACTGAAGTGATGGACCCGACGGTGCCCGCCATGTGCGGGCACCGTCTCCTGCACATCGTGCTGCCCCGCCCCTTCCTGGCCCTGCCGTCCCCATGAATGCCATCGCCCAGCCTGTAGCCGCCCCGTCCACGCGTGACACGCGTGATGCCCGCAACGACAAACTGTTCCGATGGGTGCTGGTCGGCACCGTCATCTTCGTCCTGATCGCGCTGGCCTGCGCCGCACTGTCGATGCTGTGGGGCGGTCGCCACGCCCTGCAGGTGCAGGGCCTGAGCTTCTTCTTCTCCTCCGACTGGAATCCGGTCGAAAACAAGTTCGGCGCCCTCGCCCCGATCTACGGCACCCTGGTCACCGCGCTGATCGCGATGGTCATCGCCGTACCGGTCAGCTTCGGCATCGCCTTCTTCCTCACCGAAGTGGCACCGCGCTGGCTGCGTGGTCCGGTCGGCACCGCCATCGAACTGCTGGCGGGCATTCCCTCGATCATCTACGGCATGTGGGGCCTGTTCGTGCTGGTGCCGGTGATGACCGAGTACGTCACCCCGTTCCTCAACGAAACCCTGGGCGAATGGCCGATCATCGGCCCGGTGTTCCAGGGCCCGCCGCTGGGCATCGGCATGCTCACCGCCGGCTTCGTGCTTGCGATCATGGTCATCCCGTTCATCTCCTCGGTGATGCGCGAAGTGTTCCTGACCGTGCCGACCCGCCTGAAGGAATCGGCCTACGCGCTGGGCTCCACCAAATGGGAAGTGAGCTGGGACATCGTGCTGCCCTACACCCGCTCGGCGGTGATCGGTGGCGTGTTCCTCGGCCTCGGCCGCGCACTGGGCGAGACGATGGCGGTGGCCTTCGTGATCGGCAACAGCGTGCGCCTGTCGCCGTCGCTGCTGGAACCGGGCACCACCATCGCCGCACTGATCGCCAACGACTTCGGCGAAGCCACTGAAACCTACCGCTCGGCGTTGCTGCTGCTCGGCTTCGTCCTCTTCATCGTCACCTTCGTGGTGCTCGCCATCGCCCGCCTGATGCTGATGCGCCTGTCCCGCAAGGAGGGCAACTGATGTCCAGCACCGCTGACTCCCTGTACCTGCGCCGCCGCATCGGCAATGTCATCGCCATCGCGATGTCCTGCGCCACCGCGCTGTTCGGCCTGTTCTTCCTCGGCTGGATCCTGTTCACCCTGGCCTCCAAGGGCCTGGCCGGCATCAACCTGGATCTGTTCACCAAGATGACACCGCCGCCGATGCAGGAAGGCGGCCTGGCCAACGCCTTCTTCGGCAGTGCGGTGATGTGCGCGCTGGCGATCGGCATCGGCACCCCGCTGGGTGTGCTGGCCGGCACCTGGCTGGCCGAGTACGGCAACGCCCGCAAGGCCGGCACCGTGGTCCGCTTCGTCAACGACATCCTGCTGTCGGCCCCGTCCATCGTGCTGGGCCTGTTCGTCTACACCCTGTACGTGATGCAGACCGGCGGCAGCTTCTCCGCCTTCGCCGGTGCACTGTCGCTGGCCTTCATCGTGCTGCCGGTGGTGGTGCGTACCACCGACGAGATGCTGCGCCTGGTGCCTTCGCAGATGCGCGAAGCCGCGCTTTCGCTGGGCATTCCGCAGTGGAAGGTGATCGTGCAGGTGCTGTACCGCAGTGCCTCGGCCGGCATCATCACCGGCATCCTGCTGGCGCTGGCCCGCATTTCCGGCGAGACCGCACCGCTGCTGTTCACCGCCTTCGGCAACCAGTACTGGAACAGCAACGTGTTCCAGCCGATGGCCTCGGTGCCGGTGGTGATGAACCAGTTCGCCGGCAGCCCGTACGAATCCTGGCAGGTGCTGGCCTGGGCCGGCGCGCTTGTGCTGACCGTGTTCGTGCTGCTGGTCAGCCTCTCTGCGCGCGGCATCCTGCTGCGCAACCGTATCTCCCATGACTGACCTTTCCGTGGATACCGCCATGAACGACCTTTCCAACGCCGTGCCGATGCAGCGCATCGTCGTGCCGGCCTCGCACGAGAACCTGCACGCTCCGGCCCCGGTCAAGCTCGCCGCGCGTGGACTGGACTTCTACTACGACAAGTTCCACGCCCTGAAGGGCATCAACCTGGAGATCCCGGAAAAGCGCGTGACCGCGCTGATCGGTCCCTCCGGTTGCGGCAAGTCGACCCTGCTGCGCATCTTCAACCGCATCTACGCGCTGTATCCGAAGCTGGAAGCGCGCGGTGAGGTGATCCTCGACGGCGAGAACATCCTGTCGCCGAAGTACCCGATGAACCGCCTGCGCAGCAAGGTCGGCATGGTGTTCCAGAAGCCGGTGCCGTTCCCGATGACCATCTTCGAGAATGTGGCCTACGGCATCCGCCACCACGAGAAGCTGTCCAAGGCGGACATGGCCGACCGTGTCGAGCACGCGCTGCGCCAGGGCGCGCTGTGGGACGAAGTGAAGGACAAGCTCAACCAGAGCGCGCTGGGCCTGTCCGGTGGCCAGCAGCAGCGTCTGTGCATCGCCCGTGCCGTGGCCCTGCGCCCGTCGGTGCTGCTGCTGGACGAGCCGACCTCGGCGCTGGACCCGATTTCCACCAGCCGCATCGAGCAGCTGGTGGAAGAGCTCAAGCACGAGTACACCATCGTGATCGTCACCCACAACATGCAGCAGGCCGCGCGCGTGTCCGATTACACCGCCTTCATGTACCTGGGCGACCTGATCGAGCACGACCGCACCGAAGTGATCTTCTCGCAGCCGTCCAAGCAGCAGACCGAGGATTACATCACCGGCCGGTTCGGCTGATCGGCGCTGACGCTTCGCCACCTGTCCCAGCCAGGCGCGCCTGGCTCTACCTGGATTGCAGAACATGAATCTTCCCAACGACCACATCGTCAAAAGCTACGACGAAGAGCAGCAGCGCCTGGTGGCCGAAATCGTGCGCATGGGCGAGATGGCCGTCGCCCAGCTGGAGGCGTCGATGGACGTCATCGAGAAGCGCGATGAGAACGCCGCCCATCGCATCATCGCCAACGACGAAGCGATCGATTCGCTGGAACAGCAGATCAGCCACGACGTGATGCGCCTGGCGCTGCGTGGCCCGATGGCCCGCGACCTGCGCGAGATCCTCGCCGGCCTGCGCATTCCGGCCGATATCGAACGCATCGGCGACTACGCGGCCAACGTCGCCAAGCGCTCGATCGCGCTGGGCAAGGTGCCGCCGCTGCCGCAGATCCAGGGCCTGCGCGCCCTCGGCCGCCTGGCCGCACAGCAGGTCCGCCGCGCCATCGCCGCCTACCGCGACAACGACGCCGATGCCGCGCTGGAACTGCGCGAGGACGACGCCCGCCTGGATGCGCAGTACACCGCGCTGTTCCGCGAGCTGCTGACCTACATGATGGAAGACCCGCGCAACATCACCCCGTGCACCCACCTGCTGTTCATGGCCAAGAACCTGGAGCGCGTGGGCGACCATGCCACCAACATCGCCGAGAACGTGTGGTTCCTGGTGCACGGCGAACAGCCGCTGCCGCCGCGCCAGAAGCGCGACGAGACCTCCAGCGCGGGCGATATCTGATACTGCACTGCAACACCGGATTCGACTCCAGGGTGGCCGCTGTCCTCGTGACTGCGGCCTTTTTGTTGGCGCTGCAATACTTCTCACGAAAATTTGAATTCCCGGCGATGATTCGTTGAGTAGGATCGCTGCACCATCGCTTCACCACGGGCACCCGCCCACCACCCAGGAGCACGACCGATGAGCACCTCCAACAAGACGCTGTCCCTGCTGACCGCCACCGCCCTGGCCGCAGGCCTCGGCATGACCGCCTCCGCCTCGGCCCTGAGCATGACCGACCTCGCCCAGGGCTACCTGGTGGCCGGCCAGGCGGCCAAGGCCACCGACGCGAAGGCGACCGATGCAAAATCCGCCGATGCGGCCAAGCATGCCGAAGGCAAGTGTGGCGCCGACGGCAAGAGTGCTGAAGGCAAGTGCGGCGGCGACAAGGGCAAGGCAGCGGCCGGTGCGGACACCAAGGCCAAGACCGGCGGTGACAAGAAGTCGGCCGAAGGCAAGTGCGGCGAAGGCAAGTGCGGTGGCAAGCACTGACGTCCGCGCCGGCGTCGTCCACCCGCGGTCGCCGCTTCCTGCGGCGGCCGTGGGCCTGGGCCTGCGCCGTGCCCTGCTGCAGGACCTGCGCGATGCACCGGCCGGCGATTTCGATTTCCTCGAATGCGCGCCGGAGAACTGGATCGGTGTCGGTGGTCCCGCAGGTGACGCGTTGGCCGAACTGGCGGCGTGCCATACGTTGAGCTGCCACGGCCTGTCGTTGTCGCTGGGCGGCAGTGCGCCCCTGGATACCCAGCTGCTGGCGCAGGTGGGTGCGTTTCTGCACCAGCATCAAGTGCCGCTGTACAGCGAACACCTGAGCTACTGCAGCGACGAGGGCCACCTGTACGACCTGCTGCCGATTCCATTCACCGATGAAGCGGTACGCCACACCGCTGCCCGCATCGCGCGGGTGCAGGACATTCTCGGCCGCCGCATCGCCGTGGAAAACGTGTCGTACTACCTGGCGCCGGACCCGACGATGGACGAACTGACGTTCACCACTGCCGTGCTGGCCGAGGCCGACTGCGATCTGCTGCTGGACGTCAACAACGTCTACGTCAATGCCTGCAACCATGGCTACGACGCCGATGCCTTCATCGCCGGCCTGCCCGCACAACGCATCGTCTGCCTGCACGTGGCCGGGCACCTGGACGAGGCGCCGGACCTGAAGATCGACACCCACGGCAGCCCGGTGATCGACCCGGTGTGGGACCTGCTGGCACGCACCTACGCCCGCATCGGCCCACGCCCTACCCTGCTCGAACGCGACTTCAATTTCCCGCCCTACGCCGAGCTGCGGGGCGAACTGCAGACCATCCACCGCCTGCAGGCCGCGCATGCCGGAGCCGCCCATGGCTGACGCCCCCGAACGCCTGCGTGCGCAGCAGCACGCGTTCACCGCGCACCTGCGCGACCCGGCACAGGTACCGGCGCCGCCCGGCATGGACCCGCGTCGGGTGGCCGTGTACGAACGCCTGCTGTTCAACAATCTGCTGGGGTTGTTGAGCAATGGCTTCCCGGTCTGCGTGCGCCTGCTGGGCGAACCGGACTGGCGTGCACTGGTGCGCCACTATTTCGCCAGCCACCATTGCCACACCCCGTTGTTCACCGAACTGGCTGCCGAGTTCGTGCAGTGGCTGCAGGTGCAGCCGGAGCTGCCGCATCCAGCGCTTGCCGAACTGGCCCACTACGAGTGGGTGGAGACCGCGCTGTACCAGCTGCAGGCCGATCCGCTGCCGGAACCGGGCGACATCGATCCGCTGCAGGTGCCGCTGCGCCGCTCACCGCTGGCCTGGCCGCTGCTGTACCGCTGGCCGGTGCATCAGCTGGGTAGCGACGATGCACCGTCGCAACCACCGGCAGAGCCCACCGGCCTGCTGGTGCGGCGCGATGCCGATGGCGCGGTGCGATTTGCCACCCTGACCAGCCTCGCAGTGCATCTGCTGACCCTGATCGGCGAGTCCCCCGCAGCCACCGGCCAACAACAGCTGCAGCAACTGGCCGCCCTGCACCACCTCGATCCTGGGACATTGGCCGCCCCTGGCGCGCACCTGCTGCAGCAGTTCCTGCGTGCTGGCGTGATCGGTCCACTCCCCGCTTCACCCTGACGCCCCTTCCAGGAGATACACCGATGAAGACCCCGACCCTGGCCGCCGCACGCGGCCAGCTGGACCGTTTCGCCCCGTGGTTGGCCCCGCTTGGCCTGCGCCTGCTGCTTGCCTGGGAATTCTTCGAATCCGGGCACGAGAAGCTGCACGGGCAGAACTGGTTCGCCGATCTGCAGGATGCCTTCCCGTTTCCGTTCGACCAGCTGCCCGCTGCGCTGAACTGGCAATTGGCCACCTGGTTCGAACTGGTGGGCGCAGCGTGCCTGCTGTTGGGCTTCGGCACCCGCGTTGCGGCCGCCAGCCTGCTGGTGCTGACGGCTGTGGCAACGTACGCGGTGCACTGGCCGGCCGAATGGAGCTCGCTGGGCGATCTGGCGATGGGCTATGCGATCAGCGATCAGGGCTTTGGCAACTTCAAACTGCCGGTGCTGTTCATGGCGATGCTGTTGCCGCTGCTGTTCACCGGTGCTGGGCGCCTGAGCGTGGATGCGGTGCTGGCGCGCTGGTATCCGTCGGGCCCCACGGCGCGGCCTGTGCTCCGGTAGACGCCGACCCTGGTCGGCGCGCAGTGTGCCAACCAAGGTTGGCACCTACCAGGATCCCGTGCGCCCTGGTCGGCGCACGTCAGACGGTCCGGTAGACGCCGTCCTTGGTCGGCGCGCAGTGTGCCAACCAAGGTTGGCGCCTACCAGGATCCCGGGCGCCCTGGTCGGCGCACGCCGCGCGGTCCGGTAGATGCCGACCTTGGTCGGCGCCCAGGGTGCCAACCAAGGTTGGCACCTACCAGGATCCCAGCGCCCTGGTCGGTGCACGTCGCGCGGTCCGGTAGATGCCGACCTTGGTCGGCGCGCAGGGTGCCAACCAAGGCTGGCACCTACCGCGATCCCGGGCGCTCAGGGTCGCTCTGCTAGAATCCGTACATGACCGACCCCACTTCCGCACCTGCCGCCCTCCCTGTTTCCGACGTACCCCAGGCGCAGCGCGCGATGTCACAACGCTTCCGCGGCTTCCTGCCGGTGGTGGTGGATGTTGAAACCGGCGGCTTCGACAGCCAGCGCAACGCGCTGCTGGAAATCGCCGCCGTGCCGATCGAGATGGACGAGAACGGCCTGCTCTACCCCGGCCAGACCGCCAGCGCCCACGTGGTGCCGGCCGAGGGACTGGAGATCGACCCGAAGTCGCTGGAAGTGACCGGCATCATCCTCGACCACCCGTTCCGGCTGGCCAAGGAAGAGAAGGCGGCGTTGGACCACGTCTTCACTCCGGTGCGTGCAGCGATGAAGAAGTACGGCTGCCAGCGCGCGATCCTGGTCGGCCACAACGCGCATTTCGATCTCGGCTTCGTCAACGCCGCGGTGGCCCGTACCGGGCACAAGCGCAACCCGTTCCACCCCTTCAGCGTGTTCGACACGGTCACCCTGGCGGGCATTGCCTATGGCCAGACGGTGCTGGCACGCGCGGCCACGGCGGCCGGGCTGGGCTGGGATGCCAACGAGGCGCACAGCGCGGTGTATGACACCGAGCAGACGGCGCGGTTGTTCTGCACGATCGCCAACGCCTGGCCGCGGTGAAGCAGCCAACGGCGAAGCCCCTCGTGGCGAATCGGCATTGCGGGTGAGGCCGGGCAGGATGGATTCGCGGGGGACGCCGTAAACCCATCCTTGGGGGCTTAGCCGCGCCATCCATGGCGCGGATACCCCCGCGAACCCACCCTGCCCGGCCTTTGACAGTTTCCCGGGCGCCACGGGAAGATCAGAAAAGCGGGAGCAACAGCGGGTCGCTGCGCTCAATGGGTGCCGACTGTTGGTACGGCAATGCCAGTAGATCCACGCCATGCGTGGATGCTTTGCAGTGGATCAACCGATGCTCGTGCGATCCCTGCCGTCACTCTTCGCGCGGTACAACGCGCGGTCGGCGCGCTGGTACAGCAGTGCCGGGGTGCGGTCGTCGCCGTCCAGTTCCACCAGGCCGGCGCTGAAGGTCACCCGCAGGCCGGGGATGCCGGCCCAGTCCGGGTGGTCATGGAACAAGCCACGCAGGCGCGCGCACAGCTGCGCCGCTTCCTCCAGCCGGGTGTCATTGAGCAGCAGCGCGAATTCTTCGCCACCGGTGCGTGCCGGCAGATCCGAATCGCGGCTGGCGGCAGCGATCACCTGGGCCACTTCCACCAGTACCGCATCACCGATGCTGTGGCTGTGCTGGTCGTTGACGTCCTTGAAGTGGTCGATGTCCAGCACCACCAGGCACAGCGGATGGCCGCTGCGCTGGGCGCGGGCGAAGTCGCGGGCCAGCGCCTCGTCGAAGCCGCGACGGTTGGCCAGCCGGGTCAGCGCGTCTTCGCGGGCCTGCCGTTCGAACGCCTCGGCCTGCCGCGCCAGACGCTCGGCCAGCTCGGTCTTCTCCTGGTTCAGCGCCTGCAGGTGCACGGTCTGCGCCTGCAGGTCGAAGGTGGCCTCGTCCACGCGCCGTGCCAGGCGCAGGTTGCTGGCCTTGTACTGCTGCAGCAGGAAGCGGTACAGCGCCACCAGCGCGGACAGCAGCACCAGCCCGATCAGCGCCTGCACGCTGTGCCGCTGCCACCAGAACGGCTCGACAGTAAAGCTCCACACTGCTTCCTGATGCCCCCAACTTCCCCCCGGGTGCGCGGCGGCCACGTGCAGCGTGTAATCACCCGGCGGCAGGCCGACGAATTCCACGCTGCGCTGCGGGCCACGTTCCACCCAGCCGTTGTCCAGCCCCTCGAGCCGCGTGCGGTAGCGGATGCGGTCGGACATCAGGTAGCTCAGGCCCACGTAGCTCACCGCAAGCCGTCGCCCACCGGGAATCAGGTTGCGCTCGGGGCCTTCCCAGTGCACCGGCGCACCGTCGACCTGTACGTTCTCGATTGCCGCAGGCGGTGCCGGGCGTTCACGGAAACGCTGCAGCCGCTGCGGATCGACCGTGCTCAAGCCACCGGCGGTCACCACCCAGAACGTGCCGTCCTGGCGCAGGATCGCCGAGGGACCGGAGCTGCCGTTGGCCTGCGCATTGGCCATGCCGTCGATCTCGTTGTAACGCTCCACCGTGACCCGCGGCGCGCGTCCGTCGGCCACGGCGTTGAGCGTGGCCATGTCGGTGCGCAGTACTCCGCGGTTGCTGCTGATCCACACGTTGCCCAGTCGGTCGGGCACCAGCTGGAACACCGCGTCCACCGGCATGCCCTGCTCCAGGCCCACCCGTGCCAGCGTCCCCGCCTGCCAGCGGTACAGCCCACGGTCACTGCTGATCCACATCGCATCGCCGATCTGGTGGAAGCCGAACACGCTGCGGCCACCGCCCAGCGGCGCCAGGTCGATCGACTGCACCTGGTCACCGCGCAGCACGCGGACGCCTTCAATGGTGCCGATCCACAGATTTCCCTGGTGATCGTGTTCCAGCGCGGTGGTCAGGCCTCCCGGCATGCCAGGAACGGTGGGCACGGTTACCTGGTCACCCTCGATGCGGACCACGCCCTTCTGCGTCCCCGCCCAGACCACGCCGTCAGGCGCGATGCTGATCGCACGGATGTTGCCGCCGGGCAAGCCATCGGCCGCCGCGTAGTTGTGGCGAAGCCGTCCATCGGCGTGCAAGCGGTAGATGCCGTCGCCGAAGGTGCCCACCCACAGATCGCCGCCGGCATCCTGCGCCAGGCTCAGCACCGAAGGCGCCTTGCCACCGCGGTTGTGCAGCGGTATCGCGCGGAATCGACCGTCGGCGGTCTGCAGGTCCAGGCCGCTGGCGCTGCCCACCCACAGATGGCGGTCACGGTCTTCGAGCACCGTGCGCACGTAGTCGCCGCTGAGGCCATCGCGTTCGGTGTAACTGCTGAACAGGGTTTCGCGCAGGCGGTACAGGCCGCCATTGGCACCCACCCAGATGCTGCCCTCGGCGTCTTCGCGCAGGCTGACCACGCGCCCGCCGGGCAGGTTCAGGCCCGCTGGCAGGCGCTCCAGGCCATGCGCCGAGATGCGCAGCAGGCCCTGGTTCTCGGTGCCCAGCCACAGGTCGCCATGGCGGTCCTGCAGCATGGCGGTCAAATGCAGCTGGCCAGGCAGCCGGTGCACCAGCACCAGGCGATCATCCTCCACCCGGTACAGGCGCTCGCCCGCGACGATCCACAGCGTGCCATCGGGTGCGCGATAAGGCCACGACAGGCCCTTGTTCACGCCCCACGCTGCTGGCGCGCGCTGCAGTACGCCGTCGGTGTCGCGCAGCACCAGGCCGTCGAGGGTGCCGATCCAGACCCGGTCCTGCGCGTCGACCGCCATCTTGGTGAAACTCATCGCCAGCGGCAGGTCCGGCGGCGGGCGCTGGTAGACGATGCCCTTGTCCGGGGTCAGATAGCCAATGCCCTTGCCCTCGTACAACAGCCACAGGCGCCCTTGGCTGTCCATCTGCATGGACTGGATCAGCACCTGCGGCGTATCCGGTTGATGTTCCCAGACCCGCCACTGGCCGTCGCTGCCGCGGTGGCTGACATTGCCGCGCGAATCGCTGATCCACAGACCGCCCTGCGGGTCGACCAGCAGCGCGCCGATGCCGTTGTCGCGCAGCCCCGGCCGGGTGCTGCGGTCGAACACGGTGAAATCCAGGCCGTTGTAGCGCACCAGGCCTTCCCAGGTGGCGAACCACAGGTGGCCTTCCGGCGTCTGCGCGATGTCGCGCAGCGAGTTGTGCGGCAGACCATTGCGCGAGGTCCACACGTCGATGGCGTAGTCGCGCAACGGCGGCGCGCCACTCTGCGCGGCCAGTGGCGTGGCAATCGCCAGCAACAGCCACAGCACACCCACCTGCAGCAGGCGACCGATGTTCTCCGCGTGGCGCCCCGCCCGGCGCCTGCCCGCCCCCTGCCCGCCCATCAGCGCAGCGGCGGCGGCCAGCTGCGGATGCCGGTGGCGGCAGCAGACGCGAACAGGGACAGCCGCACCGCGCAGGGCGGCATGCCGGCAGGAACAGGCAGGCTCATCGGACGAAGAATGGGGAAGTACGCAGATGATAGGGCAAACCCTGTCACCGGCGTCACCGCGCCCGGGCAGCCCGGCGCAACCGGGCCGGGTCCGGGATCGGTGCCGCTACCGCGCCTCGGCGCTGGTCGACCACTGCACCACCGCTTCCAGCCCACCTTCGGGGCGGTTGCGCAACCACAGTCGGCCCCCGTCCTTCTCGGCCAGCGCGCGGGCGATGGTCAGGCCCAGGCCGGCACCGCCGGTCTCGCGCGAACGGGATGTCTCCACGCGCACGAACGGGTCGAACACCGCTTCCAGCTGGTCATCGGCCAGCCCGGGGCCATCATCGGCGATGACCACCGTGATCGTGCCCTCGCCGCGCTCGACACGTACCCGGGCGCGTTGCGCATACATCACCGCGTTGTCCACCAGGTTGGAGAACAAGCGATGCATCGCCAGCGGGCGCAGCATCAGCACCGCGCCGCTGCGGCCTTCAAAGACGACGTCGGCGCCGTCCTCGGCAGTGTCCTCGACGATGCTCCCCAGCAGTGAATCCAGGTCCAGCGCGGCGCGCTGTTCGGCACTCTCCGCACTTCGGGCAAGTTCAAGGCCCTCGCGTACCAGTGCCTGCATCGCAGCCAGGTCGCCGATCAGGCGCTCGCGCAGCGTCTCGTCGGTCACGTTTTCCAGGCGCAGGCGCAGCCGGGTCAGCGGCGTCTGCAGGTCGTGGGTGATCGCCGCCAGCATCTGCGTACGTTCGGCCAGGTGGCGCTGCAGCCGATGCTGCATGGCATTGAAGGCTTCGGCGGCGCGCTGCACCTCACGCGGCCCGCGCAGCGGCAAAGGTGCCCGCTGCAGGTCATCGCCCAGGTCCTCGGCGGCGGCCGCCAGCTCCTGCAGCGGCGCACTGGCCATGCGTGCAACCACGTAGGCCAGCACGGCAATGGCCAGTACCAGCAGGGTCAGGAACAGCGGGTCCACGGCGAGGATGCCGTTGTGCGCGATCGCCGGCGAATCCAGGGCGAGCTTCAGCAACGTGCCGTCGTTGAGCACCACGTCCACCGCCCGGCACTTGGGCGGGATGAAGGTGGGATCGCGTTCGTGTGGCGGCTTGCGGTGGCCCGGCGGCGGTGGCGGCAGCAGGTCCTGCAGCTTGGGAATGCACGAACGGAACGAGGCGAAGTGCACATGCGCCCGCGATACCGGGCCCGGGCGGTCTTCCAGTACTTCCATCAGCGCCTTGTCGGCCCGCCCGATGCGCGCGCCGGGCTGCAGTGCCCGCACGCTGGGGCCACCGATCTCCAGCAGCCGCTCGCGCAGCTCCGGGTTGCCGTCGAGCAGGTTGATGTAGCCCTGCAGGCGGTCGGCGATGCGGTTCAGGTTCTGCCGCTCGAATTCCTGCTGCCGCTTGGAACTGGCCAGCATGGTCGCGCCGATCGCGGCCACGCTCATGCCCAGCAGCAGGATCACGAACAGCCGTCCGACCATCGAGGACAGGAAGTGGCGCAGGCGCTTCATCGCGGCTTATTCCAGGTTGACGGCCGAGGCCAGCACGTAGCCTTCGTTGCGCACGGTCTTGATCAGGCCATCGGGGCCACCATCATCGGCCAGCTTGTTGCGCAGCCGGCTGACCTGCAGGTCGATCGCCCGGTCCTGCGCTTCGTAGTTGCGGCCGCTGCTGAGGGCCACCAGCTGCTCGCGCGAGAGCACCTTGTTGGCATGGGCGATGAACACCCGCAGCAGGCGGAATTCGGCGCCGGACAGCACCACCACGCGCCCGTCCGGATCGACCAGGTGGCGATGCTCCAAGTCGAAGATCCAGCGTGAGAAACGCGCACGGCGCACCGCCAACGGTTCCAGGTTGGCCGGCAGCGCTTCGGTACGGCGCAGCACGTTGCGGATGCGCGCCAGCAGTTCACGCGGCTCGAACGGCTTGGCCAGGTAGTCGTCGGCGCCCATTTCCAGGCCGAGTACGCGGTCGATCGGCTCGGCGCGCGCGGTGAGCATGATCACCGGCGTGTTCGAGCGCGCGCGAAGGTCGCGACACAGGGTCAGGCCATCCTCGCGCGGCAGGTTGAGGTCGAGCACGATCAGGTCCACGTGTTCGCGTTCCAGCAGCTGGCGCATGCTGGTGCCATCGGCGGCGGTGCTGACCTGGTAGCCAGCACGGCCGAGCTGCTCGGCCAGCAGGGTGCGGATATCGTTGTCGTCATCGACGATCAGCAAACGGTGCATCGGGTTTTCAGTCTCCATGTCGCGAATCATCCCGTGTCGGCAGCTGAACCGCATCCAGGCCAATGCGTACCACTGTATCCCCTGCAGTGCGGGATACCTGCCGATACGCAGTCTCGCAGACAGTGTTACATAGAGACACACCCCGAGGATTGAGCACAGCGTCGCTCGATCTTCACAATGCCCACCAACGCCGCCACTGCGGCCCCCAGAGTGAAGCCGCCACGTGATCTCCCGCCTGTTGCCCGCGACCCGCAAGGGTCGCCTGATGTTGATCGCCCTGATTGTCCTGATCGCCGCTGTATCCGCCTGGTGGCTGCTGCGCAAGCCTGCCGCACCGGCGCTGGCGACCACCCCGGTCAGCCGCGGCGACATCGAGCAGACGGTGGAAGCTACCGGCGTGATCGACGCCTACAAGCTGGTCAGCGTCGGCGCGCAGGCCTCCGGCCAGATCAAGTCGCTGAAGGTGCAGCTGGGCGATACGGTGAAGGAAGGCGACCTGATCGCCGAGATCGACGCCACCACCCAGCAGAACCAGGTGCTCAACGCGCAGGCCTCGCTGGACCAGGTGACCGCGCAGCGCGCAGTGCAGCAGGCCACCCTGCGCCAGGCCGAACTGGAGTTCGCACGCCAGCAGCAGATGCTGGCTGCCGAAGCCACCTCGCGTCAGGAATACGACGCCGCCGAGGCCCAGCTGAAGACTGCGCGTGCGCAGCTGCAGTCCTACGAGGCGCAGATCAAGGGCCGCGAAACCGAACTGGGCACTGCCCGTGCCAACCTGGCCTATACCCGCATCGTCGCGCCGATGGACGGCACCGTGGTGGCGGTAGTGGCCGAGGAAGGCCGCACGGTGAACGCCAACCAGACCGCGCCGACCATCGTGATGCTGGCACGGCTGGACGTGGTGACCGTCAATGCCGAGGTGTCCGAGGCCGACGTGGTCAAGATCAAGGCCGGCATGCCGGTGTACTTCACCACGCTGGGTGACCCGGACCGCAAGTACCACGCCACGCTGCGGCAGATCAATCCGGCACCGGCGTCGATCGCCAACGAAAGCTCGTCCAGTTCCAGCAGCTCGTCCAGTTCCAGCTCCAGCAGCGCGGTCTACTACAACGCGTTGTTCGACGTCGAAAACCCCGATGGCACCCTGCGCATCGACATGACCGCACAGGTATCGGTGCTGCTCAAGCAGGCCAAGGGCGTGCTGATGGTGCCGGCCGTTGCACTGGGACCGAAGTCGCGCGATGGCGAGCGCATCGTGCGGGTGGTCGATGACAAGGGCCAACCGCAGCCGCGCAAGATCAAGGTCGGCATCAACAACGGCGCCAACGTCGAGGTCCTGTCCGGCCTGAAGGAAGGCGAGCGCGTGGTGGTCGGCGAAGGCGGCGCTGCGGCAGCCGCTGGCGGCGGCAACCGTGGCGGCATGCAGATGCGGGTCGGCGGCCCGGGCATGGGGCGCCGATGAGCATGACGGCGCCACTGCTGCGCCTGCGCGACCTGCGACGCGAATTCCCGGCCGGTGAAGATGTCATCGCCGTGCTGCGCGACGTCAACCTGGACATCCATGCCGGGGAGATGGTGGCGATCGTCGGCCAATCCGGGTCGGGCAAGTCCACGTTGATGAACATCCTCGGCTGCCTGGACCGCCCGACCCGTGGCAGCTACCAGGTGGCGGGCCGCGAGACCGGGAAAATGGCGCCCGACGAGCTGGCCGAGCTGCGCCGCGAGCACTTCGGTTTCATCTTCCAGCGCTACCACCTGCTGGGTGATCTCGACGCACGCGGCAATGTGGCCGTGCCGGCGGTGTATGCCGGCAGCCCCGGCCCGGTGCGCACCGCGCGTGCCGAGCAGCTGCTGCAACGGCTGGGCCTGGCCGACCGCATGCACCACAAACCCGGGCAGCTGTCCGGTGGCCAGCAGCAGCGCGTGTCGATCGCGCGCGCGTTGATGAACGGTGGCGAGGTGATCCTGGCCGACGAACCGACCGGCGCCCTGGACACGAAATCCGGCGAAGAGGTGATGGCCATCCTCGGCGAACTGCATGCCGAAGGCCACACCATCATCATCGTCACCCACGACATGAGCGTGGCCGAGCACGCACAGCGCATCATCGAGATCCGCGACGGCGAGATCATCGCCGACCGTGCCAATCCGGCCGCGCCCAGCTACCGTGCGCAACGCGAGCCGAGCACCGGCGTGGCCCATGGCAGCAGCTGGCAGGCCGCCCGCGACCGCTTCACCGAAGCGTTCCGGATGGCCCTGCTGGCGATGAACGCCCATCGCCTGCGCACCTTCCTGACCATGCTCGGCATCATCATCGGCATCGCTTCGGTGGTCTCGGTGGTGGCACTGGGCAACGGTTCGCAGCAGCAGATCCTGCAGAACATCAGCGCGCTGGGCACCAACACCATCGACGTCTACCCCGGTCGCGGCTTCGGCGACATGCGTTCGGCGCGGGTGCAGACCCTCAAGGCCAGCGATGCCGATGCCCTGTCACGGCAGAGCTACGTCGACAGCGCCACCCCCAGCGTGTCCAGTTCGGTCACCGCGCGCTACCGCAACCAGTCGGCCACCGCGCAGATCAGCGGCGTCGGCGAGCAGTACTTCCGGGTGAAGGGCGTGAGCCTGCTCAGCGGCAGCTTCTTCGACACCGACGCGGTGAAAGGGCTGGGCCAGGTGGCGGTGATCGATGAGAACACCCGGACCCAGTTCTTCCCCGACAGCGACCCGATCGGCCAGGTGATCCTGCTTGGCAACGTGCCGGTGCGGGTGGTCGGCGTGGCCAAGAAGCAGAGCTTCGGTTTCGGCGGCAGCACCAGCCTGAGCGTGTTCGTGCCCTACACCACGGTGATGTCGCGCATGCTCGGGCAGAGCCACGTTTCCAGCATCACCGTGCGGGTGAACGATGAAACGCCGATGGATGCGGCGCAGGAAGCGATCACCCGGCTGCTGACCATGCGCCACGGCACCGAGGACTTCTTCCTCAGCAACAGCGCTGAGATCCGCGACACCATCGAACAGACCACGCGCACGATGACCCTGCTGATCGGCGCCATTGCCGCCATCGCCCTGCTGGTCGGTGGCATCGGCGTGATGAACATCATGCTGGTCTCGGTGACCGAGCGTACCCGCGAGATCGGCGTGCGCATGGCGGTGGGGGCGCGGCAGAGCGACATCCGCCAGCAGTTCCTGATCGAAGCGGTGCTGGTGTGCCTGCTCGGCGGATTGCTCGGCATCGGCCTGGCACTGCTGATGGGCGTGTTGATCGGCCGGTTCGCCAGTGATTTCCAGGTGCTGTTCTCCACCGCTTCCATCATTGCCGCCTTCGCCTGCTCGACCCTGATCGGCGTGGCGTTCGGCTTCCTGCCGGCACGCAGTGCCGCCCAGCTCGACCCGGTGGAGGCCCTGGCCCGCGAATGAAGATGATGACCCGACTGCCCTTCCCCGCTCCCTCGCGCCTGCTGCTGTCCGGCGCCGTGCTGCTTGCACTCTCCGCCTGCGCTTCCGTGGGCCGCTATCCGGTCGAAGACCCCAGCGTTGCCGCCACCTATGGTCGTGGCGATGCGACCCTCAACGCACCGGCCGACGACCCACGCAGTGGCCTGGACACCCCGGCCCGTGACGTCCGCCAGGACAACTGGTGGACCGGCTTCGGCGACGAGCGCCTCGACCGCCTCGTCGCGCAGGCGCTTGCCGCCAACAGCGACCTCGGTGCGGCCGGGCTGGCGGTGCAGCGTGCACGCCTGCAGGCCGGGCTGGCCAGCAACGCGCTGTGGCCGCAGCCTTCGTCGTCCGGCGTGAGCGGCAGCGGCAGCCGCGCCACCGACCAAGCCGACGACTGGCGCCGCAGCTATTCCACCGGCGTGTCGCTGGGGTGGGAGATCGATCTGTGGGGCCGCCTGCGCAGCCAGCGCGACATCGCCCGCTGGGAGGCCGACGCCAGCGAAGAAGACCGGCAGAACACCGCCCTGCTGGTGATCGGCGATGTCATCAACCAGTACTGGGCACTGGCCTACCTCAACCAGTCCATCGCCACCGGCCAGGCCAACCTTGAGCGGCTGCAGCGCACGCACGAACTGGTACAGGCGCGCTTCGATGCCGGTGCGGTTTCGCGCCTGGAAGTACGCCAGGCACTGCAGAACCTGCAGTCGCAGCGTTCGGCGCAGAGCGCGCTGGAACAACAGCGGGTGGAGGTGCGCAACGCGCTGACCGTGCTGCTGGATGGCACGCCGTGGCCGCAGCAGGACGAACCGCAGAACCTGCTGGAGGCGCAGAGCCCGAGCATTGCCGAAGGCCTGCCCGCCGACCTGCTCGGCCGCCGGCCCGACCTGCGCGCGGCCGAACTGCGGCTGCGCAACAGCCTGAAGACGATCCGGGTGACCGCCACCCAGTACTACCCGGCACTGAGTCTTACCGGCAGCCTGGGTTCCAGCGCCACCTCGCTGGGCGATGTGCTGCGCAATCCGGTGGCGACGCTGGGAGCTGGGCTGTCGCTGCCCTTCCTCAACCTGCAGCGCGCGCAGCTGGATACGGACGTGGCCGGCACCAACTACCAGATCGCCGCCACCAACTTCCGCAAGACGCTGTACACCGCGCTGTCGGAGGTGGACAACGCCTTGTCCGCACGCGAGCAGCTGCTGCGCCAGGTAACCGCGTCGCAGGCGTCCTACGATGAAGCGGTGGAAGTGGAACGTGCGCAGGAAGTGCGCTATCGCGTGGGCGCCACCGATCTGCGCACCTGGCTGGAAGCGCAGCAGACCCGGCGCGACGCGGAACTGTCACTGGCACGGGTGCGGCAGAGCCAGTTGAACAACGACGTGACGCTGTTCAAGGCGCTGGGAGGCAGCGCGGGGTAAGGCATCCGGAGCGCCAACCAAGGTTGGCGACCACCGCCTGCCCGGTAGGTGTCGACCTTGGTCGACACGGCAGATCAGAAAAAAGGGTCAGATCCCTTTCCCGTGGGAAAGGGATCTGACCCCGATCGGGTCTCCGCAGCTGCCGATCAACCGCGCTGGCGCACGGCCTCGAACAGGCTGACACCGGCAGCAACCGAGACGTTCAGGCTCTCGATCTCGCCCGGCATCGGAATCTTGACCAGGCCATCGCAGTTTTCGCGGGTCAGGCGGCGCAGGCCGTCGGCTTCGCCGCCCAGCACCAGGGCGATGTTGCCCTTCAGGTCCAGCTGGTACAGCGACGCAGTCGCCTCACCGGCCAGGCCGTAGATCCACACGCCCTGCTTCTGCAGGTCCTTCAGGCAGCGCGACAGGTTGGTCACCGCCACCACCGGAACAAGGTCGGCAGCGCCGGCCGAGGTCTTGCGCACGGTGGCGTTGACCGTGGCCGACTTGTCCTTGGGAATGATCACGGCGGTAGCGCCGGCAGCGGCGGCCGAACGCAGGCAGGCGCCGAGATTGTGCGGGTCCTGCACCTCGTCCAGCACCAGCAGCAGGGCCTTGCCTTCCGCAGCCGTGACCAGGCCTTCCAGCTCGTTCTCGTTGTAGGTGCGGGCGGCGGCATAGCGTGCGGCCACGCCCTGGTGGCGCACCGAACCGCCCACGCCGTCCAGCGCCTGGCTGTTGACCTTGCGCACGTCGATGCCCTTGCGGCGGGCGTTTTCCTCGATTTCGACCAAGCGCGGGTTCTTCGCACCGGCCTCGACCAGCACTTCGCGGACGTTCTCGGCGTCGTTCTCGATGGAGGAGGCGACGGCGTTGACGCCGACGATCCACTGGCTGTTCTTGCTCATGCGGGCAGGACCGGAAAGGGGGTGGCTATGGTAGAGCATCGGCGGACGCGGCGCTGCGGCGGCTGGCCGGTAGCGCCGGGCCATGCCCCGCGACCGTTGTCCGTCGCCCCCGCCGGGCAAGGCCCGGCGCTACCCGCGCGAGCGCGGCGGCCAGTGCGGGGTGTCGTGGTCGGGATGCTGGTGGGAAACGACCGTGGCCAGGAATTCCAGCGCGGCCATGTCCTGTTCCGTACGGCGTGCCGGCAGCCGGCCCAGCCCATCGACGAAGGGCAGCTTGCGCTCGACGCCGTACTGAAGGGTCGGCGGCAGTCGTTCAGGCTGGTCGAACGCACCGGCGGCCACCGCCACGCCATCGGGGGCTTCATAGGTCAACGGCGTGCCGCAGTCGGCGCAGAAGCCGCGCCGCACTACGTTGGACGACTGGAAATAGCGCGGTTGGCCACGGGTCCAGCTGAACTGCACACCGCGCACCGACACCAGCGGCGCGTAGTAGGCGCCGAAGGCCTTCTGGCACATCCGGCAGTGGCAGATCGAGCTGTCGGTCAGCTCGCCCCGCGCCTGGAAGCGGATCGCGCCGCACTGGCAGCCGCCGCTGTATTCGGGTTGGCCCTGCATTGCTGCTTTCCTCCGAAACGTCGTGCCAACCAACGGTTGGCACCTACCGGGCGAGGTGGGTGCCGACCGTTGGTCGGCACACCTTTCAGTACTTCTTCTTCGTGCGCTTGGCCGGCTTGCCGCGCTCGGGCAGCGGGGCCGGGCCTGCTTCCTCTTCCTCGCCCTTGTGCTCGACCAGGCGGAAGTCGATCTTGCGTTCTTCCATGCTGGCCTTCAGCACCAGGATGCGCACCTGGTCACCCAGCCGGTAACTGCTGCCGCGGCGCTCGCCGGTCAGCGTCTTGCGGGTCGCGTCGAACTTGTAATAGTCCTGCGGCAACTGGGTCACGTGCACCAGGCCCTGCACTTTCGAGTCGGCCAACTCCACGAACAGGCCAAAGCTGGTCACGCCGCTGATCACGCCGTCGAACTGGCCACCGACGTGTTTTTCCATCCACGCCGCGCGGTAACGCTCATCGACTTCACGCTCGGCCTCATCGGCGCGACGCTCACGCTCGGAACACTGCAGTGCCAGTGCTGCCATCTCGCGGGCGGTGTAGGTGAACTTGTCCAGCGGCTTGCCCGACAGCGCATGCTTGATCGCCCGGTGCACCAGCAGATCCGGGTAACGACGGATCGGCGAGGTGAAGTGCGCGTACGCCTCCAGCGCCAGGCCGAAATGGCCGTTGTTGTCCGGGCTGTACACGGCCAGGCTCTGGCTGCGCAGCAGCACCGATTCCAGCAGCGTGGCATCGGGACGGTCGCGGATCTTCTTCAGCAGCTTGGTGTAATCACCCGGGCGCACCTTCGACCACGGCGGCAGGCTCAGCTTGAACTCCTTGAGGAATTCCAGCAGATCGGCGTACTTGGTCTCCGGCGGCTTCTCATGCACGCGGTAAGGAGCCGGCACATGGCGCGACAGCAGGTACTTGGCCGCCTCCACGTTGGCAGCGATCATGCATTCCTCGATCAGCTTGTGCGCATCGTTGCGCACCAGCATGCCGGCCTGGGTGACTTCACCGCGGTTGTCGAGCACGAAGCGGACTTCGCTGCTTTCAAACTCGATCGCGCCACGCTTGCTGCGCGCCTTCGACAGCACCTTGTACAGCTGGTGCAGGCGCTGCACCTGCGGCAGCAGGTCGCCGATGAAGGCCTTCGCACCGGCATCGTCCTCGCCCACCGCCTGCCACACCTGGGTGTAGGTCAGGCGCGCATGCGAATTCATCACCGCTTCGTAGAAGCGCGAGCCGGTCACCTGGCCCTCGCGGTCGATCTGCATGTCGCAGACGAAGCACATGCGGTCGACCTTCGGCATCAGCGAGCAGATGCCGTTGGACAGCGTTTCGGGCAGCATCGGCACCACAAAGCCCGGGAAGTACACCGAGGTGGCGCGCTTCTGTGCTTCATCGTCCAGCGGCGTGCCCGGACGGACATAGTTGGAGACATCGGCAATGGCCACCACCAGGCGGAAGCCATCGGCGTTCGGTTCGCAGTACACCGCGTCGTCGAAGTCCTTGGCGTCCTCGCCATCGATGGTCACCAGCGGCGTGCTGCGCAGGTCGACGCGGCCGCCGATCATCGCCGGCTCGACCACCAGCGGTACCGAGGCGGCTTCGTCCAGCACCTCCTGCGGGAACTCGAACGGCAGCTCGTGGCCGTGGATCGCGGTTTCCACCACCAGCGAGGCAGTCAGCTTGTCGCCGAGCACGGCGATGATGCGACCGATCGGCGGACGGCGGCTGTCCGGTGCCTGGGTCAGTTCGCAGACGACCAGCTGGCCATCGTTCGCGCCGCCGGTCTGGTCCGGCGGTACCTGCACGTTGCGCTGGATGCGCTTGTCATCGGGCACCACGTAGTTGATGCCCATCTCGACGCTGAAGCGGCCGATCAGGCGCGTCATGCCGCGCTCGAGCACGCGGGCGATGCTGCCTTCGCGACGGCCGCGGTGGTCAATGCCGGTGACACGTGCCAGCACCTTGTCGCCGTGCATCACCTTGCGCATTTCATAGGGCGGCAGGAACAGATCGTCACCGCCCTCGACCGGGCGCAGGAAGCCGAACCCTTCTGGATTGGCGATCACCACGCCGGTGACCAGGTTCAACGTCTGGATGGGCGCGAAGCCGCCGCGGCGGTTCTGCACCAGCTGGCCGTCGCGGACCATGGCGCCAAGCCGGCGCGACAGCGCTTCGGCACGGTCCGGTGCGGTCAGGCCCAGGCGTGCGCCGAGTTCCTCAGCCGTCTGCGGCCCTTCGCAGCGTTCCAGCAGGGCCAGGATGGCCTCGCGGCTGGCAATGGGTTGTTCGTACTTTTCCGCTTCTCGGGAGGCGTAGGGATCATCGATCACCTTGCCCGCCGGTGGCAGCTTGCGACCCGTTGCCGGGCCCGGCGGCTCGGCGTTGCGGCGGCCACGCCCCGGAGGCGGTGCACCGCCTTCGGCCAGTGCGGGGAGCCAGCCCGGCAACGGCTTGCCCGGCTTGTTGTTGCGGGCAGTGCCCTGCTTGGTGCCCTTGTTGGGGGCTTCACTGCGGGACTTGCTCCCGCCCTTGCTTGGTTTTTTGGTAGTCATCGCCCTCCATGGTAGCCGCTGTGGGCGTGCAGAACGGGTCAGCGCCCGTCTTTGAACAATCGGGTGAAAAACGTTCACAAAATCGTTGACAGCCTGCGTGTTCATCTTCACAATTGCGCCTCTGGAACGCCCAGATGGCGGAATTGGTAGACGCACTAGTTTCAGGTACTAGCGGGTAAAACCGTGGAGGTTCGAGTCCTCTTCTGGGCACCAACGAAAAAACTCCTCGCTTCGGCGGGGATTTTTTTTGCCTGTAATCCGGCTGCCGCACCCATCCACGCATGGCGTGGATCTACTGAGCGCGTTGGACGCAGGAATTTCAGAAGGGTGTTGACACCTCCGTCACGGCACCCCATAATTCTCCTCCTCGACGCCCAGGTGGCGGAATTGGTAGACGCACTAGCTTCAGGTGCTAGCGGGGGCAACTTCGTGGAGGTTCGAGTCCTCTCCTGGGCACCATGTCGAGAATGAAAAACACCCGCGAAAGCGGGTTTTTTCTTGTCTGGCGTCCGGTCGGCATCACCACCACGAACGCAGCATCAGCTCCAGGCCCAGCAGCAGCAGGAAGCCGAGGAAGCAGGCACGGAACACGCGCGCACTGATGCGCTGGCGGATCACCTGCCCCAGCCACATGCCCAGCAGCGCCGGCAGCACTGCCAGCGCGCTCAACCCCAGCTGCTGCACGCCAAACGCCCCGTTGAGCACCAGCCCGGTGGTCAGCGAGATCGTCGATACGGTGAACGCCAGGCCCAGTGCCTGCACCAGCTCCTCGCGCTGCAAGCCCAGCGACTGCAGGTACGGCACCGCTGGCATGACGAACACGCCGGTGGCGCCGGTGACCACGCCGGACACCGCCCCGACCAGCGGCCCCAGCCAGCGCTCGCGCCGCTGCGGTACGCGGAACACCGGCGCCACCAGTGCGTACAGCGCATACACCACCAGCGCCACGCCCAACGCGGCGCGCGAGGCATCACGATCCACCCGTACCAGCAGCGCGGCCGAGCCCAGCGTCACCACCACCACGGCCAGCATCATCGGCCACAGCCGCCGCAGGGTGCGGCCCAGTGATGGCCCGGACAGCAACTGCCAGGCATTGGTGACGAAGGTGGGAATGAACAGCATCGAGGCCGCCGCCACCGGCGACAACGCGCCGCCCAGCAATCCCATCGCCACCGTCGGCAGGCCCATGCCGGTCACGCCCTTGACCACCCCGGCCAGCACGAACACCACCACCAGCAACCCATAGAAGCATGTCGTCTCGTTCATGCCGCCATTGGAGCCGGCGCCGCAGGCGCGCACAATGCGGTCTTCCCGCCTGCGCCTTCGGATCAGCCGAAGGCAGGGCCGAGCGGAGCAAACGACATGCGCTTGGACATTGCCGATCTGCGCCTGTTTCTGGCGGTGGCCGAAGCCGGCAGCATCACCGCCGGCGCTGCAGAGGCGAATCTGGCACTGGGATCGGCCAGCGAACGCCTGCGCGCCATCGAAACCGACGCTGGCACCGCGCTGCTGACCCGTCACCCGCGCGGCATCAGCCTCACCGAAGCGGGTGCCGCTCTGGCCCATCACGCGCGATTGATCCTGCAGCAGCAGGCGCAGCTGCGCGGCGAACTGCAGGCGTTCGCCCACGGCGCGCGCGGCACGCTGCACCTGTACGCCAACACCGCCGCATTGACCAACTACCTGCCCGCGCGGCTGGCCCCATGGCTGGCAGAGCGCCCTCGCCTGCGCGTGGAACTGCACGAACGCACCAGCAATGAAGTCGTGCGCGCGATCCGTGCCGGCCAGGCAGAGGCCGGCATCATCAGTGATGCCGTTCCCGCCGATGGACTGCACCGACATGTCGTTGCCGAAGACCCGCTGATGATGCTGCTGCCGGCCGGCCACCGCTTCGCCGCGCGGCGCTCGCTCGACTTCAGCGATGTGCTGGGCGAGACCTTCGTTGCCCTGGCCGACGGCAATGCGCTGCAGACCTATATCGAAGAGCTGGCGGCAGAGGCCGGACGCACGCTCGACGTGCGCATCCGCATGAAGACCTTTGAAGGCCTGTGCACGATGGTGGGCCATGGCATCGGCGCGGGCATCGCGCCGCGCACGATCGCGCGGCAACATCGGCGGGCCACCGGCATCGTCGCCGTTGCACTCGGCAACGCATGGGCACAACGCCGGCTGTGCGCCGCGTTCGCCGACTGGAAATCGCTCTCGCCACCGATGCGCAGCCTGCTGCTGCATCTGGATGTGGACGCGGAAGCCGGTGCAGAAAAAAATGTGTGAAATGGTGTTGACACATATCCAGCCTTCCTGCAAAATTCTCCTCCTGAGTCGCCCAGGTGGCGGAATTGGTAGACGCACTAGCTTCAGGTGCTAGCGGGGGCAACTTCGTGGAGGTTCGAGTCCTCTCCTGGGCACCATGACTCAGACAATGATCAAACCCGCGCAAGCGGGTTTTTTCATTTCTAAGCCCGCGTCGACCTGGATTGACAGCGCGCCCATCCTGAGCGCCTTCAGCAGATTCAAGTACGCCCATCCGGTACCGATATGGAAGGCAGGACTGTGAACATCTGCGCTTATGGACAAGGCAAAAAAAGACCCGATCACACTGGATGTTGCCTCGCTCTTCAACGAGATGAAGGAGTTTGACGACGCTTATGTGAAAGCGCGCAAGGCACACTCCGCCCCGGTCCTCAGCGATACGGTACTGGTCGCCCTCGGTATCGCGCTCGCCGTCCTGCTGACCGTCATCGCAATGGCCGCCATCATCAAGCAATTCGCGTATGAAGGCGACCAAGCCTTCTGGAATCCCATGGGCCTGGGATTCATGATTTTCCTCGTGGTCCTCGCGCTGTTCTGGGCAGTCTGGTTCGCACTGGATGCCGTTCACTCGGCATTGACGATGTATCGCACACGACTGACAGGTATCGATCAAGCACTCCGCCGCGACGATTGGGTCGCTGCCGCACTTCAGGAGCGGATGTGCAGTGCGCGGAAGCAAACAGCAGACGGCAAGGCTTCCACGCCCATGGAGCCCGCCGAAGCATGCGCACGTTTGCAGCTATTGATCCGCCACCTGCAGTCGGAATGCCGCGTCCGCTTGGCACGTGCCAACACTGGAGGTCTACTGGGCGCAATGGCGGGCTTGATCATCACCGGGTCGGATACGGCGCAAAAGCTCATGCAGATCAAAGTGCCGATCGAGGTCCCCTCCTACACTGTGGCACTGGCCATCGGATTCATGCTGGGCGCGATCCTGCAAACCTACTTCGCTGCCAGACTCTCACGACTGGCGGAACTGCTGGAACGGGTCGTACTGGGCCTTCAGTCGCAATCATCGGCCAGCGCGAGCCAAAACCGATAGCCCGTAGCCTGCATTTCAGGTGTGACGGCCGCCACGATATCCCTCAAACAGAAACCCCGCCTTCCGGCGGGGTTTCTGCGTTTCACTAACAGCGATCGATCAGTGCCCGCCACCGGCGGCGGCACCCGCGCCCGCACCGAAGGGCGGCTTGGCCAGCCACAGGAACGAGATGATCGCCAGGAAGATCCAGCCCAGCAGGAAGAAGATGTCGTTGAAGCCCATCTGCGATGCCTGGTGGTTGATCATGTTGTTCAGCACCGCCGCGCCATGTTGCAGGTCGCCCTGCCCCATCGCCGCCACCTGGTCCTGCATGCCCGGCTGATAGGCCGAAATGTGCTCGGTCAGGTCCGCGTGATGCACCTGCGTGCGACGTGCCCACAGCCAGGTGGTCAGCGACGCCGCGAAGCTGCCGCCCAGCGTACGCAGGAAGGTGGCCAGGCCCGAGCCGGCCGCGATCTCACGACCATCCAGGTCCGACAGCAGGATCTGCAGCACCGGCATGAAGAACAGTGCCACGCCGATGCCCATGATCAGCTGCACGCCGGCCACATGATGGAAGTCCACCTGCAGGTTGAAACCCGAGCGCAGGAAGCTGGTCATCGACAGCACCACGAACGCGATGGTGGCCAGCATGCGCATGTCGAAACGCGATGCGTACTTGCCCACGAACGGGGTCATGATCACCGGCAGTACACCGATCGGGGCTGTTGCCAGACCGGCCCAGATCGCGGTGTAGCCCATGTCGCGCTGCAGCCACTGCGGAATCAGCAGGGCCACGCTGAAGAACGCCGCGTAGGCCACCACCATCGCCAGCGTACCGGCACGGAAGTTGCGGTGCCGGAACAGCTTCAGGTCGACGATCGGGTCCTTGTCGGTCAGCTCCCAGATCAGGAACACGGTCAGCGCCACCACGGCAACGCAGGCCAGCACCACGATCTTCATCGACGAGAACCAGTCTTCGTCGTTGCCCAGGTCGAGTACCAGCTGCAATGCGCCCACGCCGATCACCAGGGTGACCAGGCCGACGTAGTCCATCTTCGGCTTCTCGACGTGCTCCGGGCGCCCCTTCAACTGGTTGCCCACCACCAGCGCAGCGAAGATGCCCAGCGGCACGTTGATCAGGAAGATCCATTCCCAGCTGTAGTTGTCGGTGATCCAGCCACCGAGGATCGGCCCGCAGATCGGCGCCACCACGGTGATCATCGCCAGCAGCGCCAGCGCCTGCCCGCGTTTCTCCCGTGGATAGATCGAGACCAGCAGCGACTGGGTGATCGGGTACATCGGGCCGGCGACGAAGCCCTGCAGCGCACGCGACAGCACCAGCATGCCCATGCTCTGGGCCAGGCCGCACAGCAGCGAGGTGATCACGAAGGCCAGCGTGGCCCACACGAACAGCTTGCGCTCGCCGAAGCGACGGCTGAGCCAGCCGGTCAGCGGCAGCGCGATCGCGGTGCTGACCGCGAACGAGGTGATGACCCACGTCGCCTGCTGCGAACTGGCGCCAAGATTACCGGCGATGGTCGGCAGCGAGACGTTGGCGATGGTGGTGTCGAGCACCTGCATGAACGAGGCCATCGCCAAGCCCACGGTGCACAGGGCCACACTGGGTGGCAGGAATCCAGCGGCCGCACCCGGCGCCGCCGGTGCGCCCGGAGAGCCGGGCGCAGCTGGAGCTTGTGCGGACATGGCCGACCTCAGCTCGCCTTGGACTGCTGCGGCAGGTTGCCCTGGATGATCGTGTGGATCACCTCATCGGCATCGTGCAGCTGCTTGGCGTACACGTCGGTGTCGAACACCGTGCCCTTGGCGGCTGCGCTCGGCAGCACTTCGCCCTTCTGGTCGCGCAGGCTCACCTCGGCCTTCATCGACAGGCCGATGCGCAGCGGGTGTTCGGCCAGCTGCTTGGCATCGATGGCGATGCGCACCGGCACGCGCTGCACGATCTTGATCCAGTTGCCGCTGGCGTTCTGCGCCGGCAGCAGCGAGAACGCCGAGCCGGTGCCCAGGCCCAGGCTGTCGATGCGGCCCTTGTACTTGACGTCGCCGGCATACAGGTCCGACTTCAGCTCCACTTCCTGGCCCAGGCGCATGTGCCGCAGCTGGGTTTCCTTGAAGTTGGCTTCGACCCACATCTGCTCGGTCGGCACCACCGCCATCAGCGCATTGCCCGGCTGCACGCGCTGGCCAACCTGCACCGAACGACGGGCGACATAGCCGGTGACCGGCGCGACGATGCCCGAACGTGCATTGTTGAGGAAGGCCTGGCGCAGCTGCGCCGCGGCAGCCTGCACATCCGGCTGGGTGGCGATCACGGTGTCATCAACCAGTGCGCGGTTGCGCTCGACGGTCTCGCGCGAACCGGCCACGGCCGCTTCGGCAGCTGCCAGCTCGTCGCGGGCGTGGGCCAGTTCTTCGTTGGAGATGGCGCCGGTGGCGGCCAGGCCCTTGCGGCGTGCGAAGTCGTCACGCACGCGCTTCAGGGTCACCTGGCGTGCGTTCAAGTCCGCCTGCGCACCTTCGACGCTGCGGTACAGGCCGCGGGTCTGGCGCACGGTCTTGGCCAGGTTGGCTTCGGCCTGCTGCAGGGCCACCGAGGTATCGGCCGGGTCCAGCTGCACCAGCAGTTGGCCGCGCTCCACGCGCATGCCGTCATCGGCGTTGATGGCGACCACGGTACCGGCCACCAGCGGGGTGATCTGCACCTGGTTGCCCTGCACGTAGGCGTCGTCGGTCTCTTCGAACCAACGGCCGAACATGAAGTACCACAGCGCCAGTGCCGCCAGCAGCAGCACGACGATCACGAACAGGCCGCGCAACAGCTTGCCGCGGCGGTTGGGGGCGGCGGGGGCCGCAGTGTCTTGGGTCTGGCTCATGGCAGGCGTCTTCAGGAATGCGAGGAATCGGAATGGGAAGCAAGCGGTGCGGCATCAGCGTCACTGGGCTGGAAACCACCGCCGAGCGCCTTGCTCAGGCGCACCGAGGTCTGCAGCTGCTGCGACTGCAGGCCGGCCAGCTGCTGCTGCGACTGCAGCAGGGTGGACTGCGCGGTCAACACGTCCAGGTAGCTGCCGATGCCAGCGCGATAGCGCTGCTGGGCCAGGTCGAACGCAGCGCGTGCGGTATCCACCGCCTGCTGCTGCGACTGCGCCTGCTGCGCCAGTGAGCGCACCGCGTTGACCTGGTCGGCCACGTCGCGCAGTGCATCGAGCACCGCCTGGTTGTAGTTCGCCACGGCCAGGTCGTACTGCGCATCGGTGTTGGCCAGGTTGGCCCGCAGCTTGCCGCCTTCGAAGATCGGCAGGCTCAGCGCCGGGCCGATGTAGGCGAAGCTGGAACTGCTCTGCAGCAGGTCGCCGACATTCGGTGCGACCACGCCGGCCAGCGCGGTCAGGTTGAGGCTCGGGTAGAACCGGGTCTTGGCGACCTTGATCTGCTTGTCGGCCGCTTCCACCCGCCAGCGCGCGGCGACGATGTCGGGGCGACGGCCGAGCAGTTCACTGGGCACCACGCCCGGCAGCTGCAGGGCCAGCGGGTTCATCGCCCGCGGGCGTTCGATCGACAGGCCGCGGTCCGGGCCCTTGCCGACCAGCGCGGCCAGCGCCGTGCGCCCGGCATCGATGCGCTGCTGCGCCGCCAGCAACTGCTGCTGTGCGGCCGGCACGCGGGCTTCGGCCTGGCGCACCTGCAGGTCGCTGTCGATGCCGGCACTACGACGCTGCCGGGTCAGCTGCAGCGACTTCTGCGAGCGCGCCAGTTCTTCTTCGGCCACGTCGTTGAGCTGCCAGGCGTAGGCCAGGTCGGTATAGGCCTGGGCGATGCCGGTGGACAGGTTCAGGCGCGCGGCCTGGGCTTCGACGGTGGCGGCGTGGGCGCCATCCACGGCAGCCTCCCAGGCGGCGCGCTTGCCGCCCCACAGGTCGATGCCGTAGCTGAAGTCGAACGCGATCTGGCTGCTGCCGGCGTAGTGGCCGCCGATTTCATCGCCAGCCATCGATTCGGGCAGGCGCAGGCCGGTGTAGCCACCGGACACGGAGAGGCTGGGCAGGCGATCGGCGCGCGCGGTGCCGACCTGCGACTGTGCCTGGCGCAGGCGCGCGTCGGCGGCGTCCAGGCTCGGATGGCCGGCCAGGCCTTCGGCGATCAGCGCATCCAGCTGCGCATCGCCCAGTGCCTTCCACCAGTCCTGAGCAGGAAAACCGGCTGCGCTCAGGTCGCTGTCGGCCAGGGTACGTTCGCTGTGCAGGCTGTCCACGTCGAGCACGTGGCCCTGCGGGTCAAGGCCACGGCTGCTTGCGCAGGCGGCCAAGGCCAGGGCCAGCGCTGAAACCAGCAGCGCGCGCCCGGAGCGGCGGAGAGTGGGATGCGGGATCGGGTTCATGGGGTTGTCAGGGAATCGCGGATTCGGGTCAGGAGGGACAGCAGCTGCGTGCGTTCGTCGGCGGACAGATCGCGCAGGGCGTAATCCATCACCGCGTCGCCGCGCAGCTTCAACCGCGCCCACAGCGCGCGGCCTTCATCGGTCAATACGATCTGCAGTGCACGCCGGTCCTGCGCATGCGGCTCGCGGCGCACGCAACCGAGCGCTTCCAGCTTGTCCAGCAGGCGGGTGACCGCGCTGGGCACCTGGTCGATGGCCTGGGCCAGCTCGTTGGCCGTGCACGGCGCCATGTTCGAGAGCACCTTCAGCCCGATGTAGTGGGTGAAGCCGATGCCGAGGTCTTCTTCGGCCATGGACGCGTCGAGCTGGCGGACCAGGCCGTCGCGCACCTGGCGCAGCAGCAGGCCGAAGCTGGGGGGAGTGGTTGCAGGACAGATCATGGGGGAGCATTCTCTTCCAAAAAAAATATTTCTCAATGGAAATATTCGATCTGGCATCAAATGCTGTGTTGCAGCAGTGGGCTGGATCAGGTGAAGGCGCCACCTTAATGGCGCCCCCAACTGGCCCGGTAGTACAATCCAGCCAATGAATGTCACATTCAAGCCACCCCCGGCCCACGTAAAGGCGGGCGAACCCGGCCCTGCCACCCTGCTGCGCGAAGAAGCACTGGATTGGTTCGAGCGCAATGACGGCCCGCCGGTCATCGCCTTCCGCTTCGACAGCCCGCAGGGGCTGGCCCGCGAAGTGGACTGGCATCACCACGTCCGCGCGCAGCTGATCTGCGTCGAACGCGGCCTGCTGACCACCCGCACCTCCCATGGCACCTGGTCGCTGGCGCCAGGTTCGGCGGGCTGGATGCCGCCGGCCGAGCCGCATACGGTCCACATCGATGGCCCCCTGCGCGGCTGGGGCATGGTGCTGGCCGCACCGCTGTGCGCCGAACTGCCCGCCGACCCATGCGTGCTGGGCATCTCGCGGTTGGCGCAGGCAGTGGCCGAACGCATCTGTGACTGGCCGCAGGACTACGAAAGCACCAGCGAACGGCAGCACATCATCAACGTTCTGCTGGACGAGATACGCGCCGCGCCGCGCCAGCGCATGCACCTGCCGATGCCGCGCGACCGGCGCCTGCTGAAGATCGCCTCGCAGCTGCTGGCCGACCCGGCCGACGAGCGCGGCCTGGCGCAGTGGGCGCATTGGGCCGGCCTGTCGCCGCGCAGCCTGACCCGCCATTTCCGCGACGAGACCACCCTGAGCTTTGCGCAATGGCGCCAGCAGGCGCGGCTGGCCGAGGCGCTGCGGCAGCTCAGCGAGGGCCGCAGCGTGGCCGACATCGCCCACGCACTGGGCTTCAGCAGCGCCAGCGCCTTCGTCACCGTGTTCCGGCGACACTTCGGGCTACCGCCCGGACGCTACCTGGCACGGGCCGGCCACGGCCTGGAACCGGGCCTTGACCCTGCACGCGGCTTGGCATCCCCCGCCGCATCCGGATAATCACTGGATTGAGAGCGGCGACCGCCGTCACCGCCTCCCGACATAGGTAACAACGCCGCATGACCGATCTTGCCCGCCCCGTGTTCCACGGTTTCGAACAACTGCCGCTGCGCGAGTACGCCGAACGCGCCTACCTCGACTACTCGATGTACGTGGTCCTGGATCGCGCCCTGCCGTTCATTGGCGACGGCCTGAAGCCCGTGCAGCGCCGCATCATCTATTCGATGAGCGAGCTGGGCCTGAATGCCGCGTCCAAGCCGAAGAAGTCCGCGCGCACCGTCGGTGACGTCATCGGTAAGTACCACCCGCATGGCGACAGCGCGTGCTACGAAGCGCTGGTGCTGATGGCACAGCCGTTCTCGTACCGTTATCCGCTGATCGAAGGCCAGGGCAACTTCGGTTCCAGCGACGACCCGAAGTCGTTCGCGGCGATGCGTTACACCGAATCCAAGCTGACCCCGATCGCCGAAGTACTGCTGGGCGAACTGGGCCAGGGCACCACCGACTGGGCACCGAACTTCGACGGCACCCTGCAGGAACCGACCTGGATGCCGGCACGCCTGCCGCATCTGCTGCTGAACGGCACCACCGGCATCGCCGTGGGCATGGCCACCGATGTGCCGCCGCACAACCTCAACGAGATCGTCAGCGCGCTGCTGCACCTGCTGGACGATCCGGATGCCAGCGTGCGCGACCTGTGCGAGCACGTGAAGGGTCCGGATTATCCGTCCAACGCCGAGATCATCACCCCGGCCAACGACCTGCGGAACATGTACGAGACCGGCAACGGCAGCGTGCGTGCGCGTGCCACCTACATCAAGGAAGCGCACAACGTGGTGGTCACCGCGTTGCCGTTCCAGGTGTCGCCGTCGAAGGTGATCGAGCAGATCGCTGCACAGATGCGCGCCAAGAAGCTGCCGTGGCTGGAAGACATCCGCGATGAGTCCGACCACGCCAACCCGGTGCGCGTGGTGCTGGTGCCGCGCTCGAACCGCGTCGACGCCGAGCAGTTGATGGGGCACCTGTTCGCCACCACCGACATGGAGCGCAGCTACCGCGTCAACCTCAACGTGATCGGGCTGGACGGCCGTCCGCAGGTGAAGAACCTGAAGACGCTGCTCAGCGAATGGCTGGCATTCCGCAGCAGCACCGTCACCCGCCGCCTGCAGCACCGCCTGCAGAAGGTCGAGCGTCGCCTGCACCTGTTGGAAGGCCTGCTGGTGGCGTTCCTCAACCTGGACGAGGTGATCCACATCATCCGTACCGAGGACGAACCGAAGGCGGCGCTGATCGCACGCTTCGGCCTGTCCGAAGACCAGGCCGAGTACATCCTGGAAACCAAGCTGAAGCAGCTGGCCCGCCTGGAAGAAATGAAGATCCGCGGCGAGCAGGACGAACTGGCCAAGGAGCGCGACAAGATCCTCAGCATCCTCGACAGCAAGGCCAAGCTGAAGAAGCTGATCCGCGACGAGCTGCAGGCCGATGCGAAGAAGTTCGGCGACGAGCGCCGCTCGCCGCTGGTGCAGCGCCAGGCCGCCCAGGCCATCGACGAGACCGAGCTGGTGCCGAGCGAGCCGATGACGGTGGTGATGTCCGAGAAGGGCTGGATCCGCGCCGCCAAGGGCCACGACATCGATGCCTCGACCCTGTCCTACCGCGATGGCGATGCGCTGCAGGGTGCAGTACGTGCGCGCAGCACCCAGCAGGTCGCGTTCCTGGACAGCGAAGGCCGCGCCTACTCCACGCCGGTGCATACCCTGCCCTCGGCACGCGGCAACGGTGAGCCGCTGACCGGCCGCTTCTCGCCAGCCGCAGGCACCAGCTTCGTGACCCTGGCCAGCGCCGAACCGGATACCCGCTTCGTGCTGGCCTCGACCCACGGCTATGGTTTCGTCACCCGCTTCGAGAACCTGATCGGTCGCAACAAGGCCGGCAAGGCGATGCTGAACCTGTCGGCGGGCTCGTCGGTACTGACCCCATCGGTGGTGGCCAACGTCGCTACCGACCGCATCGTCGCGGTGACCAGTTCGGGCAACCTGCTGGCGATCGCCGCCAACGACCTGCCGGAACTGGACAAGGGCAAGGGCAACAAGATCATCGAGATCCCCAAGGCCAAGCTCGCCACCGAACGCGTGGTCGCCATCGTGGCAATCAGCCCCGGCCAGACCCTGCAGGTCCGCAGCGGCCAGCGCACCATGGGGCTGAAGTTCAACGAGCTCGACGCCTATCTGGGCGCCCGCGCCACCCGTGGCCATCTGCTGCCGCGTGGCTGGCAGAAGGTGGAAGGGTTGTCGGTCGAATGATGGTAGGTGTCAACCTTGATTGACACGCCTTGCCCGGCAACCGGGAACCCGCCGGGCATGGCCCGGCGCTACCGGGATCGGAGCATCAGACACAAAAAAGCCGGGGCATTCCCCGGCTTCTTTGTTTGTCGGCTGGCGGGCGGTGGAGCAGCTGGCGGGCGATGGCTGGCTGGCGGTGCTCCGGTGCTGGCGGGCGACGTTGCTTTGCGCTCCTGGTAGAGCCGGGCATGACCCGGCGCTACGACAATCGGGGTCAGTGCGCCGGGGCGCCGCTGCCGTCGATCTTGCTCAGCTGGTACAGCTCCAGGCCGATGCGCTTGATCAGGCCCAGCTGCTGCTCCAGCCACCAGGCGTGGTCTTCCTCGGTGTCCTTCAACTGCGCCAGCAGCATGTCGCGGCTCACGTAATCGCCCTTCTCCTCGCACAGCTTCATGCCGGCGGCGAGGTTGTTGCGCACCGCGTATTCGGTGTCCAGGTCCTTGCGCAGCATCTCCTCCACGGTCTTGCCGGGCTCGGTGGCATGCGGGCGCATGTCCGGGTCGCCGCCCAGGAACAGGATCCGGCGCAGCAGCGCGTCGGCATGCTGGGTCTCTTCCTCCATCTCGTGGTTCAGGCGTTCGTACAGCGCGAACAGGCCCTGGTCCTCGTAGCGGCGGGAGTGGATGAAGTACTGGTCGCGGGCGGCGAGTTCGCCGCGCAGCAGTTCCTTCAGGCAGGCGATGACGTCCGGGTTGCCTTTCATGGGGGGAGCTCCTGTGAATCGATGGCGCCCATGGTGCCCCATCTGGAAATACGGTGATCTAATCGGAATCAGTCGCAGTTGCGCCTGCGGCTACAATCGGCCGACCTGCTCGGAAAGGACCTGCAATGCGTCGTACGTGGCGGTGGATTCTGGGTGTGCTGGTGGCAATCGTGCTGCTCGCGGTGCTGGTCCTGTGGTTGCTGCTGCGCGGCAGCCTGGCCGAACTGGACGGCGAGCGCCCGTTGCCCGGGCTGGCCACCAAGGTCACCGTGGAGCGCGATGCGCTGGGGGTGGTCACCATCACCGCCGGCAACAAGACTGATGCCCTGCGGGCGCTCGGCCGTGTTCACGCGCAGGAACGTTATTTCGAAATGGACCTGATGCGGCGCAGTGCCGCAGGTGAACTGTCCGCCCTGTTCGGGGCGAAGGCGATCGAAGCCGACAAGCGCATGCGCGTACACCGCCTGCGCGCGCGCACCGAGGCCCATCTGCAGGACGCACTGGGCAGCGACCCTGCGGCCGTGCGCGCCTATGTGGACGGGGTCAACCAGGGCCTGGGCAGCCTGGCGGTACGGCCATGGGCCTACCTGCTGCTGCGGCAGGCGCCCCAACCGTGGCAGGCCAGCGACAGCGTGCTGGCAGGCCTGGCCATGTACGCCGACCTGCAGGACCCCAGCAACCAGTCCGAACTGGCCCTGGAGCGCATCCGCGCGGTGGTGCCGCCAGCACTGCATGCGCTGCTGGCAAACGACGGCAGCGAGTGGGATGCGCCGCTGGCCGGCACTGCCCGTGGCAACGCCCCCCTGCCTGATGCCAGCCAGCTGGACCTGCGCACGCTGAAGGCCGCGACCGGCGCGGCTGCCGAGGATGCCGACGCGGTCGGCAGCAACAATTTCGCCGTGGCCGGCGCGCTGACCGCCGATGGCCGTGCGATCGTCGCCGACGACATGCACCTGGGCCTGCGCGCTCCCAGCCTGTGGTTCCGTGTGCGCCTGCGCTACCCCGATCCACAGGCCGCGGGTGGCCAGGTCGACGTCAGCGGATTCTCGCTGCCGGGCGTGCCGGCGGTGATCGTCGGCAGCAACGGCCACGTGGCCTGGGGCTTCACCAACAGCTACATCGACACTGCCGACTTCCGCACCGAGCCAGCGGACGCTGCAGTGACCGTGCACGAGGAACGGATCGTCGTGGCCGGCGGTGCCGACGTGCGTTTCCCGGTACGCGAAACCGCGTGGGGACCGATCCTGCACACCCACGCCGATGGCAGCGGCGACGCCCTGCGCTGGGTCGCGCAGTTGCCGGGCGCGGTGCGCATGGACTTCGCCGACATGGCACGGGCCGCCGATCTGGACCAGGCCCTGCAGATTGCCGACCATGCCGGCATTCCCGCGCAGAATCTGGTGATCGGCGACCGCAGCGGGCGTATCGCGTGGCGCCTGATCGGCGCGCGGCCTGACCGTGGCCCGGGCTGTACACCGCTGGGCTTCAATGACAATCACCGCAACCCGGGCTGCGCGCCGTGGCCGATCCGCAGCGACGCCGCGCCGAGCCTGGTCGACCCCGCCTCGCATCGGCTGTGGACGGCCAACAGCCGCGTGGTGGACGAGGCGACCTTGGCCACGGTCGGCAATGGCGGCTACGACCTCGGCGCACGCGGACGGCAGATCCGCGACCTGCTGGCCACGCAGGAGCGTTTCGACGAGCACGACCTGCTGGCGATCCAGCTCGACGACCGCGCGGTGTTCCTGCAGCGCTGGTGGGTGCTGCTGCACCAGGTGGTCGAGCACAGCGACGATCCGGCACTGAAGCGGTTGGGCACGGTCAGCAGCCATTGGGAGGGTCGCGCCGCGATCGATTCGGTCAGCTACCGGGTGGTGCGCGAGTTCCGCACACAGGTACTCGACACGTTGACCGATGCGCTGCTGGCACCGGCCCGGGCACCGCTGGGCGAGGATTTCCTGGCACCGCGCCTGGCGCAGCTGGAAGGCGTGGCCTGGCCGATGCTGCAGCAACGCCCGGCCAACCTGCTGCCACCCGCCTACACGAGCTGGGATGCACTGCTGGCCGATGCGGCGCGCCGTACCGAAGCGGAGCTGTCCGCGCAGAGGCCGCTGGCGCACCGCAGCTGGGGCGAGCGCAATACCGCAGCGATCTGCCATCCGGTCGCGCGCGCCCTGCCCGCCTTCGCCAGCCGCTGGTTGTGCATGCCGGCCGATCCCCTGCCCGGCGACCGTGACATGCCGCGTGTACAGACGCCGGCGTTCGGCGCCTCGCAGCGCATGGTGGTCTCGCCCGGCCACGAGGCCGATGGCATCGTGCACATGCCGGGTGGGCAGAGCGGCCATCCGCTGTCGCCGTACTGGGGCGCTGGACATGAGGACTGGGTGCACGGCCGCCCCACCCCGTTCCTGCCCGGCAAGGCGCAGCACACGTTGACGCTGCTACCGGCGCGATAGCGCTGGCCGGCCACGGCATGATGCCCGGGGTCAGATCCCTTTTCCTGTGGAAAAGGGATCTGACCCCATTAACGACCCCATTAACGGAGGTGGCGGCGCTCGATCAGGTTCAACAGCGGCCCGGTCATCGCGGTCGTCACCAGTGCCATGATCACCAGCACCGCAAACAGGCGGTCGCCCAGCAGGCCCAGCTCGTAGCCCAGGTTGAGCACGATCAGCTCCATCAACCCGCGGGTATTCATCAGCGCACCCAGTCGCCACGCTTCGCGCGAGGCCATGCCGGTACTGCGCGCCGCACTCCAGGTGCCCAACAGCTTGCCCACCGTGGCCACGGCGATCACCACCACGCACAACGCGATGTCACTGGTCTGCAACGCGTCGGCGCGCATGCGCAGGCCGGTCATGGCGAAGAACAGCGGCAGCAGCAGCGTCACCGCGAACGGTTCGACCCTGGCCACCAGCAGTTGCCGCAGCTGCGCGTTGGACGACACCGCCACGCCTGCAGCGAAGGCGCCGAACAGCGCATGGATGCCGAGCACTTCGGTGACCAGCGCACTGGCCAGCGACAGCAGCAGGATGCCCAGCAGCCAGCGCCCTTCGCGACCCGGCGCGATGGTCTGGCGGGCGAACCACGGCTTCACCAGTCCCAGCATCAGCGCGATGAACGCCACCACGCACAGCAGGTTGAGGCTGGCCGGCAACCAGCCGGTGGCCTGCGCTGCCGCCACGATCAGCGCCAGCAGGCACCATGCGGTCGCATCGCCCAGCGCCGCGCAGGCGATGGCAGTCTGCCCCAGCGGGGTGTGGGTGATGCCGCGATCAGCGAGGATGCGCAGCAGCACCGGGAAAGCGGTGATGCTCATCGAAATACCGACGAACAGCGCGAACGCGGTGAAACCCACGCCCTGCGGGCCATGCTGCGGGTACAGCCAGATGGCCAGGACCACACCAAGCACGAACGGCACCGCGATGCCTGCGTGGCTGACGGTGAAGGCGAATCTACGGCGCCCACGCAGCGCGCCCAGATCAAGCTCGGCACCGGCCACCAGCAGGAACATCAGCACACCCAGTTGGCTGAGCATGCCCAGCGGCCCGAGCGAAGCGGCCGGGAACAGTGCACCGTGCACCTGCGGCAGCAGGCTGCCCAGCAACAGCGGCCCCATCATCAGGCCAGCGGCCATTTCGCCGATCACGGCCGGCTGGCCGAAGCGCTTCAACAGCGCACCGGCGCCCTTGGCGACCAGCAGCAACACCAGCAGCTGCAGCAGGAACAGGCCGAGCGGCGAGGCCAGGTGATGTGCCCAGTCACTGCCGACCACGGCTTCGGCCTTGCTGGCCACCGTCGGCAGCCCGGGGCCCGCATAGCGCGCCAGCAGCAGGCCGACCAGCAGCGGCACGCCGGCCCACACCAGGTAGCGCCAAGCCCACTTCGTCGGCCTCACGGGGCCTCCGGTCTGTACGTCCATGAACATTCCCCAATGTGCAGGGGGCTGATGATACGTCCCTCGCCGCCCATGCGCTGCAGGGCTCGCCGGGCATGGCCCGGCGCTCCCCGTGTGGCTGCCGCTCGGCGCGGCCGATCAGGCCAACGCCTGCTCGTGCACGCCGGCGATGGCGCGGCCCGACGGGTCGGCGGCGGCGGCAAAGCTGGCATCCCAGGCGATCGCTGCCGGCGAGGAACAGGCGATCGACTTGCCGCCCGGCACGGTTTCAGCCGCCGCATGGCTGGGGAAGAACTGCTCGAACAGGTGACGGTAGTAGTACGCCTCCTTGGTCTGCGGCGGGTTGTGCGGGAAGCGCTTGTCAGCCGCAGCCAACACGCGGTCGCTGACCTGTGCTTCGGCGTGCGCCTTCAGGCCATCGATCCAGCCGTAGCCGACGCCATCGCTGAACTGCTCTTTCTGCCGCCACAGGATGCTGTCCGGCAGGTAGCCCTGGAAGGCTTCGCGCAATACCGCCTTCTCGATGCGGCGACCACCAAAACCGGCGCCGACCATCTTGTGCGCGGCATCGAATCGCATCGCCACGTCGAGGAACTCGCGGTCCAGGAACGGCACGCGCGGCTCCACGCCCCAGGCCATCATCGACTTGTTGGCGCGCAGGCAATCGTAGTTGTGCAGGGCATCGAGCTTGCGCACCAGTTCCTGATGGAATTCGCGCGCGTCCGGCGCCTTGTGGAAGTACAGATAGCCGCCGAAGATCTCGTCGCTGCCTTCGCCGGACAGCACCATCTTCACCCCCATCGCCTTGATCCGGCGCGCCAGCAGGAACATCGGCGTGGAGGCGCGGATGGTGGTGACGTCGTAGGTTTCAATATGGCGGATCACCTCCGGCAGCACATCCAGGCCTTCTTCGAAGGTGTATTCGAAGCCGTGGTGGACCGTGCCCAGTGCTTCGGCGGCCACCGCAGCAGCGGCCAGATCCGGCGAGCCCTTCAGGCCGATGGCGAACGAATGCAGGCGCGGCCACCACGCTTCGCTCTGCCCGCCATCTTCGATGCGACGACGCGCATAACGTGCTGCAACGGCGGCAACCAGCGACGAATCCAGCCCGCCCGACAGCAGCACGCCGTACGGCACGTCACTCATCAACTGGCGTTCGACCGCATGTTCGAAAGCCTGGCGCAGCTCGGCGAGATCGGCCGGGCGGCCCTGCACGTCGTCGTACTCGCGCCACGGCTGCTGGTAGTAGCGCACCAGCTCACCGCTGGCGCTGTCGTAGTAGTGGCCGGGCGGGAACTGGGCAACGTCGGCACAGGTATCGACCAACGCCTTCATTTCAGAGGCGACGCGCAACCGCCCCTGCGCATCATGGCCCCAGTACAGCGGCACCACGCCGACCGGGTCGCGCGCGATGAGTACACGGCCCGCACTGCGATCCCACAAAGCGAAAGCGAAGATGCCGTTGAGCTGCTCCAGCCACTGCGCCGGCGACCCGCCCTGGCGGTACAGCGCGTTGATCACCTCACAGTCCGAGCCGGTCTGGAAGGCATAGGCCTGGGCAAGTCCGGCCTTGAGCTGCTGGTGGTTGTAGATCTCGCCGTTGACCGCCAGCGCCAGCTGCCCGTCTTCGGACAGCAGCGGCTGCGAGCCGCCTGCCGGATCGACGATGGCCAGGCGCTCGTGCACCAGCAGCGCGCCCTCGTCCAGGTACACACCGCTCCAGTCCGGGCCACGATGACGCTGGCGCTGCGACAGCTCCAGCGCATGGCGGCGCAGGGAAGGAAGATCGTCACCGGCCTGCAGGCCGAAAATACCGAAGATCGAACACATGGGTGGAACTCCTGTTGTGGGGAAGTACACGGGGGGAAGGTGTTCGACCGGCCATCCAGGCCCGGGTGGGGCTGCGCCCGGGCACAAAAAAACCCGCATCGGCCGATGCGGGTTTTCTGGTGTCCGGGCGTATGTTGCTGTCTATCTAACCAGGGCGCAGTCCCGCATCGGCCGCGCACGATTATTCGCACGCAGATTATTGCGGTTGGTGTTGTTGACAGCGGTGGCCAGGCGGATCGACATGGCATCGACCCTACCCCGCTTTCCGGCACGGCGCAACCGTTGCGTTGGCAACCACTCCGCAGAGCGCATAATGGCCCGCCGTGAAACGTGCAATGGAAATGCAACACCGCAACGGACGCAACGCGGCTCTGGCCGCCCTGATCTGCCTGGGCCTGGCCGCCTGCCAGACCCTGCCCCCACCCTCGCTCCTTCCGCCGGCTCAGCAGCAGAGCCTGGAACAACGCGGAACCGACGGCAGCTTCAAGGGGGCCTTTGATACCGCGGAAACCTTCGAGCGCTTCAACGATCCGCGCGCCATCGCCTATTACGAGCGTGCCGCAGCGGTCACCCCCTGGACCTTCCACAACACCAAGGCGGAAGAAGCCCTGGGCCGGATCTGGATCTCCGGCACGCTGCGGTATGCCGACAGCCCCCACATCAATCCTGCGCCGGTGCTGCGCGCGTCCTGGCGGCGTGGCGAACGCGCCTATCTGGCGGCGGCCTACCACGGCAATCCCTATGCGTTCTACGAACTCGCCAAGGCCTATCGCCAGCGTGGCGACGCGCAACAGGCGCTGCGCTGGGACCTGCGCGGAATGATCTACCAGCGCTACCCGAGTTCATCGTCGCGACTGCCGGATGCGGTGGCCGCGCAGGGCGACAGCGTGCATCCGCTGGTTGCGCAGATCCAGCGTCGCGCCGAGCGCGGCGATGCCGAAGCGCAGGTGGACCTGGGCGCGCTGCTGGAGAAGGGCGTGGGACTGCCGCGCGATCCGGCGCGTGCGCTGCAGCTGTACCAGCGCGCCGGCGAGAAGGGCAATGTGTTCGGCCAGTACTTCGCCGGGCTGCTGCTGGGCCGCGGTGCGCCGGGCCTGGACAAGAACCCTGACGCTGCTGCCGCCTGGTTTGCCAAGGCGGAAGCACAGCAGTTCTACATGGCGGCGCCGAGCTACTGGCGCGAAGCGATCAAGCCGCCGTTCTTCAGTTTTTCGGAGTAACGCGCGCCGCTGCGCTCGCCGGGCATGGCCCGGCGCTACCCACGATCATCCGCACGCTCACCCCGGTAGCGCCGGGCCATGCCCGGCGACGCGGATCACACCAGCATCCGCACGCTCACCCCGGTAGCGCCGGGCCATGCCCGGCGACGCGGATCACACCAGCAACCGCACGCTCACCCGGTAGCGCCGGGCCATGCCCGGCGACGCGGATCACACCAGCAACCGCTCCACCAGTCGCTGGTACAGCCCCGGCAGTGCTTCCAGCTCGTCCACGCGCACGTTCTCATCCACCTGGTGGATGCTGGCGTTGACCGGGCCGACTTCGATGCACTGCGCGCCCAGGGGTGCGATGAAGCGCGCATCGGAGGTGCCACCACCGGTGCTCTCTTCCGGTGCGCGACCGGTGTGCTCGGCCAGCACCGCGCGCGCCGCTGCACGCAACGTACCTTCCGGGGTGTAGAACGGTTCGCCACTGCGGTGCCACTTCAGCGTGTACTGCAGGCCATGGCGGTCCAGCAGCGCGGTGATGTCCGCTTCCAGCTTCGCTGCATCCCAGTGCGGGTTGTAGCGGATGTTGAAATCCACCTCCAGCTCACCGGGAATCACGTTGTTGGCACCGGTGCCGGCATGGATGTTGGAGATCTGCAGGCTGGTCGACGGGAAGCTCTCATAGCCCTCGTCCCAGCGCCGTGCGCTCAGTTCGGCCAGCATGGGCGCGGCAAGATGAATCGGATTGCGCGCCTTGTCCGGGTAGGCCACGTGGCCCTGCACGCCCTGCACGCGCAGCTTGGCCGACAGGCTGCCGCGACGTCCCACGCGCAGCAGGTCACCCAGCGTGGCGGTGGAGGACGGCTCGCCGGTGATGCACCAGTCGATGCGCTGGCCACGCTCGGCGAACAGCCGCGCGACATGGCGCACACCATCGATCGCATCGCCTTCCTCATCGCTGGTCAGCAGCACCGCCAGCGTACCGGCGTGCTGCGGATGGGCCGCAACGAACTGTTCGGCAGCGATCACGAACGCGGCCACGCTGCCTTTCATGTCGGCGGAGCCGCGACCGTACAGCACGCCATCGCGGATCTGTGGCGCGAACGGATCGCTCTGCCACGCCTCGCGCGGGCCCGGCGGCACCACGTCGGTATGGCCCAGCAGGACCAGCACCGGCGCGCCGCTGCCGTGCGTGGCCCACAGGTTGTCGACCTCGCCCAGCCGCAGGTGCTCACAGGTGAAACCGGCCGCCTGCAGACGTTCACCAATCAGCGCCTGGCAACCGGCATCGTCCGGGGTCACCGACGGCCGTGCAATCAGATCGCAGGCCAGGTCGAGGACGGCGCTCACGCGCCGCCCACGCCGAAGCGCGCCTTGAAACCGTTGTCGCTGAAACCCTGGCTGACCTTGCCGTCGGCAGTCACCACCAGCGGCCGCTTGATCAACTGCGGGTACTCGCGCAGCAGCAGCTTCCATTCCGCCTCCGAATCGGCGGCCTTGCGGTTGTCCGGCAGCTGCCGCCAGGTGGTGGAGGACCGGTTGACCATCGCCGCCAGGCCACCCAGCTGGGCGGCCCATTCCAGCAGCGTTTCCGGGCTGGGTTTGTTGTCGCGGTAGTCGACGAAGGTGTACGGCACGCCGAAGCGGTCCAGCCACTTGGTCGCCTTCTTGCAGGTATCGCAGTTCTTCAGACCGTAGACGGTGGTGCTCATGCGTGCGGCCCCGTCAGTCGGCCAGGCCGCGCAGCAGGTCGTTGACGCTGGTCTTGCTGCGGGTGCGGGCATCGACCTGCTTGACGATCACCGCGCAGTACAGCGAGTGGGTACCGTCCTTGCTCGGCAGCGAGCCGGACACCACCACGCTGTACGGCGGAATGTAGCCGTAGCTGATTTCGCCGGTGGCGCGGTTGTAGATGCGGGTGCTCTGGCTGAGGAACACGCCCATGCCGATCACGCTGTGATGGCCGACGACCACGCCTTCCACCACTTCCGAACGCGCGCCGATGAAGCAATGGTCTTCGATGATGGTCGGGCTGGCCTGCAGCGGCTCGAGCACGCCACCGATGCCGGCACCACCGGACAGGTGGCAGTGCTGGCCGATCTGCGCGCAGGAACCGACGGTGGCCCAGGTGTCGACCATGGTGCCTTCACCGACGTAGGCACCGATGTTGGTGAAGCTCGGCATCAGCACCACGTCCTTGCCGAAATACGTGCCGCGACGGGCGATCGCACCCGGCACCACGCGCACGCCGCCACGGCGGAACTTCGCCTCGTCATAGCCGGCAAAGCGCGATTCGACCTTGTCCCAGAACGGTGCCGGGCGTGCATCGACCACGGCCATGTCGTTGACGCGGAAATACAGCAGCACCGCCTTCTTCAGCCATTCGTTGACCTTCCAGCCACCATGGCCATCGGGTTCGGCGACGCGGAACTCGCCGCTTTCCAGGCCATCGATCACGCGGTTGACCAGCGGCCGGGTCGAGCCTTCCAGTTCGTGCAGGGTCAGCGTGGCGCGGCGCTCGAAGGCGCTTTCGATGCCAAACTTCAGTTCTTCCACGCCCGGCCCGGCCGGCTTGCGCAGCGACTTGCGTGCGATGTTCTCGGCGCGCGCAGCTTCGGCGGTCTTGGCCGGGACCTTCTTTGCCGGCGCCTTCTTCACTGCAGCCTGTTTCGGCACGGCGGCCTTCTTCACCGCTGCGGTCTGGCCCGCCTTCGGCTCTTGTGCAGCTTTCTTCGCAGCCGGGGCAGCGGCAGTAGTCTTTCTGGCCGCGGCGCTCTTGGCAGTCGCGGCAGTCTTCTTTGCAGGCTTGGTGGCCATCAGGCGGGGTCTCCGGCGTTTCGATCAGGGTCCAGGCAGGCCAGCATTGCGTCATGCAGCTGCTGCCGGGCGGATTCAGTCAGGGGGAGGTCGTGTTCGTCACTGATCACGAAGGTGTCTTCGGCGCGTTCGCCGAATGTGGCAATGCGCGCGTCCTGCACGCGCAGTCCCTGGTTGCGCAGCACGAACGCCACGTCGGCCAGCAGGCCGGGGCGGTCGGGCGCGACCAGGGCAAAGCGGGTCGCGCCGGGTTCATCGCGGAACTCGATGCGTGGGGCGAAACGGAAGTGGCGCAGCTGGCGTGGCACCACCCGGCGCGAGGGACGCAGCCGCGCAAGGTCGCCACTGAGCGCCTCGCGCAGTGCAGCTTCCAGGTTGGCGCTGCTGCCATCGGCAAACGTATCGGCCGGGCTGACTTCAAAATTATCGAAAATCGTCTCCGACGGACCATCCAGCACGCGTGCGCGGTGGATGCCGTAACCCTTGCGGTCCAGGGTCATCACGATCGCGGCAAACAGGCCATCACGGTCCGGCGAGTGCACGAACACTTCCAGCGCCGGGTCGTCAACGCTGATCCGGCGTACCTTCACCAGCGTCTGGCCCTGCTTGATCGGCACCAGTGCGGCAGCCTGCCAGGCCAACTGTTCCGGGCGCAGGCGGATGAAACCTTCGTCAGGCATCACCGCGAACTGGCGGTCGATGGTGGCATCGTCGTAGCCCTGCTCGCGCACCAGCGCACGCACGCTGTCGCGCGCTTCGGCCACGCGCTCGGCGGCCGGCACCGGATGCTCCAGGCCCTCGCGCAGCGCGCGGCGGGTAGCGAAATACAGATCGGCCAGCAGCCGGTCCTTCCACGCGTTCCACAACTTCGGGCTGGTGCCGGCGATGTCGGCGCAGGTCAGCAGATAGAGGTAATCCAGGCGGTCGCGGCTGCCGACCAGGGTCGCGAAGCGATGGATCACGTCCGCATCGGCGATGTCCTGCTTCTGCGCGGTCACCGACATCCGCAGGTGCTGTTCGACCAGCCAGGCCACCAGTTCGGTATCCGAACCACTCAGCCCCTGCGCGTGGCAGAACGCCCGTGCATCGACCGCGCCCAGTTCGGAATGATCGCCGCCGCGCCCCTTGGCGATGTCGTGGAACAGGCCGGCCAGCAGCAGCAGTTCGGGCTTGCGCAGGCGCGGCCAGACTTCGTGGGCGATGGAGAAACGTTCATCGGCGCGACTGCTGGCGAACAGCCCCATGTTGCGCAGGACCATCAGCGTGTGCTGGTCGACGGTGTAGACATGGAACAGGTCGAACTGCATGCGCCCGCTGACCTGGGCGAATGCAGGAATCCACTGCCCGAGCACGCCCAGCCGCGCCATGCGCGAAAGCGTGTCGACCGGGCGCTGGCCACGCAGCAGGGCCATGAACTGTTCGCGCGCATCAGGGTCTGCCTGGTCATAGGCAGGCAGCAACGGCAGCGATTCGGCCAGCGCGCGCGCGGTCAACGAATGCAGGCCACGGATCTGCGGATTGTTCGCCCAGCTGGCGAACAGCGCGAAGACCTGGCCGATGTCAGCATTCGGCCAGTCGGCATCGTTGGCCGCCAGGTAGCCACGGCGCAGCGCGAACCCCACGGTCAGCGGCTCAGGCTGTGCCTCGCCATCGAACTGTTCCTCGAAACGCTGCAGCAGACGATCACTGATCCGCCGCACCACCGAAGCGGCGCGGTAGAAGCCCTGCATCATCTTCTCGACGCCCAGGCTCTCGGCATCGTCCTCAAAGCCCAGGCGCGCGGCCAGGGTCTTCTGGTAATCGAAGCGCAGGCGCTCTTCCGGGCGTCGCGCCACCAGGTGCAGGCCGAAGCGCAGTCGCGCCAGCACCGCACGTTCGCGCTTCAGCGCCGCGGCCTCGTCAGCGCCCAGGTGGCCCAGGCCGACCAGCGCTTCCAGATCGCGCACGCCAAACGCACGCAGCGCCATCCAGCCCAGCGTGTTGAGATCGCGCAGGCCGCCGGGGCCATCCTTCAGGTCCGGCTCCAGGTTGTCGGCGGTGTCGCCGAAACGCTGGTGGCGGTTGCGCAGTTCCTCCAGCTTGGCCAGGAAGAACGCACGCGGCGGCCACAGTTCGCGGTCATCCACTGCCGCACGCAGCGCACGCCGCGCCGCCTCATCGGCCATCAGCGGGCGCGCTTCGATCAACGCCGTCAGCACGGTCTGGTCGGCCGCAGCTTCGCTGCACTGCCCGCCCGAACGCACCGCGTGGCTGACCGCCAGGCCGCAATCCCACAGCAGCGCGAACAGGCGCGCGAGCGCCTCCTCATGGGCCAGCTGCGCCTGCGGATCGCCGAACACCAGCAGGTCGATGTCCGAGCGCGGGAACAGTTCACCGCGCCCATAGCCACCGACCGCAAACAGCGACAGGCCACTGTCGGCCGGCAGGCAGCGCTGCCACGCATGGCGGATCAGGTGATCGGCCGCGCGCGCGCGCAATGCCAGCAGGCGCTCGATGTTGTCGCCCTGGTCGAAGCGGCGGTACAGGCGCGTATCGGCCTGCTGCAGCGCGTCGCGCGCGGCAGCAGCCCAGTCCGGGTCGTTGAGCGACGCGGCCGGCGTGTCCAGCAGCGAACTCGCCGGCAGCATCGTCAGGAGACCTGCGACTCGCCCGGCGACAGGGTCAGCACGTCCACGCCGGTCTCGGTGACCGCGATCATGTGCTCCCACTGTGCCGACAGCTTGCGGTCCTTGGTCACCACGGTCCAGCCATCGGGCAGCACCTTGTTGTAGCGGGTGCCCTCGTTGATCATCGGCTCGATGGTGAAGGTCATGCCCGGCTGCAGCACCAGACCCTGGCCCGGACGGCCGTAATGCACCACCTGCGGCTCATCGTGGTAGACCTTGCCGATGCCGTGGCCGCAGTACTCGCGCACCACGCTGAAACGCTCGCCTTCGGCGTAGCTCTGGATCGCATGGCCGACGTCGCCCAGGGTTGCGCCCGGACGCACCGCGCGGATGCCGCGCCACATCGCTTCATAGGTGGCGTCGACCAGGCGCTTGGCCATCACCGACGGGGTGCCGACGAAGTACATGCGGCTGGTGTCGCCATGCCAGCCGTCCTTGATGACGGTGACGTCGATATTGATGATGTCGCCATCCTTGAGGACCTTCCCTTCGCTGGGAATGCCGTGGCAGATGACATTGTTGACCGAGGTGCACACGGTCTTGGGGAAGCCGCGGTAGCCGACGTTGGCCGGAATGGCGCCCTGCACGTTCACGATGTGGTCGTGGCAGATGCGGTCCAGTTCCTCGGTCGTGACACCGGGCTTGACGTGGGGGGTGACGATGTCGAGCACTTCGCTGGCCAGGCGGCCGGCGATGCGCATCATCTCGATTTCCTGCGGGGTTTTGATATTCACGCTCATGGCTCCCATTATCGCCGATCCGGCCGCAATCTGAACGAACGCCACCCAACTGGCGATCCGGGGCATGCACGGATCCGGCAAGGAACGTGAAAGCGTGATGGGCCACACCCTTTCGATCGCCTGTTTCTCACGGAATACAGACACTTGCGGTGCCTACGCTGGCCCCACTGTCGTCAAATCGGCGCCGAACGTGCCGACTTCGCGCTGTTCAACGGACCTTCGGGTCAGGGAGGTTGTCCATGCGATCCACCGTTCGTTCCCCTTGGGCTTGGGCCTTGGCCCTGCTGGTGGCTGGCCCGGCCGCCGCCGCCGACACCACTACGTTCAACGTCACCCTGGTGGTCACCAAGGCCTGCACCATCACTGCGGCCGCCGCCACCAACGTCGATTTCGGTACCGCCGCCTCCACCACCGCCACCCCGACCCTGGGCCAGGGCACCGTAACCGCACAGTGTTCGGCGCTGACCCCGTACACCATCTCGCTCAACGCCGGTGCCAATGCCGGTACGGCCAATGACGTCACCACGCGGCGGATGAAGAACACCAACGCGGCAGTGACGGCCAACAACTACGTGGGCTACCAGCTCTACCAGGATGCCGCGCATACCCTGGTGTGGGGCGCCACCACGGGCACCAACACCCAGGCCGGTATCGGCACCGGCCTGGCGGTGCCCTACATCGTCTACGGCCAGATCCTCAACCTGAGCACGGCCAACGCTGCGACCGGCAACTACCTGGATACCGTTACCGCCACGATCACCTATTGATGGAGCACGCCCGCATGGCCGGATCCCGCCCGTGGCGCGCCACCGGCGTGGCGCTGCTCGTTCTCAGCCTGCTGCTTTGGGTTACCGCGGCCTCGGCGACCAGCCTGCAGGTCGCGCCCACCAGCCTGCAGCTGGAGGCACGCCAGCGCGCCGGCGAACTGTGGTTGACCAACAGCGGCACCTCGCCGGTGAAGCTGCAGGTCCGGGTATTCCGTTGGGTGCAGCAGGACGGCAACGAACAGCTGCTGCCCACCGAAGATCTGCTGGCCACGCCACCGATGCAGGAGTTGGCCGCCGGCCAGCAGCAGCTGGTACGGGTCATGCGCGCCGTGGCCGACGCACCGGCTGCGCAGCAGTACTACCGATTGATCGTCGACGAGGTGCCCGATCTGGCCACGCGCACCGAAGGCATGCAGTTCGTGCTGCGCTATTCCATCCCGGTATTCGTGCAACCCGGCGCTGGCAGCCGGCTGGCACCGCAGCTGCACGCCCGCCTGGTGCGGCTGGACGACGGTCGCAACGGCGTGGAAGTAGGCAATACCGGCAACAGCTATGCGCAGATCGCCGACCTCGCCCTGGGCAGCCCGGAGCGGCCGCGCATCGTCCATCCCGGCCTGTTGGGCTATGTGCTGCCCGGCCAGGTCATGCGCTGGCCGCTGGAGCGCACGGCGATCGACCGCGACAACGACCAGATCACGGCCAAGCTCAATGGCGAGTCGGAACAGACGTCGCTGCCGCCACCACCGGCTCGCTGAGGCGCTGATGAGCGCAGCGCTCGGTGCGGCCCTGTCCCCGGCGGCTCATGCAGCCGATGTCTCCGGGGTCTCCGCCGATGCCCTGCTGCCGCCACCAACCCCACTCACGGCCAACCAGACGCTGTACCTGGACGTGACCCTCAACAGCACGCCGCGCGGCCTGCTGCCCTTCACCGACAACCGTGGCCGCCTGCAGGCCAGCCCCGAGATCCTGCGCCAGCTTGGCTTCAACGCCAGCGGCGCTGCCCCGGTATACCTCGACCAGATCAGCGGTGCGGTGGTGCGCTATGACGCGCACCTGCAGACCCTCGCGCTGGACGTACCACTGGACCAGTTGACCCTGCCCACGACCGTGCTCAGCCGCCCGCAGGTCCGCGCTTCCCGCGGCAGCGCCTCGCCCGGCGTCCTGCTCAATTACGACCTGTACGGCAGCCGTGTCGACAGCCTCGGCAACCTTACCCTGAGCTCTGAACTGCGAGTGTTCGGCATCGGTACCGGCACCTTCGAGAACACCGCCGTCAGCCGTCGCTACCAGACCGGAGACCGCCACTGGCGCAGCGAAAGCGTACGCCTTGATACGCGCTGGACACTGGATTTCCCGGACAAGGCGCTGACCCTGGAGGTTGGCGACTTCTACAGCGGCTTTGTCGACTGGAGCCGGCCGGTACGCCTGGGCGGCATCCAGATCGGCCGCAACTACGGGCTGCAGCCGTATCGCGTTCTTACCCCGACTCCGGCCTTCCTCGGCCAGGCGGTGGTGCCATCGACGGTCGAGCTGTATGTCGATGGCCTGCGCCAGTACAGCGGCCAGGTACCGGTCGGGCCGTTCCAGCTGGCGGCGCAACCGGGCATCAGCGGCACCGGCAGCGCGCAGGTGGTGGTTACCGATGCCTTCGGCCGCATGCAGACCCTGGATTTCAGCTTCTACGGCACCCAGCAGCTGCTGGCCAAGGGCCTGTCGGACTGGTCGCTCGGCGTCGGCCAGCTGCGCGAGCAGTTCGGCGAACGCTCCTTCGCCTACGACGACCGTACCGTGGCAAGCGCCAGCTGGCGCGGCGGCGTCAGCGACACATTCACCGGCGAAGCACATGCCGAGGGCGGCGGCGGCCTGGCTCAGGCCGGCGTGGGTGGGTGGCTGCTGCTGGGCGGCGCCGGCGTGCTCAATGCCGCCTATGCCCACAGCCGCTACCAAGGCCTGCAGGGCGGACAGTGGGCGCTGGGGTACAGCTGGAACAACCGGCGCTTCAATTTCAACCTGCGCAGCGTGCGCAGCCACGGCGACTACCGCGACCTGGGCGCGCTGCAGGCCAACCTGCCGCCCAGCATCAGCGAGCAGGCCACGGTCGGCCTGGACCTGTTGCGCCTGGGCACCCTCAGCGCCAGTTACCTTCGCCTGCGCTACCCCGATGGCGATGACAACCGTTATGCCAGCCTGTTCTGGTCACGCAGCTGGAGCCCGCGCTGGTCGGCCTACCTGTCGGTCAACCAGAACCTGGACGACAGTGATGACCGCAGCGTCTACCTGTCGCTGACCGCAAGCCTGGGCAACAACCGCCAGGCCAGCCTGTCCAGCCAGCGCAATGGCGACCGCCAGAGCTGGGTCGCCGATGTCACCCAGCCGGTCCCGGGCGACGGCAGCGCAGGCGGTATCGGTTGGCGCGCGCAGGTCCGCCACGGCGACGGCGGCAGCGGCGGCCTGGCCGAAGTCGGCATCCTCAACGATGTCGGCCGCTACGCCTTCGGTGCCTCCCGCCAGGCGGGCCTCAACTACGCCTATGGCAGCGCCAGCGGCAGCCTGGTGTGGATGGCCGGGCACACCTTCGCCGCCCGCGAAGTCGCCGACGCCTTCGCCGTGGTCAGCACGAATGGCGTTGGCGGTGTGCCGGTGCGGCTTGAGAACCGCCTGATCGGTGCCACCGACGAGCGTGGCCTGCTGCTGATCAGCCCTCTGCTGTCCTGGCAGCGCAACCGCGTCTCCATCGACACCCTGGACCTGCCGGCGGACATGCGCGCTGATCGCATCGAGGACTGGGTGACACCCCGCCAGCGCGCCGGCACCGGCCTGACCTTCAACCTGCGTTCGCGCGCGTCATTGCGGCTGATCCTGCAGGACATGCGGGGGCAACCGCTGGAGGTGGGCAGCGAAGTGCAGCTGCCCGATGGCCGCCAGGCCACCGTCGGCTACGACGGCCTGCTGTACCTAGAGGACGTTGCACCCGGCAGCGTGCTGTACATCACCAGCAGCGGTGGCCAGTGCCGGGTCCGCGTGCCGGCACCGCAGGTGGTCGCCGTCGGGGCCAGCGCGCGCCCGGCCCCGCTGCAATGCGTGCCGGAGGTGGCGCCATGAGGATGCTGCTGCTCGGCCTGCTGCTTCTGGCCGGCCTGATCGCCAGTGCACCGACACGCGCGGCCGCGACCTGCACCGCCAGCGCCGACGCGCTGCTGCCCTTCGGCAACGTCAGCAGCGGCGCGGCAGGTGCCACCCCCGGCACCTTGAACATCACCGTGAACTGCTCCACCGCCGCACTCAGCCTGATCGCCACCACCGGCATCCGCGTCTGCATCGGCCTGGGCAATGGCACCGGCGGCACCAGTACTTCGCCGTGGCGGACAATGGTCAACGGCAGCAGTGATCCGCTCAATTTCCAGATCTACAACGTCGCCAACTACAGCGAAGTCACCGGCCTGGCACCGCGCGGCACACCTCCCGCACAGGAACTGACGATGACCTACAACGTGCCGCTGATCGGCGGCTCCGGAAGCCGTACCACGCAGTTGTTCGCACAGATTCCGGCCAACCAGGTGCTGGCCTCCGGCAACTACAGCAGCACCTTCACCGGGGCCAACGTGGTGCTCACCTGGGCCTGGAACGAGGTGCTGCTGGGCACCGCCACCGTGCCGGCCACCTGCAATGGCGGTGCTACCGGCACCAACACCGCCAGCAATGCCTTCACTTTCAATGCCACTGCCACCGTGCTGCCGCAATGCGGCAGCTACCTCACCACCACCATGAATTTCGGCAACGTCACCGGCGGCATTCCCGCCAACATCGACCAGACCGCCACCCTCACCCTGACCTGCCTCAAGCGCACCGCCTACCAGGTCGGCCTGAACAACGGTCAGAACAACCCGGCCCTTACCACCACCCGGCGCATGCGCACCACCATCGGCGGCAACAGCTATTACCTGACCTACGAGCTGTACCGGGACGCTGCGCGCAGCCAGCGCTGGGGCAATACGCTCACCGTGGACACCTTCAGCGGCGTCGGCACTGGCAGCGCGCAGACACTGAACATATTCGGGCGTGTGCCTCCCGTTGCCGGACAGCCTCCGGCGGGCACCTACAACGACCTGGTGCAGGTGACGATCACCTACTGAGGGGAGCCCGCTCTACAGAATTCCCCCTGTCGGCCGATACCGCGCATCAAGTCGACAACACGGTGGATCGCAGGTGGTTCGGGCAGTACTGATCGGAGTGATGTCCATCGCCAGCACGACAGCGTGGGCCGACCCGGCGCCCGTCCCAATGCAGATCCGCCTGACCGTGGTTGAAGGCTGCGTCGGCACGGAGGGCGGCCCACGTTGCCCGGTGCCACAGCGGCACAGCGACGGCAGTCACCTGCCGCCCCAGGTCCGTGAACTGGCCCCGCCAGCGCAGGACGAGCAGGGGCATTCGCTGCCCGAACCGCCCACCACTTACTACTGATGCGCCGGCTACTGCTTCTGTTGATGGCACTGCTGCCCATGCCCTTGCAGGCGCTGGACCTGATGCCGACCACCCTGCACCTGCCGGCTGCGCAGGGGCGGACCGAGCTGTGGCTGCACAATCCTGGCCCCGGGCATTGGCGCGGCCAGGTGCAGATCTGGGCGTGGGACCAGCAACAGGATGCGGAACACCTGCAGCGCAGCGGGCAGGTGCTGGCCAGTCCGACCTTGCTGGACCTGCCGGCCGGCGCCCGCCAGCGCGTGTGGTTGCTGCCGGCGTCGTCCGCGCCTGTGGCCGCTGAACAGGCATTCCGTATCATCCTGGCACCGGCAGAACCGGCCATGCCGCGCTATTCACTGCCCCTGTTCCGCAGCGAACCGGTCGGCCCAGCGTCCCCCTGCCTGCAGGCAGAGCTGGTGGTCAACGGGTCGCAATTCATGCTGAGACTGTTGAACAGTGGCACCCGGCACGCGCGCTTGAGCGACCTTGCCTATGAGACGGCTGGCGGCCAGCGCAGCCTGCTGCTGCCCGGTCTTGCCGGCTACGTACTGGCGGCGCGCCAGCGCCAGTGGCAGCTGCCGCCGCGCGCCGATGGCTATGCAGGCGGCAGGTTCCACGCCCGCCTGCAGGACGGCACAGAGGTGATCCTGGCGGCGCAGACACCCGCAATTGCAGCGAGCCAGCCAAGCGGGCTATAATTGCCCGGATGTCCTGCCGCCCCGTGCGCGGGACACCGTCCACACCGGACGTCACCGGTGAATCCACACCTGCTGCCCCCATCCGTGCCGGGGTGCTCCGCGAGGAGTTCGGCCACGGAGGCAACAGGGAAGCCCAACCCCGGAACCTTCAGCGCTTCCACGCGTCCCGCATACCTATCCCGCGGGCGGAATCGCCGGTTCCCCATCAGGAGTTCTGCAATGCCCCAGGTCACCATGCGTCAGATGCTGGAAGCCGGCGTCCACTTCGGCCACCAGACCCGCTACTGGAACCCGAAAATGGCTCCGTACATCTTCGGCGCCCGCGGCAAGATCCACATCATCAACCTGGAAAAGACCGTCCCGCTGTTCAACGATGCGATGAACTTCATCTCGTCGGTTGCCCAGAAGCGCGGCACCATCCTGTTCCTGGGCACCAAGCGCAGCGCGCGTGAGTCGATCCGCGAAGAAGCCGAGCGTTGCGGCATGCCGTTCATGAACCAGCGTTGGCTGGGCGGCACCCTGACCAACTTCCGTACCGTCAAGCAGTCGGTTGCCCGCCTGAAGGAACTGGAAGCCGGTGAATCCGACGGCACCTTCGAGAAGCTGGTCAAGCACGAAGTGCTGGGCCTGCGTCGCGAGCGCGACAAGCTGGAAGCCTCGCTGGGCGGCATCAAGGACATGAACCGTCTGCCGGACGCGATCTTCGTCATCGATATCGGCCACGAAGACATCGCCATCAAGGAAGCCAAGAAGCTCGGCATCCCGGTGATCGCCGTCGTCGATACCAACTACAACCCGGAGCTGGTGGATTACGCGATCCCGGGCAACGACGACGCCATCCGTGCCGTGCAGCTGTACGCACGCGCCGCTGCTGACGCCGTGCTGGAAGGCAAGGCTGCTGCACCGCACGCTGCCACCGTCCGTGAAGAAGAGTTCGCCGACGCTCCGGCCGAAGAAGGCAAGCCGGCTCGCCGCGCTCCGGCCAAGAAGGCTGCTGCCGACAAGGGCGAAGCCCAGGCCTGATCCAGGCCCCGGTGGGCGCCACGCGCCCACCTTTCCTGTCCGCTGCCGATGGCGCGACGACAGGAAACTGTCACACGGGCCGGCCACCATGCCGGCCCAACCCCTTTCTTTCGTGAGGTAATCCCGTGGAAATCACTGCTTCCCTGGTCAAGGAACTGCGCGAGCGCACTGGCGCCGGCATGATGGAATGCAAGAAGGCGCTCACCGAGGCCGGCGGCAACATCGACGCCGCTGCTGAAGCGCTGCGCAAGTCCGGCGCTGCCAAGGCCGACAAGAAGGCTGACCGCGTGGCCGCCGAAGGTCGTCTGGGCCTGGCCCAGGACGGCGGCAAGGCCGTGCTGGTCGAGATCAACTCGGAAACCGACTTCGTCGCCAACGACATCAACTTCAAGAACTTCGTCGATTCCGTCGCTGCCGCTGCACTGGCATCGGGCGCCGCCGACGTGGAAGCCCTGAAGTCGGCCACCCTGCCGACCGGCCAGACCGTCGAAGAAACCCGCGCGACCGCCGTGCAGACCCTGGGTGAGAACATCCAGATCCGTCGCCTGGTCAAGCTGGACACCACCGGCAACGTCGGTTCCTACGTCCACACCAACGGCAAGGTCGGCGTGCTGGTCGACCTGATCGGCGGTGACGCCGAACTGGCTCGCGGCCTGGCCATGCATGTGGCCGCGCTGAAGCCGCCGCACAACAAGGCTGCCGATGTGCCGGCCGAGTTCGTGGAAAAGGAAAAGGAAATCGAACTGGCCAAGATGTCCGAGAAGGACAAGTCCAAGCCGGCCGACATCCTGGAAAAGATCATCAGCGGCAAGATCAACAAGATCGTCAGCGAAGTGACCCTGTACGGCCAGAGCTACGTCCTGGACGGCGACAAGACCGTCGAGCAGGTAGTCAAGGCTGCCGGCGCCGACGTGGCTGGCTTCCAGCTGCTGGTCGTTGGCGAAGGCATCGAGAAGGTGGTGGAAGACTACGCCGCCGAAGTTGCCAAGGCGATGCAGGTCTGATTCCAGCCTCACGGCTGTAATGAAACCAGAAGGAGCCGCGGGAAACCGCGGCTCTTTTTTTATGCCGGTGGGCCTGTGGGTGCCCTTCACCTGTGGGTGGCCGAATCTGTGGGTGCGCACCGCTGGTGCGCACACCAACACCTTTGCGTTGCACGCGAATCAAGCCGATACTCGGCAAAGGGAACCTGCAGTCACATAACAGGAACGAAATTCGCAGACTGTGATGCATTCCTAGGTATTCTTGTCCTAATGGAATTGAACGACCCGACATGCCTCCCGAGCTGACAGCTGCACTGGCGCTTTGCCGCAACCTCCCCTCGCCGCCCGGTATTGCCCTGCGCATCATCGAACTGGCCCAGGACCCGGAGGCGGACATCGCAACCGCTGCGGACATCATCGCCATCGACATGGCGCTGAGTGCGCGCATGCTGCGTATCGCCAATTCACCGCTGTATGCCAGCCGGCGCCGGATCGAGAACCTCGGCCAGGCGCTGACCATGCTCGGGCTCAACGCTACGATCAGCCTCGCCCTGGGCTTCACTGTCACCCAGGGCCTGACCGGCAAAGGCGGCGCCGACCACGATCTGCGCCAACGCGCCTGGAAGCGCAGCATCCTCAGCGCGCTGGCGGCCAGCCAGCTCGGCCAAGCGCGCGGCCTGCGCAGGCTGGAGGAGCTGATGCTGGCCGGACTGCTGCAGGACATGGGCGTGCTGTGCCTGGCCCAGGCCGAATCCGAACGCTACCTGCCCTTGCTGCGCGAAGCGCGCGACAACCCCGACCTGATCGCGCGCGAGCGCCAGGAACTCGGCTGCAGCCACGCCGACGTCGGTGCATGGGTGGCCGAGGAGTGGGGCCTGCCGCGCTACCTGGTGGACAGCATCCGCCACAGCGAAGACGAAGGCACCGCCGAAAATCCGTTCCAGGCCTGCGTACAGCTGTCTGGCGCGGTCGCCGACATCTGGCTGGATGAAGACGCCGATGGCGCACGCGAACGCGCCCTGCAGCAGGTCCACGACCGCCTGCAGATGGACAGCGCCCGCTTCGACCAGGTGCTGGCGCGGATCAGCGAAGCGCTGCCGGACATCGCCAGCCTGTTCGAGAACGGCCTGAACTCGCCGGCACGCGTGCGTGAACTGATCGACCACGCCCAGGAACTGGCCACCCTGCGCAACCTGCGCGAACTGCAGGATGCCGACCAGGCCCGCCGCCGCGCCGATGAATTCGAGGCTCGCGCCAAGCGCCTGGCCGACCAGGCCCATCGCGACGCATTGACCGGCGTCCTCAACCGCCGCCAGCTCGAAGCCGTGCTGGAGCAGGAATTCCTGCGCGCCGGCCGCCATGGCTGGCCGTTGTCGGTGGCCTTCATCGACCTGGACGATTTCAAGAAGATCAACGATGCGCACGGCCACCTGACCGGCGACGAGGTGCTGCGCGCCTTTGCCGGCAAGCTGCAGGGGCAGCTGCGCAACAGCGACACCGTGGCCCGCTTCGGCGGCGAGGAGTTCGTCGCGCTGCTGCCCAATACCAGTGAATCGGTGGCCCTGGACGTGATCCGCCGGGTACTGGCGAACATCGTCGCCACCCCGATGGCGGAACTGGAAGGTGGCCCGCTGTTCATCACCTTCTCGGCCGGCGTGGCCACCCAGGGCGGCTACGAGCGCTTTGCCGGCGTGCAGGACCTGCTGCGCGCCGCCGATGACGTGCTCTACCGCTCCAAGAACCTGGGTCGCAACCGGGTCATCGCACGCTCTCCGGGCGAACTGGGGCATGATGAACTGTCTGCCACTGCTGGCGCCGAGCTGGGCTGAATGGTGCGCCCCTGACGCACGGGGCACACCGGTATTTTGCGCCGCAGTGCACAAAACGCTTTGGCCGCGCGCCGCTTGCGCGTAGAATCGCCCGCGATTTCCACGCACCCGAGGTCCCTATGTCCAAGCTCGCCTATCGCCGCATCCTGTTGAAACTTTCCGGGGAGGCGCTGATGGGAGATGAGGACTACGGCATCGACCCCAAGATCATCAACCGCCTGGCCCGTGAAGTCGTCGAGGCCCAGCAGGCCGGCGCCGAAGTCGCCCTGGTCATCGGTGGTGGCAACATCTTCCGCGGTGCGGGCCTGGCCGCTGGCGGCATGGACCGCGTCACCGGCGACCAGATGGGCATGCTGGCCACGGTCATTAACGCGCTGGCCATGCAGGATGCGCTGGAGAAAGTGGGCGCAAAGGCCCGCGTGATGAGCGCGATCAAGATCAACGACGTGTGCGAGGACTACATCCGCCGCCGCGCCATCCGCCACCTGGAAAAGGGCCGCCTGGTGATCTTCGCCGCTGGCGTCGGCAGCCCGTTCTTCACCACCGACTCCGGCGCGGCCCTGCGCGCGATCGAGATCGGCGCCGACCTGCTGCTGAAGGCAACCAAGGTCGATGGCGTGTACGACAAGGATCCGAACAAGTACAGCGACGCTGTCCGCTTCGACAGCCTGAGCTACGACGAAGTGATCCGCCGCGGCCTGGAAGTGATGGATACCGCCGCCTTCGCCCTGGCCCGTGACAGCGACCTGCCGATGCGCGTGTTCGACATGGGCCAGCCGGGCGAGCTGCTGAAGATCCTGCACGGCGAGAACATCGGCACCCTCGTCCAGGGCCGCGATCCGGCCTGAGGCTGAGCGCAAGGCGACCTCCGGGCCGATTCAGGCCCGGCGGCGTCCCGTATTCGCCTATAATCGCCCGATTCCAGTTACATCCAGGACCCTGGCGATGCTCAACGACATCAAGAACAACGCGCAGACGCGCATGGCCAAGAGCATCGACGCTCTTAAGCACACCCTCACTTCGATCCGCACCGGCCGCGCAACGCCGGCCCTGCTGGACCGTGTCACGGTCAATGCTTACGGCAACGCCAGCACGCCGCTGAACCAGGTAGCGTCCGTCTCCAACGCCGACGCCCACTCCCTGCTGGTCACGCCCTTCGACAAGAGCATGATCAAGGAGATCGAAAAGGGCCTGTACAACATCGAGCTGACCCCGAACACCATCGGCACCTCGATCCGCGTCAACCTGCCGCCGCCGACCGAAGAGCGCCGCAAGGAACTGGCCAAGCAGGTACAGAAGGAAGGCGAAGGCGCCAAGATCGCCGTGCGCAACATCCGCCAGGATGCGAACAAGGAAATCGCCAAGCTGCTTAAGGACAAGGCGATCAGCGAAGACGACAAGAAGCGCGGCGAAGACGATATCCAGAAGTTGACCGATGCCAACATCAAGGATATCGACAAGGTCGTCGCCGACAAGGAAAAGGAACTGATGTCGGTCTGAAGTCGATGCCTTCAGTCCCGCCTCCCCTGCCGTCCGCCCTCCCGCGCCACGTTGCCATCATCATGGATGGCAACGGGCGTTGGGCACAGCAGCGCCGTCGCCCCCGCGTGATCGGCCACCGAGCCGGCGCGCGCGCGGTAAACCGCACCATCGAGCGCTGCCTGGAACTGGGCATTCCGGCGCTGACCCTGTTCGCGTTCTCCAGCGAGAACTGGGGCCGGCCGCAGGAAGAAGTCGATGCGTTGATGAAGCTGTTCCTCGGCGCGCTCGACCGCGAAGTGGACGAGCTGCATCGGCGCGGCGTGCGCGTGCGCTTCATCGGCGAACGCGAGCGCTTCGGTGCTGCCCTGGTCAGCCGCATGCAGCTGGCCGAACAGCGCACCGCTGACAACCGCGCCCTGACCCTGTCGATCGCCGCCAGCTATGGTGGCCGTCAGGACATCGCCCGTGCCGCACGCGCACTGGCTGTTGAAGTTGCAGCCGGCCGCCTGCTTCCCGAGCAGATCGACGAATCCCTGCTGGGGCGACAGGTGGCCCTGGCCGACCTGCCGCCACCGGACCTGTTCATCCGCACCGGCGGCGATACCCGCATCAGCAATTTCCTGCTGTGGCAGCTGGCGTATACCGAGTTGTGGTTCACCGAAGCGCTGTGGCCGGATTTCGATGCCGCGCAGCTGCAGCTGGCGCTGGATGCCTACGCCAGCCGTGAGCGCCGCTTCGGCCTGACCAGCGCCCAGATCGCCGCCCTGGCCACCGAGACGTCCAGCCCATGACCAAGACCCGAGTCCTCGCCGCGCTGATCATGGCGCCGGTCGCCATTGCGGCGATCCTGTTGCTGCCCACGCAATGGCTGGCCGCCGCCGCCGCTGCCGTGCTGCTGATCGGCCTGTGGGAATGGCTGAAGCTGGCCGACGTCGAAGACACCCTCGCCCGCACCGTGCTGCTGGTCCTCAACCTGGTGCTGATGGTGCTGCTGGTGTGGGCCGATGCTGGCACCCTGGTGCTGTTCCAGATCGCGACCCTGGTGGGCGTGGCATGGTGGCTGGGCGCGCTGGTGTGGCTGCGCTTCTTCAACTTCGGCGCGCAGCCTGGCAGTCCGGCGCGCATCCTCAAGCTGCTGGCCGGCACCCTGGCCATCGTGCCGGCGTGGGCTGCGCTGGTGCTGATCCATGCCGGCGGCGACCCGCCCGGCCATCAGGGCCACCTGTGGCTGCTGGCCGCACTGGCACTGGTCTGGGCCGCTGATTCGGGCGCCTACTTCGCTGGCCGTCACTTCGGCAAGCACAAGCTGGCACCGCGGATCAGCCCGAACAAGACCTGGGAAGGCCTCGTCGGCGGGCTGATCGCCGGCGTTGCGGTGGCCGTCGGCCTGGGCTGGCTGGCCGGCATCGATGCCGCGCACCTGCCCGGCCTGCTGGTTACCTCGGTGGTGGCCGTATTCGCCTCGGTACTGGGCGACCTGTTCGAAAGCCTGATCAAGCGCCATGCCGGCGCCAAGGATTCAGGCCACCTGATCCCCGGCCACGGCGGCGTGCTCGACCGCGTCGACGGCGTGCTGGCGGCCATCCCGGTGTTCGCACTGGGCAAGGAAATCTTCGGGTTCTGACCATGGAAGCTGCTGCAGACCTGCGCCGGGTCGCCGTATTCGGCGCCACCGGCTCGATTGGTGCCTCCACGCTTGACGTGATCGCCCGCCATCCGCTGCGGTACCAGGCCACCGTGCTTGCCGCCGGCCGCCAGGTACAGGCGCTGCTGGCCCTGTGCCGGCAGCACCGGCCCGCGCATGCGGTGATCGCCGATGAAACCCTGTATGCCGAACTGCGCGACGGCCTGCGCGAAGCCGGCCTGGCCACCCAGGCCCATGCCGGCCATGCCGCGCTGGACCAGCTGGCGGCCAGCGACGCCTGCGACACCGTGGTTGCCGCGATCGTCGGCGCCGCCGGCCTGTCCTCGACCCTGGCCGCCGCCGCGGCCGGCAAACGCATCCTGCTGGCCAACAAGGAATCGCTGGTACTGGCCGGCGAACTGCTGACCCGTACCGCCGAACGTGCCGGCGCCGAGATCATCCCGATCGACAGCGAGCACAGTGCGATCTTCCAGTGCCTGCGTTCACGGGATGCCAGCCTCGAAGGTGCCGGCGTGCGCCGCATTCTGCTGACCGCCTCGGGTGGCCCATTCCGCGGGCGCAGCCGCGCCGAACTGCAGCAGGTCACCCCGGCCCAGGCCGTGGCGCATCCGAAGTGGTCGATGGGGCCGAAGATCTCGGTCGATTCGGCGACGTTGATGAACAAAGGCCTGGAGGTCATCGAGGCCCACCACCTGTTCGGCATCCCCGGCGAACGCATCGAGGTGCTGGTACACCCGCAGAGCCTGGTGCATTCGCTGGTGGAGTTCGTTGACGGCTCCACGCTGGCGCAGATGGGCCTGCCGGACATGCGCACCACCCTGGCCGTAGGCCTGGGCTGGCCGCAACGGATCGAATCGGGCGTGTCCGGGCTGGACCTGCTCGCCCAGGGCCGGCTGGATTTCGAGGCCCCCGACACCGACGCCTTCCCCTGCCTGGCCTTGGCGTGGCAAGCGATGCGCGCCGGTGGCACCGCCCCGGCGGTACTGAACGCCGCCAACGAAGAGGCTGTTTCAGCGTTTCTTCAGGGCCGCATAGGCTTCCTGACCATTCCGACGCTGGTTGCTAACGCTCTTTCAACACTGCCGACCGAACCAGCCGATACACTTGAGGTTCTGTTGTCCGCCGACCAGCGGGCCCGCCAGCTGACCCTGAACGCCATCGCCGCCACCTGAACAGCGCACCCATCCCGTATGACGCCGCCGCCCGTGTCCGCCAATGTGAACCTGCATGACTGACTTCATCGGATCGGTCTGGTGGATGATCGTCAGCCTTGGGCTGCTGGTCACCTTCCACGAATTCGGGCATTACTGGGTCGGGCGCCTGTGCGGGGTCAAGGTGCTGCGCTTCTCGGTGGGCTTCGGCCGTCCGCTGTGGTCGCGCCGCGACCGCCATGGCACCGAGTTCGCCATTGCCGCCATCCCGCTGGGCGGCTATGTGAAATTCCTCGACGAACGCGAAGTCGAGGTCCATCCGCACGAGCGCGGCCAGGCCTTCAACCACAAGACCGTGTGGCAGCGCATCGCCATCGTCGCGGCCGGCCCGATCGCCAACCTGCTGCTGTGCATCCTGCTGCTGTGGGCGATGTTCGTGATCGGCAAGCAGGACTATTCGGCAACCGTCGGCCGCGCTACCGGCATGGCCGCCACGGCCGGGCTCGGCAGTGGTGACCGCCTGCTGCGCGTGGACGGCCGCGATGTGATCACCCTGGGTGAGGCCAGCATGGCCCTGACCGCGGCGGCGATGGACCGTCGCGATGTGACCCTGGAGGTGCTCGACCCCGCAGACCAGCTGCGCTCGCGCACCCTGCCGCTGTCGCAGCTGCCGGCCGGTTTCGATGAACGCCGGGTTCCGATCCTGGCCGGGGTGTACTGGCGTGCGTGGCTGCAGCCGCCGCTGGTGGACACCATCGTGGAGGGTTCGGCCGCAGAGGGCCACCTGCAGACCGGCGATCTGATCGTGGCGATCGACGGCCAGCGCATCGACAGCGTCGAACAGGCCATCAGCGAAGTGGGCAGCCTCGGCCGCCGCGGTGGCCCGGCGATGATCGAGGTGCTGCGTGGTGGCGAGCGCCTGGCGCTGGAGATCACCCCGCGCCAGGGCAAGGACGGCAAGGGCCAGCCCACCTGGCAGATCGGCGCGGGGTTTGCCGAGAGCTACAGCCCCGCCTACGACACCCTGCTGAAGTTCGGCCCACTGCAGTCCGTGACGGTGGCGGTGCGTGAAACCGGCAGGATGGCCGCCGACTCATTGGCCATGATGGGCCGGATCGTGACCGGCAAAGCCTCGCTGCAGAACGTTTCCGGCCCGGTCACCATTGCCCGGGTCGCCAATATTTCGGCCAAACGTGGCGTGGACTGGTTCATCCAGTTCCTCGCCCTGCTGTCGCTGAGCCTGTGCATCATCAACCTGCTGCCGATCCCCATCTTGGACGGCGGCCACCTGCTGTATTACCTTATCGAGTTGGTCAAGGGCAGCCCGCTGAGCGAGCGTGCCGTCGCCGCCGGCCAATACATCGGCCTGGCGTTGCTGGCCGGGCTGATGGGATTGGCGTTCTACAACGACATCCTCGGCCTGGTCCCGCGATGAACTTTTCCATGTTTTTGCCGTCTACAGCGTCGGCATCCCTTACCAATGAAATCGACCTTCCTACCGGACGTGACATGACGCGACTCCCCAATCGCCGCCTGCTGGCCCTCGCCCTCGCCGCCGTCACCGGCGCTCCCGCCCTGGCCCAGGCAGCCGAGCCCTTCACTGTCAGCGACATCCGCGTCGACGGCCTGCAGCGCATCAGCTCCGGTACGGTGTTCACCTACCTGCCGGTCGAGCGTGGCGAGACGGTCACCGACAGCAAGGTCGGCGAGACCATCCGCGCCCTGTACAAGACCGGCTTCTTCGAAGACGTGCAGCTGGATCGCCAGGGCAGCATCCTGGTGGTGACCGTCAAGGAACGTCCGGCGATCAACAAGCTGACCGTCACCGGCAACAAGGACATCAAGTCCGACCAGCTGCTCAAGGGCCTGTCCGACATCGGCCTGACCGAAGGCGGCACCTTCGATCGCCTGAGCCTGGATCGCGTGACCCAGGAACTTCGCCGCCAGTACAACGATCGTGGCAAATACACCGTCGACATCACCCCGACCGTGAGCCCGCTGGACCGTAATCGCGTCGACATCGCCATCGCGATCAAGGAAGGCAAGGCGGCCAAGATCCGCCACGTCAACATCGTCGGCACCGAGAAGTACGACAGCAAGGACATCCTGGAGTACTGGGAGTCCAAGGAGCACAACTGGGCGTCGTGGTACCGCCGTGACGACCAGTACTCCAAGGAAAAGCTGTCCGGCGACCTGGAAAAACTCAACTCCTGGTACCTGGACCGCGGCTATGTCGACTTCAGCATCGACTCGACGCAGGTGTCGATCAGCCCCGACAAGCGCGACATGTTCATCACCGCCGGCGTGACCGAAGGCGACCAGTACAAGATCTCCGAGATCAAGGTCAGCGGCGATACGATCCTGCCGCAGGAAGACGTCGAGCGCATGGTCGTGCAGAAGTCCGGCGACACGTTCTCGCGTGCCCTGCTGGAATTCAGCTCCGACTCGATCACCAACTCGCTGTCCAACATCGGTTATGCCTTCGCCAAGGTGAACCCGATTCCGACCACCAACCGCGCCGAGCAGACCGTGGCGGTCAACATGCAGGTCGTGCCCGGCCCGCGCGTGACCGTCCGCCGCATCATCTTCAAGGGCAACACCCGCACCTCCGACGAGGTGATGCGCCGCGAAATGCGCCAGTTCGAGAACAGCTGGTACTCGCAGGCCGCGATCGACCGTTCCAAGATCCGCCTGCAGCGCCTGGGTTACTTCGAGGCGGTGGAAGTGGAAACCCCGCCCGTCAGCGGCAGCAACGACCAGGTCGACGTCGTCTACAACGTCAAGGAAACCACCTCGGGCAGCTTCGTGTTCGGCCTGGGCTATTCGCAGTCCTACGGCATGACCACCTCGGTGCAGCTGTCGCAGAACAACTTCCTGGGCGGCGGCAACCGCGTGTCGGTCGAAGCTTCGCGCAGCAGCTACCTGCAGCGCTACGGCTTCAGCTACACCAACCCGTACTTCACCGATGACGGCGTCTCGCTGGGTTACAACCTGTCCTGGCGCGAACTGGACTACTCCGACTTCAACACCGCGCAGTACAACAGCACCAACGGTTCGGCACAGGTGGTATTCGGCGTGCCGATCACCGAGACCGACACCGTCTCGCTGATGTTCGGCATCGACAGCAACCAGATCACCACGTACGCGGGCTCGACCCCGCAGTCCATCATCGACTACATCAATGTGATCGGGCGCCGCACGTTCCACTCCTGGCGCACTGAGCTGGGCTGGGCCCGCGACTCGCGCAACGACTACTTCATGCCGACCCGCGGTACCTACCAGCGCGTGGGCCTGGAAACCACGCTGCCCGGCTCGACCGTCGAGTACTACAAGCTGAACTACCAGATCAGCAAGTACTGGCCGATCATCCCCTCGCTGGTCATCAACACCCGCGCGGAAGTTGGCTACGGCGACAGCTATGGCAATGACAAGACCGCGATGGTGCCGGACAAGGATGGCAACCTGCGCTCGGTGACCGCGTCGGGCCTGCCGTTCTACGAGAACTTCTACGCCGGTGGTACCAACTCGGTTCGTGGCTTCGAGGACAACACCCTCGGCCCGCGCGAAGTCACCAACGGCTACCCGAACGGCCAGCCGCTGGGTGGTTCGCTGAAGACCGTCGGTTCGGTCGAAGCCTACTTCCCGCGCCTGTTCGACAGCCCGTCGGCCCGTGTGTCGGCCTTCGTCGACTTCGGCAACGTCTACAACGGCACCGACAACTTCAAGGCCAACGAGCTGCGCGTCTCCACCGGTGTAGCCCTGCTGTGGCGCGCCCCGGTCGGCCCGATCTCGATCAGCTACGCGTTCCCGCTGAAGAAGAAGGACGGCGACGAGATCGAACGTCTGCAATTCACGTTCGGTGGCCAGTTCTGAGGAACGACGTTCCTCAGAACTGATCCACCTCCGGTGAATTGCCCGCGCATTTCACCTATCCCCCGCGCCGCTGGCGCGCCCCCCTTAACAGAAGGGGGGCTTTCCACCAGACGGGTCTCGAATCGCCGGGCATTGCCCGGCGTTTTCGTTATTGAAGCGCACGCTGACGCGCGGTGAGCCGAGTATGGCCCGGTTCTGCAGGCGACTGTGGACGTTGGATCCGCTCGCACGCGGAAGACTATCCGGCGATGGCGCAGGGGGCTGACCAGGACCGTTGGCGCCATGGATGGCGCCATCGAGCCCCCAGGGATGGGTTTACGGCGTGTCCTGGGCAGCCCCCTGCGCCATCGCCCCACGGATCAGCCAGGCGCCGGCTTTTGCTCCCGCATGACCGCAATGGCGTCACACGTTAAACTCCCGCCGTGAATACTCCTACCTACACCGCCCAGCAACTCGCCGATCAGTTCGGCCTGCAGGTCCATGGCGACCCAGGCACCGCCATCCATGGCGTGGCCACCCTCGCCCATGCCGGTGCCGGCCAGCTGACCTTCCTTGCCAATCCGCGCTACCGCGCCCAGCTGGCCGACAGCCAGGCCGGCATCGTGGTGCTGCGCGCCGAGGATGCCGACGCGGCTCCCGGCACCGCGCTGGTTGCCAAGGACCCTTACACCACCTTCGCCAAGATCGGCGCGCTGTTCGACATCGCCCCGACCCGCCCACCGGGCATCCATCCCAGCGCAGTGATCGATCCGCAGGCGCAGGTCGCCGCCAGCGCCCACGTCGGTCCGTTCGTCACCATCGGCGCACGCAGCGTCATCGGCGAGAACTGCATCATCGGCGCCGGCAGCATCATCGGCGAAGACTGCACCCTCGACAGCGGCTGTGAACTGATCGCCCGCGTCACCCTGGTCACCCGCGTCAAGCTGGGCAAGCGCGTGCGCATCCATCCCGGCGCCGTGCTGGGCGCCGATGGCTTCGGCCTGGCCATGGACGCTGGCAAATGGATCAAGGTGCCGCAGCTTGGCGGCGTGCGCATCGGCGACGACTGCGAGATCGGCGCCAACACCTGTGTCGACCGTGGCGCGCTGGAAGACACCGTGCTGGCCGAGGACGTCCGCCTGGACAACCTGGTACAGATCGCACACAACGTGCAGATCGGCGCCCACTCGGCCATCGCCGGCTGCACCGGCATTGCCGGCAGCGCCAAGATCGGCCGTTACTGCCTGCTCGGCGGCGCCGTTGGCGTCGTCGGTCATCTTGAAATCTGCGACAAGGTCGTGATCACCGGCAAATCGGTGGTCCGCAACTCCATCACCGAGCCGGGCGAGTATTCCTCCGGCACGCCCCTGACCGACAACCGCACGTGGCGCAAGAATGCCGCGCGCTTCAAGCAGCTCGATGCCCTGGCCCGTCGCATCCTGTCTGTGAGCAAGGAGAAAGAATGAGCCACACCCAGACCCTGCCGGACATGGCGCAGATCCAGACGCTGCTTCCGCACCGCTACCCGTTCCTGCTGGTGGACAAGGTGGTGTCGATCGACTACGAGAAGCGCACGATCGTCGCGACCAAGAACGTCAGCATCAACGAGCCGTTCTTCCAGGGCCACTTCCCGGGCCAGCCGATCATGCCCGGCGTGCTGATCATCGAAGCCATGGCCCAGGCCGGCGGCGTGCTGACCCAGTTGACGCTGGGCCGCGATGCGCAGTCCAAGCTGTTCTACATGGTCAAGGTCGACAAGGCCCGCTTCACCAAGCAGGTGGTGCCCGGTGACGTGCTTGAGATGCACGTGGAGATCAAGCGCGTGATCCGCAACATGGCCGTGTACGACTGCGTGGCCAAGGTCGACGGCGAAGTCGTCGCCTGCGCCGAGGTGCTGTGCGCCGGCACCCGCGAATGACCCTGGCTGGAGGTCCGAGATGAGCGACAACGCCCCCCTGATCCACCCCACTGCCGTGATCGATCCGTCGGCGCGCCTGGCCGACGATGTCCGCGTGGGCGCGTTCACGATCATCGGGCCGGACGTCGAGATCGGTGCCGGCACCGAGGTCGGTCCGCACTGCAGCATCCATGGCCCGACCCGGATCGGCCGCGACAACCGTTTCATCGGCCATGTCGCGGTCGGCGGCGAACCGCAGGACAAGAAGTACGGCGGTGAACGCACCGAACTGGTGATCGGCGACCGCAACGTGTTCCGCGAGTTCGTCACCCTCAACCGTGGCACTGGCGGCGGCGGTGGCATCACCACCATCGGCGATGACAACTGGATGCTGGCCTACACGCACGTGGCCCACGATTGCCACGTCGGCAACTTCTGCGTGTTCTCCAACAACACCACCCTGGCCGGGCACGTGACCGTGGGTGACTACGTGATCATCAGCGGCTTCGCCGGTGCGCACCAGTTCTGCCGCATCGGTGCACATGCCTTCCTCGGCATGGGCGCGCTGACCAATGGCGACGTCCCGCCGTTCACCATGGTCGGCACCGACTCGCTGGGCCGCCCGCGCGGCATCAACAGCGAGGGCCTGAAGCGTCGCGGCTTCGATCCCGAACGCATCACCGCCATCAAGCGTGCCTACCGCACGCTGTACGTGGCGGGCCTGCCGCTGGCCGAAGCCAAGGCACAGCTGGCCGAGCAGGCGCGCGACAGTGACGACGTCAAGTCGATGCTGGACTTCATCGAGCACACCGAGAGGCACCTGCTGCGATGAGCAGCGCGACCGGCCAGGCGCCGGCCGGCGCCGAGGTGATTTCGCTGGCCTCGATGGCCGGCAGCGTGCCTGCACACCGGGTGCTCAGCGAGCGCCCGTTGCGGATCGCCCTGGTCGCCGGCGAAGCCTCCGGCGACCTGCTCGGCGCAGGCCTGGTGCGCGAACTGAAGGCCCGCTTCCCGCATGCCGAATTCGCCGGCATCGGCGGCGATGCCATGCGCAGCGCCGGCTGCCAGACCTGGCACGATGCCAGCGAACTGGCGGTGATGGGCCTGACCGAAGTCCTGCGCCATCTGCCGCGGCTGCTCAAGCTGCGTTCGGCCTTCCGCCAGCGTGCGCTGGAGTGGCAACCGGATGTGTTCATCGGCATCGACGCTCCGGACTTCAATCTGGGCATCGAACGCTGGCTGAAACAGCGTGGCGTGCGCACCGTGCACTACGTCAGCCCCTCGGTGTGGGCATGGCGCGAGAAGCGTGCCGAGAAGATCGGCAGCAGCGCCGACCTGGTGCTGTGCCTGTTCCCGATGGAACCGCCGATCTACGCCAAGCACGGCATCGACGCGCGCTTCGTCGGCCATCCGATGGCCGATGACATCCCGCTGCACGTCGACCGGGAAGCGGCCCGGATCGAGCTCGGCCTGCCCGCCTCGGCCAAGGTGCTGGCCGTGCTTCCCGGCAGCCGCCTGGGCGAGATATCCAAGCTCGGCGAAGCCTTCTTCGAGGCCGCCTGGCAGGTATCCGAGCGCATTCCCGGCCTGCACGTGGTGGTGCCGGCGGCCAATGCGGCCTGCCGGCGCCTGATCGAAGAGCAGCTGTCACGCTCGGCGCTGCCGGTGGCCTATTCGCATGTACTGGACGGCCAGGCACGCAACGCGATGATCGCCGCCGACGTGGTGGTGCTGGCCTCCGGTACCGCCACCCTGGAGGCGATGCTGGTGAAGCGTCCGATGGTGGTCGGCTACCGGGTCAACGAACTGACGTACCGCCTGGTGAAGGCGCTGGGGTTGATCAAGGTCGACCGCTTCGCCCTGCCCAACATCCTGGCCGGCCAGGACCTGGCGCCAGAGCTGATGCAGCACGACTGCACGCCGGAAAAACTGGCCGCCGCCATCCAGCAGTGGTTCGACCATCCGCAGCGGATCGCCGACCTGCAGGGCACCTACGCGCGCCTGCATGAACGACTGCGCCGCAATGCATCGGCGCGCGCAGCCGATGCGGTTGGCGAGCTGCTGGTGCGCGGCCAGGAAAAGGCATGAGCCGCCGCCACGCCGCAGCCGCCAGCCTGGCCTTGTTCGATGGTGCCGCGGTGATCGACCCCGGCCACCGCATCGCCGGTGTCGACGAAGCCGGACGCGGACCGCTGGCCGGCCCCGTCGCGGTGGCAGCGGTGGTGTTCGACCCGCAGCGGCCACGACTGAACGGCCTGGATGATTCCAAGCAGCTGACCGCGGCCCGCCGCGAGCAGCTGCATGACCGCATCCTCGACCGCGCCCTGGCCTGGCACGTGGTGCTGGTGGACGTGGAAGCCATCGACCGCCTGAACATCTATCAGGCCACCCTGCAGGGCATGCGCGATGTGGTCGCGGCGGTGGCCCACGTGGCCGGCTTCGCCCGCATCGACGGCAACGTGGTGCCCAAGGGGCTGGTGCTGCCGGCGCAGGCGCTGGTCGGCGGCGATGGCATCGACCGCGCGATCATGGCGGCCTCGATCCTGGCCAAGGTCTCACGCGACCGCTACATGCTGGACCTGCACGCACGCCACCCGCAGTACGGCTTCGACCAGCACAAGGGCTACGGCACCCCGGCGCATCTGGCCGCCCTGCGTGAACACGGCCCGTGCGCGGAGCACCGGCGCAGCTTCGCCCCGGTGCGCGAGTGCCTGGAGGCGCCGCCGGCTGGGGCGGCCGCCATCGCGATCGCCTGAACGTTCGCCGGGCATGGCCCTGCGCTACCACGGCAACATGAACGCCCCCGGTAGCGCCGTGCCATGCCCGGCGGCAATGGCGATATCGCGCACCGTCAAGTCCTTGTCGCAACCCCCTGCCCTCGCTACCCTGACCGGGCACTCCAGCGCTTCCCGACCCCGGCGACGATTCCCGCGTCTGCACCCGGGGCCTGCGCGCTCCAACCTGGTCCGGCATGTCCAACTCCCGCTTCGTACATCTCCACGTCCACACCGAGTTCTCGCTGGCGGACTCCACCATCCGCGTGCCGGCCAAGCCGGACCAGGCTGACCCGAAGAAGGCCAAGCAGGCCAACCTGCTGTCGCGCTCGGTCGAACTCGGCCTGCCTGCGCTGGCGGTGACCGACCTCAACAACCTGTTCGCCCTGGTCAAGTTCTACAAGGCCGCCGAAGGCGTGGGCATCAAGCCCATCGCCGGCGCCGACGTGATGATCGCCGAAGAAGGCCAGGACCCGTGGCGGATGACCCTGCTGTGCCGCGACCGCGAGGGCTACCTGAGCCTGTCGCGTCTGCTGACCCGGGCATGGATGGAAGGCCATCGCCCCGAGGGCGGCGTGGCGGTGCATCCGGACTGGCTGAAGGCCGGCAACGCCAACCTGTTCGCCCTGGCCGGCCGTGAGAGTCTGGCCGGGCGCCTGGCCCTGGATGGCAAGCACGATCTGGCCGAGCAGCAGCTGGCCGACTGGCAGCGCGTGTTCGGCGACGGCCTGCACCTGGAGCTGACCCGCACCGGCCGCGATGGCGAAGAGAGCTTCAACCAGTTCGCGCTGATGGCCGCCGGCCAGCGTGGCCTGCCGGTGATCGCCAGCAACGACGTACGCTTCCTGTCACCGTCCGATTTCAGCGCGCACGAAGCCCGCGTGTGCATCTCCACCGGCCGCGTGCTGGATGACCCCAAGCGCCCGCGCGAGTACAGCGACCAGCAGTACCTGAAGTCGGCCGAAGAGATGTGCGCGCTGTTCGCCGACATCCCCGATGCGATCGACAACACGCTGGCGCTGGCCGAGCGCTGCAACATCGAGATGCGCCTGGGCACCTACTTCCTGCCCGACTATCCGGTGCCCGACGAGGAGACGCTGGACAGCTGGATCCGCAGCGAGTCGCGCAAGGGCCTGGCCGCACGCCTGGAAAAGAATCCCATCGCGCCCGGCATGACCGCGCAGGATTACAGCGACCGCCTCGAGTTCGAGCTGGACACCATCATCAAGATGGGCTTCCCCGGCTACTTCCTGATCGTGGCCGACTTCATCCAGTGGGGCAAGGCGCAGGGCATTCCGATCGGCCCGGGCCGTGGTTCGGGTGCGGGTTCGCTGGTGGCATGGGCGCTGCAGATCACCGATCTGGACCCGCTGCCGTACAACCTGCTGTTCGAGCGCTTCCTCAACCCCGAACGCGTGTCGATGCCCGACTTCGACATCGACTTCTGCATGGACCGCCGCGACGAAGTCATCGACTACGTTGCGCGCAAGTATGGCCGCGAGCGGGTCAGCCAGATCATCACCTACGGCACCATGGCAGCCAAGGCGGTGGTGCGCGATTCCGGCCGCGTGCTCGGCTTCCCCTACGGCCTGGTCGACGGCGTCGCCAAGCTGATCCCGAACATCCTCGGCATCTCGCTGAAGGATGCGATGGGTGAGGGCAAGGACAGCGAGATGGCTTCGCCCGAGCTGATCCAGCGCTACCAGAGCGAAGACGACGTCCGCGACCTGATCGACCTGGCGCGGCAGCTGGAAGACCTGACCCGCAACGCCGGCAAGCACGCCGGTGGCGTGGTGATCGCGCCCGAGCCGTTGAGCGAGTTCTGCCCGCTGTTCGCCGAACACGATGAAGACGGCCGCGGCAAGAATCCGGTCACCCAGTTCGACAAGAACGACGTTGAAGAAGTCGGCCTGGTGAAGTTCGACTTCCTCGGCCTGCGCACGCTGACGATCATCGACTGGGCGGTGAAGGCGATCAACAAGCGCCACGAGCGCGCCGGCATTCCGCCGGTGGACATCACCCAGCTGCCGCTGGACGATGCGCCCACCTACAAGGACATCTTCGCCTCGGGCAATACCGGCGCGGTGTTCCAGTTCGAATCCTCGGGCATGCGCCGCCTGCTGAAGGACGCCAAGCCCGACCGTTTCGAAGACCTGATCGCGCTGGTGTCGCTGTACCGACCTGGCCCGATGGACCTGATTCCCTCCTTCGTCGACCGCAAGCACGGGCGCGAAGACGTGGAGTATCCCGATCCGCGCACCGAGCGCATCCTGCGCGACACCTACGGCATCATGGTGTACCAGGAGCAGGTGATGCAGATGGCGCAGATCGTCGGCGGCTACTCGCTGGGCGGCGCCGACCTGCTGCGCCGTGCGATGGGCAAGAAGGTGCCGGCGGAAATGGCCAAGCACCGCGAGATCTTCCGCGAAGGTGCGGCCAAGGACGGCGTCGGCGAAGCCAAGGCCGATGCGATCTTCGACCTGATGGAGAAGTTCGCCGGCTACGGCTTCAACAAGTCGCACGCCGCCGCCTACGCGCTGGTGAGTTACCAGACGGCCTGGCTCAAGCGCCATTATCCGGCCGAGTTCATGGCCGCGACGCTGTCTTCGGACATGGACAACACCGAAAAGGTGGTCGGCTTCCTGGACGAGGTACGCAACCTCGGCCTGACCGTGCTGCCGCCGAAGGTGAACCAGTCCGCCTTCATGTTTGAAGCGTCCACGCCGGACACGATCCAGTACGGCCTGGGGGCGATCAAGGGCGTCGGCCAGGGTGCCTGCGAAGCGGTGGTGGACGAACGCCTTCGCGGCGGCGACTACACCGACCTGCTCGACTTCTGCACCCGCATCGGTTCGGCCAAGCTCAACCGGCGCACGCTGGAAGCAATGATCAACTGCGGTGCGCTGGATGAGCTGGGCCACAACCGTGCCTCGCTGATGCTGCAGCTGCCGGAAGTGATCAAGGCCACCGAACAGATGGCGCGCGAGCGTGCGTCCGGCCAGAATTCGCTGTTCGGCGGCCCCGAGCCGGGCGTACAGGCCATCCACCTGGAGCTGCAGGAAACCGACGAATGGCCGTTGCTGCAGCGCCTCAACGGCGAGCGCGACACGCTGGGCTTCTACCTCAGCGGCCACCCGTTCGACCCGTGGCGCGATGACGTGCGCGATCTGGTCGGTACCGACCTCGGCTCGGTGGAAAAGATCTGGAGCGCCAACAGCAACAGTGGTGGCGGCGAGAAGCGCTGGCGTCCGGAAGTACAGACCGTGCTTGCCGGCCAGGTGGTCGGCGTGCGCCGCAAGGGCGAGAGCCAGATCTTCATCCAGCTGGAAGATGGCCGTGGCCGCGTCGAATGCAGCGCGTTCTCCGATGCCATGGCCGAGTTCGGCCACCTGATGACCAAGGACCGCATCCTGGTGGTCAAGGGCGGCCTGCGCGAAGACGAATTCAATGGCGGCTTCGCACTGCGCATCCGCCAGTGCTGGGACTTCGACGAGGTCTGTGCGAACTACGCCACGCGCCTGTCGCTGCGGCTGGACCTGCGCCATCAGCGACCGGTGTGGGAGCGCATCGATGCCCTGCTCGACCGCCATCGCCCCGGCCGCACGCCCCTGCGCCTGGACCTGCTGCTGAAGGGCCCCGATGGCGGCATCGCCGGCATGCTCGATGTTTCCGGGCAGAGCGCGGTGCGCGTCGATTCCAAGCTGATGGAGGCGCTGCGCGCCGAACCGGCCGTGCGCACGCTGAAGGTGCGCTACAGCCCGCCATGGGCCAGCTGAGGCTGGCCCCACCCCGTTTCCGCTTTCCCGCTGCATACGTCAAGGACGATTGCCCGTAATGAAGAACCTGCTGTTGCCGATGATGGCCGCGCTCGCGCTGGCCGGCTGTTCCTCCAAGGTCGATTTCGAGATCGACAACCCGACCGATGCGCCGCTGGCGATCAGCATCGATGGCAAGGACCTGCCGGTGGCCGCGCACGCGTCGCGACCGATCAGCCTGGCTGCCGGTGAGCATCACCTGCATACCGACCGCCTGGGCGATGTGCGCTTCATCGTCTACGCCGACGGCCGCGGCGGCCTGATCAATCCCAGCCTCAGCGAGTACGTGACGGCGCGCGAGATCTATGTGACCGGCGAGGACAAGCTGAAGAACTTCGGTGTCAGCGGCCTGGGCATCGAGCTGGGCGGCGTCGAGTTCAAGGGACCGTTCGAAAAGCACCACGGCCTGTTCATCGACAAGACCTGGAACTTCGGCGTGCGCGAGCCGTTCCCCGAGGAGCAGGTGGTTGCGCACGTGGACTCGACCGGCGGCCGGATCAGCACCAAGATCTTCACCGCGCCCGAGTTCATCACCTTCATCGAGGCCAGCATGGGCGAACCCGGTGCCTACAAGCGCGAGCAGCCCGCCGGCTACGTGGCCCCGGCCTACACGCTGGAACCGGCGCCGGCGCTGCCCGCGCTGGACCCGGCCTTCGAGGCCCATGCCGGTCCGGTGCGCGACATCTATGCCCGCTGGCTGAAGGCCACCACGGCCAGCGAGCAGAAGGCCCTGCGCAAGGAAGACTTCCAGGCGCAGATGGCCTTCACCCAGGCCACCATGACGCTGGGCGCGAAGCTGCCGGTGGCGGCCAACCAGGCCTACAACGACTTTGTGACGATCCGCAGTACCGAAATGGCCCGCAGCGCGCTGGTCCTGCCCTGAACCGGCGGCCGGCGGACCGACTGGCGCCGCCGGCCCCCACTGCGCTACCGTCGGCTTCCAGACGAAGGCGTACGGGCCGTTCCTGCGCATTCGGCTAGAATTCCCCTCTTCTTTACACGACGGCTTCCGATGAATCCGAACTACCTCGACTTCGAGCAACCCATCGCCGACCTGGAAGCCAAGATCCAGGAACTGCGCAACGCCAGTGCCGGGCCGGCGGTCAATGTCGAGGCCGAAGTGCATGCGCTGCAGGACAAGCTGCGCGTGCGCACCGCACAGATCTTCCGCAACCTGACCTCGTGGCAGGTGCTGCAGCTGGCCCGCCATCCGTCGCGCCCGTACACCGCCGACTACATCCGCATCATCTGCGATGAGTTCCAGGAACTGGCCGGCGACCGTGCCTTCGCCGACGACAAGGCGATCATGGGCGGCCTGGCCCGCATCAATGGCCGCTCGGTGATGGTCATCGGCCACCAGAAGGGCCGCGACACCAAGGAAAAGATCAAGCGCAACTTCGGCATGCCCAAGCCCGAGGGCTACCGCAAGGCGCTGCGCCTGATGAAGATGGCCGAGCGTTTCGGCCTGCCGGTGCTGACCCTGATCGACACCGCCGGCGCCTGGCCGGGCATCGATGCCGAGTCACGCGGCCAGTCCGAGGCGATCGCGCGCAACCTGATCGAGATGGCCGAACTGAAGGTGCCGATCATCTGCACCGTGATCGGTGAAGGCGGCTCGGGCGGCGCACTGGCGCTGGGCGTGGGCGACCGTACCGTGATGCTGGAATACGCGGTGTACTCGACCATCACCCCGGAAGGCTGTGCTTCGATCCTGTGGAAGGATGCCGGCAAGGCCAAGGATGCTGCCGAGCAGCTGGGCCTGACCGCGCCGCGCCTGAAGGGCCTGGGCCTGGTCGACAAGGTCGTGCGCGAGCCGACCGGCGGCGCCCACCGCAACCCGACGCAGATGGCCAAGCGACTGAAGGCCGTGCTGCTGAACGAGCTGGACGCGCTGGATGCGCTGTCCACCGAAGAGCTGCTGGACCAGCGCTACAAGCGCCTGCGCAGCTACGGTACTTACGAAGCGGCCTGAGCCTCTGCTCGAGGCGTTACTTTTCTTTTCGCGAAAAGAAAAGTAACCAAAAGAAACGCTCCGCCAGCCGCGAGCCGGTGTGCTCTGCACACCGGTTCCCTGCGCTCCTCAGTCCGCCAAGGGACGGCGCGGAACTCGCTACGCTCAAACATCCGCGCCTCTACACCCTTGCCGGACCTCCGGTGCTCGGCTCGCTTGAAGGCGGATTGGGAAAGCAGAGCGAAAAGCATCCACGCATGGCGTGGATCTACTGGGTGCAGGTGTGGCGTTTGACGTTGGGTCCGCCTTTTAGCGAGCCGAGCATCGCAGGGGAATCAGGGGCGTAGAGGCGCCGATGTCTGAGCGCAGCGAGTTCGGCGCCGTCCCCTGATTCACCGAGAAGCACAGGGCACCGGTGCGTAGCACCGGCTCGCGACCTGGCGGCGTGTTCTTTGGTTACTTTCTTGCACGAGCAAGAAAGTGACATGTTCGAGAGCTCCAGATCTCAGAACGGCTTGGCCAGCACCAGCCAGACGATCGGGATGAAGGCCAGCAGCGGAATCTCGTTGATCCAGCGCAGCGCGCGCGACGACGGCAGCGCCCTGCCCTTGGCCACGCCCTTCAGCAGCCGCCCGATCCAGATGAAGTACGCCAGCAGCACCACCACCAGGCCCAGCTTGGCATGCAGCCAGCCCGCCCCGCCCGGGGCGACCATGGTCGGGAAATCCGGAATCACCTTGTAGCCCAGCCACAGCACCAGACCGAGCACGAACGCCAGGCCGAACATCGAATGGCCGAAGCGGTACAAGCGCATGCCCATCAGCTGCAGGCGCTCGACCACCGCCGGCTGCCCCGCGGTCTCGGACAGGTTCACCAGGATGCGCGGCAGGTAGAACACCGTGGCCATCCATGCCACCACGAACACGATGTGGAAGGTCTTGACCCAGTAATAGCTCTGCATGCGCTCGCTCCGGCGGCTGGCGTGGATGTCCGCCATTCTCGCATGCGCTGACGAGGCCACCGCACGTGCAACCGCCGCGACACATCGACGCATGACGTGCTGCAACGCCGTACGATAGACGCCGATTTCACGACTGCACCCGAACGCCATGGACAAGACCTACGACGCCGCCTACTTCCAGCGCTGGTACCGGCACGCCGACATCGGCGGCAGCGCGCGCTTGGCGCGCAAGGTCGCCCTCGCCGTGGCGACGGCCGAGTACTACCTCGAACGACCTATCCGCAGCGTGCTGGACGTCGGCTGTGGCGAAGGGGCGTGGCGCGCGCCGCTGCTGAAACTGCGTCCGAAGGTCGAATACCTCGGTTTCGACAGCAGCGAGTACGCTGTGCGCCGCTACGGCCGGACCCGCAGCCTGCACCTGGCCAGCTTCGGCGATTTCGCCTGGCTGCGGCCCTGCGCCCCGGTCGACCTGCTGATCTGTTCGGACGTGATGCATTACGTGCCCAACCGCGAACTGCGCGCGGGCCTGGCCGGGCTGGCCGAACTGACCGCAGGGGTGGCCTTCCTGGAGACCTTTGCCGCCGAAGATGAATTCGAGGGCGACCATGACGGCTTCCAGTCGCGTCCGGCCCGCTGGTACCGGCGCGAGCTGACGCGCCAAGGCCTGCAGGCAGTCGGGTCCCACCTCTGGCTGGGGCCAGCACTGGCCGATGAAGCGGCCGCACTGGAGCAGGCGGCCCGCTGAATACGGGCAGTGCGTCTGCTTAACGTCCGGGACAGTCGGATGCGCTATGCTGCGCGGCAACATAAGACCATACATATTCGGTCGGCATGCTCTATCAACTGCACGAACTGACCCGCAACCTGCTCGCCCCCTGGGTGCACCAGGCCCAGGCCAACGCCAAGTTCTTCGCCAACCAGGGGCACTGGTGGTCGCAGATGCCCGGCGCTGATCGTCTGGCGGCGGTCAATGAGCTGTTCCATCGCATCGGCAAGGATTACGAGAAGCCCGAATGGGGCATCAACGAAATCGAGGTCGAGGGCGAGCGCGTGCCGATCGTGGTGCACGAGGAACTCAGCAAGCCGTTCTGCAAGCTGCTGCGCTTCAAGCGCCACAGCAATGAAGCCGACCAGCTGCACACCATGCTCAACCAGCCGTTCGTGCTGGTGGTGGCGCCGTTGTCGGGTCATCACGCCACGCTGCTGCGCGATACCGTGCGCACGCTGCTGCGCGACCACCGCGTGTACGTGACCGACTGGGTCGACGCGCGCATGGTGCCCGGCAGCGAAGGCGAATTCGGGCTGGACGACTACATCGCCTACATCCAGGAGTTCATCCGCCATCTTGGCGTGGAGCGCCTGCACGTGGTGAGTGTCTGCCAGCCGACCGTACCGGTGCTGGCCGCGGTTTCATTGATGGCCAGCCGCGGCGAACCGACGCCGCGCACGCTGGTGATGATGGGTGGCCCGATCGACGCGCGCTGCAGCCCGACCGCGGTCAACAACCTGGCCACGCAGAACCCGTTGTCGTGGTTCGAGAACAACGTCATCCACACCGTACCGGCCAGCTATCCCGGTGCCGGCCGCCGCGTGTATCCCGGTTTCCTGCAGCACGCCGGCTTCCTGTCGATGAATCCCAGCCGCCACTTCAGCTCGCACTGGGATTTCTACACCGACCTGGTGAAGGGCGACCTGGAAGATGCCGACGCGCACCGTCGCTTCTACGACGAGTACAACGCGGTGCTGGACATGCCGGCCAAGTACTACCTGGACACCATCTCCGTGGTGTTCCAGGACTTCCTGCTGCCGCGTGGCGAGTGGGTGGTCAACGGCGAAAAGGTCGACCCGTCGGCAATCCGCGATACCGCGCTGCTGAGCATCGAAGGCGAGCTGGACGATATCGCCGGCCTCGGCCAGACCGAAGCGGCGCAGGCACTGTGCAGCGGTATACCGGCCGAACGCCGTGAACACTTCATCGTGGATGGTGCAGGCCATTACGGCATCTTCAGCGGCCGCCGCTGGCGCGAAGTGGTGTACCCGAAGGTGCGTGACTTCTTCGCCGCGCATGCCGAAGCCCCGGCAGCGAAGGCCACGAAGAAGAAGAGCAACGTCACCCCGCTGCGCCGCAAGGCGGGGTAGCACGCCCCTGGTGGATGCCAACCTTGGTTGGCGCTTTCGGTAGATGCCAACCTTGGTTGGCGCTCTTTCAAGCGTACTGACACCTGATGGTTCGTGCCAACCAAGGTTGGCACCTACCATGGCGAAGTGCCGACCGAGGTCGGCACCCACCAGAGAAAAAATCGCTGCCTTACAGGCGCACCAGCAGGTTCTTGGCCAGCATGCCGTGCAGCTTGCCGATGCCGCGTGCCAGGTGCATCGTCAGCAGCAGCAGCAACACACCCACCGCTGCTACCACGATCGCCACCAGCGGTGAGGCTGCCATCGGCAGCACGTTCACGTCGTTGATGTAGATGCCGGGAATGTCGCCGCTGAAGATCGCCGCCACCGGTGCCCAGATCAAGCCCAGCGACAGCGACAGCAGGGTCACCGCGATGGTGAAGTAGATGATGCCCAGCGGCAGCATCAGCACGAAGTACAGCAGGGTCAGCCAAGTGCGGCCATCGGTGAACATGTCGCCGATACGCTGCAGCCAGCTGCGGCTGCGGTCGGTGTACTGCGGCCGGCGCGGCATGCGCTCGCCCAGCAGCGCTTCCACCAGCCGCCCTTCCAGCAACGCCAGTCCACGCACCGAGCCGAAGAACAGCACGGTCAACGGGACGCCGATGATCAGGATCAGCAGGCCCAGCGACAGCGACAGACCGGTGACCACCCAGGTGAAGAAGAAGATGCCGGTGGCCAGCGACAACAGCATGTAGAACAGCGCGCCGTAGGTGTGCGGGTCCGTCACTACGCCGAAGAAACGCGCCAGCAGCGAGCGTTGCACGGGCGCTGCGGGCTGTGCCGCCGGTGCAGCACCGCTGGCCTCGGCCGCTGCACGCAGCACCGGGCCCGTGTCAGCCCGCGGCGTGCGCAGCGCGCGGTTCACCGTGAGCTCGGTTTCGCGGTAGATCTCCGCCACCTCGTCCGGTGCGCCGTAGCTGCCGGCGACATCGGCGATGACCTCGGCTTCGCTGCGGCCGGGTTGCGCCGCCAGTTCAGAGCGCAGGTATTCCTCGGCGTCGTACAGGGCGTCCTGCACCATCGCCGGATCGGCACCGTCCAGCGCCGCACGCAGCTGCGCCAGGTACTGCGGGATGGTGCTGGGCAGACGGTTGCCTGCCAGGTCCAGGTCGTTCATTGCGGTACCCCCTCCAACACGGAATCGACGGAATCACGGGTGTCGCGCCAAGCCTGGCGCCATTGCTGCAGCACCTCCCGGCCACGCGCGTTGATGCGGTAGTAGCGGCGCGGCGGCCCGCTGCTGGACGGCTCCACATGGCTCTCCAGCAGGCCGGCGCCCTCCAGGTTGCGCAGCACCGGGTACAGCGCGCTCTGCTTGCCACTGAGCACGCCCTCGCCCACCCGTTCCAGCTCCTTGGCGATCAGGTAGCCGTACAGCGGCTCACCGGCGCGGGCCAGCACTGCGAGCAGGGCCAGCGACACGGTGCCGGCGCTGAGCTCCTTCTGGAACTTCTTCAGGTGGACATCGTCCTCGGACATGACCGGCCCTCCACTACGTTGAAGTCCACAGTAGTGCGAAGTTCGGTATAGCGAATGTGTCGTTAGTCATCCTGCGGTGCGGAAAGGGGCCTTCAGGCATGATGGACGGCCGCCCGCACTTGGGCCGCAACGTTCTGCGGCAAAGCGTGCCTGCCCTCTTCAAGCCGGCTGAGCAGGGCCTGCCGACGGGCGGCCCCGAGCGGCGAGTACTGCCCGCTCACCCGAAGCCAGCCATGCACGAGCCGCAGGTGCCAGGCACGTTCATCCTCGCGCTGCGGTACCGCATCCAGCAGCAGGTCGAGGTGTTGCCACAAGGGCAGCCGGGTCAGCTGCCCGAGCAGGCCAGCCTGTGCCACCGGCGAAGGACCGTCGTGGCAGAAGGCGAGCAGGCGCGGCGGGTCCAGCTCTGCCGCCCATAGCACGGTGGCGCTGGCCAGCAACGCATTCACGGTCCGCCCCGGCTTTTCCAGTGCCTCGCGCAGCAATGCCAGACGGGCACCGCCCTCGGCCCGCACCCAGCCGCGCAGGCAGTTGCGCTGATGGCGCGCCGATACCTGGGGCAACAAGGCGCGCAATGCAGGCATATCCTCTGCCTCGGCGTGATCGGCCAGCGCTTCCAATGCTTCGCGCCATCGCGCGCGTCGACGGTGCTTGAGCTCGTCTCGCCACAACGCGATGGCCGGCGTGGCCTGCCGCTGCTGGAGCAGCCACATCGCCAACCGGCGCACGCCTCTCGAACGGTCGAATGCCGCGGTTTCGATGTGCGCATCCAAGCCGGCCACCTCGCGCTCGACCAGCGCACGTAACGCGGCACTACGTACCCCGCTCGCAGGCGCGGACAATGCCAGCGTGCACTTCGCCTCGACATCCGCAGGCTCACCGTGGTGCAGAAGATCGGCAAGTGCCAGGTGCGAGATGTGCGGATCACTGTCCAGAATCGCGCGCACGCGCAACGCTGCCCGATCCGGATGACTGTGCAGGGCAACGGCGTAGGCCATCAGCCGGGTGCGTGCGTCGGGATGGCCCAGCAGTCCTTCAAGCACTATGCGGCTGGAGGGCGATGACAACCAGGCGAACAGGGTGCCCTCGAGCCACGCCCGGTCAACGCGCTGGGAATGGCGCAGGCGCACGGCGACCGGCCAGGCCGCCAGTACGTGCTGCACCGCGCACTGCCCGAGCAGGGACATCACGCAATCCTGCGCCGCCGCACGCACTTCAGCCACCCAGTCATTGCAGCGGAGCAAGGCACAGGACAACGTCAAATGGCTGGGCACCGAGCGCATCATCTGCAACGCGGCCTCACGCGTGCGGCCATTGCCATCCGAGCCCGCAAGGAACAGTGCCGCCGTCTGCACAGTAACCGGCGCCGCTGCACAGGCTTTCAGGCAGGCGAGCAGGCCATCATCGTTGGCAGCCCACCAACTGCGCCGACGCTCATCAAGATCGAACAGCCCACGTGGCGACAACGTCTGCAACCAATGCACACGATTCCCCCCTTCATCGACGAACGCCTTCAGGATCTGGTCGATTCTGGCGCTCAGTGCGGCTTCGGGGGCCTCCGGATGCGGTATCAACATCATCTGCTTCCATTAAGGAGAATGACCATCGTGCCGCACGTACATGGACACGGCCAGCACGCGACCGTGGCGCAGGCACGCACTCTCGCGCAGAATCGAGATCTCGTTCATGTTCCGGGGATCCCATGCCGCACCGTCGACGCCTTGCCCTGACCGCCCTTGCCCTGGCCTGCCTGCTGCCCGCAATGGCCAGCGCAGCCACGCCCTACCGCAGCCCGCAGCAGATCCTTGATGCCTCCGCGGCCAGCGACTGGCGCACGCCGGACCCGGCCAACCTGCTGTACATGGACCTGCCGGCCGGGCGGGTGATCATCGAGCTGGCGCCGCAGTTTGCCCCGCGCCATGTCGCCAACATCCAGACCTTCGCCCACGAGCACTTCTGGGACGGCACCAGCATCTACCGCTCGCAGGACAACTTCGTGGTGCAGTTCGGCGATGCCGACGCCGACGATGCCGCCAAGGCCAAGCCGTTCGGCAGCGCCCAGCGCAAGCTGCCGGCCGAGTTCGAGCGCGCCAGCGCTGGCCTGAAGGTGAGCGTGCTGCCCGACCGCGATGGATGGGCAGCACAGACCGGCTTCGTCGACGGCTTCCCGGTCGGCCAGGACCCGCAGGCCGGCAAGGCCTGGCTGGCGCACTGCTACGGCATGCTGGGTGCGGGCCGCAGCAACGAGGAAGACAGCAGTATCGGTGCAGAACTCTACGTGGTGACTGGCCAGTCGCCGCGCCAGCTGGACCGCAACATCACCCTGGTCGGCCGCGTGCTGAAGGGCATGGAACTGCTCAGTGCGATCCAGCGTGGACCGGCACCGATGGGTTTCTACACCGACCCGAAGCTGCGCACACCGATCGTGTCGATCCGCCGCGCCAGTGACGTGCCCGCGGCCGAGCGCACGCCGATCCAGGTGCTGCGCACGGATTCAAAGACCTTCGCCGATACGGTCGAAGCGCGGCGCAACCGCGTGGATGATTTCTACAAGCGCCCGGCCGGGCATATCGACCTGTGCAATATTCCGGTGCCGGTGCGGTGATGCTTTCCTCGCGTGACGCGTGCTGAAGGTGCTTCACCGTTCATGGGCGTTACTTTTCTTTGTACGCAAAGAAAAGTAACCAAAAGAAACGTTCCGCCGGTCGCGAGCTGCCGTGCTTCGCACGTCGGTCCCCTGCGATGCTCGGCTCGCTCAAGGCGGACCCAGATCAAAGGCCGCAGCTGCACCCAGTAGATCCACGCCATGCGTGGATGCTCTTGCTGTTGGTCCTGACCTTCCAGTCCGCCTTGAGCGAGCCGAGCACCGCAGGTCCGGCGAGGGCGAAGAGGCGCCGATGTCCTGTAGAGCCGACTGTTAGTCGGCTGACTTCTGCGCGCCGCCCCTCGACGGACCGAGGAGCGCAGGGCACCGGTGCGCAGCACCGGCTCGCGACCTGGCGGCGTGTTTCTTTGGTTACTTTCTTTGCACGAGCAAAGAAAGTGACGCCTCCCCGCAGGCGCGGGAAAAGGCTGCCGGGCAGCGCCCGGCACTACCAGTGTGTCGGACGACGCTGCGTCGGCGCCGTCAGCCCTTCTGACTCACCGCCACGCTACCGAGAATCAACGCACCCGCAATCAGCATCTGCAGCGTCACCGGCTCGCCCAGGAACAGCCAGGCGAACGCAGCGCCGAACAGCGGAACCAGATAGGTCACCGTTGACGCGCGCGACGGGCCGATGCGGCCGATCAGGCGATAGAACATCAGGAAGGCGAATCCGGTGCAGACCACGCCCAGCGCGATCGCCGCGCCCCATGCCTTGCCTGGGATCGGACCCTGCGGCAGATGCGTGAGCGCCATCGGCAACAACCACAATGAGGCGCACGACAACGTGGCAGCGGCGGCAGCAGCCGAAGGCAGACCGGTCATGTGCCGCTTCACCAGGTTCACGCCCAGGCCGTACAGCAGCGAGGCGGCGGCACCGGCCAGTACGGCCGTGCCGATGCTCAGCCCCGAGATCTTGGCCGTGGCCAGCACCACCACGCCGGCAAACCCCACCAGCAGCGCGCCGGCACGGCGCACCCCGATCTTCTCGCCGAAGAACAGGAAGGCGATCAGTGCGGCAAACAGCACCGTCATCGCATTACAGATCGCACCGATGGCCGCCGGCGCACGCTCTGCGGCGTAAGCGAACAGCACGAACGGCAATGCCGAATTGACCAGGCCGATCGGCGCCAACCACAACCAGCGGCACGGTGGGAACTGCGCGCGTGCGCGCCACAGGAACGGCAGCAACACCAGTGCGCCCAGCACCAGCCGTACCTCGACCAGGGCGAACGGCCCGAATGAAGGCACCGCCACCCGCATGAACAGGAACGAGCAGCCCCAGATCGCGCCGAGCAGGGTCAATTCCAGCGGTGTGCGCCAATCACGCTCGGTCGCTTGGGGTATCGCATTCATGTGCTCTGTCCGTTCGTCATCGTGGCGCTGTTCCGGCCACACAGGATCAGCCGCAGACGCCCGCTGCACAAGCGCGTAGTATCGCTGCCAGCCACAAATATGGTTTGAGGCTGGACATGCTGCTACGCCCTTCCCTGCTTCCCGCCCTGGCCGTTTTCGCGGTCGCTGCGCGCCATCAGAACTTCGCCCAGGCCGCGCAGGAACTGCATCTGACCGCCAGCGCGGTCAGCCACCATGTGCGGCGCCTGGAAGAGGTGCTGGCCACGCGCCTGTTCCTGCGCCATGCACGCGGGGTACGCCTGACCGCCGAAGGCCGGCAGTTGGCCGACGCCGCCAGCGCGGCGTTCACCGATGTCGCCGCCGTCGCCCACCATCTGCAGCCGGACGCGGACAGCGTGCCGCTGCGGATCGCGACGCTGCGCTCGCTGTCGTACTGCTGGCTGCTGCCACGGCTACCGCGTTTCACCCAGGCCCATCCACACATCCGCATCGAGCTGCACACTGGCAGTGGCCTGGACCGTTACGACGAGAACGGCCCGGAGGTCGGCATCCGCTACGGACTGGGCCAATGGCCGGGACTGCATGCGCAGCACCTGATGGACGACAACCTGTTTCCCGTCGCGTCCCCGGCGCTGCCGGGAGTCGAAACGCTGCAGGACCCGGCACGCATCGCCGAGCTGCCGCTGCTGAGCGATCTGTCACCACAAGGCTGGCGCGATTGGTTCCGCCATGCCGGCGTGCGTCCGCCGTCACCGCTGCCGGCAATGCACACCTTTGCCGACAGTACCGATGCGATGCGCGCGGCGGTGTACGGCATGGGCGCGGTGCTGGCGCGCACCCACGTCGCCCAGCCGTACCTGCAGCGCTATGAGCTGGTACGCCTGCCTGGCCCTGCACTGAAGGCACGCTATGCCTATTACGTGGTGCATGCCGAAGGGCGATCGCCCAGCCCCGCCGCACGGCTGTTCATCGACTGGCTGCTGGGCCAGGCAGCGGATGAGCGCACGCCGGTGCCGGCGTTGCCGGGCAGCCTGCTGGGCCGCCCGAGCACACCCGGCTGACTGCGCCCTCACCCGATCTTTGCCCAGCGCTGGCTAGGCTGCAGGCGAACCCCACAACGTGCTTCCGCCATGGCCCTGCTGCGACTGAGAATTACCGGAACCGAAGATGATGCCCGCGCGATCAGCGACCTGCTGCTCGGCCTGGAAGGCATCGAACACGTCGAAGAGACCGACGACCTGATGCCGCACATGGACGACGATGACTCCAGCTCGGCCGGGCTGTCCGACGACATCGGCCCGGGCACCCACGAACTGGAAGTGGAAGTAGGCAACGAGAGCACCGCGCAGAAAGTGCGCGATGCGGTGCAGGAACTGGCACTGGAACTGGATGTGTTCGTCGAATACGAGACCGACGAAGGCTGAGCGTCCGCCGGGCATGGCCCGGCGCTACCCGATGCTCGAGGCACGTCGGTAGCGTCGGCCATGCGCCGTCTGCTCCGGTAGCGCCGGGCCATGCCCGGCGAATACGCGGCGCGGTTCGATCAGAGCTTGCGGCGTCGGCGACGGATCAGCGCACGGACGATCCAGGCCATCACCAGCGCCACCACGCCCACCGGCAGCAAAGCGGCCGCGGCACGGATCAAAAATGCCACGCTGGTGCTGAGAATGCTGCCCGACTCGCTCAGGGCTTCGCCGATCTCGCTGCGACTGCGCTGGCCCGAGGTGGTGTCGAAATGCATCGTCACCAGCTGGGTATCGATGCGCCTGCGCTGCTGGGCGGCGTCCTTGTTGGCCTGCTCCACACCCGCCTCGATCTCCGACAGGCGCGTGGTGATCGCCATCAGATCCTCGATCTTCAGATCGCTGCGGTCCTGGTAGGACAGCAGCCGCGCGTGCTCCTTCTCCAGCCGAGCCTTGGTCAGCGCGGTGTCGGCCACCTGCTGGGCCAGGTCCTCGGCACGCGTGTTGCGCGCCTGCAGCTTGCCGCCCTCGCCGGCCAGGCCGATCAGCGATTCCACGCCCTTCGGCGCGATGCGTACCTTGACTTCGCCACTGGGCTGTTCGCCACTGCGCTGATCCACCTGCAGCACCGCGCACTCACCGAACTTCGCGTTCTGGCACGCCTGTGCGACCTGCTGGATGCGCGGGGCGATCTGCGCTGCTTCCAGCTGCACCTGCACATCGTGCTCGTAGGCCAGGAAAGCGCCTTCCGGCGAAGCGACAGCGGCATCGGCATCGGCAGCGACTGCGCCGGCCTCCTGCGCTCGCTCACCGTTCTTGGCACAGGCCGCCAGCGCCAGCAGCAATGCCGGCACGATAACCACGCGCGTCCACACGCGAGGCGCCGTCATCGCGAGGCTCCGTCGAACGCGGTGATCGACAGCCCACCCAGCTCGACCTGTGGCAGGCAGCGCACGTTGATCGCCACCATCGGCTGGCCACTGCGCGGGTCCACCGCCTCGCTGTACGGCGCGGTGCCGCACTCGCGGCAGTGATGGTGATCGATGTTATGGGTGTTGAACTGGTAGGTCGCCACGTCGGCGATATCGGTGCCCAGCTGGAACGCCTCGCGCGGGGCGAACCAGAGCAGGCTGCCGCGGCGGCGGCACATCGAGCAGTTGCAGTCGATGACGTCCTTGATGGGGGCGTCGGCCTGCACGGTGAATGCGATCCTGCCGCAATGGCAGCTTCCCTGGTATTCCATGTCCCGCGCTCCGCTGGAGAGTCCTTGTATGCACCCATGGTAATCCTATGGCACGGGGACAAAGCAGCCCCGGGGGCCTATGCTCGAGGATTGACCCCGTACAGGAATGCCGATGCGCCCGCATCTTCTTGCCCTCGCCCTCGTCGCCGCCCTCGCCGGTTGCCAGCCGGCCGATGCCCCGACCAACGGTTCCACCCCGGCCGCCAGGCAGCAGGCCGGAGATGCGGCGGTCGACGCCGCCTTCGCCGACCTGTCCAAGCGTGCCCTGGATACCTGGATGCAGCTGTCCCCGGTCAGCGCCACCCAGATCGGCGACCACCGCTATGACAGCGAGATCGACGACCTGAGCGCGGCCGGCCAGCAGAAGACCGTGGACGCCTACAAGGGCCTGCTGGGCGAGCTGGACAAGATCGAGGTGGCCAAGCTGGGCCGCGAAAACCAGGTGGATGCAGCGATCCTGCGCAACCAGCTGCAGTCGGAAATCTGGAATGCCGAGGTCATGCAGTCCGGCAAGTGGGATCCGCAGCTGTACAACGGCGTTGCCGGCAGCGCGATCTACGGCCTGATGGCACGCGAGTTCGCGCCGTTGCCCGAGCGCCTGAAGGCGGCCACCGCGCGCATGGAGAAACTGCCGGCGATCTTCGCCCAGGCCCGCGAAAACCTGGATCCGGCACGCGTGCCGAAGATCCATGCCGAGACGGTGGCCAAGCAGAACAAGGGCATCCTCAGCATCGTCGATACCTTCATCACCCCGCATATCGGCGAGCTGCCGCAGGCCGACCAGCAGCGCCTGCAGGCCGCCATCGACGGCCTGAAGAAGGCGGTGGACGAACAGCAGACCTGGCTGGACAAGACCCTGGTGCCGAACGCCAAGGGTGACTTCCGCATCGGTGCGGAAAAGTACGACCAGAAGCTCAAGTTCGCGCTGAATTCCTCGCTGTCGCGGCAGGAGATCGGTGAGCGTGCACGCGCCGAACTCAAGCGCGTGCGCGAGGACATGTACGGCATCGCGCAGACCGTGCTGAAGGACAAGCCGGGCGCACCGGAAATGCCGGCGCAGCCGACCGACGAACAGCAGCAGAAGGCGATCGAGGCCGCGCTGGAGCTGGCCTACGCTGACAAGCCGGCGCGCGACAAGGTGGTCGACGACGCAAAGGCCGCACTGGAGCAGTCCACTGCGTTCGTCCGCGAGCACGACCTGATGACCCTGCCCGACGCGCCGGTGGACATCATCCTGATGCCGGAATTCCAGCGTGGCGTGGCCGTGGCCTATTGCGATTCGCCGGGCCCGCTGGACAAGAACCTGAAGACCTTCTACGCGGTTTCGCCGATTCCGGACGACTGGAACGACAAGCAGGTTGATTCGTTCCTGCGCGAATACAACTCGCGCATGATCCACCTGCTGAGCATCCACGAGGGCACCCCGGGCCACTATCTGGAAGGCTGGCATTCGGCCAAGTTCCCCTCCACCCTGCGCGCGGTGCTGCGCTCGGGCCTGTTCGCCGAAGGCTGGGCGGTCTACACCGAGCGCATGATGCAGGAGCAGGGGTACCTCAACAACGACCCGCTGTTCCACCTGGTGCAGCTGAAGTTCTACCTGCGCACGATTTCCAACGCGATCCTCGACCAGGGTGTGCACGTGGACAACTGGGATCGCGAGAAGGCGATGCACCTGATGACCCACGACGCCTTCCAGCAGGAAAGCGAAGCATCGGGCAAGTGGGTGCGTGCGCAGCTGACCTCGGCTCAGCTGCCGACCTACTTCGTCGGTGCGCAGGAACACTTCGACACCCGCAAGGCGATGCAGGACAAGCTGGGTGACAAGTTCAACCTGAAGGCCTACCACGACCAGATGCTGTCCTACGGCGCACCGCCGGTGCGCTTCGCACGCCAGCTGATGCTGGACCAGCCGATCGAGTGAGGGATCGGGTGTGAGTTGAATGGGAACGGCCCGGGGAAACCCGGGCCGTTTCTTTATCCGTGTGGCACAGCATCCACGCATGGCGTGGATCTACTGTTGCGCATCCACCGTGCGGTGTTGGTCATTGCTCCGCGGCTACAAAACCACCGGTCTGCCGTGCCCACAAGCGCGCGTACAGTCCACCGGCCTCGATCAGCTCGGCATGGCTACCGGTCTCGACGATCCGGCCCTGGTCCATCACCACCAGCCGGTCCATGCGCGCGATGGTCGACAGGCGATGGGCGATCGCGATCACCGTCTTGCCGCCCATCAGCTCGTCCAGGTTGTCCTGGATGGCCGCTTCCACTTCCGAGTCCAGTGCCGAGGTCGCCTCGTCCAGCACCAGGATCGGGGCGTCCTTCAGCAGCACACGGGCAATGGCGATGCGCTGGCGCTGGCCACCGGACAGCTTCACCCCGCGCTCGCCGACGTGTGCGTCGTAGCCACGACGCCCTTCCCCGTCGACCAGCGTGTCGATGAAGGCCTCCGCGCGCGCCTTGGCCACGGCCGCGCGCAGCTGCGCGTCGGTCGCATCGGGACGGCCGTACAGCAGGTTGTCGCGGATCGAACGGTGCAGCAGCGAGGTGTCCTGGGTGACCACGCCGATCTGCTGGCGCAGGCTTTCCTGGGTGACGTAGGCGATGTCCTGATCATCGATCAGGATGCGACCACTTTCCAGGTCATACAGCCGCAGCAGTACGTTCACCAGCGTCGACTTGCCGGCACCGGAGGGGCCGACCAGGCCGATCTTCTCGCCCGGCTTCACCACCAGGTCCAGGCCGGCGATCACGCCGCCCTTCTTGCCGTAGTGGAAATGGACATCTTGGAAGTGCACACCGCCACGAGTCACCTGCAGCGGCACCGCATCCTCGCGGTCCTGCACGGTCAGCGGCTGGGCGATGGTGGTGATGCCATCCTGCACGGTACCGATGTCTTCGAAGATGCCGTTGATGGTCCACATGATCCAGCCGGACATGTTGTGGATGCGGATCACCAGGCCGGTTGCCAGGGTGATCGCGCCGACGGTGATGTGTCCGCCGTTCCACAGCCACAGTGCCAGGCCACAGGTGCCGGCGATGAGGAAACCATTGACGATGGCGATGGTCAGGTCCATGCCGGTGGTGATCCGGGTCTGCGCGCGGTGCTTGACCGCCAGCTCCTGGATCGAATCGGCAACGTAGGCCTGCTCGCGGCCGCCATGGGCGAACAGCTTCAGCGTGGGAATGTTGGTGTAGCCATCGACGATGCGTCCCATCGCCTTGGAGCGCGCCTCCGAGGCGATCCAGGCCCGTTCCTTCGCGCGCGGCACGAAGTAGATCATGATCACCACGTAGGCCAGCAGCCACAGGATCAGCGGCACCATCAACCGCCAGTCGGCCTGCGCGAACAGGTACAGCGCGGTGCCGGTATAGACCACGATGTACCACAGCGAATCGACCATCTGCACCGCCGACTCGCGCAGCGAGGTACCGGTCTGCATCACCCGGTTGGCCATGCTGCCGGCGAAGTCGTTCTGGAAGAAGCTCAGGCTCTGCCGCACCACGTAGTTGTGCATCAGCCAGCGCGATCGATTGCTCAGCCCCGGCACGATGGCCTGGTTGACCAGCAGGTTGTGCAGGCCGACCAGGATCGGGCGCGCGATGACGGTGATGAACAGCATCCAGCCGAGGGTATCGGCATGGCGCTGGAAGAAGTCCGCGCCGGGCTGCTCGGCAACCATGTCGACGATGCGACCGAGGAAATCGAACATCGCCACTTCCACCAGCGCCAGCAGCAGGCCGGCGACCAGGGTGGCCAGCAGCACCGGCCACACCGGCCGCAGGTAGTGCAGGTAGAACGGCACCACGGTGCGCGGCGGCATGCGCCCGTCAATGGGCGGAAACACCGGAATCAGGGATTCAAACCAACGGAACATCGCATTCCCTCGCCATCGATAGCCGGCGGAGTATCCCACGCCGCGTGTGTACGCCGGCCGACGATCACCACCGGTTCCGCGTAGCGCCGGGCCATGCCCGGCGGATCGCCTGCAACCGCGCTACGCGCTCGCCGGACGTGGTCCGGCGCTACCCGTCCGCTCGGCCAAACGGTAGCGCCGCGCCCGGCGGCGTCATTTCACCGGCGTGAACAGCAGGTCCTGGAAATCAAAGCTGAAATCGGTCAGGTCCGAGATCGGCTGCATGCGCACCTCGCGCACTTTTCCGTCCGGGTCCAGGCTGAAATTGACGAACGCATCGGCATTGAGCGAGCGGTCGTCCCAGCGCACGATGAAGGTGTCGTGCTGCCAGTGCTCCAGGCGGCCGCTCAGCTGTGCGGTCTTCGCAAAGCGCAGGCGCAGGCCCTTGCCTTCCGCCGTCACCACCATGTCGCCATACCAGCGGTCGCGGTAGGTGGCCGCATACCCGGCCAGCGGCAACGACGGCCTGCTGCCCTTGTCACGCTCGGCCTGGTGCTTGGCCCACGCTTCGTCGGCCTTGTCCTGGCCCTTGGCCACGCCCTTGGCATAGGCATCCACCCAGTCGTGCTTTTCACCGCCAAGGTAGGCATCGAGCACGCTCAGCGTGATCGCATTGAAGGCCGCACCCACTTCCTGGTTGGTCAGCACCACCACGCCCAGCTTCTCGCCCGGCACCAGGGTCAGCCGCGAAACCATGCCCGGCCAGCCACCGGTGTGCCAGACCAGCTTCTGCCCGCGATAGTCGCTCAGGCTCCAGCCCTCGCCATAGCCGGCGAAGTTGGCCCGCGCCGGTGCCAGCTCCGGCACGCTCGGCGCCGGGATCGTCTGCGGCGTGATCATCTGCCACATCTGCTGCTGGCTCTTGGCGGTGAACAGCGCAGTGCCATCGGCCAGCTTGCCTTCGGCCAGCTGCACCTGCATCCAGCGCGCCATGTCGTGGGCACTGGAATAGATGCCACCGGCACCGGCATTGTTCGACCAGGTCAACGGTGCAACGGTGCGCAGGTCCTTGAAATCGTACTTGGCGTGGCCGACCGCAGCATTGTCGCCGGCCTTGAGGTGATCGGCGTTGTAGCGCGTGCCGGCCATGCCGACCTTGTCGAAGATGCGTGTCTGCAGGAACTGCTGGTAGCTCATGCCCGAGACGTGCTCGATCACCTGCTGGGCGACTGCATACAGGATGTTGTCGTAGGCATAGCGCTCGCGGAAACCGCCCTTCAGCGGCACCTGGCCGAGGCGCTGTACGACTTCGGCATTGCTGTAGGAGGTGGTCGGCCAGAACAGCAGGTCGCCTGCGCCCAGGCTCAGGCCACTGCGGTGGGAAAGCAGGTCTCGTATCGTCATCTGCCCGGTCACGAACGGATCGGACATGCGGAACGATGGCAGGTGGTCGATCACCTTGTCGTCCATCTTCAGCTTGCCGTCCTCGGCCAGCAGATTCAGCGAGGTGGCAGTGAAGGCCTTGGTGTTGGAGGCGATGGCGAACAGGGTATCGGCCTCGACCGGCGCCGGCTTGCCCAGCTCACGCACGCCCCAGCCGCGTTCCAGCACCACCTGCCCGTCCTTGACCACGGCCACGGCGATGCCGGGCACGTCGAACTGCGCGCGCACGCGCTCCACGGTCGCATCCAGGTCCTGCAGCTGCTGCGGGGTCGCCGCATTGGCCATGGTCGTGCACGCAAGCAGCACGGCTCCTCCGATCCAGGTTTTCATCCAGCACCATCTCCGAACAGGGGTAGCGGCCATGTGCAGGCCGTCACCGGGGTTTCGCGCGATGGTAACGGCCCCGGGTGCAGCCTGCCCTGTGCCATAGGAGGGGTGTCATGGGTGCGAACGGCCAGAGCAGCAACGGCTCCACCATCATTCCGTGCCTGCGTTACCGCGATGCGCTGGCGGCCATCGACTGGCTGCAGCGCGCGTTCGGTTTCCACGCGCAGGCCGTGCATGCCGACGGCGATACGGTGCATCACGCGCAGCTGGTATTCGGCCAGGGCATGATCATGCTCGGATCTGCCAGCAACAGCGGCGAATGGGCCAAGCTGGCGGTGATGCCCGATGAAGTCGGCGGCCGGCAGACCCAGAGTCCCTGCGTGATCGTCACCGATGTCGACGCCCACTATGCCCGGGCCACGGCTGCCGGTGCGCGCATCGTCATCGACATTGCCGACCAGGCCTACGGTGGACGTGGCTATGCCTGCGCCGACCCGGAAGGCTACCTGTGGTGGTTCGGCAGTTACGATCCGTGGCGGGCGGAACACACGCAATGACGGCACGGCAAGCGTCTGCGGCGCCGGTCCGCTGCGGTATCGGCGGCTGGGTGTTCCCGCAATGGCGTGGTGGCGCCTTCTATCCGCCAGGGCTGATCCAGCGCGAAGAGCTGGCCTATGCCAGTCGTGCGTTGCGCTGCATCGAGATCAACGGCACCTTCTACCGCACCCCGACAGCTGCCCAGTGCGCGCAGTGGGCAGCGCAGACGCCGGAAGGTTTCCGGTTCTCGATGAAGGCCCCGCGTCATCTGGTGCAGCGTCGCGACCTGTCGTCCACGATCGAGGCGGCCAGCGCGTTCCTGCAGGCGGCCGTCGCGCTGGGCGACCGGCTGGGCCCGTTGCTCTGGCAGTTCGACCCGCAGCACCCGGCCGATGCCGCGGCGCTGGATGCCTTCATGGCACAGCTGCCCAAGCAGCTGGATGGAACGGGGTTGCAGCATGCGTTGGAGGTGCGCAACGCCAGCGTCCATGGGCCGGAACTGGTGCAAGCGGCGCGCCGGCATGGCGTGGCCCTGGTGATCGAAGACAGCGACGAATCGCCATTGCATGGCGACATCACCGCGGGCTTCGTCTATGCACGGATCAAACGCAGCCAGGCCAGACTGGCCGAAGGTCTTTCCCAGCCGATGCAGCAGCGCTGGGCCACGCGCGCGCGGTGCTGGGCCCGGGGTGAGGCGGTGGACGACCTGCCCTGCCTGGCCGCACCGGGCCCTGCCGCGCCGCGCGAGGTCTACCTGCTGTGCATCGGCGCCGGCAAGGTGCGCAATCCGGCGGCGGCGATGGCACTGCAGCGGGTCATCGACGGCGCCAGCGGTCCACTGCCCACAGCAGTGTCCAGCCCAGCACGAACACCCCGCCGACGCGCAGCACGCTGAGGCCGAATGCACGCGAACCGATCCGCTGTACTTCCAGGAACGGGTACGGTGCGCTGCCCAACCACGAGGCCGTGAGCATCGCCCAGCCCAGGTAGGCCAGTGGCACCAGCAGGACCACACCCAACGCACGCCAGCGCAGGCCACCATGTGGCAGCAGCCCCGCCCAACCGGCCAGATACAGCATCGGCACCACGTAGTGCAATCCGGCATCGGCCCACCATTGCAGGCCAGTTGGCTGCCACAGCCCCTGCAGCGCCAGCAGATAGATAAGGCCGGTGACGCCGATGCACAGTGCCAGGGTGGCGGCTACCGTAGGTCGCAGTGCGCGGCCGCTGCAGAGCCAGAGGCAGCCCAGGCACACGGCCAGATTGCTGAGGATGGTGAAGTAGCTGAAGAAGCGCAGGCTCGCCACGCCGGGTCCCAGGCTGGCGCCGATGCCACGCATCAGCAGGGCAAACTGCAGCAGCAGCGATGCTGCCGCGACCAGCGCGGTCAACAGCGCCCAGCCGCGCAGCAGAAGAAAACGGGCAGCAGGCATGCACGGCTCCCTCGTGGCAACGCCGCGAGCATGCCACAGGCATCGCCCGCCGATGCGGCTTGCCTCACAATACGCCGATGAGCACACCCGACACCCGCAAAGCGCTTTGGCAGATCCACTTCTGTGTCCTGCTGTGGGGCGTCACCGCCATCCTCGGCAAGTTGATCACCCTGCCGGCGCTGCCGCTGGTGTGGTGGCGGATGCTGCTGGTGGTGGCGATGCTGGCGTTGCTGCCGCGGGTCTGGCGCGGGTTGCGCACGTTGCCGCTGCGGCTGGTGGCCGGCTATGCCGGTATCGGCGCGCTGGTGGCCCTGCACTGGCTGACCTTCTACGGCGCGGTGAAGCTGGCCAATGCCTCGGTTGCCGCCACCTGCATCGCCTTGGCACCGGTGTTCACCTCGATCATCGAGCCCTGGGTGGCCAAGCGTCCCTTCCAGCTGCGCGAACTGGCCTTCGGCCTGGCGGTGCTGCCCGGTGTGGCGCTGGTGGTGGGCGGCGTGCCCGACGGCATGCGTCTGGGCGTGTTGATCGGTGCGCTCTCGGCCCTGCTGGTGGCAGTGTTCGGCTCGCTCAACAAGCGCATGGTCAGCCATGCCGATCCGCTGACGGTCACCGCACTGGAACTTGGCGCGGGCACGCTCACCCTGACCCTGCTGGCACCGCTGATGCCGTACCTGCTGCCAGCGCTGGCCAGCCCGTTGTGGATCGTTCCCGACCTGCACGACGGCATCCTGCTGCTGGTGTTGGCCGGTGTCTGCACGCTGCTGCCGTTCGCCCTGGCCCTGGTCGCGCTGCGCCACCTCAGCGCCTACACCGTGCAGCTGGTCACCAACCTGGAACCGGTCTACGCCGTGTTGCTGGCCGTGGTGCTGCTGCGCGAGCAGCATGAAGTCACCCCGTGGTTCTACCTGGGCGTGGCGATCATCGTCGGTGCCGTGTTCCTGCATCCGCTGCTCAACCGCCGCAAGCGCGTGCAGCATCCGGAAATCCTCGGAACATCCGAAGCGCGCAACATCGCCGATTGAGCGCGTCCGCGCATTGCGTGGATCTTCCCGGCACCCGTCTCAGCGCTGCGGCCAATGCCAGGCCGGTGCATCCAGCAGGCCCTGCCCGCTCAGCAGCGTACGCCCGTATTCCTTGTGCAGGTGCATTGAATGGCACTGCGGTGCCTGTTCCAGCGCGGCAATCAAGCGCGTGGCGTGCGATACCACCCAGACCTGGCTGCGTGCACTGGCGGCGATGATCAACCGTGCAAGCGCCGGCAGCAGGTCCGGATGCAGGCTGGTCTCCGGCTCGTTGAGCACCAGCAGCGGCGGCGGCCGTGGCGTGTGCAGGGCCGCGGCCAGCAACAGGAACCGCAGCGTGCCGTCGGACAGCTCGGCCATCGACAGTGGCCGCAGCAGACCGGGCTGGTGGAAGCGCAGCGCGAGTCGGCCATCCAGTTCCTCGAAGCTGACCGTCGCTCCCGGAAATGCATCCTCGATCGTCCGCGCCAGCGCCTGCGGATCGCCGATTTCCAGGATCGTCACCCAGGCGGCGGCGAGGTCGCGGCCGTCGTGGTGCAGCACCGGGGTACGGGTCGCCATCGCCGGTTGTCGCGCCGGTGCATCGGCATCGCTGCGGAAGTGGTCGTAGAAGCGCCAACGGCGGATGTACTCGCGCAAGGTGATGGCTTCCGGCATGCGCTGCGGATCGCCCACCTGGGTGAACAGGCTGTCAAACAGTGAAAGACGATCATCCACTACATCCCAGCCATGCCCGTGCCGCTGCCGCACCAGCGCACCGCGGCGGTCGACCAGCAGATTGGCGCTGCGCAGGAACGGCCCTGCCCAGATCGCTTCAGCCTTGATCTGCGGGTCCAGCGCGAAAGCTGATCGGCTCGGTGGCGGATATCCGAGGTCGATGGCGTAGCCGAATTCATCGGTGGCGAAGCCCAGCTTGAGCCCCACCGATTCCTGGCGCGGCCCGCCCTGCAGCGGGATCTCACCGGCCAGCACGCGGCGGTCGATCTTTTCCGGACCTGCCCACAGCGCCGAGCCCAATCCACCCTCCCGCGCCAGTACCGCTGCAACACCGCCCTGCGCGGTTTCCGCCAGCAGGCGCAGCGCGCGGTACAGGCTGGATTTGCCACTGCCGTTGTCGCCGGTGACCACGTTGAGCCGCTGCATCGGCAGCACCAGCGCATGCAGCGATCGGTAATTGGCGATGGCCAGGGTCTGCAGCATGGTCGACGTCCTTGCGGTGAGACGTTGAGGGTGCCGTACGGGTATCGCAATGGCTGCGACTGCACGCAAAGGCCCGGGCCATCCACGCATGGCGTGGATCCACCGCAGCCGCGCGGGCGGTCAGGGCGCCACTTCCACCCGGTTGCGGCCGGCGCCCTTGGCCCGGTACAGCGCGGCATCGGCACGGGCCAGGGTCTGGTCAGACGTTTCACCGGGCTGGTGCTGTGCCACACCGATGCTGATGGTCACCGGGAAGCCCAGCGGCAGGTTGGACACGGCTACCCGCAGGAACTCGCATTGCAGTTCGGCGGTACGCAGGTCCGCGTCCGGCATCAGTGCCACGAATTCCTCGCCGCCATAGCGCGCGGCCAGCCCCCCACCGGCGAAGTGCGAGCGCAGCAGCGCCCCCAGTTCGGCCAGCACCCGGTCGCCGGTCGCGTGGCCCTGGAAATCATTGATGTGCTTGAAATGATCGATGTCCAGCAGGGCCACGCAGGTCTGCCGGTCGCGGCCATCGACGGCAATCACCGCCTCGTCCAGCGCTGCTGCCAGTGCCCGCCGGTTGGGCAGGCCGGTCAGGGCGTCGGTACGGCTCTGTTCGGCCAGGTCGGCATTCTGGGCCAGCAGCACATCGTGATACTCCGACAGCAGGCGTTCGTAATCGTTGCGCTCAAGCATGTGCCGCTGGATATCCAGGGCGAAACGGCGCAGCTCCATCACCACCATCACCTGCCGCGACAGCGCGGCCAGCGCTTCGGCCTTGTCGGTCGCCAGCTGCTGCGGCCGCGCGTCGAACACGCACAGGGTTCCCAGCGGCAGGCCGTCGCTGCTGATCAACGGCGCACCGGCATAGAAGCGCACATGCGGGTCGCCGGTCACCACCGGATTGTCGTGGAAGCGGACGTCCTGCAATGCATCCTCGACCACCATGATTTCCTGCGGTTGCAGGATCGCGTGGCCGCACATCGACTCGCTGCGCAGGTTCTCGGTCGCGTCGATGCCCTGCATCGACTTGAACCACTGGCGCTCGACGTCGATCAGGGTCACGGCCGCCATGGTCGTGCCACACACCGCCTTGGCGATGGCCACCAGGTCATCGAACGAGCGTTCGCGCTCGGAATCGAGGATCCGGTAGCGGTACAGCGCCTCCAGGCGCAGCGCTTCGTTGGCGGGCTTGTCGGGCTTGATCATGCAGCGTCACGTTCCGGCAGGGCGCCGCAAAGTCTAGCGGATGCGGGCGGCCAATCTGCATTCCGGTAGTGCCGGCCGTTGGTCGGCTCCCTGATGTTCATTGCCAGCACCGTGCAGTTGCCGGCCAGCGGCCGGCACTACCGGCCGTTGCTTACCAGTCCTGCTGCTGCGGCAACAGGCCGTGAAGCTCCTGCTCGGTCAGGTTGCGCCACTGGCCCGGCTTCAGTGCACCGATCTTGATGTTGTCGATACGTACGCGGCGCAGCTGGGTCACGCGGTAGCCGAACTCGGCCGCCATCAGCCGGATCTGCCGGTTCAGGCCCTGCTGCAGGATGATGCGGAAACCGAACTTGGCGATCCGCGAGGTCTTGCACGGCAGCGTCATCTGGTCATGGATGCGCACGCCACGGGCCATCGCGCGCAGGAATTCGTCGGTGACCGGCTTGTTAACCGCCACCAGGTATTCCTTCTGGTGGCCGTTCTCGGCGCGCAGGATCTGGTTGACGATGTCGCCGTTGCTGGTCATCAGGATCAGGCCTTCGGACTCCTTGTCCAGGCGGCCGATCGGGAAGATGCGCTGTTCATGGCCGACGAAGTCGACGATGTTGCCCTTCACCGTGCTTTCGGTGGTGCAGGTCACGCCCACCGGCTTGTTCAGCACGATGTACACGTGGCGGCGGGCGCCGGGCTTGCGGGCAGTGCGCACGCGCAGGGGCTGGCCGTCGACCAGCACCTTGTCATCCTCGCCGACCACCGCGCCGGTGCCGGCGGCATGGCCATTGACGGTGACCCGGCGGGCGGCGATCAGGCGATCGGCCTCGCGTCGGGAGCAGAAGCCGGTGTCGGCGATGTATTTGTTGAGTCGGCTGGTCATCGCCCCATTATCCGGCATCACCGCCCTTCCCGCCTCATGCCGTGGTCAACGGATCTTCGGTTTCGCCATCGAACACCCGGTTGCGGCCACTGCGCTTGGCTACGTACATGGCGTGGTCGGCGCGCCGCAGCAGCGCGGCCAGGTCATCTTCGGCCGGTCGCCACTGTGCCATGCCGATGCTCGCGGTCACCTCCAGAGCGGGCACCTGCAGGTCCCGGCAGGTCTCGGTGATGCGCTGGCGCAGGCGTTCCAGGCGGGTGGCCGCAACCTCACGCGGCATTCCCGGCAACAGCAGCAGGAACTCTTCCCCCCCCATCCGCACCACCTGATCCTCGCTGCGGACCGCGGCGCGTAGCGCGCGCGCCACGGCTACCAGCACCTGGTCGCCGATCTCATGGCCATGACGATCATTGATGTCCTTGAACAGATCGATATCGAGGAATCCGATCACCAGCGGCCCTCTGTCACGCTCGCCGCCCTGCAGATGCTGTGCCAGCTGGTGCAGGCCGGCACGGCGGTTGGGTAGACCGGTCAGCATGTCGGTCTCGGCGAGCTGGCGCATTTCATCACGCTGCTGGCGCAGCCGGCCAAGGCGCAGGTTGAGCGCATAGGCCGCCATCATCAGCAGCCAGGTGACCGCCAGCTGCAGGGCCTCCACCCGGTATTCCATCAACCAATGCGCGCTGGCGGCGTCGGCCACGATCAGCACCAGCATCGGCGCCAGTGCGGCCAGTCCGGCCAGCGACCAGACATCGCCGCGCAACCGGGCCCAGATGCCCATCGCCAACGACAGCGCGCAGCCGGCAATGAAGCTCCACTGCAGGACCTGTGCGACCACGACCAGTCCATCGCGCTGCAACCACGGCACCAGTGCCGCCAGCGTGAGCAGGGACCACAACACCAGCTGCTGGCCCGCGCGCGAACGTGGCAGCACGCGGTCACCGCCGTTCAGGCGCCACAGCGCCGGCAACACCAGTGCCTGGGTCGCTGCAGTCAGCGCCAGCAGCCACCAGTCACCGCGCCCGCCGACGCGCAGCCAGGGCTCGGGATAGCCGCTGAGGCCGCCCAGGATCGACTGCCACAGCACCAGCACCAGGGTGGCACCGATATACATCAGGAAGCTGCGGTCGCGGGTGGTCAGGTAGGCCATCAGCGCCGACAGCGCCAGCGCGATTGCCACGGCGATGCATGCGGCGCGCACCAGCAGCCGGGCAGTGTCGTTCTGCTGCACCGGGCTGGGCGCACCCAGCTGCAATGTGGGAACCCAGCGCGCCTTCAGCGGCGTCTGCCAGGAGACCAGGAAGGGTTCGTGGCTGCCGGCAGCGGGTACCGCCACCATGCCGATGCCCGCACGAAAGCGCGAATCGCGGGTGCGCGCATCCTGCATGTTGCCGCAGATCTCACGATCACCGTGCTGCAGCCGCACTTCGCCGGCAAAGATGTTGAAGACATCCAGCGCCTGCGGCTCGCCGGACCAGCCTTCTGGCGGTGCATTCACCCGTGTCTGCTGGCGCGGCCCGGCCAGCATCTCCGGCGTGCACGCGCGATGTGGCGTAGGTTCGGCTGTCGCGGTGCCGACCAGAAGGTAATCGCGGCCAGCGTCGACGCTGCGCGCATGGCCCAGCCACGGCAACGCCAACCACACCAGCAGCAGGACAAGCACCGCCCCTGTTTCCAAACGCACCTGCCTGCCGCCCACGCCACGTCCTGTTCCTGCTTACGTCCGCGCCCACTGCGCGTCGCCCCTGGCGGCATTATCGCAGCGGAATGCACCACCGATGTGTAGACCAAAGTGGCGGGGGTATTGGCCGGGCTGCCGCCCGGCACCCGCTGTAGTGCCGGCCGCTGGCCGGCAACCTCAACAGCAACAGCAACTGCGGGCTACCGAGGTGGGCGGGGCGGTATGGGCAGGCAGGACACGCCGTAAACCCATCCATGGGGCTCGATGGCGCCTTGCTCGTGTGCGCCGTCCTGCGCACACGGCAAGACCGGGGTTGGGCGTCCTGCCCAACCCGCCCGAGGGCCCATGGCGCCAACGGTCCTGCCTGCCCATACCGCCCCCCCCCTGACAGTGTCCCGCCATCTGGTAGATCCACGCCGTGCGTGGATGGATGTTCATACCGTTTCGAAATCAATGAATGGATTGGATGTCATCCACGCGTGGCGTGGATCTACGTGTCGACCAAGGTCGACACCCACCAACAGCAGCCGGAATCTGTCGAAGGCGGGGTGGGTCCGGTTGCGGGGGCGTGAGCGCCATGGATGGCGCGACCGAGCCTACAGGGACGTACTTGCGGCGTCCCCCGCAACCGGACCCACCCCGCCATCCCACGGAATGCAGCTGTTGCTGTTGCTGTTGAGGTTGCCGGCCAGCGGCCGGCACTACAGCGGGTGCCGGGCGCCGCCCGGCCGCAGCACCTTCAGCCGACAGCCGATGGCCCCTGCGTACCGGCCAACCGCATCGGTCGCAGGTCAGCCAGGGTCAGCCGTTCCAGCGGCTGCGGCCGTTCGATGGCATAACCCTGCAGCCCCTGCACGCCCATCCCGGCCAGCGCCTCGGCAATTTCGGTGGTCTCCACCCACTCGGCCACCACCTCCATCTGCAGTTCGCGGCCCAGCTCGCTGATCGCGCGCACGCTGGCACGGCTGACCGGATCGGTGTCCATGTCGCGCACGAACGCCCCATCGATCTTCAGCATGTCCGCCGACAGCTGCCGCAGATAACCGAACGAGGACAGGCCCGAGCCGAAATCGTCCAGCGCCACCCGGCAGCCGCGCGCCTTGACCGCGTCGATGAAGGCACGCGCCTGGCTCAGGTTACCGATGGCCGCCGTTTCGGTGATCTCGAAACAGAGCTTGGACGCCAGCGCGCGGTTGCGCTCCAGCAGGTCGCAGACGAAGGCCAGGAATCCCGGCTCGGCGATCGACTGGGCCGATACATTGACGTTGCACAGGCCCAGCTGCCGTACGTGCGCCGGGCACACCTGCAGGTGGCGGAAAAGCAGGCCGAGCACGTGCCGGTCCAGCACCACCGCCATGCCGTAGCGCTCCACCGCAGGCATGAACTGGCCCGGCAGGTGCAGCACGCCGTCACTGTCACGCATGCGCACCAGCACCTCGTAGTGCAGGTAGGACGGATCACCCACTTTGGCGATGCGCTGCGCATACAACAGCATCCGGTTCTCGGCCATGGCGCGACTGACGCCCTGCAGGCGTTCGGCCTCCAGCCGTCGCTCCTCCAGCGCCAGCCGGTTCTCGTTGAAGCAATGCACGCGGTTGCGACCGGCCTGCTTGGCCGCATAGCACGCGCTGTCGGCCGCGCTCATCAACCAGTTCACGTCCGGCGCCTCGGCTGTCACTTCGACCACGCCGACACTGCAGCTCAACTGGGGACTGCCCTCGCTGACCGGGAACGTGGCCTGGCCCAGGTTGCGGATCAACCGCTGCAGCACACGCTTGGCTTCATCCTGGTTGGCGCGGGCAAGGAACACCGCGAACTCGTCCGCCCCCAGGCGGCCGACCCAGTCGCCATCGCGCACCGCGCCGACCAGGTACTCGGCGAAACTGCGCAGCATCTGGTCGCCGGCCGCGTGGCCGAAGCTGTCGTTGACCAGCTTGAAGTGGTCCAGGTTGATGTAGCCCAGGGCATGGGTTCCACCGTCGGAGCGGACCTGCAGCAGCGATTTTTCCAGCAGGCGCTCGATCTCCCGACGATTGATCAGGCCGGTCAGGGGGTCATGGCTGGCGTGGTGCTCTATCTCACGTGCCAGGGCATGGTTCTGGCTGACATCCTCGACGATGGCGAACACCGACAGGCGGCCGCTGGCAGTGCGAACGCCGGTACCACTCCAGCGCCCCCACACCAGGCTGCCATCGCGGCGCCGGAAGCGCAGCTCGCCCGGTCGCAGCTGGCGCTCCCAGTCGATGTGGCCACTCTCATCGATCACCAGCTCGCCCTCCATCAGCAGCTCGGCCAGCGACATCTGCAGCAGCAAGTCCCGACGATGGTCGAGAATGTCGGCCATCGCCTGGTTGGCCTCCACCACCCGGCCGCCGGCATCCAGCTTGAGCATGCCGACGTTGGCTTGGTAGAAGGCAGCCCGGAAGCGGCTCTCATGCTCGGTCAGGTCCTTGCCCACCCGCCGCGCCAGGGCCACCGCCATCAGGCTGATCAGCAGGACCGACAGGCCGCCCACGGCCAGGGTCGCGATGCGCACCGCGCGGGCCATGCGCAGCAGTGCCTGCGAGAACGCCTGCGCCTGCCCGCGCAGCTGGTGGTCGATGCCACGCAGCCGATGCAGGTAGTCATCCACGGTCGCCTCGTCCAGCGGCCCCGAGCCATGGCGCCGTTGCAGTTCCTCCGCCAGCGACTGCATGGCCAGCAGGTTTGCGTCGGTCTGCCGCCACAACCAGGTGGCTTCGCGGAAGGCTCCGACGTTGCGCGCATGGCGGAACGAGAAGATCAGCCGCGGAATGTCGGCGCGGGCATTGCCCCCACGCAGAAAACCGGCGCGGGCTGTCGCCTCGTCCGGTTCGGGTTGCTCCAGCGCCTTGCGGGCCTGCAGGTCACCCAACGGAACCTGCAGTGCCGTCTGGGCATCCTGCAGATCCTGCAGATGGCCACGCGCCAGGTAACGGCTGAGCGCTGCGGTGGCGTCCTGCTGCCCCCGCGACCAGTAGCCCTGCCCTGCGATCCATGCGGTCGATGCCGCCTGCAGCTCCTGGATCACAGCCGACAGCGCGACCAAGCCGATCGCCATGCCCGTCAACAGCGCAAATCGCAGTCCCAGCCCGCGGGTCATCGGTACCCGTCGACGCTGTTGGTCCATGCCACTTCTACCCATCCTGGATCCCCCGAATGTGCTGCGGTGACAATCTCCTACGGAACCGCGCCAGCCTAGAACCGCAGATGTGTGGGCCATGCGAAACCGGACCCGGCCGGTGATCGGCAGCGGCGGCCGGGCCGCCCTGGCGCCATGCAAACAACAACGCCAGCCCGGAGGCTGGCGTTGTTCGTCTACTTCAGCGCGGCTTAGAAGCTGCGCGGGCCACGTGGCTTGTTGAAGCCATCACGACGCGGCGGACGGCTGTCGCGGTCGCCGCCGGGGCCACCCGGACCGCTGCGACGCGGAGCTCCCGGGCCACCCGGACCGCCCGGACCACGCTTGTCGAAGCGCGGCTTGAACGGACGCGACGCCGGATTGACCTCTTCTCCGGCCGCCAACGGGCGCATCTGCAGCTGCTGGCCGGACACCCAGACCTTCTGCAGGTGGGTCAGCACGTCCGACGGCATCTGTGCCGGCAGATCCAGCAGCGAGAAGTCGTCGTGGATGTCGATACGACCGATGAAGCGGCTTTCCAGGCCGGCTTCATTGGCGATGGCGCCGACGATGTTGGCCGGCTTCACGCCATGCTGGTGGCCGACCGAAATGCGGTAGGTCTCCATGCCCTGCTCCGGTGCACCGCGCGGCGGCACGTCACGGCGCGGGCGCTGCTCGAAGCCACCCTCGGCATCGTCACGACGCGGGCCACGCTCGAAGCGCGGGCCGCGCTCGTTGCGGTCGCCACGTTCCGGGCGCTCGGTGCGCTCGAAACGCTCGCGCGGCGCACGCTCTTCGCGCGGTGCACGCACCGGCGGCTGCAGCAGGAACGGGGTATCGCCCTGCATCATCTTCGCCAGTGCGGCGGCCACTTCGATGGCCGGCACGTTCTGTTCGGACTCGAAACGCTCCAGCAGCTGGCGGTAGAAGTCCAGGCCGCCCTGGCCCAGCGTCTCGGTGATGCGCGAGGTGAACTTGTTGATGCGGTTGTCGTTGACCGCTTCCACGCTCGGCAGCTGCATTTCTTCGATCGGCTGGCGGGTCGCACGCTCGATCTGGCGCAGCATGCCCTTTTCGCGCGGGGTGGCGAACAGGATTGCTTCACCGCTGCGGCCGGCACGGCCGGTACGGCCGATGCGGTGAACGTAGCTTTCGGTGTCGTACGGGATGTCGTAGTTCAGCACGTGGCTGATGCGTTCCACGTCCAGGCCACGAGCGGCCACGTCGGTGGCGACCAGGATGTCCAGCTTGCCTTCCTTCAGCATGGCGATGGTGCGCTCACGCTGGGCCTGCTGCATGTCACCGTTGATGGCGGCAGCGGCCAGGCCACGGGCCTGCAGCTTGCTGGCCAGCTCTTCGGTGCCGGCCTTGGTGCGCGCGAAGACGATCATCGCGTCGAACGGCTCGACTTCGAGGATGCGGGTCAGCGCGTCCAGCTTGTGCATGCCGCTCACCCACCAGTAGCGCTGGCGGATGTTGGCCGAGGTGGTGGTCTTGGTCGCGATGGTGACTTCGACCGGGTCCTTCAGGTAGGTCTGCGCGATACGACGGATGGCCGGCGGCATGGTGGCCGAGAACAGCGCCACCTGGCGCTTCTCCGGCAGCTTCTTCAGCACCGCTTCGACGTCGTCGATGAAACCCATGCGCAGCATTTCATCGGCTTCGTCCAGCACCAGCGTCTTCAGCTCGGACAGGTCCAGCGTGCTGCGGTTCAGATGGTCGATGACGCGGCCGGGGGTACCGACCACGATGTGCACGCCGCGGCGCAGGGCCGTCAGCTGCTGGCCGTACGGCTGGCCGCCGTACACCGGCAGCACGCGGAAACCGGGGATCTTGGAGGAATAGGACTGGAACGCCTCGGCAACCTGGATGGCCAGCTCGCGGGTCGGGGCCAGCACCAGGGCCTGCGGCTTGATCTGCTGCAGGTCGATGTTGGACAGCACCGGCAGCGCGAAGGCCGCGGTCTTGCCGGTACCGGTCTGGGCCTGGCCCAGCACGTCGCGGCCTTCCAGCATCGCCGGGATGGTGGCAGCCTGGATCGGCGACGGCGTTTCGTAGCCGATGGCAGTGACAGCCTGCATGACAGAATCGGACAGGCCGAGCTGCGCGAACTGCAGCTGCGCTTGGGTTTCTTGGGACATGGGGAACTCCGAAGGCACTGCCACGAGCATGGCAGGCGAAAAAAAAGGGGGATTCCGCGCTTTGGGCGCCCTTCTTATCGCGTGCCCTGGCGCTGCTCGGTTGGAGCTGAGGTTTTACTCGCTCAGAGCGGAATGATACCGCACTGTGCCTGAACAAGGTGTACAGGAAGCCAACGGCATGCCGTTACGGCCCGCCGTGGCGCACAATAGGCGCCCATTTTACCGCCGCGGGCCCTGTCCTGCAGCGCCTGCCCCAGGAAACCCGTTCCATGCAGATCCTCGAATTCGACCTCGACGGCGATTACGTCGAACTCAAGCAGTTGCTGAAGCTGGCCGACCTGGTCACCAGCGGCGGCGAAGCCAAGATGGTCATCAGCGAAGGCCTGGTGCTGGTCGATGGCGAGGTCGAGCTGCGCAAGGCCTGCAAGATCCGCGCAGGCCAGGTGGTCGAGTTCAACGACAGCCAGATCCGCGTCCTGGCCGCCGCGTAAGTCACCGCGTGGCCGTCAGGCCACGCGCTGGGTCAGGTGGGCGGCAATCAACTGCCGGAACGGTGCCACCCCCTGCGCTACCCGCAACCCGGCCGCCCGCAACAGGCGCGCCGGACGACGGTCGTCGGTATACAGGCTGGCAATCGCATTGGTCGCTTCATACAGCGGCCGCGCCGCCAGCCGATGCCCGCGCTGGTAGCGGCCCAGCATGCCGGCCGCGGCGATGTCCGCTCCACGTCGCTGCTGCTCGGCGATGCCCTGCGCCAGCCGCTGCGCGCTGGCCAGGCCCAGGTTGAAACCATGTGCGGTGACCGGGTGCATGCCCACTGCGGCATCACCGATCAGTGCCGAACGTTCGCCGACAAAGCGGTGCGCATACACCCCGACCAGGGGATAGGCCTGTGGCGTGGCCACCGGCTGCATGCGTCCCAGGCGGTGTTCGAAGAAGCCGCTGATGGCGTCCCCGAACGCGATCTCATCCATCGCCAGCAGCGCTTCGATCTGCCGCGGCGGCAGGGTGATCACCGCCGATGCCTGGCCTTCGTTGAGCGGCAGCAGCGCCATCGTGCGGCCATAGCCGAACCACTCCCACGCCGTGTGGTGGTGATCGCGCTCGACCTGCATCCTGCAGACCAGCATCGATTTGCCGAAGTCACGCATCTGCGCACCGATGCCGAGCATGCGGCGGGTGCCGGAGAAGCGACTGTCGGCACATACCAGCAGCCGCGCATGCAGCTCGCTGCCATCGTCCAGGCGCACCACGTGGCCCTGGCTGTCGGCGCGTACCGCCTGCACCTTGCGGCCATCAAACAATTCCAGCCCGTTCTGGCCCTGCACCGCCTGCCAGGCCGCGCGGCGGATCAAATGGTTGGGCACCAGCCAGCCCAGCGGCTGGCCATCTACCTGGCTGCTGGCGAAGGTCAGCGCGAAGGGCGAACCTCCGTTCAGCACCCGCGCGTCGCGCAGTTCGGCAACCTCGGCTTCGGGCAGGCGCTGCCACAGGCCAAGCTGTTCCAGGCTTTGCCGCGAGGCATGGGTCAGGGCGATTTCGCGGCCGTCGAAGGCCGCCTCGGCCAGGGCCTGGCGCGGCTGTGCCTCGACCAGCCCCACCTGCAGGCCAGTGCTGGCCAGCGCGCGCGCAAAGCACAGCCCGGCCGGTCCGGCGCCGACCACCACCACGTCCATCCTGCGCATGCGCGCCTCCTGCCGTTGATCCAGTCGCGGCCAGCATAGCGCTGCGTGCCTGACCGGCCTTGATCTGGATCAGCTGCGCGTCACAGCAGCGCGAACACCATCGCCAGGATCGCCACGATCGACACCAGCCAGACCAGGCTGCGCACATAGGGCACGCCGGCTGCGTACAGCGGCAGGTAGACAACGCGCGCCCAGAAGTAGACCTGCGCCGCCAGCGCGGTGGTGTCGCTGCCACGCCCGGCCAGCACCACCGCAATCGCAGCGGCGGCGAAGAACGGGAAGGTCTCGAAGAAGTTGGATTGCGCCCGCTGCAGTCGTCCAGCCAGTGGACTCAACGGCCTGGACGAGTCGTCACGTGCGGAGGCGTTCCATTTCATCCCGCGCTCGCGGGTGACCACGGTGGAGGCGGCAAAGATGTAGACGAAACCCAGCAGCATCGCCCACGCCAGCATCGTCAGTTCGGTTGTCATCATTCATCCACGGCGAAAAGTTGATCGGAGGATCGCTTGTTACTTCGGCCTAATGCGCAGGCTGCTTATAACTTCATTCCAGTAACGCACAGCCTCAAAGTGCTGCTGTCTCGTCAACCAGGTTTTGTTCTCAGGGCTGATCGGATCACCACCAACGATAGCGGGCTTAATCTCGAACAGCTCCATGCCCTTGGGACGTGAGTACTTATTCAGGTCAATCATTTTCGTCTGCCAATCGAGCAAACAGATCGGGAAGGTCGCTCGCTACCGAGATGGCATGCTGACGATCCATGCCTATAAACGGAATACGAACTATCGGCATTTCTGCATCCAATGCGTCAAACCCATATGCTTCCCCTCCGCCGTTAGAAGCGAACAAAAATATACCGGGCGCATATGTCTCGACTTCATATTCACGATTGAAATCGACCACCTCTTTTGCTTTCCAGAAAATGACGTAGTTATCGCCAATGAACCCTTCGCCACCGTCGTGCGCCCTGAGGAATTCAATGTAACTCTCGGGAAGTGCCACTCCCAAGGGTGTCGACAGACCATCAACCGCCGAAGCTTCGGCCGGACAATTAAGCCGCCCCTCTGTCAGGTGATACTTCATAGCTGTTTTTCCAGATCTTTCTGCAAGTGGCTCCACCAATAAGTCATCTGCTACCAACCCTCAGGGTGCCGATGCGCGCAGGCTGTATCCGGCCAGGCGCCAGGTCTGGTCTTCGTCGAAGCGGAACGACACCAGCTCGCGTACCGGCTGCGCGCTGTTGGCGAAACGGGTCGGGAAGCTGACGTTGATGTACAGGCCTTCGGGCACGGCCGCACCTGCAGCGTATTTCACGCGGGTGATGGTCGGCTGGCCACGCCCGGCCAGCGCGCCAAGACGCGTGCGGTCTGCCGCAAGCTGGCTGACGAAGGCCGCCTTGGGCACTGCGCGGCGGGCAACCGCCGAGGCGCCGTCCCACAACTCACCAGCCCGATTGGCGTCGACCAGTTGCGCGGCCTTCAATGCGGCACTGCCCATTTCCGCGTCCTGTTTCTGCACCTGCGCCTGCTGGGCCGGGCTCAGCGCCGGCGTGGCAGCGGTCGCCGGCTTCGCGGCCGTCGGTGCGCTCGGCGCGGGGCGAGCCGGGGCCGGTGCGGGCGTGGCCGGCGCCGGCGTTTGCGCCAGTGCAGCCAGGGGCAACAGGGACAGCAGCAGGAGCACGCGCTTCATGGACACCGCCGGTTCGATGGAAAGAACCGCAGTCTACGCCAGCGCAGTGAGTGGGCCGTCAGCGCGCTTGCACGCTGCCTTCCACCGCACCCGCCTCGGCCCGCCCCGCCGGTGCCGCCGATGCCGCGGGCAGCTGCTCGGCCACCGGCGGCTGCTCCGGCGGTGCCGGGGGCAGCGTAGCCACGTCGATCTCCGACAGCGGGCTTTCCTCCGGGCACACCGGGTCGGGGAAGCCGAAGCGCTGCTTCAGCGACTGGCCACAGCTGTTGATCGATTCCATGTCGGCACCGTCGCGCTTGCACTGCTGGTCGAACGCCACCAGGAACGCATCCTTGCGCTGCACGAAGTCGTCGCCGCAGGTACGCATCTGCTTGATCCGCTCCAGGTCGTCCTGCACGGCGTTGGTCCCGTCCAGGCCGTACTGGCGAAGCTCTTCGGCCGTCAGCAGGCGCAGGCTGCGGTTGGGCACGGTCATCATCAGGTCGGCCACACCCACCGCCACACCATTGCGCTGCAGATAATCCTTCACGTTGTCATAGACCTCGTGCAGCTCGCGGTTGAGTTCCGCGCGCGAAGTGGCCTTGGAACTGATGCGCATCATGCGGTGGATGCCGACCTTGCCGGTCAACAACCGGTTGTCGCCGGCAGCCAGCACGAACACGCAGGCGCTGTGGCAGATCGAGCCCTCGCGCACCCAGATGGTCCAGCCGGATTCGCCGATGCTGTCGCCGGCAACGATGGCCGATTCCACCTGGCCACCGCTGGAATCCAGATCCAGGATGCGCTTGTGGATCTGCAGCTCGTCGGCGACCACGGCCAGCCGCCACATCATCTCGGCAAACCCGGGGTTGATCTTGCCGTTGTAGCGCACGCGCAGCAGGCCACGCTCGGCGCACGGCGCCAGCGCCTGCTTCAGCTGTTCGCGCTGCAGGCCTTCCAGTTCAATGCCATCGCCGCCGTCGCCGGCGTAATCGGTGGTGCAGCTGACCCAGGCCTTGCCGTTTTCCAGCTGCGCCTGCGGCCAGGGCCGATCAGCCCGGCTGCGCGCCTGTGCCGGCGGTGGCGGCGCATCGGCGGCATTGATCGACACCATGTTTTCGCCATCGCTGGCCGGAGCCCGCGTGGCCTTGTCGGCAGCGGTGACGTTGCCGGGGTTCTCCAACTGGCTGCAGCCCGCCAGGGCCAGGCACAACAGGGGCAACCAGCGGAGTTTGGCGGACATCGGGCAACCGGATTCAGACAGGCAAGAACCACAGTCTACCCGTCCACGACGCGCATTCAGCGCCCGCCACTGAACCTGTTCTGACCCTCACGCACCGTCATTTCCCATTCCAGTGTCTTCCCCCTTCCCATCCACGCATGGCGTGGATCTACATGTCGACCAAGGTCGACACCCACCAAGAGCAGGCCATGCCATTTCGACAGTTCGCGGAAGTCTGTCGAAGGCGGGGTGGGTCCGGTTGCGGGGGCGTGAGCGCCATGGATGGCGCGACCGAGCTTACAGGGACGTACTTGCAGCGTCCCCTGCAACCGGACCCACCCCGCCATCCCACGGCTAGCCCGCTGTTGCCGTTGCCGTTGCCTTTGCGGGTGCCGGGCGCAGCCCGGCCAGGCCCCTCCAGCATCCATGTCCGAATATGGCGAGTACTACCGCCCGCAGGCGCCTAGACTGGTGCCATGGATACCGCACTCGCCCTCGACACTGCCGCCTGCGATCGCGCCCGCCTGGCCCGCGATGCGCGCTTCGACGGCGTATTCTTCACCGCCGTGCGCAGCACCGGCATCTACTGCCGGCCGGTGTGCCCGGCGCCGCCACCGAAGCCGCGCAACATCACCTATTTCCCCACGGCAGCAGCCGCTGCGTCCGCCGGCTATCGCCCCTGCCTGCGCTGCCGCCCCGAGCTGGCCCCGCTGGCACAACAGGCGCTGGCCGGACAGGCCGTGCAGCGTGCCCTGGCGCTGATCCATGCCGGCTTCCTGCAGGACCAGCCGGTGGCCGAGCTGGCAGGAAAGATCGGCCTCAGCGCACGCCAGCTGCAACGCCTGTTCGTCGAACGGCTGGGCGCAACGCCAGGGCAGATCCACGCAACCCATCGCCTGCTGCTGGCCAAGCAGCTGCTGACCGAAACCACGCTGCCGGTGACTGACGTGGCACTGGCCGCTGGTTACAACAGCCTGCGCCGCTTCAATACGGCATTCCTGCAGGGCTGCGGCATGGCGCCTACCGTACTGCGCCGCCAACACCATCCCCTGGCCGCCGACGATGGCGGGCTGGTGCTGCGCCTGGGCTATCGACCGCCGCTGGATTTCCCCCGCATGCTGGCCTTCCTGCGCAAGCGCAGCCTGCCCGGCATCGAACTGATCGGGGAAGACAGTTACCAGCGCGTGTTGGGCACAGCCGAGCGCCCCGCCCTGCTGCGCGTCACCGCCGACCCGAAGCGGCCCGAGCTGCGCCTGCAACTGGGCGCGGTCGACCCACGCCTGATTCCGGACATCGTGCGCCGCGTGCGCCGTGTGTTCGACCTGGACGCCGACCTGCAGCAGGTGCACGCCGCGCTGGGCGATGAACCTCTGTTGGCGCGCGGCATCGCCGAGCGCCCCGGCCTGCGCGTGCCAGGCGGATGGGACGGCTTCGAGGTGGGCGTGCGCGCGGTGCTGGGCCAGCAGGTCAGCGTGGCCGCGGCCACCACGTTCGCGCGCCGGCTGGTCGATGCCTACGGTGCGCACCTGCCCGGCATGCCGTCCGAATTCGACCGTCAGTTTCCAGCGCCGGACGTACTGGCCGACGCGCCGCTGGAATCGATCGGCCTGCCACGCAGCCGCGCCGCCACCGTGCGCGCCCTCGCCGCAGCCTGCGCCAGCGGCCAGCTGGACTTCGGGCCGGGGCAGGCACTGGAGGAATTCGTCGCCCGCTGCGTGGCCCTGCCCGGCATCGGCCCGTGGACGGCGCAGTACATTGCCCTGCGTGGGCTCGGCCAGCCTGATGCCTTCCCCGCCGGTGACCTGGTGCTGCAGCAGGTGCTGGGCCATGCACAGGGCCAGCGCCTCAGCGAACGTGCCACCGAGGCCCGTTCGCAATCATGGCGACCATGGCGCGCCTATGCCGTGCTGCATCTGTGGCACCTGTCCGGCACTTTCGTTGGAGAACCCTCATGAACCTGTTGTTCGATCGCTTCGATACACCGATCGGTGAACTGACCATCGCCGGGGATGAGAATGGCCTGGCCCACGTTCTGTTCCCGGAAAACCGCCATCCTGCGCGCGGCCGCGAGCACTGGCATTACGCGCCCGGCGCATTGCCGGAGGCGCGCGAACAGTTGCTGCAGTACCTGCACGGTGAGCGCAGCGGTTTCGACCTGGCGCTGGCACCGCATGGCACGCCGTTCCAGCTGCGCGTCTGGCATGCGCTGGCGTCGATTCCCTTCGGCCAGACCTGGAGCTACCTGCAGCTGGCGCAGCAGCTGGGCCAGCCGACGGCGACCCGTGCGGTCGGCGCGGCCAATGGCCGCAATCCGTTGCCGATCGTGCTGCCGTGCCATCGCGTGATCGGCAGCAACGGTACGTTGACCGGTTTCGGTGGCGGCCTGGAAACCAAAGCGGCGTTGTTGCGGCTGGAGCAGCGACAGGCACCGCTGTTTGCATGAGGGTTGGAGGCAGGGCTGCGCCCTGCACCCGCTACAAGCCAGAGCAACGTCAACGTCAACGTCAACGTCAACGTCCAAAGCGGGCTATCCGTGGGTGGTCGGGGCGGTGTCGGATTGCGGGGTCGCCGCAAGTACGTCCTTGTAGCAACTGTGTTGCTGGAGGAGCGCCAGCCCTTCCGGTAAACGGGCACGGTAGTGCCGGCCGCTGGCCGGCAGCC